>OZ247587.1:0-610129 GCA_965233865.1 Candidatus Neptunichlamydia sp.
CATTTTTTAAATTTTTCACTGGTTTTGTTGATGCTTTCTTTAATTTTTAGTTGTGATTCCATGACATACCAATTATCAGATGATGAAAAAATCGTTAATCAAATCACTGAAGAGACCGCGAAAAAGTTAAAAGAGAAAAAAAACCTGGTCTTAATCGGAACTGGTGGACAAATGATGCATAAAATAGAAATGCTAGCCATGAGCTTCCAGTTTTTTCATGAAGTAGATCTTGAGGGAGCAAGAGAGCTGATTGTTTATGCTATTAGAGAGTATCTGTCAGATATTAATAATAATGAGAAAGTTAGACATTATCTTCACAATTATCCGTTTACTGCTAAAAACGTAGAAATTCATATTTGGATTTATAATCCGGATGGATCAGATCCTTCCTTGGATAAAATTTATTATATTTCAGCAATTAATGGTGTTATAAATTACTATTTGGACCTTCCTGAGATTCATTCAAGAAAATCCATTCATCAAGAGACATACGAAGAGGCTTCAAGCAAATTTTTTGCAAATTTGCCATAGTGGAGGAGCGGATCATGTGAAGAATGCTCTTATCGCTTCTCTAGAATCTGTGCGCCAAAGAATTATTGTCCTGGCGATTAATCCCTCTGTCATTATTCCAGAAGAATTATGCTTTCGGTCTAATAACTACATGAGCAGACGGGATTTTGTCACACGTCTTGACATCATAGGGAGATTCAAACATGGAAGTGAACTTCATATACTAGAACCTCACCCCAACGCTAAATTATGGGATCATGATTTTGCAAGCCCTACTTTTTCAGAGACAATAAACCGTCATATTAAAGAATATATAGAAGATTATGGAGATACAGAATGAAAATAATTATTAATTCCGGGATAATGATAACTATTCTCTCTTTTCTTTTTGGCTGTTCTTCTTTCAGCTATCAATTACCGCATTATGAAAAGATAGCGGATGCGATCACAGCAAATACCGCTAAGAAATTAGAGGAGCAAAAGAAGCTTTATCTTATAGGAACAGGAGGCAGGATGATGCACGATATTCAAGCGATGCACATGAACTTCCAGTTTTTTCATGAAGTAGATCTCGAGGAAGCAAGAGAGCTGATTGTTTATGCTCTTAGAGAATATTTATCTGATATTAATAACAATGAGGAAGTTAGACCTTACCTTCACAACTATCCTTTCACTGCTAAAAATGTAGAAATAAGAATATTCATTTCTGGCCCAGATAGGCATGAGCTCCCTCCAGAAAAAATCGTCTACGTTTCATCTCGTAATGGCATATTAAGATATTACATTCGTGCAGATGATGATCACCCCATTCATCAAGAGACATACGAAGAGGCTTCAAGCAAATTTTTTGCAAATTTGCCATAGTGGAGGAGCTGACCATGTCAAGAACGCCCTTATCGCTTCTTCGGAATCGGTTCGCCAAAGAATTATTGTCCTGGCGATTAATCCCTCTGTCATTATTCCAGAAGAATTATGCTTTCGGTCTAATAACTACATGAGCAGACGGGATTTTGTCACACGTCTTGACATCATAGGGAGATTCAAACATGGAAGTGAACTTCATATATTGCAGCCTCATCCCAACGCTAAATTATGGGATCATGAATTTGCAAGCCCTACTTTTTCAGAGACAATAGAGCGTCATATTAAAAACTATATAAAAAAATATGGAGATACAGAATGAAAATAATTATTAATTCCGGGATAATGATAATTATTCTCTCTTTTCTTTTTGGTTGTTCTTCTCTCGGCTACCAATCTCCTCGGTATGTAAAGCTAGCGGATGCGATCACAGCAAATACCGCTAAGAAATTAGAGGAGCAAAAGAAACTTTATCTTATAGGAACAGGAGGGGGGATGATGCACGATATTCAAGCGATGCACATGAGCTTCCAGTTTTTTCATGAAGTAGATCTCGAGGAAGCAAGAGAGCTGATTGTTTATGCTCTTAGAGAATATTTATCTGATATTAATAACAATGAGGAAGTTAGACCTTACCTTCACAACTATCCTTTCACTGCTAAAAATGTAGAAATAATGATTTTTGTTTATGGTCCAGATAGGCACGAACTTCCTCCAGAGAGAATCTATTGCATAACATGTATTGATGGTATTTTAGAATATTATACTCGTTCAGATCGTGATCATCCCATATGTAAAGAGACATATGAAGAGGCTTCAAGCCGCAACCTCTTTTTACGACCCCAAGGAAGAATTCCAAGAAATCGGGATTCAGATGGGGAATAAAACCTTCTGGAAACTCTATGGACCAGATTCTTGTGATGCCCTCATTGATGAAGCAGAGGCCTTTGCCTTCCTCATGCATAATGCCTTAAACGAACTGACCGCAATCATCACCGAGCAAAACGTCGAATATACCCCTCAAGCTTGCTCATCCTATGGTCCCCAAGCTCCGCCATTTATTCCCACAGACCTCCTCTCCTATGCGCAATCCCTTTTCTGGCATAGCAAATCCCAAGACCCCACAGGACTCATCCTCATGGAAAAAAGATATTACGATCCAAAATCAGGGAGGTTTATCAGCCCCGACCCCGTTGGGTACCCCCTCTGCATGGACCTCTACTCCTATACAAACGGCGACCCCGTCAGTTACATCGACTTAGATGGGCGTTTTGCCTCTTTTGCCTATCAAAAAACCTCAGTAGTTGGCATTTCAAATACCCTCGCTTCCCTATCTGCAGATTATGGAATTGGAAATTCAGGAGCTTTTCAAGTCGGCTCTTTTGACCTTCAAAATGGCGCCATAGGATTTATCAATGGAATTCAAAACTCAAGATCAGATTCATTAGAAAGTGCCTACAACTTAAGTCAATATGCCCAAGGTGCCAAGATTTATGGAACCTATAATGCATCGAATTTATCAGGACTACTCGCAAGAATCCTAACAAGAATGTCCAATAAACTCCTTTCATTTAGTGCCGACGTCGCTGAATGCGCCATGGGACATGTCAGCGCTTCAATGGTGGCCTCCTATGACAAAACCTCCTAAGAGATCAATGCGACTGAGAGTGTGCGGTTTGTGTTAGGAGAAGGTGAAAATTGCCTGCCAGATCTGAAATTTGCACATTAAGATTAAAAAAAATCAGGACCCTTTTAAGCGATATAAAGAGGAGTCTAAACGTTTTATTTTGTTCTCAAAGAATGATGTACAAAACTCAGTTGTTTTTTGAAAATCTTCATCTTCTGCTGCTATTTCGTACTCTTTACCCAGTTCTTCGATAAAATCCGAATTGTTTGCGATTTCCTTAGGCTCAAAATCCTTGACCTTGTCAAATATTTCTTGTGTTTTCTTCGGTTCAGAAGAAGCACTGCTATGTTGAGATCTAGATTGGAGAGAGAAACTCTCGTAAGCTTTGGCAAGTATTCCCATTCTGAAGCATTTAGTAATCATCATTCACCTCATTTGCTGATAAGTAAGACTAAGTTAACTTTCATATAAAATTTTGTCAATAAATTGCTTAAGTATTGTGGTACCAATAAATGACGCAGACCTAAAATTTCATATTCCCACGGCAAGCAGCGAGGTATTACGGGAATTTTCTATTTCGGGACGCCCTGCTTTTTTCTTAAAAGCTTTATTCACAAACAGTGACCCCGTAGTAAGCCACGAGGAATCACAAGTTGAAAGATATCTTTCAGAACTTTCCTTATAAAAGATCTAATTACTTCCTAAAAAGTTCTAAGGTATTCTTGTTCAATAAACTTAAACAGGGCTAAAATGACTACCGCTGCGTCATGACACAGAGAAATGAGAAAGTTTTATACATCTAATTTGGGCAATCCAACTGTAAGGCGAAGTTTGCTATAAATTGTGTCCAATGTATTCTTAGGTAAATCCTCAACAGGCTCTATCTTTGTTTGTGAAAGTGTATCTATTTGTCCACAGTGCGCATATAAATCGTCAGAATTGACTGATTTTAAATTAACAGGCACTTCAAAGTTGCTAAGTTTATTGGTCAATAAACTTGAAATCATTACAATCTTGGAGAAATGATTTCCCACATCATTAGAAACTATAACTCCAAGGAGTCCAAGTGCAGGACCTTCGACTATTCTAACTACTTTACCCTGAGTAAACTTTGGAGTGATTCCGTGCTTGAATTTTGCAAATATAGATATTGCAGTTTCAAGTCTTTCATTGATTTCTTTCCAAGAATTTTCATCTGTTAGACATATTCCGGAACATGAGTTTTTAGAAAAATGTGTAATTGAAGTTGTAAATAATTGGGCTGTGTTTACAAGAGAATCTCTTTCAAAACTTGTAGTTTTTTTAGAAATAATAAAAGAAAATTTAGTATTTTTTTTACCATTAGCATTACTAAGAGGAGCCATAACAACGGCTTTAGTCTCTTTAGCTATATCTATTGGTGTGACAATAAGAGATGGCCTGCGTCCATTTTTTTTGTCTAAAACATCACCACCTTTAAATTGAGAATCCATATAATGGATTTCCCCCCTTTCTGCTATGTAACTACACCATCTAACAGCTTTCCAACGAGACTGAAAATTTACAGATAAAGTAGCTTTTTTTAAGCTTAGACAATTCATATATTTAGATGACGAACTAACAAAACTGATCATAATAACACCTTTTTTAAAAAATCGACATTAGTATAATAAATCAACAATTGTTATTCAATAACAATATTCTATGTAAATTTTTTCTTAAAAAGAAAGAAATATACCGATCGTGCTATTAGACAGATCCTTCATGAGGCTGTTTAGAACTGAGGAATTTTAGATGACTCAGGATATAAACATGTTGAGTTCAGTAAAATATTCGCATCTTGGATGCTTTTTGATAAATTTGAGAGTGTTTACTTAAAGGTTGATATTCCTAACTTTTGAAACGAAGCGAATATTTCAGGATCTGAGAGAGCACACCATAATTTGGTAGTTGTATCAACCATTTCCTTCGTTTTAGAAACCACTTTTGTCCTTCTTGTCATTCTCCTAAAGTGATGACGAGTATTGCTGTTATCTTGTTCGATAGCAATCGTTCCAGACGTTCTTATTACACGTCGGTCTTTTAGAAGAACCTTTGCGAAAGCAGGCCAGTCGTCTGTGAAAAATGTACACTCTGTTAGGTGGCTGACTTTACCATAGAGTTTTCGGAACGTTGCAGCGCTACGACGACCGAGCACCCATGCGACAGTCTTTCTTGAAGCACGATCCAAGGCTTTGATGATCCACAGTTTGTTTTTTTTGAACTAATGAAATGCCACATCTCATCAAACTCCATTTCCTTAATACTTGAAGAAACCTTAGGTTTGTCTATGAGCGCACCCTCTTTTCTTATCCACTTTAAGACGGCAGCTATAGTAACTCCAAATAACTTAGCTATAAAATCATATGATGCTTTTTCTAGTGAATAAAAGATGACAGCTAAAGCTCTTTTAGCTGCTGCTTCCGGCTTTACACGTTTGTCGCCAAAGATGAAACTACACCCATAATTTTTGCATTTATAGCGTTGTTGCCCTCTGATATGACCATTTTTAACCAATGCTTGTCCTCGGCACTTTTTGCAACAATCCATCTTGATCCTCTCAATTTTCGATTGAGAAAAAGGTCAGAATCCCATAAATAATTTTTTAAGTAAACACTCTCCAAATTAATTTGGAAGCGTAAAGTTTATGCGGATGCCAAATTGTTTAAGATTGAGCTAGAATAGCAAGACCTGCAATGGCAGCTGTTTCTGCGCGTAGCGTATAAGGATTAATACGCACTCCTTGCGCTTTTGTATGGAGATCAGCAATTTCCTCTTTGGTGAATCCCTTTTCAGGACCGACAATAAAAGTGGCGGGAAGGGAGGCAACTTCAGAAAGAGAAGGAGGATCAAGGGAAAGATCGCCAAAGAAAACTTTCCCCTCTAAAGAGGGAAATTCCCATTCTAAGATGGGGAGATCTAGGCGGCCACACTGCTTCATTGCACCGATGAGTATCAAATGGAGGCGCCTTTTTTGATTGGCTGAAAGTTCTTTTTTTTCACTTAGAGATGAAGGATAAAGATAAAAATGGGAAGTTCCAAGTTCTGTTCCCTTTTGCAAAATGAGTTCTAAATGGCTTAGTTTTGGGATAGCCTGAATGAGTTTGAGAGAAGGCAGTAAAGTTTTTTTATCTTCTGACCGGATCACTGTCAAAGAGGCTTCACGTTTTGAAATGCTTGATAGGGTTGCAAGGGCCAGGGTATTTTTTCCGTTAAGCAGTTCGACAACATCTCCCTCTTTTTTTCGCATCACGCGAGAAAGATGATGAAATTCTTCTCCATCTAAGAAAACTTCTCCTTTCAAGGGGACATCAATGTAGAACCGGTCATGAGGCATCTTTTTTCCATAGGGTGTTGGGGCGGGTGAGTGCCTTTTTCAAGAGCATTGAAAAAGAATCTCCTTCATGTAAATGCTCTGAAGCGGCCTTTCTGAGACCATCTAGGTCTAAAACATCAAAAGCACTAAGCTTTAAAAAGTGCTTTCGTAGTCCTGGGCCAGAGGTGAAATTGAAGACGAGTTTGAAGCGGTAATCGTTTAAATAGAGAGCGCTTTTGTTTTCATAGGATATGATTTCGACGTCTGAAAGGAAAATTTCCATTCCTTTAGGAGCTAGAATAGTAATAAATGCCTGAGGGTAGATTTCTCTAAAAGTTTTGAGATCATTAGGGGCAAACCCTTCTGGTAATAAGATTAAGATTGCATCCCAACGGTAGCGGTAATAAACATTCACAGGAGTTTCCTGTTTCCACCTGTTATGTTGCCAAAGCCATTGTTCTGGACATTTTCGGATATCTGCTTCTAGAAGATGAAGAGATTCTTTCATCATTCGATGAATTTCTTCTTCCATTGATTTTTCAGAGTTTGGCCAAATGGGATCGGAATAATGGATCAGGTATTTTTCTTTATTACGTCGGATGGTTGCAACTATGATGGGGCATCCTGTTCTATACGAGAGGATTGCAGGGGTAGGAGTGGTCCAAGCGCGCCTTCCAAAGAAGTCGAAAGCATAAGAACTTTCAGGCATTCCTTGGTCTCCAACAATTCCTAAAAATTCCCCCTGTTTTAAAGCACGGAGTCCACCTTTGATTGCTTGCCTTGGGGGGATAATCGTTCCACCATACTTTTCCCGAATTGAAACAATCCATTCATAGAGGGAGGCGTTTTTAACAGGGCGTCCAATCGCTACTCCAGGCATGCGCTGCGTTCCCTCAATAAAGAGAAGCTCCCAATTAGCTTGATGACCACAAAAGAATATGATTCCTTTTCCTTCATTGATAATTTTTTGAGCTTCTTTGGGGTTTTCGCATTGGATAACCTTTTTAGTGTTTTTTATGCGGGCAAACTTAGGATATTCAAGGCAGGTAATCGCTAGGTTTTGAAAGGCTCCTTTTGCTGTCTTCTTCAGGCTTTTGAGTTCCAAATTTTCTGCAAGCGAGAGGTTTGAAAGCGTTCTTTTTCGGTATTTAGTTAGCACATGGTATGCTAGGGATCCTAAAGCTTTTCCAAGGAAGTGAATTCCCCCAAAAGGGAGGAGGCTAAAGGGGAACGTAAGGGCTCTAATAGCAAGATAGGAAAGGTTCATGTGCGCTCTAAACTGATATCAATGAGAGATTTTAATTGATTGGAAAGATCAAGGTGCTTAACCCCACTTCTAATGGTCTTAGAGCGGACCCAGGTTTTGGAATGCATGAGGGCGGTCTGAAGAGAGGCATGAATGGCATCAAGGCTTTTAAGATCTTCAATGATGCATCCATTTTCTTCTCGCAGAATTTCATACCCTCCATTATTCTTCGATGAAACAATAAAGAGACCCATTCCAAGGGCCTCGACTGTTACATTAGCAAAGGGATCGTAGATAGAAGGAATTGCAAGTACATCAGCAACCTGGTAGAAAGGGCGAATATTCTGCGATGCGCCAAAAAAACTCACTTTTTCAGAAAGCCCTAAGTCTTTTGCCAGGGCAATGAACGATTCGATGTTTCGATCCTTTCCCACAACAGAGAGATGAACATCGTTTTGGGTTAAGAGTTGCATAGCTTTTAAAAGAAGGGTAAGACCTTTTCGTTCATATCCATTCCCTACAAATAGAAAATGGAAATGAGAGGGATTTAAACCCAAGTGTTTTGCAACCATGGTTTTTTTTTCTACCCACGTATTGAAATCGTCCTCCATCCCCTTCCATTCTAAACCATTGTGAATGACTTCAATAATATCTGGGGAGACATTGTAGTGTTTGAGGATTTCATTTTTCACCATATACGAGTTGGTGAATAAGACTTTCAATTGCGGGTTTTCAAATGCTTTTTTCTCAATCTCAAGAATTGTTTTATTTAAGGGATTGAAAGCTGCTTTCAAAGGGGTATAGTTTTCGTGCTTTTGTCTTTGTTCTAAGTATGCTGCGTGGACGCCATTCCCTGCTCGGATGTGGGTTTGGTCACTTGTTCGATCAATGCCAAACACGATGTCGGCACTATGAGTCTTTTGCCATTTTTTGCACAAATGATCAAAATACTTCATTTTGCGGTGAGAAAGTATTTTTGAGGTTGAAAGGATGTGGGTATGAATAAGGGGGTGAACCAAACTTTTTACACGCTCATCGGATGTGAGCAGGTGAACGTGAGCGCCCCTTTTTGTAAATCCTTTAGCAATCCTTCGGGCCCATTTTTCAAGCCCTCCTCTTGCCTCAATATGTCGCGATTGCAAACAAACTTGAATAGGCTTAAGAGTCATGATCCTTCACTTCAGTTATAGTGATAGAATTTCCTTGCAATTTGGGGCAAATTTTCAAGGGCTCACTTGCTGATTTATAGAGTTGAAAGCGGTGCATATAGTTTCTAAAGCGGTTTCGCAAATAAGCTTCTCTGAGCTGAGGTTGAAGGTCTCGCATCTCGTCATCAGAAGCATCAGATTTGAGGAAGCGGATATAGCGCTCTTCGAGATCCTTTGCGTTGATAAACTGGATGCTTGATTGAAGGCATTCCTCTTCACCTGGACGCACAACGACAGCAATTTCAACCATATTTTTGATGACATCTAAAAAGAGAGCGCTGACACCTTTGGCATAGAGAGTGTCTGTGATCATCTTGATTCCGTTCCGATTTTCGACAAAGGTATTCGGAATTAGAGAGACCTTTGATGGATTGACGACACCTGCAACAGAGGGAGGGAAATAAAGAGTTACGGGAACTGGAGCATCGAGTTTTAGCATTTCATATCGGATGAAGTCGATCCGCAAGTATTTTGCATCTGGGTCATTAATTTCAATTGGAGTTGTAGAGAGAAGTGGAAGGGATATTTGCTTCCAATTATTTGGTACAAAGAAGCTGACAACATCCGAGTGTTTTTTAGTGCTGCTTCCTCCCAGCTCATCCAGTTGAGTTCTCGAGATATCATTCAAATTGAAGGTGAGCTTGAGTCCACGATTTTTTAAATGCTTGACTTGGTCTTCTGGGCCGCTAACAGTAATGAAGAGTTGGTAGGGCCAGATATCCAAGAATTGATATCCCCTTGGAGCTTCTCCAATGGGCTGAGTGATAATAATTGGAATTTTTTCTGTGACCAATTTTGTTAGCTTGATGATAAAATTTTGTTGCGACACTCGGCTAATTCCTTGCGAAACATTAACATCAAGGTTATCCGACCGGATATTCTTTCTCCCAATCGATGCGATCCATTCACCCTCTTGTCCGGAAGCATCGAAAACAATCTGGATATCATTCGAATTCAAATCTTCTAGGAGTTGTTTGTTTCCTGTCAGCGTTAAGCTAACACGTCTGTTCAAGAAGCCATTTGACTGCACACCTTCTACGGTTTTCCCAGGAGGAATATTTTCAATTTTAACGGGAACATTGTTAATGGTCTTGTTCGTAGTAAGTGATTTATTAACCAAAAACCAAATAGCAATAGCCAAAATGATCGAAAGGCATTTCCGTGGCCAGTTATTGATAAATAGATTTTTGAGGAGTGTTCTCATTTTCTTAGCCACTCCCGGATGTTAAAACGTGATTGAAGAGTCTTTTTAAGGGGAGGGTTGAAGACGCTGCGGATAATTCCTTTAAATCGATCAATTTTGATTCCATGAGTCATGATTCCATCTCGAGCAATTGAAACTTTTCCCGTCTCTTCAGAAACCACAATCAAGAGGGCATCCGTGAGTTGGCTCACGCCGAGTGCTGCCCTATGGCGCGTTCCCATCGATTTCCAAATCTGCGCGGAGTCCTCTGCAAGAGGTAGAATCACAGAAGCTGCAACAATCGTCAGGTCATGAATAATCAATGCACCATCATGGAGCGGTGTTGTTGTTGTAAAGATTGACTCCAAAAGTTCTGAGGAGAAATTTGCGTTGAGCATGACGGCTTTTAAAGCAAACTCATCTAGGGAATCTTCATTCTCCAGGGCAATCAAGGCGCCAATTTTCTTGTCAGAGAGGCGGTAGACAGAGGTTGCCAATTGATCCAGAAACTTATCAAATTCAGTGATTTCCTTATACCTTTTCCCCTTCAAGCTCAATTTTGATAAAGCAACACGGAGCTCTGGCTGGAAAATAATCAAGACAGCAATCACCGCAACACTTGAAATCTGTAGCAATAATTTGTGTAGTACCGGAAGGTTGAAAACAGATGAAGCGGCAAAAATAAGTAAAAAGGCAAGTAGACCCAAGATTAAGTCCATGGAACGGGTGTTCCAGAAGAATGATAGGATATAGTTGATCATGATTGCAATGATCACAATCTCTATGATAGGACTGATCGTGTAGTAGAATGCCATAATAGGTGCATTATAAGCTTTCTTAGACTTGCGCGCAAGGAAGATCCAGTGTGCATCAGGGTAAACGTACCAAATTTATTCCACTCGAAATTTCTCACCTCTTAGCAAAGATTTGCCTATATTTTTTACAGCGTCCCTGTGACGTGAAGGACGATGTTTTTTGTGGGGTTTTTACCAAGCTTGCATTTTTAGCCTTTCAGCCCACTTATGCTCAAGTAGGGTTTAGGTCGGATGAATATAGAAGCAAGTAGATGAGAGTATGACCGTCATTCTATTCGTTTAGATAGAGGGCAGTTTAGGGTAAAATACAGAGTTCCTGGGATAGGGGAGTTGACAAATATATTTTATAGAGAATAGTTTGGGTACAAAAAATTGTGTATTGCTATGGATGTAACGACTCTTTCTAGAATTCAATTTGGATTAACAAGTGGTTTTCACTACCTGTACCCTCCTCTGAGTATCGGACTTAGTTTGATGATTGTTGTCATGGAGGGGATCTATCTTAAAAAGAAGGATCTGAGGTATCGAAAAATTGCCATGTTCTGGGCAAGGATCTTTGCTTTAAGCTTTGCCCTTGGTGTTTCAACAGGATTGGTGCAACTCTTTGCCTTTGGGAATAACTGGTCGATGTATTCTCGTTTTGTTGGGGATGTGTTTGGAAGTGCACTTGCAGCTGAGGGGATCTTTGCTTTTTTCTTGGAGGCAGGATTTATTGGTTTGATGCTCTTTGGCTGGAATCGGGTACGGCCTGGCATTCACTACTTAGCGACGATTTGTGTAGCAACCGGATCCCACTTCAGTGCGACCTGGATTGTAGCAGCAAATTCATGGATGCAAACTCCTGCTGGATACAAGGTAGTTGGAACAGGTAGGGAGGCGCGGGCTGTGCTTACAGATTTTTGGGCTATGATCTTCAATCCCTCATTTTTAGACCGTCTTACCCATGTGCTCATAGGGTGTTGGTTGACGGGTGCGTTTATGGTTATTAGCGTGTCAGCTTATTATCTACTGAAAAAGCGGCATATTGAGTTTGCAAAAATAAGTATGCGGTGGGGGCTCATTATTGGTGCCGTAATGGTGCTTTTGCAGCTTGTTTCAGCAGATAGCTCTGCAAGGATTGTTTCAAAGTATCAGCCAACAAAACTGGCGGCAATGGAGGGAGTCTTTGAAACCAAGCCTGATGCTCCAATGAATTTAGTGGGGTGGGTTGATCAAAAAAATCGTGAGGTGAAGGGGATTCAAGTTCCAGGGCTTCTTAGTATTTTAGTTAACAGAGATACAACAACGCCGGTGGTTGGTCTTGATCAGTACCCTGAAACCGACTGGCCTAAAGTAAATGCAGTATTTCAAGCTTATCACTTGATGATCTACATGTGGTGTGGAATGTTTTTAGGGATCATCTTAGGGGCGATTATCTGGAGGCGAAAGACGTTTGAAAAAGCTAAATGGAGCCTTCGATTTCTGGTATTTTCTGTGTGCTTCCCCTTTATTGCAAATCAAGCAGGATGGTTTACTTCAGAACTTGGAAGACAACCTTGGGTTGTATGGAATATCATGCGGACCTCGGAGGGGGTGTCACCTTCTGTTGATAAGGGAATGGTAATTGGCTCCTTGATCATGTTTAGCGTGACCTATATTTTTCTCTTTTCTCTCTTTATTTTTCTCTTGAACCGCAAGATTAAGGATGGCCCTCAAGAAGATGGTATTGAAGGAGCCGCAGTTTATCGAAACCCCTATCCTACAGCAGGAAGAGTGACTTAAATGCTTTTAGAAACATTTCAAATTATTTGGTATGCCGTCATTGGGATTAGTGTCATCATGTATACTGTACTCGATGGTTTTGATCTTGGTGTGGGCTGCCTTCATCTTTTCACGCGTGATGATCAAGAGAGGAGGCTGATGCTTAATGCAATAGGTCCTGTTTGGGATGGAAATGAAGTTTGGCTTGTGATTGTGTTTGGAGCGATGTTTGTTGGGTTCCCTCCTGTCTACGCAACGATTTGTTCCTCTTTTTACTTTATCATCATGATCTTGCTTATGGGGCTGATGATCCGCGCAGTGGCAATTGAATTTCGCTCGAAACAGGAGTCCAAGGGCTGGCGCTGCTTTTGGGATTATATGTTCAGTATTGGTTCTTATGTGATCGCATTTACGATCGGTGTTTTAATGGGAAACATTATTGTCGGGATTCCAATTGATCAGAATGAAGTGTTTCAAGGCTCATTTACGGGTTTTTTTACTCCCTATACGATACTTGTTGGAATTCTTGGGGTGACGGTGTTTATGATGCACGGGGCCATCTATATGCTAATGAAAACCGAGGGGGCGATGCATGAGAGGATCCGCCGCTGGATAAGCCCTACGATTATTATTTTTATTATTTGCTACATCGCAACAACTATTATGACGCTTATCTACAAGCCTCATATGATCGACCTGATGAAAGGGACCCCTGCTTTATTTTTAATGGGAATTCTTGCGCTGCTTGCGATTATATGTGTTCCTCTGTTTGCCTGCCGCAGCAAGGATGGAACGGCATTCATCTTTTCTTCGATTAGTATTGCTCTTTTGTTTGTTCTTTTTGGGCTCGGAACCTACCCTAATATGGTTCGTTCAAGCCTTGACCCATCCTACAGTCTCACATTGTTCAATAGCTCGGCTACTGTGGCGACTTTTAAAGTGGTTCTCACTATTGCAGGGATTGGGGTACCCATGGTTCTTGCTTACGGCTATTGGATCTATCGGATTTTTCGTGGAAAAGTTTCGATCGATGAAACGAGCTACTAACTTAAGTTTTGAGTGTGCACTTCACTTCAGGCTTAAAAATCTCATCCATTTATGCAGAAACTTTGGCAATTATTGGGATGATAGAGATCCATAACTTTTGCAGGTCGCGAGATTTTCGGGTCCTTTGGCTTCTTTACGAAAAAAGGGTTGTTGACCAATTCTAAAGTCGCGTCGTCCAATGATTTTGTTGGGTAAAAACCTGTGGGTAAAGAGTTGTTAATTTTTCGTCGAGATTATCTAATATGGGTTGGAGAAAAAGAATTTTAGGAGAAAGTTTCTTCACGTCAATACGCCTTTCTGGAGAATAGAGAATCTGTGTTTTTTCTGTAAGAAGGAAATTTGAAATTTCAGAAAGAATTTCAACTATTATAGCATTTTTCACTTTGGAAATATTATCTCTGGAGTCTGATGACAGCCCAAGTTCATTAGTTTTGCGTTGAATCGCTTCATATGAAATATGAGGAAAATAATCTCTTTAGTGACTTCAACATGAAAATTAACGGCCATCTTGATTCTCCTGAGTGGTTGTTTGCTTGGGGAGTTTAGCATGAGATGTGAATTGCATTCAAATGCTTCTATATAACCTATAACCAGCAATATATGAATTTATTAACTATTTGTTGATTTAAAATTAATTTTTAACTAAACTATTATTAGTAATATTGAGTTATTATGAATAATTTTAGTTTAGAATGTAATCGTTTACTAAACATTGAAAATAAACGATATCTTACTGATTATCAGAAATATAAGAAAAACTTCTCTTTTACTGAAGGGCAGTCATTCTTTTTTGAGTGGGCTGAAATTCATCTAGAAGGAGAATTTAACTTACTAGTAATCAAAGAAATAAAAGATTTTAAAAAGCTATACACAGAGGTTTCTGGTCGATCTGAGCTTGAAATGGACCATCCACTCTCCAAATCACTAGCAGACATCTTCTACCACGCAGCAAAAGACGCTTTAAGCCAAGGCTTAGCTGAACCCGCAGCTCAAATATTCTATGCATTATCTTATCTTTTACCATTGAACTATGATATCTCACAGGGGCTAGGTTTAGCCTTTCAGTTGCAGGGACAGCATTCTGACGCAATTTGAGCTTTTAATAACGCCATAAATATCCACCCTCAGAACTTCCATGCATATCTCTATGTATCTGAGAGTTATCTCATTTTAGAGCAATTTGAAATGTTTAAAGAAAATATTACTGAATCAATGCAGCTGATTCCTAAAGAAAAGAAAGAGTTTCTTCAGCACGCTCAACATCTTATTAACCAATTTAATAAAGTTAAAGGAAAAGGCAATGACAGCTTGTAATTCAGTATCACACACTATAACACCGGTTATTTCTGGCTGCGCAGGTTTTGATGAGGTGCAGGCTATCAGTTTTACTGAACGAGTTGGTGAATTTGCCAGTAATTTGTTTGCTGCTAGTAGTGATTTTATATACGAGAATCCGATGATTTCAGGTGTTGTCGTTGTTAGGAATATTTGTGTTTTAGGTGGATTGTTATTTTATTCGCAGAAAGAAAGACCCTTCCCTCAATTAAACCCTACGATTATTGAAGCGACAATGTTATTAGATAAAGATGGCGAGGAGGATTTTGATAGTGCTCAAGCGCTCGTAGTTAAATATGTTGATGACTTGTGTAAGGCTACAAAGTTTAAAGAAAGTCTCTGCAAGGGGGGAATCAATCCTGCATTTAAAAAGTATCTATCAGATAAGATCTTTTCATGTATGCATGAGGAGAATGGGGCCTGAAGTAAAACAAACTATTATCGAAAATCTTACAACAGATGCAAAAGAGTTTCTTATGACTGTTGAGACAAGAGCTAAGGCTGATCTTGCTAGAGGAGATCTTGACTGCCTTGGGATTAGTCACCGTGCCACCATAAAAGAGATCACACCTCTTGGAGATGAATCACACTATAGTGGAAAAATACCTTTAAAAATCACATTCTCTGATAGAAAAAGTATAGTCTATAAGCCTCGCAGTATGTTACCAGAACGGGTATTATTCGACTCAGTAGAAGGTTTATTTAAAGAAGTGGGTTTTGGAACTTATGCGGTGGTTTGTAACGCAGATAAAAGTGGTCATTATGGGTATGCTGATTTTATTGAAAATAGAGTTGATAAAGAAGAAAACACAATAAATCCTACTGAAGACTTAAGTAAATATTTAAAAAAGCTTTGTATGTTAGATCAGATTGGAAAAGAACTAGGGTTATCAGATTTTCATAATAAAAATATTATGACTCAAGAATTAGATCCAAAGGTGATTGATGCTGAGGTTTATTTAACTCCTACTGGAGCCGAGACAGGAATGTGGGATCAAGGTTGCGGGTTTGGCGCTGGTGTTATATTTGATGGTACTGGAGGAAAGGATAAAAAGTATGAAGGGACTAATCGGATTGTTTTTCATTCATCATTTCCTCAAGGGTGGCGGTTTAAGTATATGATGACAGAGGAAAGCCTTAAAGAAGTAGGAGTTGATCGCTCCAAGATTCAATCAGACTGTGTTATATCGAAGACAGTTAGTAGCGCGATTGAAACTGCAAAGGAAAAACTACAAACTCTTCCGGGAAGGTTTGTTTTAATAGACACAAAGGCTTTAAATGATCAGATAAGGAGCTTTGATCCTACAGATTCTGATTCTTTGAAATTTATGGTTGATTTGGTTAAACAGTCAATCTCTGAATTTAATGGGTTTGTGTTTGCTGAGGATTCCGCTAATAAACTAGAAGAGCGACTAAAGATAGATGGGTACCACAATGACGTTCCAGCATTTTGCTATGATAGTACAAAGAAAGAAATGCTTTATAATGGCGTTGTTATTGGTATCTATAAGGGTTCCTAAATAAAAAAGCTCCTAAACCTTAGTTGGGAGCTTTTGCAATTGCGCAGTTCTTACGAATGCACTTAAAAATCGAGGCGAGCCTCTACAGTGATTCCATAAAACATAAGATCTTCTGAAGCTTTTTCAAACATCAAACGCACTTGCGTGAGATTGTCGCCGCTTACAGCAGTAAAGTTGTCTGACTTGTTAATCTGATTCACGCGCCAGTAGTATTGAACCTCATATCCAAGTTTGAAGGCAAGGTGTTGGTTTTCATCATTGATGTAAGTATCGTATCCTAGCCCAAGAAACAGCTGAATAAAAGGAATGAAGCGATGAAACTTATGTTTTATTTTGAAGGCTTCTCCGCCACTTAGAGCAGGTTGAGCACTTGGTGGAAGAAACTCATGTGCTTCCGTTTTAAAGTATCCATATTGAACAGACCCAGCAAAATCTCCAAAGAAATGGAAGCCATATCCAAGAAACCATTTACTATCGATACCTGCGCGAGGGCCTAATCCCCAAAAACGGCAATCATCTTTGGTTTTATAATCTAGTCCAACTGTATTAGAGGTATTGTCAATCGATGATGCTGTGATTTGGACATTTTGGTCGATGCCGATCCACGTTGTTTTCATATCAAAATGAGGTCGAAAAGCAAGGCGTCTGCTGATAAAATAGCTGCATGCAAGCTCTATATCGATGTTGTCATAGTCTACTTCCACGTGAGATTTTACCTTACTTGCAAAAAGTAGTCCAAAGTTAGTTAATGAAATAAGGGCTGAGGGCTCTGCTTTTGATAAGCTTGAAATGTCATCGCCATTAAAGTAGGTATAGCGTATAAGTGCATCCCATGCACCATGTAGTGTTTTATACCCCAGACCAACTTTTACACCGACATCCCAGCCAAAACCATTCTCCTTAAGATCCCCACTAATATCGGGAAGAAGAACACTATTGTTGATTTGAGGGTGAAGAGAGTATGCATACTCTGTTCCACCCATTTTAGTGTGCCAATAGGTTAAATCAAATGTCAGGAACCAGTTGGTTCCCTTCACTTCAGGGCGGCTTGAGGTAAAGTTTGCACCTAGGGTATCCTGTGGGTTTCGCGCAGAAATTTCCTGCATGTCCTTTTCTAAAGTGTCCAGTCGCTTATCGATGCCGGCAAAGGCCGATGATGCTAAAACAAGTAAAAAAGCGACACTTGAGGCAAGTTTTGAAAAGTGGATTTTCATGTTTTGAGACTCCCAAAATAGTTAACTAATAGTCCTTTTCCCTTCTATAAGGAAGCTAAATACTTTTTGCAAAAAGTATTTAGTAATTTAATTTTTGAAATCGAGGAATAATCTCTTTATTGACGGATATTTTTTCTATCCAAGACTCAAGAGGGCGAATCCAAGTCACCTTCTGAAGTACCTTAGAGCCTGTTTTTTTGCGATACGCCACCCCAATGCTTTGAGTGGCATCGATAACAGTAAGACCGGTAACAATATATTGTTTTTTTTTGTTCCGATAGTGAGAATAAGTAGCACCTACCTCTACGAGGCTAGCTGCGCGATCGAGCAGATCTACCAATTCATCTTCTGATAAATGACCAATCATTACCGAAGTTTCCCCGACCAACCAAGTTTGTGGCGCAGAGTAGAGAAGTAATCGATTCCCTTCAAATTGACCAGTTTGAACTTTTTTTGGCTTTTTCTAAGATGAATTTGATCTCCAACTTTCATTTCAAAGTGGTGGAGACCGTCGGTGACAAATTCTATAGGGCCTTTATACCCCTTATATTCAATCCGGATATTTTGGCTTGGAGTTAGAACGATGGGGCGGTTTGATATAGTATGTGGGCATATAGGTGTGATGACAAAGGCTTCGATATCAGGGCTGACAATTGGCCCCCCTGCCGCTAAGGAATAGGCTGTGGATCCGTTGGGAGTTGCGATAATGACACCGTCAGCTTCAAAGGTATTGAGAAAAAGATTATCGACATGGATGGTGATTTCGACAAGGCTGGGATTTCGAGCGCGGTGAAGAACACAATCGTTGATGGCGAAAAATTCCTGACCGGTGCTTGCCTCGCCTTCAATCATGATGCGTTCTTGGATCGTAAATCGATTATTCACAAGATTTTCGAGACCTGGGATAATATTGGAGATTTTTACATCAGCCATGAATCCTAGATGGCCTAAATTAATTCCAAGAATTGCAGCATCTAAGTTTGAATACTGGTGAGCAACACGCAGGATAGACCCGTCTCCACCCATTGTAATGAGGATATCGGTAGAGTGAAGATCAGCCGATGAAAGGGGGGAAGCTCCGAGCACGCTCGCTTTATCATCCTCAACAACGACTTCAACTTGGTGTTTAGTTAAAAAATCGAGAACCTCTTGAGCAAGTTTTTTAGAAGCTTCTTCTTGCACTTTAGGAAAAAGGGCAACCTTCATGTTATTCTCTCAAGGGAAAGGACAGCTTCAGCGATTTTTTCAGGAGTGATTCCATACTTTTTCAGGAGATCTTGGTGCCCACCATGCTCAACAAGAGTATCTGGGACTCCAAAATTCTTCACCCGAATGTGGCCTAATCCGTTGTTCATCATAAAGTTGTTTATAATCGATCCGAGTCCGCCTTGTAGAGAGTGTTCTTCGATTGTAATTACTATCTGAGTTTTTTTGATGCGAGACATCAGAAGATCTTTATCAAGAGGCTTTATAAAAACAGGATCGATGACACAGGCAGTTAACCCCTCTTTTTCTAAAAGAGTACGGGCTTCAAGGGCAACTTGATTCATGTGCCCTAGGGATATGATAACGATATCCTCACCTTCGGCAAGAACATCCCCCTTTCCAATTGTTCTTTTTTCAATTGGCAGGTTTTCTTCGAATGTAGAAAGGTTAGGATATCGAATCGCAACAGTTTTTTGATAATCGAAGGCGCTTTCGAGCAGTTCCTTGAAAACATGTCCATTCCTTGGTTGGGTAATCACCATTTCTGGCATGGCATTAAGATAAGAAATATCGAAAAGACCTTGGGCAGTTACTCCATCACCTGTGGCTAGACCTCCTCGATCAATCGCAATGATGATAGGGGAGCCTTGAATGCAAACATCATGATAAATATTATCAAAAGCTCGCTGCAAAAATGAGGAATAAACGCAAGCAACGACTTTTAGTTTTCCACCACGGCCCATCCCACCGGCGTAAGAGATAGAATGTCCCTCAGCAATTCCAACATCAATACACCTTTCAGGGTATTTTTTCATAAAAGCGTCTAAACAGGATCCAACGGGCATGGCAGGGGTGATTGCCACTAAATTTGGATCTTCGTCCGCCATCTTCAAAATATGTTTCCCAAAAACCTTAGGGAAAGTAGGACTAAGGCTTTTTGGAGGGTAGAATTCTCCAGTCACCCGATTAAATGGTTTTGCCCCATGATAGGGAGTAGGATTATTGATAGCATTTTTCATCCCTTGTCCCTTGACAGTGAGAACATGAACAAGGGTAGGGTGATCCACATTTTTCAAAGCTTCGAATGTATCAATAAGCTTTTTAATGTCGTGTCCATCAATGGGCCCAACATAAGAAAGACCAAACTGTTCGAAGAAGGGAGCTGTGCTAATCAGGTTCTTTATGGACTCTTTCACTCTATTTCCCTGTTTGGCTAAGGCTTCACCATAGCCGGGGATTTTATTCACAATTTCAGTAAGTTCCTCATAAATATTGTTTGCGGTTGGACTGTTGAAAAAGCGACTGAGGATGTTAGTGACGGCTCCCACATTCTTAGAAATCGACATTGCGTTGTCATTGAGAACAACAAGAAATTTTTGAAGCTTTCGAGGGATGTTATTCATTGCTTCTAACGTAAGTCCACAGGTAAGAGCGGCATCTCCAAGAACTGGAATAATGATCTTATCTTTTCCGCGAATATCTCGGTTTTTTGCGACTCCTAGAGCTAAAGAGAGGGCGTTTCCAGCGTGTCCAGAATAGAAATGATCGTGGGGGGATTCTGGCGGGTGTGAAAACCCGGAAAGTCCATCGGTTTGCCGAAGCGTTGGAAAGCGAGGGTTTCTTCCAGTTAAGAGCTTGTGTACATAGGTTTGGTGTCCAACGTCAAAGATCAATTTATCGTGAGGGGAATTGAATACTGTGTGCAATGCAAGGGTTAATTCAACAATTCCTAGGTTGGAGGAAAGGTGACCCCCTGTTACTGACAAAACATCCATGATACGTGCACGAATTTCCTCAGACAAGGCAATGAGATCACCGGTGGAGAAACTCTTAAGGTCTTGAGGGTGCATTAGTGAATCAAGAGTAGGTGTCATGGGCAGTGTCGAGAACCTTTTCGGATTCAGGGTTAAATGGGACTGTTTGAGGTTGAGCATCTCTGGTTTTGATTAGGGTTTCAATTTTTTGCTCAGCTTGATTGAGCTTTGATGAGCAAAGAGTAATCAACTTGTTTGCTTCCTCGTAGAGTTTTAAAGACTCTTCAAGAGGAGTCTCACCACTATTGAGCTCACTTAAGATCCCTTCAAGTCGAGTATAGGCCTGTTCAAAAGAGAAGCTTGTATTTTGTTTAGTTTCCATCGGCCTCCAGGGCGCGTGCTCGGATAGTTCCATCATGAAAGCGTAGACGTAATCCCAAACCGGGAATGGCTACACGTGATGACATCATAACTGAATTCTCTTTTTCCGCAAAGGGGATGCAGTAACCTTTTTTTAGGATAGATTCAGGATTGACAGCATTGATATGGGTAGAAAGTTGCTTTAGGTGTTCTTTTTTTCGTTTCAATAAATGTGTCATGGCAACATAAATCCCATCGGCATAACTTCGAAGTTTTTGGCGGAGCTGCACGATTTCTCCTCGGGGACGCTTCCCTTGAAGTTCCCTCTTAAAAGCAATTAATTGGAGCCCTAAGTGGCTCAATTTATGACGGAAAGAAGTGTCAAGTTGTGTTGAAAAATCGTCTATTCGTTGGTAATGCTCAGAGAGGATGGCAAAAGGAGACGCTAAAAGGGGATGGCGAGCCGCTCCTTGAATTAAGGCAGACCCATGTCGCATTTTTTCCTTCAAAATATGATCGACCCTTTCCTGCATTTGCATGAGGAATGCATTTTGCGTTGTTTGTTCTTTTACTGAAATTTCTGCTGCAGCTGATGGAGTGGGAGCCCGGACATCGGCAACGCAATCAGCGAGAGTTACATCGGTTTCATGCCCAACAGCAGAGATGATAGGGATTTTTGAATAAAAAATCGCTTCAGCAACGCATTCTTCGTTAAAGGGCCAGAGATCTTCTAGGCTCCCACCACCACGACCTACAATTATCACGTCGACCATCTGATGGGTATTAAAAGTTTTGATTGCAGAGGCAATTTCTTCAGCAGCCTCTTTTCCTTGGACACGAACAGGATTTAATATGAGGTGAAAATGGGGGAAGCGCCGCTTTAACACGTGAATAATATCTTGAATGATTGATCCTGTGGGACTCGTCACCACGCCAATTATTTTGGGATACTTGGGGAGAGATTTTTTATGGTCTGGGCTAAGCCATCCTCTCGACTTAAGTTCCTCTTTTAACTGGTGGAGTTTCATGAGGAGCTCTCCTACTCCTGCATGCTCTAGCTCTCGAACAATAATTTGATAGCTTCCTCTAGGAGCATAAAGGCTCAACTCCCCACGGACAACGACCTGATCCCCAGCCTTAGGCAGGCGGGAAATACTGCGTGCATTTCCTTTAAAAAGGACAGCAGATATTTGAGATCCTTGATCTTTTAAACTAAAATATAAGTGACCAGACGATTGAGCCCGGATATTGGTGACCTCTCCATTGACTTGAATATGGGTAAATTGGGGCTCCAGTTGTTTCTTGATTTCTAGAGTGAGCTCAGTTACTGAGAATATTTTCATAGAATTCCTTTTCCTGTATCCTCAACTTTGTACATTTTTTGTCTAGAAGACTTCTTATATTTTCCTAGGAGCATTGGGAAGATGGAGTCAAAAAATGTACAAAGTCGAGATAACTGGTATAAATCATCTCAAAGCAAAATTCAAGCTAGAGTTTTTTATAAAAAGGTGTTATCCTGGGGAGAAATTACAATCGGATTGCTGATGAGACAACAGTTTATTATTGGAAATTGGAAGATGCATATGACGTCTGCTGAAACAGTAGCGTTCGTAGAAGAACTTCTTCCTCATATTGGAGAGACTACTTGTTTTATTGGAATAACTCCTCCCTTTACCTCCATTGAAGCTGCTGTAAAAACCGCCAAACAGACTTATCTCAATATAGGTGCTCAAAACATGAGTGAGTATCCGAAGGGGGCCTATACCGGAGAGATTTCATCTGCGATGCTTAAGGAAACCGGAGCCACATTTGTATTGATAGGCCATTCGGAAAGACGGGCCTATTTTCACGAAAATGACGAAATAATCCACCGAAAGGTGAAGTGGGCGACTGAGGAGAAACTTCTTCCTGTTCTTTGTATTGGGGAAACCCAAGAGGAAAGGGACAAGGAGATAACTCACTCCGTTCTAACCCGTCAGCTTATCACAGCTTTAAAAGGTTTTTCTAAAAAAGAGCTAGAAAATCTTATTATTGCTTACGAACCTGTATGGGCGATTGGAACGGGAAAGACAGCAACCCCTCAGATTGCGCAAGAAACCCATCATCTCATTCGCTCCTATATTAAGGAGACATGGGGAGAAGAAATTGGCGAGCGCTTACCCGTTCTCTATGGAGGGTCGGTGAAGCCTGAAAACGCTGCAATTCTTCTTAGTCAAGAGGATATCGATGGGGCCCTTATAGGTGGAGCCTCTCTAGAGGTGAAGGCATTTGGACAAATTATTGAATATGGAAAGGAACTGTCATCATGATCGCATTTTTTTACGTTATGCTATTCTTATTTATTGGCCTTTGTGCCCTCCTTTGTTTTGTGATCTTGATTCAAGAGAGTAAGAGCCTTGGATTAGGAGCTTCTTTTGGAGGAGATGCAGGAGATTCACTATTTGGAACCTCGACTGCAGATGTCTTAAAAAAGTTCACTGCATACCTTGCCGGAATTTTTCTCATTGTTTGCTTGCTGCTTTCTCTTTGGACCTCGTCGATTGGTCGTGCTAAAAAAGCTCCACTAGGTGTTAACATTGAAGAGGTCAGCGGGGGACTATGATCAAGAATCTTGTCTACTATGGTGATTCAGGTCTTCGCAAAAAATGCGATGAGGTAACTGAAATTACTGATGAGATTAAGCAGATTGCACAAGACCTTATAAATACCGTCATTGATAAAGATGGGGCAGGACTTGCGGCCCCTCAAATTGGCTACCCTGTCAGAATGTTTGTTTCACGCTACAAGAATGGAGCTGATAATGAGGGCTGGCCGGTTCTTTGCTCTCCTAAGATTTACATTAATCCCAAGCTTTCCAGTCCCTCCTCTAAGGTGGATACGCATGGTGAGGGATGCCTTTCTATACCAGGAGTTTACGAAAAAGTGACTCGACCATTTTCTATAGAAGTCGAGGCTATGGACTTAGAAGGGAACATCTTTACAGAAACGACAACAGGGTGGCGCGCTCGAAATATTATGCATGAAAATGACCACATTAACGGGGTTCTTTTTATTGATCGTATTCATCCAAATCTGCGGAAAAAAATTGAGAAGGCCCTCAATGACATCAAAAAAAAATACAATAGGTAGTCAACTAGATAATATCGTCATAGGAGCAATATTGCCTAGGTTATTGGCGGTCGTAATATTTAAACGGTTAAACGACTCTATCACAAAGACAAGCATCTGAAGGACTGTATATTTTATACTGACAATTAGAAGGATTTTGCCAAAATACTACCAATCTTTGCCGAGTATCAGAATGCGTGTTTATCTATCTTTAAAGTGATCACTCTCGTAGTCAACAACTTTAAATCCTTCTGGGTAAATGGGGCCTTGAGGTCCAATTGAGAGTTTCCCTGTGAAGAAATTCTCGTAAACTTTTAATCCCTGCTTAGCATTCTGAATACAGAAGAAGCAATTGCTCACCCATTCAGAGCCGGCGATTGTTCCGGCATTTATGTTGCATTTGAAGCGTGTAGTGATTTTGTGTTTCCAATACTTTGGTGAACCCACAAGGAGGATGGGGCTAGGGGATTTAACCCCAATCTTTCGGCGAGTTTCCTCAATGGCGTACTCAAAGTCAGTTCCAATTCCTCCTGTAAGAAAGATAGGAAAATCAAGATGAAACTCGGCTTGCCTTTCTACTAATCGGTCTAGGCGATAGGTCATTTTTGCTTCGATGAAGGGGTTTTGCTCCTGCTCATTAACGATTTGATTTTTGTTTGTACGAAAGTCGAGAATATTTGCACATGAAAGAATGCCAAGGTCTTTGGCAACGCGGTTTCCAACGCTCATCACTCCTGGACCTCCTCCGGTGACAAGAGCTAGGGGAGTCTCTGGATTGAGAAGCCGGTGACTACAACATTCCTTCATTTGAAGAAGTCCTTTGAGCAGATCTTGGATGAGGGGTTCGAACCCCCCTTCCTTTAGATTTGAGCCGTAGATACCAACCATGGTAGCTGCAATGAAAGTTTCTACTTTAGAAAGAGGGACAAACAGCCCAGAATCCTTACCAGGTTTAGGAACATAGCGGAGGATCTCATTGCATCGTCGGTCCAACCAGTAGATAGACACTCCAAATTTTGCTAAATCGAGGAGTAGGGAGCGATCTTCATGGGAAAAGTATTCCCCATGCGAACGTGAGGGTTGTTCGAAGTAGATTCCTTTCAAACAGTCATAGACCTGCTCACTGAGGAGCATGCGTTTCATAATTGGTGAAGGAAAAAACCGACTAAGAAGAATTCCTTGGCTTGTAATCATTCCTTTTTCGATCGCTTCTAGATAGGGATAGGAAGGTTGGGCATGCATATATTTTTCGACTTTTTCTGATTGCTCAGTTGGGTGAAAAAATCCGGGAAATTCTTTGTGCGTTGATTCGGTTTGAATCCAATCATTGGGTTTTAGATTGTGAAGTTGATCTCCCTTTACAACAAAGGTAGCGCATTTGTGGTGGGTTGGATTTGGAGCTGTCTCGAATGCTTTAAAGAGAATTTTAGGATCTTCAATTGAGGTTTGAAGTTGGTCTCTATCCGAAAAAAAGACATGTTCTCGATAGGGGTCGAGAGTATAAAATTCAAGAGGAATTCGTGTGATTTCTTCAGAATTCTTCCCATAGAGTTCATAAATATTTCCGGAGGCAAAGGTGTCAGGCTGAAGAATGGATGCAGCTGTGTGTTGGACTCCTTTAGGAAGGAGGTCATTAACAACATGGCCAAATACTGTTCGGATGTGAAGGGGAAGGGTGTTTACAAGAAGGAGTCCTCCATTTACGATGCGTCTTTTTTCTTCCCATCTTTGGGTAAGATGGATGAGTTCTCTCACCTTAATATCAGGGTGTTTTAAAGCTTCAACAAGAATAGGTATTAGCCCATTTACTTGGCTTTTGTAGGTTTGAATACCTTTCTTGAGGGGAAGAAATGCGATCATTCTTCCATCAATTTGTTCTAAAGTCCAATTGGATTTTCCATCTTGTTCTCCAAGAGAAAGAAGAGGCTTACCTGCGCGATCGCTGCGCCCAAACATTCGCGACAGATAGATCGGTTCACGGACTCTTCTTCGCTCATCGGCAGCAAATAGCTTGCCAATATAGATTTCTTCTTGAAGATAAGAGAGAATGGTTTCCCCCTCATTAGAGAGGGCAAAAAGTTCAACAAGAACCGTGCCGCTTCTCTTGATTTTTGAGAGGTCTATTTCTTTTAGGATGGCGTTTACCCCAAGTTGAGCAAGGGTGCTTTTTAGATTAAACAAGATTCGCTCTTGATCAATGTCAAACCCTAAAAACGAAGGGGAAATGTTTTCTATTTGCACCTTTACTTCTATTCGTTTTTGGTTAATAGGAGATATCGAGATGATTTTTCCATCAGGGGTGACTAGGTCATGATTCAAAAATGATAAGGGTGCTCTCATAGTTTCTCTATAGGGAAATCTTTCTTCTTGAGCAATTAATTTTTAAGGAGTACGATTAGTCGGTTTATGGGAAATACAGAGATACAGCGTCGCACACTTGGTACTCATGATGGTAGCTTTCACGCAGATGAGGTGACAGCATGCGCTCTTTTGCTCCTATTCGATCTCATTGATATGGAAGGTATTGTCCGTACACGAGATCAAAAATTACTCGCTAGGTGTGAATATGTTTGTGATGTTGGTGGAATATATGACCCATCTATCAAGCGTTTTGATCACCATCAATCTAATTATAACGGAAGCTTTAGTAGTGCTGGAATGATCCTTAAATATCTGAAGGATCAGAAAATCCTTGATGCTAAACTATACCAATATATCAGTGGCTCTCTTGTAATGGGGGTGGATGCGATCGACAATGGGAAAGCTGCGCCAATGATGGGCCATTGCTCCTTTTCTTCTGTGGTCGCCAATTTTGTCCCCGTTCGATATGATGCGGATAAAAAGATTTTTCAGGGGGCTTTTTTCCAAGCTCTCGATTTTTGTTTGGGGCACTTAACTCGATTAGTTGCAAGATATGAATACATTCAAGAGTGTCGAGGAAAGATTAAGTCTGAGATGGATAAACGGCAAAAAGTGATGTATTTTAATGAAGCTATGCCTTGGATTGAATCCTTCTTTGATCTAGGGGGCAATACACATGTAGCACAATTTATTATTATGCCTGCAGGAGGCCAATGGAAACTTCGAGGAATTCCTCCCTCTTATGATAAGCGCATGCAGGTAAGGGTCCCCATGCCAAAAGAATGGGCGGGACTAATCAACGAAGAACTTAAGAGCAAGTCAGGAATTCCAGGCGCAGTATTTTGCCATAAGGGAAGGTTTATCTCAATTTGGGAGACTAAGGGAGATGCTAAGAAAGCTCTAGAATATATTCAGAGGAAAATGCACTGAGTACAATTTTTGGAAAGATTATTAAGGGAGACATTCCTTCTTCTAAAGTCTTTGAAAGCGATACACTTCTTGTCATAAAGGATACTAGCCCAAAAGCACCTGTGCACCTTCTTTTAATTCCTAAAAAAGAATATACATCGCTTCAGGGAATTCCAAAAAAGGACCTCAATGTGATGAGTGAAATTATAGACGTTGCTCAATCCCTTGCTGAGAAATTTGGGGTTGCAGACAATTACCGATTGCTGACAAATATTGGAACAAAAGCAGGGCAATCGGTTTTCCATCTTCATTTCCACTTAATTGGTGGAAAGTCGCTCGGCCCAATGGCATGACACTATGAGATTTATTGTATTTCTGCTTCTACTATCCTCTATTTGTGCGACGGAAACAGAAGTAATTAAAAGGATCCATTCGCATCTTTTAATTCATGATTATTATTCTGCCCTCCGCACTTGTGAGAAAGCTGTTCAAAAACATCCTGATTCTGATGGGTTGAAGAGAATTTATGTGCGCACTCTTGCAGAAAATGGAAAAAATGATGAAGCAATTATGGGATGGAAGCATCTTGGAATTAAAGAAGAAGAGAATTTCGATCTTATTGAAGCTTTGGCTTGGGGAGTCTTAGCGCGCTCTGAAAACTCTCCTCAGTTTGTTGTCAATATTGCATCTCTTATGAGTGCATATTACACTGATGATGTCCGCGCTGTAAAAATGCTTCGCAATCAGTTAAGTTCTTCCAATGCATTACTCCGATCTATGGCTGCGCAGCTATCGCCGCACTATCGCGATGTTTCTCTAATCGAAGAGCTCACGAGACTCCTTGTCCAGGAAAAGACTTGGTTTGTTCGGTTAGAGGTGATTAAAGCACTTGGTGCCATGGAAGTAAAAGAGATCAAAGAGCCTTTAAAAAATCTTATTGCTAAGTCCCGAACAACAGCAGAGGAAAAAGGAGCCGCAATTACTTCTCTTGTCAATATTTATGAAGACATTGATGACGAAGAACTACTAAAATTGATTCACTCAAAACGGGCAGGGTTGCGTCATTTAGCTTGTCAAGTTGTATCGCACCTTGATCTTTGTCAAAAGGCTTCAATGATCGAGCTTCTTTTAGAAGATCCCACTTCGGATGTTCGAATGGCTGCTTTAACAACTCTTTATTTTATGGGTATCAATAACTTAGGACCTGCAACTTTGGCGAAAATGATTGATATGACTGAGGATTTCCACCCTCCAGTTGCTCTGACTGCAGCTTGGGTTGTTTCCCAGTTTGCCCCCAAGACGTCGTTGCAAGTTATTCGTCAGTGGGTCTATGCAACCGATGAATCTTCTAGGCGATTGGCTGCCTTTGTTTTGGGAAGACTGGGGCCTGTTGGAGTGAACCTTTCTCACCAAGTCTTAAAAATCACCCCAGATCCTTTTGTGAAGGCAAACTTAGCATTAGGTGGGATTGGCCAAGGAGGAAACCCAGAGAGGCTTTCTGACACTCTCTATACATTCTTAATGCTTCAAAGAGGAAAACTGATGTGGGATGGAACACAATCTCCCTTATTCCAAGTCTTAGCACCTTCAAAAATTTGTCACGTTCCTCAGGTCCCTCAATATCCAACAATGGTGAATCACCTCACACGCCTAGAAATATTAGGAATGCTTACCACATTAAAACATCCAAAAGCCGAGGATGCAGTTAAAAGATTTTTGACAGAACATGCTCTTGGGGTTACTTATGCTGCATCGAATACTCTTCTTAAAGAAGGAAGAGAAGAGGCGATCGAAATTCTCCGCGCTTTACTTTACGAAGAAGATGAAAATGTTCGGGTGCAGGCAGCACTTGTTTTAGCTCTTTCAGGGAGGGAATCCAAAGCGGTAAAAGTACTTCAGGAAGCATATTTTTCTGTTGATCGTGAAATGAAGGTTAACATTTTAGGTGCTCTGGGCTATATAGGTGATAAGAGTTCGATACCCTTTCTAATACAGCAGATGGAGCAGCCGTATCAAATATTAAAGGTAGTGGCAGCTTCCTCACTCATTCAATGCGTGTACCATTAATTTGCAGGTAAATTCATGAACATCAAAGAAATTCAGAAACAACTTCAGTTTTACAATATTAATGGATGGTTACTTTATGATTTTCATGGAAAGAATCCACTTGCTCTGGAGGTAATGAAAGTGCCGAAAGAGATGCTCATGACTCGTCGGTGTTTTTATTGGGTTCCCTATGAAGGAGCTCCTAAAAAGCTCGTTCATAAGATTGAGGCCCACAACTTAGACCATTTACCCGGTGAAAAAGCCCTTTATGCTTCATGGGAAGAAATGCACCACCACTTAGAAGAACTACTCCATGGACAGGAAAAAATTGCCATGGAATATTCTCCTAATCAAGCCATTCCTACTGTGTCGTTAGTTGATGGGGGACTCATTGATTTGATCAGAGAATTTGGTCCTAAAGTCGTCAGTTCTGCGCCTTTCTTGCAGTCCTTTACCTGTATATGGAGTGATGAGCAGTACAATCTCCACAAGGAGGCAGCAGAGATTCTTGAAAATACAGTGGCAGATACTTGGCAACTCATTAAAAACCATCTGGATAAGGGAGAATTCATCGATGAGTATCAAGTTCAGCAATTCATATTAGGGGAGTTTGAAAAAAATCACTGTTTGACAGAAGGGGTTCCCATTTGCGCAGTGAATGGAAATGCTGCTGATCCTCACTATTGCCCTACAAAAGAGAAAAGTACAGCGATTCATCAAGAGGATTTCATCTTGATTGATCTATGGTGCAAAAAAAATAAAAAAGACGCCGTATTTGCGGATATTACCCGCGTAGGAGTAGCTTCTAAACAGCCCACTCAAAGGCATCAAGAGATTTTCGGTATTGTAAGGAAAGCTCAAAGAGCAGGGACCGACCTTATCATCGAAAGATATGCAAAGGAAAAGGAGATTAAGGGGTCTGAGGTTGATGTAAAAGTGCGTAGTATTATTGAAAAAGAGGGGTATGGAGATTGTTTTACCCACCGGACCGGTCATAACATTCATACAGAGAATCATGGACCCGGAGCCAATCTTGACAATCGAGAAACAGAGGACAATCGGCCTCTAATCCCTCGAACCTGCTTTTCTAATGAGCCAGGAATCTATCTTCCGGGGGAGTTTGGTGTTCGTTTAGAATATAATATATTTATTCACGAAGACGGGAAGATAGAAGTAACGCTTCCCCCACAAGAAGAACTTGTTACTCTTGGGTGAAAATCGGTTGTACTAAGTTTTCTGGAGTTGCTTGCTCTATGCTTGTATTCAATATATTTCTGAAGACTGCATAAGGAATATTGCTATACAGATGCTCTGTGCTCCAATTGTGGAACTCTCCGAACTCAGAAATCTTTCTTCGGTCATTTTTGTTGACATTTACATGGATAAGATAAGCTCTAAAAATTTTTCTTCGTATATTCTCCATTTGATCATTTTGGAACTTGGCAAACCTTGTAAATGCCTCGCTCCCCTCTTCTGGTGTTAAAAGTTGTTCGGGAAGATCAAAGGCATTAACTTCTATAGGAGAAAGGGCATGCCACTGAGCAATAAGAATTCTACTATTTGAAAGCTCAGGGGCGTCATCAAGTTCCGCATCAAGGTTTTGATAAATCGCTTCATACTTTCTGCATTGATCAGCTGCAGAATCTGCGAGTGATTTAAGAGCTTCGACTGAAACTTCACAGGCTGGGCCATACCCAACGATCAGAAGAGACCCAGTGATTGAAAAATAACTTGGATTTGTCATTCCAAACGTTGTAAGCGCTCCAATCCCAAAAATAATAAGTCCAGCATGAGCTGCTAGAGAAAGGGCCTCGTAGAAATTTTTCTGCTCTTTACTGTCTTTGACCAAAATTTTTAGGGTTTCTTGATCCCAAGAAAGGATGGGATTTAAGGTAGCCATCTAAGAGACTCTTTTTGCAGTTTTTGGTAAAGGCTATTTAACCCATTGGCTCGGGAGGGGGAGAGAGCGCTTAGAAGCCCCATTTCCTTAATAAATGTTGGGGGGCACTTGAATACAGATTCTGGAGGTTCTGCAGTGTAGACTTGTGTCAAAATAGAGGCTAACCCTGCAGAAATTAGAGCGTCAGAGTGGGTGTAAATGAGGAGCTTTTTGTTTTTACATGCAACTTTCAAATAAAGAAGACTTTGACAACCTTGAACAAGGTGATTTTCGATTTGATTCTCAAGAGACATTGGTGTAGCAGCACGTCCCAATCCAATCACATGATGGTACTTTTCTTCCTGAGTGGGTAATGCAGAAAAAGTCTCTAGAAATTTGCGTTGTTTTTCAAGACAGCTTTGGAATTCCATGGCACACATTCAAAAATTTGTTGCCAGGGATTTTATAACTTATGCTGCTTTTTGTCTCTCAAAAATTGCGCGACTAAGGTCAGAGACTTTCATATTTCGGAGATCACCCCTATAAAATTTTATATTGGGATTCGAGTTGATGGTCAGGTAAGCTCTTTCTTTAACTAGAGAACGCCCTTGCTGCAGTCTATGGAGATTATCTATTTCATGGGAATCCGAGTCTAGCAGCGAAATCGGGTGAACAGTAAAGAATGCACCCCTTTCTCTTGCCTCATGGGGATTTTGCAGTAAATAGGTGAAGAAAGCCGCATTTACTTTAGCGTTAATCCGAGTCCCTTCTCTAAGGTTGTGTTGAACCCAGCGTTTCTTAGTAAGCTCATCTTGTAGCTTTTTTCGGTCCTCGGGCTTAAGAGCGATCGGGCTACTGTTAAGGATTTCATGCAACTTTCCAATACTAGCATCTAGATCATCGATCTGAGTATTTGCCACTTTTATTTGCTGGCTCCAGTATGAGGCCATTCCTGCAAGATTCCACTCTCTTTGAGACCATTTAGAAGTTCCAGGCTTTTCTTGAAGCTTTGTTTTAAGCTTTTTGGTCGATGTTGCATATCCTTCATAGGTTTTGGCTTTTGCTTCAGCTTGATTTTGAAGATCTTTGTAGTAAGAAAAAATTTTGTTTTTAACAATGGTTTTATAGGTTCCCGCTCCGAAGATAAATATTGATATAGAAGCGATAGTTGCAGTAATCGGATTAGAAATAAGGATAGCTACAGCCACTATGGTACCTGCAAAGGTGGCTAAACCAATCGCTAGCGCTACATATGCTTTGATCTTGTAATTTTTAGCATTAGATCTTTCAAAAGTATTTAATTCAGAAATGTTTAAGTATTCGTATCGATTTCGAGGTGTATCAGCTTGGAATGAGCTTATCTCAGGCCTATGAATATTTGTTGTGCTTACTGGTAGCTGTTCCACACCAATCCTTATTAATTTCATACTATTAATAGGTATATTATAACATAAAATTATATAAAACTATATTATTAAATAATTAATATATATAAATATCTTTAATGATGAATTCTTTTTACATATAATAAATTTTTTACTTTGGAATAATTGCTGTCTCTATTAGAATCTGCCTGTTCCCACTCCATGTTGGGATGTGTTGACAATTTTTTACTGATATTGAATAAGAGAAGATATGCCTAAAGAAGATACGATTAAGATTGAAGGGAAGGTCGAAGAGCTCCTCCCTAATATGACATTTAGAGTTAGCTTAGAAAATGGAATGACCGTCCTAGCTCATCTTTGTGGAAAAATGAGAATGCGAAATATCCGAGTTTTTGTGGGGGATACAGTTAAGGTGGAAATGTCACCTTATGATCTTTCGAAAGCAAGAATTATTTATCGTCAAAGATAATTTAACAATCACCTCCCCTTTTTTCTCATAGAAGATCTCTTACTACCCCTGCATACAATCAGGGGTAATATTCAATTTTCAGATCCCTTTCATCTCATATTAAAGAGTCTTTTGCATTCCATCATTCTTACTGCTCTCTCATTTTCGATCTTTTTAAGGTAACTAAAGTAATCAAAGTGGATGTAAGTAGCGACGTAAAGTGATTTGGGGGTGTCGTTTTGATGGTATCAATTTTTATGAAAATTTTCCTGTGTTTGGTAGAGAATCTAGAAGAAATTTTACCTTCTTATATAAATTGGTGTTGCTTTTTTTTTAGTTGATAGCTAAGCTTTAATGCATTCGCTTGAGAACTGTAAACGTGTGTGCCATTTCACATCTCTTTTATTTAAGAGAAAAGGCGCTAACCTTTACGTTGAAAGCGCCCAGATAGCTCAGGGGTAGAGCATTTGCATGGTAAGCAAAAGGTCGTAGGTTCAATTCCTATTCTGGGCATCACAAAAGAATATAGAAACTGACTCGACCCTAAGCGGAGGATAACTACGATGGCTAAGGAAACATTTCAAAGGAATAAGCCCCACGTTAATATCGGGACTATTGGACACGTCGATCACGGGAAGACAACACTAACCGCAGCAATTACAAACTATCTTGCTAAGAAAGGTGGTGCAAAATTCCGTGATTACGCTTCTATCGATAATAGCCCTGAAGAAAAAGCACGTGGGATTACTATTAATTCAAGTCACGTTGAATACGAAACAGAAAACAGGCACTACGCACACGTAGATTGTCCGGGACACGCCGACTATGTCAAGAACATGGTTACAGGTGCTGCCCAAATGGATGGAGCTATTCTTGTTGTAGGTGCAACTGATGGGCCGATGCCTCAAACGAAAGAGCACGTTCTTCTTGCTCGTCAGGTAGGGGTGCCTTCTATCGTTGTATTTTTAAACAAAATGGACCAGATTGGTGCAGGTGACGAAGAACTCGTTGACCTCGTAGAAATGGAGATTTCCGAGATGCTTGAGGCGCAGGGATACAAAGACTGCCCTATCATCCGCGGTTCTGCATTAAAAGCCCTTGAGGGAGAAGCTGAATGGGAAACTAAGATCGATGACCTGATGAAGGCTGTTGATGAAAAAATCCCAACTCCTGAACGTGAAGTTGACAAACCATTCCTAATGCCAGTTGAGGATGTTTTCTCGATTTCTGGACGAGGAACTGTTGCCACTGGACGTGTAGAAAAAGGAATTATTAAAATTAACGATAAGATTCAAATCGTTGGTCTTCGGGACACTCGTGAGAGCGTTGCTACAGGTCTAGAAATGTTCAATAAGCTCCTTGATGAAGCTCGTGCAGGAGAGAACGTTGGTGTTCTTCTTCGTGGAGTAGACAAGAACGACATTGAGCGTGGAATGGTACTTGCAGCTCCTGGGACCTGTAAACCTCACATTAAGTTTCAAGGGACGGTTTATATCCTTAAAAAAGAAGAAGGTGGACGACACAAGCCATTCTTTACTGGATATCGACCTCAGTTTTACATCCGCACCACTGACGTAACCGGAACAGTCACTCTGCCTGAGGGCACTGAAATGGTCATGCCTGGTGATAACGTAGAAATAACTGGTGAGTTAATTAGCCCTGTTGCAATGGAAGAAGGAATGAGATTTGCGATTCGTGAAGGAGGCCGAACTATCGGTGCTGGAACTGTTTCGAAAATCATTCAGTAGCCGAAAGGTGGATTTATAAGGGAGCTCTAATGAGTTCCCTTAAGGCTCTTTCATAAAGGAAGAGTCATTTGGGTGTGTAGCTCAGTTGGTAGAGCATCGATCTCCAAAGTCGACGGTCGGGGGTTCGAATCCCTCCGCACTCGGATAGAAATTAGATTAAAATCAATGAAAAAAAAACCAGATATGTCGGTCTCACAGAAAGTAGCAGCACTAAGCATGGCGAAAAAGAAAGCCAAAAAGACGGATTTCCTCTATAATATGAAAGAGGAAATGAAAAAAGTCTCCTGGACGACTAAAGACGAGCTTCGCACATGTGGGAAGATTGTTATTGGAGCTATCTTTTTTCTGGGTCTTGGGATCTATTTGGTTGATTTGTTGATTCGCCTTGTTCTGAACGGAATAGGCAACCTAGTGCGATTAATAGGAGCTTAAATTAGATATGGAAGGTCAGTGGTTTGTCATTCAAGTCATGTCAGGACAAGAGAAAAAGGTAAAGAAAAGCCTTGAGGAAAGTCGCTTAGCGGCTGGAATGATTGATATCGTTCAGGAGATTGTTGTTCCGACAGAAAATGTAGCTGAAGTGAAACGTGGTGAACAGAAGATTAGTGAAAAGCGTCTTTGGCCTGGGTATGCTTTGGTTAAGATGATTCTCACTGATGATTCATGGATGTATGTTAAAGAGACAAACGGTGTTATTGACTTTCTTGGTGGAGGAAAACCCGTTCCTTTGTCGACATCCGAAGTAGGGGAGATTCTTCAGGATCTCCAATCTCGAAAAGGTGAAGTGGCCTACAAGCACAAATTGCAGGCGGGAGAAAATGTAAAAATTATTGACGGTGTTTTCGTGAACTTCATCGGAACAGTCATAGAAGTTAATCACGAGAAGGGAAGATTAAGCGCAATGGTCTCGATTTTTGGCCGGGATACTCGGGTGGATGACTTAGAGTTTTGGCAAGTAGAAGAAGTGACAGAAGACGTAGGAGTTGAATAAGGAAGCGAAATGGCTAAAAAATTTAAAAAAAAGATCAAATTACAAATTCCAGCAGGAAAAGCAAGTCCAGCGCCACCAATTGGCCCAGCGCTTGGTTCTGCAGGGGTGAATATCATGGCTTTCTGTAAAGAATTTAATGCGAAGACTCAAGATAAGGCTGGAGAAATTCTACCCGTTGAAATTTCTGTCTTTTCTGACAAAAGCTTCACGTTTATTACAAAGCAACCTCCTGTTGCGAGAATGATCCTTAAAGAAATAGGGATTGAGAAGGGATCGGGAGTTCCTAACCGTGATAAAATAGGGAAACTTACAAAAGAACAAGTGAAAAAAATTGTAGATAAAAAACGCCCTGATTTAAGGGTCCGATCCGATGAAGCCGCTGGCCGCATTGTTGAAGGGACCGCTAGATCCATGGGAGTGGATATCATAGAAGGTTAATTGACATGGCACACAGAAGTAAACGATACAAAGAAATTCAAAAGCTTGTTGATAGAGACAAAAATTACGGACTGGGCGAAGCTGTCGAGGTTCTTAAAACATCTCCTGTTGCAAAATTTGATGAATCGATAGAAGTCGCTCTTCGTCTTGGGGTTGACCCTAAGAAGTCCGACCAACAAGTTAGAAGTACGGTTTTCCTACCACATGGAACTGGTAAAACAATCCGAGTCGTTGTCTTGGCTAAAGGTGATAAGGCTAAGGAAGCCTTAGATGCTGGAGCTGATGAGGCTGGAGATAAGGAACTGATTGACAAAATTAAGGGTGGATGGATAAACTTTGATGCTGTCATCGCAACTCCTGATATGATGCGCGAAGTTGGGAAATTAGGAAAAATTTTGGGTCCTCGTGGCTTAATGCCTGCTCCCAAGGCTGGAACAGTAACTACTGATGTTAAGAAAGCTGTAGAAGACTTGAAGAAAGGTAAAATTGAATTCAAGGTTGACAAGAACGGTGTGATTAACAATTTCGTTGGTAAACTCTCGTTCTCCAAGGAACAAATTGTAGAAAATATTGAGTCCTTAATTGACGCTATTTCAAAAATGAAGCCTCCAACTGCCAAGGGGAACTTTATGCGCTCTCTATTTGTTTCATCGACGATGGGCGCTGGGCTGAAGATCGAATTAAATTCACTCTCTCTTAGTTAGGAATATAGAAAAGTATGAGAAAAGAAAAGCAATTTCTCTTAGATGAGATTAAGGAAAAACTGAGCGAATCAGCCTCATTTGTTCTTACGAGCTATTTGGGGATGAATCCGAATACAACTTCGGATTTCAGGACCTCTGTTGTTGATAGTGGAGGGCTCTTTTGTGTCGTTAAAAAGCGAGTATTTTTAAAGGCTGCGGAAGAGGCAGGTCTTGCTATCAACAAAGAGATGCTTTCGGGACATATTGGTATCGTCTACTCCGGAGAAGATACCATTGCTACGACAAAAGCAGTCTATGATTTTAAGAATAAAAACGACAAGCTTCTCGATGTACTTGGCGGCCTTTTTGAAGGCAAGATGTGCTCTCCTGAAGATCTTAAAGAGATCTCCAAGCTCCCAAGTCAAGAAGAAATGAGAGCTCAGTTCTTAGGAGTTCTTGAAGCACCTATGTCAGGTGTGGTTTCTGCTATGGAAGCTACCATGTCAGGTGTCGTTAGCTGTATGGACCAAAAGGTTCAAAACGAAGAATCAAAACAATAACGCAAAGGGGAAAATAACCGTGCCCACACAAGAAGCAAACATTGAAAAATTAGTAGATACGCTAAGCGAACTTACTGTTCTAGATATTTCTAAACTTAAAAAAGCCCTCGAAGACAAGTGGGATGTTAAAGCTGCGACAGGTGGACCTGTTATGATGGCTGCTCCTCCTGCTGGAGATAGCGCTGTTGAAGATGAAGCGACAGACTTCCAAATCATGCTTGAAGAATTCCCTGTTGACAAGAAGATTGCAGTTATTAAGATTGTTAGAGAAGTTACAGGACTTGGTCTGAAAGAAGCGAAGGAACTCGTTGAAGGATCTCCTAAGGTAGTGAAGGATAGTGTTCCTAAGGCTGAAGCTGAAGAGATTAAGAAGAAGCTTACTGACACAGGTGCGAAGGTTGCACTTAAAGGTGTCTAAGAGCTGCTAAATTAGGCAATTAGGCTGCAAGCAGAAATCTCATTTGAGGTTTCTGCTTTTGCGCATCTATAAAAAATTTAAAGTATAAAGACTCAAAAGCGAGTTAAAGAATCAACCATTTCACGGAGGCATTTGCATGCTAAAAAGACCCCCAGAAAGGGTGAGTTTTAGAAGCCGAGAAGAAATTATCGATCTTCCAAACTTAATTGAAATTCAGGTTAAATCTTTCCGTCAGTTTTTCCAAGAAGATAAACTGCCCCATGAACGTGAAAACATGGGACTAGAGGAAGTTTTTAGAGAGATTTTCCCTATCAAGTCTTATGATGAGAAAACTGTTCTGGAGTATCTTTTGTATAACTTGGGCGTCCCTAAATACTCTCCAGAAGAATGTATTAGACGTGGAATCACTTACAATGTCACATTGAAAGTGAAGTTTCGACTCACCGATGAAACTGGGATCAAAGAAGAAGAAGTCTACATGGGAACAATTCCTGTTATGACTAACCAAGGGACGTTTATTATTAATGGTGCTGAACGAGTGATTGTTTCCCAACTTCACCGCTCACCTGGGGTCTCTTTTGAACAGGCTAAACATGCGAAAGGAAACATTTTGTATTCTTTCCGTATTATTCCTTATCGAGGAAGTTGGCTTGAAGCCTCTTTTGATATTAATGACCTTATCTATATCTATGTTGACCGGAAAAAGAGACGCAGAAAAGTTCTTGCGACGTCCTTTATCCGTACTTTGGGATATTCCTCTGATTCTGATATTATTGAAGAGTTTTTTAACACCTATCGTGTGAAGATTAAATCAGATAAGGATTTTCCTAAGCTTGTTGGTAAAATTCTTGCTGAAGATATTCTTGACGAAGACACAGGGGTGATTTTTGGTAAAGCATCTGAAAAACTCACAACTGCGATGCTTAAGCGGATGTTTGATGCAGGAATTAAAGCTGTCCGAATTGCTGAAGACGCGGACGAAACAAGTCCTATCATCAAGATGCTAGCAAAAGATCCGACTGATTCATATGAATCTGCGTTGAAAGATTTTTACCGAAAAATTCGTCCTGGCGAACCTGCAACGCTTTCAAATGCTCGTTCGACGATTATGAGACTTTTCTTTGATCCTAAACGCTATAATCTTGGTCGTGTAGGTCGCTATAAGCTTAATAGAAAAATTGGAAGAGAAACGACTGATGAGGATCTTGAGGTCGTCACCTTGAAGAAGGAAGATCTTGTAGACGCTCTGAAATATTTGATTAAGCTGAAAGAAGGAAATGAAGATGTTCATATAGATGATATTGATCATCTTGGAAATCGACGTGTACGTTCGGTAGGTGAATTGATCCAGAATCAGTGCCGAATTGGTCTGGCTCGGATGGAGAAAATTATTAAAGAGAGAATGAATCTTTTTGATTTCTCCTCAGATACTTTGACTCCAGGTAAGTTAGTTTCGGCAAAAGGACTTGCTGGGGTCTTGAAGGACTTTTTTGGACGTTCTCAACTTTCTCAGTTCATGGATCAAACAAATCCTGTTGCGGAGTTAACCCATAAAAGGCGTCTTTCGTCTTTAGGGCCCGGCGGTTTAAACCGTGAACGAGCAGGCTTTGAGGTTCGAGATGTTCATTCGAGTCATTACGGGCGCGTTTGTCCGATTGAAACACCTGAAGGTCCAAACATTGGTTTAATTACATCTCTTTCCTCTTTTGCTAAGATTAACGAGTTTGGGTTTATTGAGACCCCTTATCGCATTGTTCGCGATGAAGTTGTTACAGAAGAGATTGAGTATATGACAGCTGATCAAGAGGAGAAGTGTATCATTGCTCAGGCTTCAGCGGCACTAGATGATCATAGTATGTTTGAAGAGCCAATTATTTGGGCTCGTTATCGGACTGAGGCACTCAAAATTGAGTCAAACAAAGTCACTCATATGGATGTTTCATCAAAGCAGCTTGTTTCGGTTGTAACTGGTTTAATTCCATTCCTTGAGCATGATGATGCTAACAGGGCCTTGATGGGATCTAATATGCAACGCCAAGCAGTGCCACTGTTGAAGACAGATGCACCTCTTGTAGGAACGGGTCTTGAAAAGAGAATTGCTCGAGACTCTGGCGCTGTTGTAATTGCAGAAGAAGATGGAGTTGTTGAGTATGTTGATGGCTACAGAATCATAGTTGCTTCTAAAGCAAACAGAATGAGTAAGAAGACTTATCTTTTAAATAAGTTTATGCGTTCAAATGCTGGGACTTCGATAAACCAAACCCCTCTTTGTAATGTTGGGGATGAGGTGGTTGCTGGAGATACCCTTGCAGATGGCCCTGCGATAGACAAGGGAGAGGTTGCTCTTGGAAAAAATGTTCTTGTAGCTTTCATGCCTTGGTGTGGTTACAACTATGAAGATGCGATCATTATGTCGGAAAAACTCATCAAAGAGGATGCTTATACCTCTGTATATCTTGAAGAGTTTGAGCTCACAGCCCGAGATACCAAATTAGGTAAAGAAGAGATTACGCGAGATATTCCGAATGTTTCTGAAGAAGCACTTGCAGATCTTGGTGAAGATGGAATTATTCGTATTGGCGCTGAAGTTAAGCCTGGCGATATTCTTGTTGGTAAGATTACTCCCAAATCAGAAACTGAACTTTCTCCTGAAGAGCGTCTATTAAGAGCAATCTTTGGTGAAAAAGCAGCAGATGTTAAGGATGCTTCTTTAACTGCTCCTCCGGGAACGGAAGGTGTTGTCATGGATGTGAAAGTCTTTAGTCGACGTGACCGTTTATCTAAGACGGACGATGAGCTTGTCGAAGAAGCAACACGCATTAAAGATGTTCATCGCGAATTTAAAGAGAAAGAATCTGATATCCTGATGCAATTTCATGAAAAACTTGGAGCACTTCTTCTTGGAGAAGAAGCGCCTGAGCCTATTATGCATCGCATTACAGGGGATGTTCTCATGAAGAAAGGGGATAAGATCACTCAAGAAATGCTTGAAATGCTTGAATCTGAAAATCCTGATCATTTGATCCTCCCTCAAAATGATACCTATGAAGTGCTTCGTACAATTCTCCGTGATTATGAAACGGCTGTACAACATCTTTATATGGAACACAAATCAGAAGTGGAATACATGCGCAAAGGGGATATAGAACTTGATCCCGGCATTATCCGCCAAGTAAAAGTCTATGTTGCTACCAAGCGTAAATTGCAGGTGGGTGACAAGATGGCGGGGCGTCACGGTAACAAGGGGGTTGTTTCGAATATCGTCCCTGTTGCTGACATGCCATATCTTCCTGATGGTCAGACAATTGAAATCATTCTTAACCCTCTTGGTGTGCCCTCTCGTATGAATATGGGTCAGCTCCTTGAGACGCATTTGGGTCTTGTGGCTCGTAGAGCAGGTATCTATGTAAAGAGTCCCGTTTTTGAAGGGTTTCCAGAAGATCGCATTTGGGAGATGATGAAAGAACAAGGTTTTTCTGAGACAGGAAAATCCTATCTCTATGATGGACGTAGCGGCGAGCGTTTTGACAACCCGGTTGTTGTCGGGTATATCTACATGCTCAAGCTTTCTCATTTAGTAGCCGATAAGATTCACGCAAGAGCAATTGGACCTTATTCACTTGTCACTCAGCAGCCGCTTGGTGGTAAGGCTCAGATGGGTGGTCAGCGTTTTGGTGAGATGGAGGTATGGGCTCTCATGGCTTATGGTGCTGCCCACCTCCTCCAAGAGATGCTCACAGTGAAGTCGGATGATGTATCTGGAAGAACGCGAATTTATGAGTCTATTGTCAAAGGTGACAATACGCTTAAAGCGGGAACTCCTGAGTCATTTAATGTCCTAGTGAAAGAGATGCAAGGTTTATGTCTTGATGTCCGCGCCGAATGCGCAGAAGAAGAAATATAATTTATAGGAGCTCCCTGGAGAAATTTCATGCAAGAAGATGAATTTCATGATTCTCAATTTGATAAACTAACGATCAAAATTGCGTCTGACGACGTTGTACGCAACGAATGGTCACGTGGTGAGATTAAAAAACCCGAAACGATCAACTACCGAACGTTTAAACCGGAGAAAGGTGGCCTTTTCTGTGAAAAGATTTTTGGGCCTACCCGCGACTGGGAATGTGCGTGCGGAAAGTACAAAAAGATTAAGCATAAAGGCATTATCTGCGACCGATGCGGTGTTGAGGTGACCTTGTCAAAGGTTCGCAGAGAAAGGATGGCTCATATAGAGCTAGCTGTTCCTGTAGTCCATATTTGGTTTTTCAAAACTCAGCCTTCTCGGATTGGTAACATTCTTGGAATGTCTGTTTCAGACCTTGAAAGAATTATCTATTACGAAGAGTATGTCGTGGCTGATCCCGGTTCTACAACGCTTGAGAGAAAGCAGCTCCTGAATGATCATGAATTTCGTGAAGCTCAAGAGAAGTGGGGGCTAGATGCTTTTAAAGCAAATATGGGAGGAGATGCAGTCCGTGAACTCCTTGAAAAAGAAGATCTCGTAACTGTAATTGCCGAGCTTAAAGAAAAGCTCCGAAAAACTCGATCGATGCAAGCAAGAATGAAATTGGCCAAGCGCCTCAAAATTATTGAGAATTTCGCTTCTTCCCCTAATAATCCCGATTGGATGGTAATCTCTTGTGTTCCTGTGATCCCACCTGATTTGCGCCCCCTTGTTCCTCTTGATGGAGGTCGATTTGCAACATCAGACCTGAATGATCTTTATCGTAGAGTGATCAATAGAAACAACCGTTTGAAGTCGATCCTTAAACTCAAGACACCTGAAGTTATTATTCGAAATGAGAAGCGCATGCTTCAAGAGGCTGTTGATGCTCTCTTTGATAACGGACGTCATGGGCATCCAGTGATGGGAGCAGGAAACAGGCCTCTTAAAGCTCTTTCAGAGATGTTAAAGGGTAAGCAGGGACGTTTTCGTCAAAACCTCCTTGGTAAAAGGGTAGACTATTCAGGCCGTTCTGTAATTATTGTCGGTCCTGAGCTTAAGTTTAACCAGTGTGGTCTTCCAAAGAAAATGGCTCTTGAACTCTTCGAACCTTTCATTGTGAAACGATTGAAAAGCCGGGGACTTGTCTACACGATTCGTTCTGCAAAGAAAATGATCCAAAGAGGGGACCCTGAAGTTTGGGATGTTCTCGAAGAAATTATTAAAGGACATCCAGTTCTTTTGAACAGAGCGCCCACGCTTCATAGATTAGGAATTCAGGCTTTTGAACCAGTCTTAATTGAAGGAAAAGCGATTCGTATTCATCCCCTTGTTTGTACTGCATTTAATGCGGACTTTGACGGGGACCAAATGGCTGTTCATATTCCTCTGTCTGTAGAGGCTCAACTTGAGGCAAAAATCCTTATGATGGCACCTGATAATATCTTCTTGCCATCTTCTGGAAAGCCTGCTGCTGTACCTTCACAAGACATGATTTTGGGTCTTTATTACCTTATGCATGATCCAATTTATTTCCCGGAAGAGCATAGGCTGAAGACAAAAGTCTTTGGCTCATCAGAAGAGGTTCTTCACGCTCTTTACGCTGCTGGAAGCTATAATTGGTTTGGCAAAGATAAAGTAAGTGAGGGGCGACGAGACGATTACGGACTAGGTCTTCATATTCATGAAAGAATCAAGCTTCGTCTTGATTCTGGAATTATTGAAACGACTCCAGGCCGAGTAGTCTTTAATACGATCGTTCCAAAAGAGCTTGGTTTCCAAAACTATGCTCTTCGTAAGAAGAAGATGAGTGAACTTGTTCTCAATACCTATAAAAATATAGGTTTGGAGGCAAGTGTTCGCTTTCTAGACAGTCTAAAGAGTCTTGGATTCTCTCATGCAACAAAAGCCGCCCTTTCTATGGGAGTAAAAGATATTGTGATTCCTGAAGGTAAGCAGAAAATGATTCAAGATACCCAAAAGAAAGTAGCAGTTGTCATTAAACAATATGAAGATGGTGTCATCACTGAAGGAGAGAGACATTCCAAAATTATTAGCATTTGGACAGATGTCTCTGAGATTCTTGCTGATCAGCTCTTTAAGATGATCTCGGAACCAAAAGGTACGATGCTTAACCCGCTTTTCCTGATGATGGACTCCGGTGCTCGGGGTAACAAATCTCAGGTCAAGCAGCTTGGAGCTCTTAGAGGACTGATGGCTAAGCCATCTGGGGAGATTATTGAGTCACCAATTACCGCGAATTTCCGCGAAGGATTGAGTGTTCTCGAGTTCTTCATTTCTTCTCATGGAGCCCGTAAAGGTCTTGCTGATACGGCACTGAAGACAGCCGATTCGGGATACCTCACAAGGCGTCTTGTTGACGTTGCTCAGGATGTTTTAGCTACCGAAGAAGATTGTGGAACCCTTAACGGAATTGAAGTTTCATCCATCAAACAAGGACAAGAAGAGCTACTTCCTATTAAGGACCGAATCTATGGTCGTACCATTTGTGATGATGTATATGTTCCAGGAGATCAAGCGAGTCTTCTTGCAAAAACCGGGGACACTCTCACAACTAAGCAAGCAGAAGCTATTGATGATGCCGGGATAGAGACGATCCGGATGCGCTCTGCCCTTACGTGTGAGGCAAAACGTGGGGTTTGTTCGAAGTGTTATGGCATTAATCTTGCCAATGGCCGCCAGGTTGCACTTGGAGAAGCTGTTGGGGTCATTGCCGCGCAGTCAATTGGTGAGCCCGGAACACAGCTCACGATGCGTACCTTCCACTTGGGGGGGATTGCATCTGCGCACGCAACACCTGACTTGATTGCAGAACACGATGGAATCCTGGTTTATACCGATCTTCGTACGGTGCAGAACCAAGAAGGAATGCACTTAGCGCTCAATAAGAATGGATTTATTCACGTTGTTCGTGATGAAGGACGTTCTATGGATGAATATAAGAAACTTCTTAGTACAAAATCGATTGAATCTCTTCAAACCTTTACCATTGAGCTGGGGACACAGATTGCTCTTGCAGATGGTACGAAAGTGAAGAAGAAAGATCGAGTGGGACAATGGGAACAACACAATATTCCAATCATTTGTGAAAAACCTGGATTTGTCAAGTATGAAGACTTAGTTGAAGGGATTTCAACCATTCGCAATGTGAGTAAACAAACCGGACAAACCGAGCTTGTCGTTCGGCAACATCGCGGTGAATTACACCCACAAATTGTTATCTATGCTGATAAAGAGTTTGAAGAGCTTGTAGGAACCTATGCGATTCCGTCGGGAGCTATTATTTCAGTTAGCGAAGGAAATCAAGTTGACGCTGGGGATCTTTTAGCGAGATTGCCACGAGGAGCGATCAAAACAAAGGATATCACTGGAGGTCTTCCTCGAGTAGCAGAGCTTGTTGAAGCTAGACGTCCTCGCGATGCTGCTGAGATCGCAAAAATTGATGGTGTAGTTGATTTTAAAGGTGTGCAGAAGAGCAAAAGGATCGTTGTTATAAAAGACGAAGATACTGGCATGGAAGAGGAACATCTAATCCCTCTTACCAAGCATTTAATCGTTCAAAGAGGCGATACCTTAGTGAAAGGCCAGCAGTTGACTGATGGTTTAGTTGTGCCTCAAGAAATCCTTGATATTTGTGGGGTACGAGAACTTCAAAAATATCTTGTGAACCAAGTCCAAGAAGTTTACCGCCTTCAAGGGGTAGACATCAACGATAAGCATATTGAGATTATCGTTCGTCAGATGCTTCAGAAAGTGCGTGTTACCGACCCTGGTGACACAACCTTCCTATATGGTGAGAATGTTGATAAAAAGATCTTTCATGAGCAGAACTCTAAAGTGGTTGACGAGGGAGGAAAGCCTGCGCAAGCAGCGCCAGTCCTTCTTGGGATTACTAAAGCTTCACTTGGTACTGAATCATTTGTTTCTGCGGCATCGTTCCAGGAAACAACTCGAGTCCTTACCGATGCGGCTTGTGAAGGGAAGACAGATTACCTTCTTGACTTCAAAGCCAACCTCATTATGGGTCATATGATCCCTGGAGGAACCGGTTTCCAAGATTACGAGCAGCGGGTTAAAAAGCTTGTTGATTCTGAAGAAGAGGATGTCCTCGACTTCGCTTTCTCAAACTATTAATCTTGATTCTTATAAGGGGCTGTTTTCAGCCCCTTAATTTTTGAACGATTGCGGGGAAATCCTTCGGTTGCAACCGAAAGAGGACTTCTACGCCTAAATCACCATAGGCAACAACTTCAGATTCTATAGATAAAATATTTTATTTTAGTTATACTCCTTGAATGACGTATTTGTTAGATTTTAGAAAAAAGTTCTATCAATCCGAAGCAAAGAAAAATTAAGCTTTGCCCAAGTAGTAAAGCGCTTTGGTATAAGTCTAAATAACGTGAATGCGATAGCTGGCATAACTAAAAATAATTCACTTTATCTATTAGAAAAGTTAAAGCATAGACTGGATAAGCTTTTCGAGCTTGACTGTATCCTTTGCAAAGTTGCGAATTCCTTCAGCAAGTTTTTCTGTGGCCATTGCTTCATCGTTAAGCATCCAACGGAAGGTTTTTTCGTCTACATGGATTTTTTTAAGATTAGCTTTAGAGGCTTTGTCAGCACAGAGTTTTTTAGGGACAGTTCCTTCTGATTCGGTAAGCTCTTTGAGAAGCTTAGGAGCAATCGTCAGGAGGTCAGAGCCTGCAAGTTCAAGGACTTCGTCAATATTGCGAAAGGATGCTCCCATGATTTGCGTATTATAGCCAAATTTTTTGTAATAATTGAAGATAGAGGTAACTGAAAGAACTCCAGGATCTTCATCAGCTGGATAAGACTCTTTTCCTTCAGCTTTTTTATACCAGTCAAGGATTCTTCCAACAAATGGTGAGATGAGAGTGGCTCCGGCTTCAGCACATGCGACAGCTTGACCCAGGCCGAACATGAGGGTCATATTGCAATGGATTCCTTCTTTTTCTAGCTCAGAGGCGGCAAGGACCCCTTCCCATGTCGAGGCGAGTTTGATAAGGATGCGTTCTTTCTCAATTCCTGCTTCCTTATAGAAGGCAATATACTCATGAGCTTTTTTTAAGCTCCCTTCTACGTCAAAAGAAAGTCGAGCGTCGACTTCTGTCGAAACCCTACCTGGAATATGCTTGAGAATTTCGGCTCCAAAATTCACGAAGATTTTGGTGATAATCAGCTCAAGAGGGTTTTGTCCTCCTTTGGATTTTCCATACTGAATGGCCTCTTCGATAAGAGGCTTATACTCTTCAATTTCTGAGGCCTTCAGAATCAGAGAAGGGTTTGTAGTTGCATCTGTGGGGTGGTATTTTTTAATCTTATCAATTTCACCGGTGTCTGCAACAATGACCGTGTGCTCTTTTAACCCTTCAAATTTGTTCATATACCAACCTTTGTGCGTTTTTTGCCTTTAAAGCACTATATAACAGAAAATCAATAAAATTCAAAGTTGATCATGTTTTGGGGAAGGATGCGACTTGGTTCTCGGAGGAGGGCATCATAGTGTCTCCTGAAGTTAGAGGCATCAAGGATTTCAGAAAAATGACCAGAAGTGAGGATCACAGAGGATTTAAGTTCTAGGGTTTGAAGAAGGTAATCCAGGCATGTGTCAGAGAGTTGAGCTCGTTGGCCTCCTTCAAAAAGAGGAATGACAAAGGTTTCCGAGGCGAAATTAGTGGAGATTGTAATGGTGGTAGCGTGGATATCTTCATCAAAAATTGGGAGCTCGAAGGAGTGGACATTAATATACCCATGAATTTCCTTTCCATAGCGGGTAAGTTCTAGCTCAAGGCCATCGGTTGATGAGATAGGTGAGTGAGAAAGTTTAGCTATGTCATAATGAGCATTCCCATTCTGTATTGAAGTATGCTGCCATCCATCTCTATGGCAGCCAGAGACTATGAGGAGAAAAAGAGGAAGCAGATACTTCATGAAGCCTTTTTATCTAGGAGCTCAGTAGATTTTATGTGCTTTCCGGTATTGGAACCACTTAAGAGAAGTCCAATAGTGATTGCAGCAATTGTCCCAACGACTGCAAAAGCGGCCTTTTTAGTGTTAGAAATCTCGAGTTTTTCAGTGTGGTCTCGAAAAGGAGCATCAGGAGCTGCATATAAAGAAGAAGAAAGATCTGGAGGGATTTCGGTATCGGTGCCCTCAATAGGTGGGGTTGTAGCAAGAAGAGGAGATGTCGCTACGGCAAGGATCAGAAGGAGTTTTTTCATAGAGCGTTCTCCGATAATAGGGTTTCTTGAATGTGTTTGATGGCAAGGAATTGCCAGCATATGCCCTTAGATTCTAAAGCGCTTTCTATATAATTTACAAACGGTTTCCAGTGGATATTTTGAAAAAATGAGGAGGCAAAAAGAGATTCTTTATCATTTTTGGAACTTAGGCAGAGGTTTCTCCAACATTTTGTCACTTCTTCAATCCTCTTTTCGAGAGAAAATTCACTGCAGGAGGCTAAGATGGACGGTGTTGTTTGGAGCGACTTAAATGACTTTAAATAGGTTTCATGAAGCTCAAGGAATTCTTTTTTAAGACATGCTCCTGTTTGAATAAGAGCAAAGTTTTTGTATAAAGTGATAGATTGAAGGATTCGAATGGCTCCCCATTGATTCTTTCTATCGATTTGAAAAAGGTGAGCTATTCCAACGGAAGTTTTAAAAGTTCCAAGCTCTTGGAAGTCATCTCTGCGATAGATTTTTTCTAGTGCCTTTGTATACTCCGCAATAGAAGCATTTCCAACATATTCAATTGTAAGGGTAAGTGAGGGAGTAAACACCTTCTTATCGGAGGCAATAAAAACCACCTTGACCCCATCTTCATATTTTGAAGGATCGGTGAAAAGCCATCCTTTTGGAGGGTCAATAACAGTAAAAAATGGTTCGTAAGCAATAAGCATGAGAGGAAAAAGAAAAAAAGCCAACCATCTCATGATGATGAGCCACCTGAAGTCCCATTGTTGTTGCTGCCGCTATGAGTTGCAACACTTTGATGGAGCACACCGGCAACAATGGCAATTGCTATGGCAAGTCCGAGTCCCCAACCAACCATTGATGCATTGATTGCGGAATGCGATGCTTTGGATGAACCATATCCTAGAGGCTCACATTTTTCATATCCACCATTGACACCATACTCACAATCGGAAAATGCTTTATCATTAGCGTAAGAGGGAGTATTCAAAAGCATAAAAGATAGGGCTACGAGGACCGTAAAGGCTCTTTTCATTAAGATATATACCATCTAGATGATTATGTAAGACTGCTGATCTTACCGAAAATATTCTTTATCGCCAAGAGTTTTTTATCCTTTTTAAAGATTTTCTATAAATCGTACCATTTCCCTTATTATGATATTTGAAGATTTATGTTTGAGAGAACCCACAGGGTTCAGCAGATACCCTATTTTGGAAAGTTATGTAAGTTCATACTAATTATATAAGCATGTTATTGCAACATCTATGCAGTTTCTGCGCTGTTTTCTTTGGCAAAGAAAAGGTTTTATTGCTATCAGCCTCAAGCTTGGAGTGAATGGCGTCCTGAAGTTAACAGAATGATACGGATTGGTTTGATGACATTCATATGCCAGAGCCTTCTTTTGCACTTAATAGAGTAGAAATTGGTGTTGTTGGTCACGTTGGGGTAATACCTTCTCCTTCTGTTTTTGACACCCTAAAAACCCTTATGCCTTGAAAATTTAATCTTTTTTGTCTACATTCTCCATAAGCAACGTGAGGTACATGATGAAATCTGTCGATACTGGTAAAGAAAAAGTCAAAAAGATCTGCGAAGTTCTGCGAAAGGAAACCATCGACCCTGCCAAGAAAGAAGGGGGCCAAATTATTGCTAAAGCGCGAAGTGAAGGCGAAAAGATTGTGATCAATGCAAAGCAAGAAGCGGCGCGCCTTCTCGACGATGCGAAAAAGAAAATTGAAGAAGAGCGCAATGTCTTCCAAGCGTCTGTCAACCTTGCATGCAAAAAGAGCATTGGCATCCTAAAGCAAGAGATTGAGAAAAAACTGTTTAATCCACAGCTTAAGGCCTTTGTAGGTGAAAGAATGAAGAATCCAAAGGTTGTTGCTGAACTCATCACAGCCATCATCAAAGGTATTGATAAAGAGGGCATTAATGGAGATCTTCGAGCCATTGTTTCCAAAGCAGTGAATGTGGAAGCAGTAAACAAAGAGCTTTCTAAAGGCATTGTGGAACAACTTGAGTCAAAGAGTGTTGAGATAGGGGAGATAGAAGGGGGAGCTCAAGTCAAAATTGTTAACCAAAACCTTACAATCGATATATCAGATGATGCTTTGAAAAACCTTTTGGCGAGCTTTGTTAGGGATGACTTTCGTTCGGTAATTTTTGCATATGGGTAAATATTTCTTTTTAGGAAGTGTCCTTCCTCCTCTCAAAGTAGGAAACGAGCCTGAGATTATTTTTGAAGATTTGATGACTCTTTTTAGGGAGAACATGAGCGCTGCCGATCTTGAAAAGGTCAAAGCGATTTTGATCTATATTGATATCAAAAATGTCCAGTCCTTGCTTAAGAAAGAGAAAATTGATCGGAGAGGAAACCTAAATGAGAAGGAACTCGATGAAGCGATTGTGAATCAATCGGGGCTTCCAGAGTATGTTTTTGAACACTTGGAGGAAACTGAATCAGTTCAAGAGCAGCTGCGTCACTTTTCAAAGGTACTTATCGCCTATTTTAAGGAAATGGGGAAAAAATACCGGGGGTTCCTGAAAGGTTATTCTCGCTTCGAACACGAATGGAGAATTCTTCTTACAGGATATCGAGCAAAGAAGCTGGGAATAGAACCAGGGATAGAGCTGCAACATGAGGATTTTCATGACCCTATTGTTGCTCAAGTACTAGCGCAAAAGGATGCCTCTTTTTTTGAATTTCCTTTTGAATATGTTGATCTCGGTGAGAAGCTAAAGGATGCTTGTGGAAAGCCAAAAGTGCAGTATGGGGTTATGGCAAACTACCGGTTTAGTCGAGTTGGTAACGAAGTGCAAGATGCTCCTTTTTCTGCGGACTATCTTTTTGGTTACTTGGTGCAGTTAATGATTGTTGAAGATGCATATGCCTTGGATGAAAAGCAAGGGAATCGAATGTTAAGTGAAATTGTGAAAGGATCGATATGATTAATGCAACTGGAAAAGTCGTGAAGGCTTTTGGAAACCTTCTTCACGTAAGGTTTGAAGGGAATGTGCGGCAGGGGGAGACGGCAATGGTCAAGATTGATGAGGTCTCCGTAAAGGGAGAAGTCATCGAAATTGCTGGCGATGTTGCAAAGCTCCAAATCTTTGAAGATATTTTGGGAGTAGAACTGGATTCTGAGGTAACCTTTACAGGGCATCTCCTTGAAGCGGAGCTCGGACCTGGATTAATTAGCGCAATTTTTGATGGCCTGCAAAGTCCATTGGAACGTGTTGCCGATGCTTCAGGACTTTTCTTGCAAAGAGGCGTGCATCTTCCATCACTTGATCGGCAAAAGCATTGGGATTATCAGTCAGTTGCTAAAGTTGGTGATGTTCTTGAGCGGGGAGACACTATTGGTACAACAATGGAAGGTCGGTTCCATCACTTTATTATGCTCCCTTTTGCAATGAGGGGAAAACATACGGTTTCATGGACTATTGATGCAGGGGCCTACACAATTGATAAGGTTGTTGCAAAGGTAAAGGATGAAAAAGGGAAGGAGCATAAGCTGACCATGGTGCAGCGCTGGCCGGTAAAAATACCTCTCACTCAGGGAAAGAAGATTAAAGCCTCTAAAATGATGGATACTGGTGAGCGGGTTATTGATACTCAGTTTCCCATCCTGAAAGGAGGGACTTTCTGTACTCCAGGTCCTTTTGGAGCTGGAAAAACGGTACTTCAACACCACTTATCGAAATATTCTTCGGTTGATATTGTTATTATTACGGCTTGTGGAGAAAGAGCGGGAGAGGTTGTTGAAGTTCTCAAGACGTTTCCTCACCTAACAGATCCGCATACGAATGAATCGCTCATGAGCAGGACAACGATTATTTGTAATACTTCCTCAATGCCAGTATCAGCGCGTGAAGCCTCGGTTTATATGGGAGCAACGCTTGCTGAATACTACAGGCAGATGGGGCTTGATGTTCTTCTCCTCGCTGACTCGACCTCTAGATGGGCGCAAGCAATGCGAGAAATGTCAGGGCGCTTAGAGGAAATTCCTGGTGAAGAAGCTTTTCCTGCCTATTTAGGTTCACGAATCGCTGCTTTTTATGAGCGATCTGGTGTGATTAAATTGAAGAATGGAAAAGATGGGTCGTTGACGATTGCTGGAACGGTCTCTCCTGCCGGAGGGAACTTTGAAGAACCCGTGACGCAGGCAACGCTTGCTGTAGTGGGAGCCTTTTTGGGACTTTCGCGAGCTCGTTCAGATGCCAGACGTTACCCAGCCATTGATCCACTTATCTCATGGTCAAAGTATATTGAAGATGTGAGTGTGGATCTTGAGGGTAAAGTCACGCAGTGGGATAAAAAGAATCAAACTGCCTTCCAATTCATTAAGGAGGGAGATGAAATTGGGAAGCGGATGGAAGTTGTTGGAGAAGAGGGAATCACAATTGACGATCTTGTGGTTTATCTAAAGGGAGAACTGTATGACTTTTCATACTTACAGCAAAACGCTTTTGATAAGGAAGATGCTTACTGTCCTCTTGATCGACAGATTCTTCTTTTCGAGCTCATTCAGCGTGTTTTTCATGCAAACTTTAGCTTTAATGGACACGATGAAGCACGAAACTTCTTCTTAACCCTCCAGAGTGACATAAAAAATATGAACTTTATGCCTTTTGAATCTGATGGATACCATAAGGCTCATGACTCGATTATGCATCGTATCGAAACTGCTACAGGGAATAATGTATGAACAAGATTTACGATAAAATTATCGACATCCGTGGAAACTTGATCACCGTCATCGCCAGAGGTGTGAAGATGGGAGAACTTGGTAAAATCCACCGACAATCTGGTGATACAACCCTTGCTTCGGTTTTGAGCATTGACGGAGAAAAAATCACACTACAGGCGTTTGCGAACCCGCGAGGAGTTTCGACCGGAGATCGCGTGAGCTTTTTAGGACATGCAATGCAGGCAACGGTAGGAGAATCTCTAATGGGACGCCGCTTAAATGGCAGTGGTGAACCTATTGATGATGGTCCTGAAGTTGTTGGAAAGAAGCTTCCAATTAATCAACCCTCATTTAACCCTGTGAAGCGGATTGTTCCTCACCAAATGGTGAACACAAACATTCCGATGATTGACGTTTTTAATTGCCTTGTGAAATCTCAAAAAATTCCTATTTTTTCGATTGCTGGAGAGCCTTATAATCAGCTACTCATGCGGATTGCAAACCAAACCGATGCAGACATTGTTATTATCGGAGGGATGGGACTTAGGTATGATGATTACCAAGCTTTTATTGATAACGCTGAAAAATCGGGGTCGATGGAGAAAACAGTGATGTTTATCCATAAGGCAACCGACCCAGCTGTTGAATGTTTGCTAGTTCCAGATATGGCTCTTGCTTGCGCTGAGCAGTTCGCCATAAAAGATAAGAACGTTCTCGTTCTTTTAACAGATATGACTGCCTTTGCAGACTCGATTAAAGAGATCATGATTACGATGGACCAAGTTCCCTCAAACCGGGGATACCCAGGCTCTTTGTATTCAGATTTGGCCTCCCGATATGAAAAGGCTGTTGATATCGATGGCAGTGGATCTATTACACTGATTTCTGTGACAACAATGCCTGGTGGAGATGTGACGCATCCTATTCCTGATAACACCGGATACATTACAGAGGGTCAATTTTACCTCCATGAAGGAAAAATTGACCCTTTTGGATCTCTTTCCCGTCTTAAGCAACAGGTGATTGGAAGTGTGACTCGAGAAGATCATGGAGATATTGCCAACGCCCAGATCCGTCTCTATGCAGAATCGAAAAAGGCACGTGAGCGACAGAGCATGGGGTTTCGCCTCTCTCTCTGGGATAGAAAGCTGCTTGAATATTCCTTTCTTTTTGAGGATAGGATGATGGATCTAGAAGTGAACATTTCCATTGAAGACGCCCTTAATTTAGGATGGAAAACTCTTGCGGAATGCTTTGACCCACATGAAGTGGGTATTAAGCAAGATATGATCAACAAATACTGGCCCAAGTAAGAAGTCATGACTCAAATCAAATTGACTAAAATGGAGTTAAGAGATCAGCAATATAAGCTTAAGCAACTCCAAAAATATCTCCCAACTCTTCAATTAAAGAAGGCGATGCTTCAGACAGAGGTGAATCAAGCTATTTATGAAATTGAAGGCCTTACTCGAGAATTTTTTGAGCAAAGAAAAGCGTGCGAAGTATTTCAATCTTTGCTCAGTGATCCTAACTCTGATCTTTTGTATGGAGCTTCTCACGTGAACGAAGTCGGAAAACGGTATGAGAACATTGCGGGTTCAGAAATCCCCTTCTTTGAAAAAGTGATTTTCAAACCTCATGACTACTCACTTTTTGAATCTCCCCTTTGGGTCGACTCTGCAATGGAGCAAGTTAAACTGCTTGTTGTTGCTAGAGAGAAAATCGAAGTGGTGAAAGAAAAGAAAAAGATTTTAGAGAAAGAGCTTCGTGAAGTTTCGATTCGGGTGAATCTTTTTGAAAAAATATTGATTCCCCGCGCTCAAGCCAATATTAAAAAGATCAAAATCTTTTTGGGAGATCAAGAGCTTGCCTCAGTTGCTCAAGCAAAAGTCGCTAAGGGTAAGATTGAAAAGAGAAAAGAAAAGGAGGCTTTAGTTTGACGATCATCAAAGTGAAAAAATATCTCTTTATTGGTGTTAAAGAAGATGTTGATACTTTTTTTACGAGAGCTCAAGAGAAAGGCTTTGTTGAGTTTTTATCTACAAAGGTGCGAAGAGCTCTTGCCTATCCTGAGAATGTTCAAAAATTTATGACAGCCTTAGCGATTTTGCGCAAACAACCTGTGTTAAAAATGGCGGAGCTTACAAAAGATCTTGATGCTCAAAAACTAGCCCATAGTGTTGTGGAGAATGCGCAATGGCTCGAGAGGTTAGAAGAGGAAAAGAGACTCCTTGCAGCTGAAATTTCAAGGATTGAACCTTTGGGGGATTTTTCGTTCGAAGAAATTCGAGAAATTGAGAGAGACACAGGGCGCCTGGTTCAATTTTTCTGCGTAAAAAAAGCGAAGCTTAAAACATTTGAGCTTGATGAAGTTATGATCTCTATTGGCTCAGAATATGACATGGAATACTTCATGACAATAAGTCATCAGGTGGAGAGCTTTCAGGGAATAATCGAAATGCATTTTGAAAAATCCCTCTCCCAACTTAAAAATGAGCTTGAGATTGCAAACCTTAAGATGGAGCAATGCGCTAAGGAGCTTAAAGAAGATGCGGCATATATTGATTTTTTGAAGGAGCATTTGACCCATGCCTTGAACCATTATCACCTGGTAAGTGCTTCTGATGATGTCACCACCCATATAAATGACAATTTGTTTGCGATTGAAGGATGGATTCCAGAGAATCGTTTGCACGGTCTTTTTCCCTTGCTAGAGGGCTTGGGAATCCACGCAGAAGAAGTAGCCATTGAAGAGGGAGAGAAAATTCCCACTTATATGGAAAACAAAAGTTACGGAAAAGTTGGTGAGGACCTCGTTCATATTTTTGACACTCCCGCAACGGGGGATAAAGATCCCTCGAGTTGGGTGTTTTGGGGCTTTGCCGTTTTCTTTGCGATGATTATTTCTGATGCAGGGTACGGAGCGATCTTTTTAGCTTTAGCACTCTTCCTTCGTAGGAAGTTTAAACATATAAACCCGACAGGAAAACGTTTTTTACATCTTTTTACAGTTCTTTCATCCTTTTGTATTGGTTGGGGTATTCTAACAGGATCGTACTTTGGTCTTGAGCTTTCACCAACAAATCCATTAAACAGAATCTCAGTTATTAACTATATGGCCGATAAAAAGGCTGATTATCACATTAATAAGAGGGACGAAACCTGGAAAGAGAGTGTCCAAAAATTCCCAGACCTTGAATGCATTTATGATGGAGCGGAGTTTTTACAAGCAGCAAAAGTGAAAAAAGATGGGTTTACCAAATATATTGTTTTAGATGAGTTCAAAGATAGCATTTTTATGGAAATTTCTCTCCTTGTTGGAGTGATTCACATCAGCCTTTCTTTGCTTCGCCATACGAGGCGTCATTGGGCTGGACTTGGCTGGACCTTTGCTTCTGTTGGAGGATATATGTTCTTTCCAAAAGTTTTAAGTGCGACTTCAATCATTCATTTTATGGGTATTGTCCCAAGGGTAGAAGCTTTTGAAGTAGGACAACAGCTCTTTTGGGGGGGGATTGTCCTAGCCCTTATCTTAGCGTTCATTCAAAATAAATGGGCAGGTCTCATTGAGCTTAGCAAACCCATTGAGCTTTTTGCAGATATATTATCCTATCTCCGTCTCTATGCCTTAGGGTTAGCTGCAATGATATTGGCTGGAACATTTAATGATATTGGGATGCGCCTTGGCTTTGCTGCAGGGTTCTTCGTCATCTTGATGGGCCATATTGTCAATATTACAGTTGGAATTATGGGAGGAACAATTCATGGCCTTCGTCTCAATTTTATCGAATGGTATCACTACTCCTTTGAGGGAGGCGGAAGACTTTTTAACCCACTAAAACTATTAAAACCTAAGTAAAAACCTATGAATATTTATCTGAATTTTTCTTTTTCCTCAGCTTCAAAGTGGCAAAACCACCTCTACCTGACTAAAGTATTAGGTGATTTTCCTACTTTGAACCTGAAAAAAATTTAAAATCATCTAAACATCCCAAGGCCGTTACTTGGGTTTACAATCTAGAGGAGAATAACTTATGAACTTTTCAATGATAGGTCCAGCTATCGTTCTTGGCCTTGCCTGTTTAGGGAGTGCTATTGGATGCGGAATTGCTGGGATGGCATCCCATGGGATCATGGCTCGCGTTGATGAAAATCACGGTAAATTTATTGGTATGTCGGCGATTCCTTCATCACAAGCGATTTATGGATTCGTCCTTATGCTGCTTATGAAAAAAGCTATTGTAGCGAATACCTTAACAGCATGGAATGGAATTGGAATTGGGACTTCTATTGGCTTAGCAATTATGCTTTCTGCGATTTATCAAGGAATGTGTGCGGCGACAGGAATCCAAGCCTCAGCTAAGCAGCCTGCTATTTATGGTAAGTGTTTAGCAGCCCTTGGGATTGTGGAATCCTTTTCTCTTTTTGCATTCGTATTTGCATTATTATTAATTTAAGCAGTATACAGCAAGTATGAGGGAAGAAAAAGACTCGCTGGGGACCATTGAGGTTCCTGAGGATAAGTATTGGGGTGCTCAAACTGAGCGTTCCCGGCAGAATTTTTCTGTAGGGGGGGAGAAGATTCCCATCGAAGTGGTGTATGGCCAAGCCATTGTCAAAAAAGCTTCCGCGATTGTTAACAATGAGATGGGACTCCTTCCTAATGACAAATGCAATATGATCAAGGATGCTGTTGATGCTATTTTGAGAGGCGGGCTCGATGAGCATTTCCCTTTGGTTGTATGGCAAACGGGATCTGGTACCCAGACTAACATGAATGTCAATGAGGTGGTCAGTAATTATGCCATCAAAAAGGCAGGAGGGGTTATGGGATCTAAACAGCCCATTCACCCTAATGATGATGTCAATAAATCGCAGTCTTCCAATGACACTTTTCCGACAGCAGCCCATATTGCAGCGATCCTCAAAACTAAAAAGCTTCTTCTTCCAAACCTTCAAATCTTTTTGAATGGACTGAGGGAAAAAGCTGAAGCCTTCAAAGATATTGTGAAAATCGGGAGGACACATCTGATGGATGCTGTTCCCTTAACGCTCGGCCAAGAGTTTTCGGGCTATGCGGCAATGATTGAATATGGAATCCGCTCTATCGAGAATGCTATCCCTCATCTTTCAGAAATTGCTCTTGGAGGAACTGCTGTAGGAACGGGGCTTAATGCCCCAAAAGGATTTTCTGAAAGAGTTGCTGAGGTGATCTCTGAGCTCACAGGAGTTACATTCACGACAGCCCCGAATAAGTTTGAAGCAATTGGGGCTGATGATGGAATGGTAGAAATAAGTGGAGCTCTCCGAATGCTTGCAGGTTCTCTTCTCAAGATTACCAATGATATTCGTTGGATGGCATCTGGTCCAAGGTCTGGGATTGGAGAACTTATCATCCCGAGTAATGAACCCGGGTCTTCCATTATGCCTGGAAAAGTCAATCCTACTCAATGCGAGTCTCTATCTCAAATCTGTATCCAGGTGATGGGAAATGATATGGTTGTTGGAACGGCTGGATCTCAGGGAAATTTCGAGCTCAATGTCTACCGCCCTGTGATGATATATAACCTCCTTCAATCAATGCAACTTCTTGGAGACAGCACAAAGAACTTTTACGATCGTTGCTTGAAGGGAACAGAGGCTAACCTGGACCAAATTGATATCCTTGTTAAACGCTCTCTTATGCTTGTCACTGCCCTTAACCCTGTGATTGGTTATGATAAGGCAGCTGAGATCGCAAAAAAAGCCCACAAGGAAGGAAAGACCCTTCGCGAAGTGGCGTTAGAACTAGGGTATTTGTCGGCTGAAAAGTTTGACGAAGTGATGGACCCTAAAAAGATGACATATCCACTAGAAAATTAGGCCCGCTGTAAGCGGACCTGCGTAAGATTACTTCTTTTGAGAAATATCGTAACCGAACCTTAATAGCTCAGCAAGGTCAACTTTGACGTAGAAACGCCCGTCTCTAAATGCTTGGACCGTTGCAACTCCAGTTGCAGTAGTTGTTACAACTGCAAGGATATAAAGAGGAGCATCTCGTTTAGTAGCACCAGAAGTGACTAGTAGTGCACCCGTTCCGGCTGTGATAGAAGCTGTCATTTTATCCATGTCAAAAAAACTCTTTCCAATTCCAGCGGTAGCAAGTGCTGCAGCACCTAAAACCAATAGCATAGCTCTAACATCACCGTTTTTAAGATGTTCATTTTCTTTTAGTCTGTTGGTAATAATAGCATCAACTAAAGTCATTTTTTTCTCCTATTTCCCTATTTGGATGGTTAATTTTGCAAGAGTATATCTGGTGAGGAGATTATTTGTCTCAAATTATTGACTAAAAAATAATTTAATCATTGATGTGAAGCCCTAAGCGGGCCAGGATGAAGCGTAAGACCAGGATAGGATGCATAAAAAATTGTTTCAATAGATTAAGGTAGGTGACGCTGTGAATTCTTTTTTTGACTAGCGGAGCATCCTTTTGGCAAGCATCGGAGATCCAATCAGGATACGGGGGAGGGAGAGGAGGAATCTCCTGCAGGGGGAAAAAAGAAACTCCTTGAGTTTCTGCTGTGAGTATAGGGGAGCCGGAAGTAATTTGACATTCAAAGAAGTGAGTGAAACGAGCTAAGCGGTTGAGAGGAGTGTATTCTGCAATTTTTCGAACAAGAGTGACGGTGTACCCAGTCTCTTCTTCCATTTCTCGAAGGACGGCGTGCTCGGGTGTTTCATTAGCATCGATCCCTCCTCCAGGAAGGGCCCAGATCGGAACATCTCTTCGTTTAATTAAGAGAATTTCTCTTCGGTCTGGAGAAAAAACGATTCCATTGACACTTTCTTCTTGATAGCTTTTTGACATATAAGATAAATTCTACAAGTGTTATGCGTCTGAGTCAATGTTTGATTTTTCTTTTTCTTTTCTGTTTTAGCTGTGAGAAGTATTATCTTTCAGTGAAGAGGGAGGCTGTGGACCGAATGAAACTTGCAAGTACTTTTGTAGGAAGTCCCGATCCTCTTCAAAAAAACCCACCGAAGGGGCAAGAGCTCATTTTAGAATGGCGTTTTCCTGAGGAGGCTCTTCAAGAAGAGCTTGTGCTGGTCCTTAGTGTTATCTATAAAAACCATACCGAAGAAAAAATCTGTTATCCGATTGACCGTCGTCGAGGTGTAATCACCTATTCTGTTCTTGGCAGTGATTACAAAGAAACTGATGGTTTCTTGACCTACAAAGCCGAGATCCTTAACAAGGATAATGCCGTCATCAAACAGTGGAAACAGCAGCTTTGGACAAATCTAATTGTGATTGACTAGTTGTAGCTTTGGCGTTGGTTGCAGAAGATTTCTTTTGATTGCGGCATCAAAGCCCTGATAACTTGGTCTCTGAAGAGTTCAACTTTTCTTGTGTTTCTTTGAGAGTTGTTTTTGTCTTTTCGACAAGCTCTGGTGGGGCTCTTTCAACAAAATTGGGATTTTTAAGTTGCTTTTCAAAGGAAGTGATTTGGCCTTTCAGCTTTTCTTGCTCTTTTTTGAGGCGTCCTTTCTCTTTTTCAATAAGCTCTTTTGGAAGAGGAATTGTAATTTTTACCTCTTTGACGAGCGCTGAAGAGCTGAATCCTGAAGGTTTTTCCTCTGGGTTAAAAGAAAGAGTGTTGATACGGACTAAAGAAGAAATAATGGCGCTATGAAGCTCTATATCTTGAGTTTCTCCTTCTAAGATGACGTCGGTTGCAGCTGAAGGGGGGAGTTGCATTTCAGCTCGAATATTGCGGATGGAATAGACAATTTCATTGAGAAAAGCAAAGGACTTTTCAATGTCTGGGTTGATTGCATTTTTATCAATAACTTTTGGATAGGGGGCGGTGATGCAGGCTGGAGATCTTAAGGCATTAATGGCCTCTACTGTATAGGGGTCGGCCTTTGATTCTTTGAAATGAGGAAAATGTTCTTTTAATTTTTGAAAGATCTCCTCGGTAATAAAGGGAGCTATTGGGTGCATCAAACGGATAGAGGCAAGCAGGACAATTGTTAATACCCGTTGCTTGTTGATGGTGTTTCCACCCTTCCCAAAAAGGGTGGGTTTGGCCATTTCCACATAGTAAGCACAAAATTCATCCCAGAAGAAGGTATAGGAGCGCATTGCTGCCCGATCGAAGTAGTATCCTTCGAGGTGGGTATTCATCTCTTCTATAGTGCGATTCAGAACGGAAAGGATCCATTCATCATCCAATGTTAGCGGGCCTAATCCTTTTTCAAAATCTTCAGAAGAGATCTTTAGATTCATGAGGACAAAGCGCGAACCATTCCACACCTTATTCGTAAAATTCTTGAACTCTTCAAAGCGGCGGCGATCGAGATCGATTTGAGGGGAATGAGTGGCACTTGCAGCAAGGGCCATTCGCATCGCGTCTGCCCCATAGGTGTTAATAATCTCAATGGGATCGATTACATTTCCTTTTGACTTTGACATCTTTTCCCACTTAGAAAAGGCCTCTTTTTCTGTCTCGGCCTCTTTTTCTGAGAGGTAGGTGATTCCGCCATTTTTATTTTCTTTCCAGAAAGATTTTCCAAAGATAAGTCCCTGTAGAGAGGTCTCAGCAAAGGGGACTTCTCCAGTGATGTATTCTCCCATCATGATCATCCGGGCTACCCAAAAAAAGAGAATGTCATGTCCCGTAATCAGTGTTGTGTTGGGGTAAAACTTTTTCAATTCATTTGTTTTGTGAGGCCACCCAAGCGAGCTAAATGGCCAAAGAGATGAGGAAAACCACGTATCTAACACGTCAGGATCTTGGGTCCATCCTTTAGGATCCTTTTCAACTTCAGGAGGGTTGCCTTCTCCCTCATAACAAAGTATTTTGCCGGATTCGTGGTACCAGATAGGAATCCGGTGGCCCCACCAAAGTTGTCTTGAAATGCACCAGTCTCGAAGGTTGTTGATCCAATGGAAGTAGGTGTTTTCCCAGTTTTTAGGGATAATTTTGACTTTTTCAGATTTTACAGCATCGATCAGCTTTTCCTTAAAGGGCTCCATCTTGATGAACCACTGTTTTGATAGGAATGGTTCAATGATCGCTTTTGAACGATATGAGACACCCACTCTATGAGTATAAGGGACAATCTTATCTAGGTGGCCGAGCTCTTCCATCCGTTTGACGACATGACGGCGAGCTTCTTCCATTGAGAGCCCCTCGTACTCTAGTCCGTTTTCATTGAGGGTTCCATCGGGATTCAAAATGTTAATGAGAGGGAGGTCGTGTCTTTTTCCCAGCTCCCAGTCGTTGGGATCATGTGCGGGGGTGATTTTAACTACTCCAGTTCCAAACTCTGCGTCGACGTAGTTATCAGCAATAATCGGAATTTTTCGACCAACAATTGGCAGGATCACGTTTTTTCCAACGAGTGGTTGATAACGTTTGTCTTTTGGAGATACAGCGACAGCAACATCTCCTAGGATTGTTTCAGGGCGAGTGGTAGCAATGGTTAACTCTCCACTGCCATCCTCTAGAGGGTAGCGGAAATGCCACAGATTTGTTTCTTTTTCTTCGTATTCGACTTCATCATCAGCAAGAGCTGTTTCGGTCACAGGATCCCAATTTACAAGGTAGTCTCCCCGATAAATGAGTCCTTCGTCAAACATCTTCTTGAAGAGCGTGCGGACAGCGAGATTAGCATCCTTATCCATTGTAAATCGCTTGCGCATCCAATCAGATGAGCAGCCCAGTTTTTTTAATTGGTCAATGATTCGCCCTTCTGATTTTTCTTTCCATTTCCAGACATGTCCTAAAAACTCTTCACGATCGAAATCAGAGCGTCTTTTCCCTGTCTTGGCAATGAGGTGTTTTTCGACGACTGTTTGTGTTGAAATTCCTGCATGATCTAGACCTGGGAGCCAGAAAGACTCGTACCCAAGCATCCTTTTCCAACGAATCATCACGTCTTGGAGCGAATTAATAAGAGCGTGCCCCATATGGAGCACCCCCGTCACATTAGGGGGTGGCATCACGATGCAGTAGGGTTTCTTATCGGAAAGAGGGTCAACATGAAAGAACCCTTTTCTTTCCCAAAAGTGGTACCATTTTTCTTCAACTAAATCGGGGCTATACGCCTTCGGAAGCTCTTCATCCATAGGCGACAATTATATCTTGGATACTTTGTGAAATCCAGAAAAATCCGCACAATCTGCTTTTCTCCCTAGATGAAGTTGAGAGGAATGGCAGCTTTGGTGAACTCTTTGTCGATGAGAGCTTCATATTGAGCGGCTTTACGAGGTTTATCGAGACATGTGTAGTATAGGGAAAGCTGGCGGTAGAGCTGTAGTTTTTCCCAGAGGAAGGATTGATTAAACCAAGGCCCTTTGATGTCAATATGCCCTTTGAGAAAGTGTGCAAGGAGTGAGGGGGTAAAAGGGAAGGTTGCTTCCAGAAGGGGATCAAAGTGTTTAAGGGCAGCATCCTCTCCTTTTGACTGGGCTAGATGGCATCCTTCTAACATAAAGTAGATCGACGACTGGTTGTTTATAGGTTTTTTTTCGAGAAGTTTTTCGATTGCTTGTTTCTTTCCTGATAGGAGGAGAGCCCAGATGTGCTGAACCTCAAACTTAGGAGTCTTGTCGAAGTATGGAAGAAGTTTTGAAGCTTCTTTAATTGTGAGACCTTGGTTGAAAAGGGTAGCTACAAGTTGCTCACTCCCCTTGGCTAGGAGTCTATCGAGTTTTTGAGTAAGAGTTGTTTCTTCATTAATTGCTATTTCAAACGATTCTTTCAAGAGGACAAAATCTTCATTGCGGTACTTTACAGAGAGGATAAAGTCGATAAGTTTAGGGTAGCGAAGTTCAAAAAGTGCTAAGAGGCCGTTTTGAAGAAGAAGCTCTCGATGCTTATATTCTTTAGGAATAGATTGAACGAGCTCATAGAGGATGTTGGGGCGCGCTAACCAAAAAGTGAGTTGCATAGAGAGTTGAAGGTGTTCTTCATTTTCGTCAGAAAAATTTATGGGGGTAGTGATAAAAGGAAGGTCTTCCCAGCTCACTGTAAGGTTTTTGGTTAGGCGGTTGGTTTCTTTTAAGTTGTAAATTTTTGGGATGTGACGGAGAGTCAGTAGGGTATATGCATAAGCTCCAATCCGGTCTTTTTGAGCCGTTTCATGCAAGCGAAAAAGGATATGTTCATCTAAGACATAGCGGAGTGGGTGCTTGGGAAATTTTCTTACTCCCAGCTCTAAACATTTAAGCTCCTCCTCCAGATTATTTTCGGCCTGATAGACAAGGGCTTTCCCAAGATACTCAATTGGAGCTCCAGAGGTTTGGTGAAGGGTTTCGAACTCGTCGAGGGCTTTTTGAAAATATTCTTTCGACTGGCTCTTGTTGTCCTGGGCCTGTTTGATCAATGCATATCCTGCACGGAACACGGCTTCTCTTCCCTCAGGGCGTCCTCTAAACGAGTTTGCAATTCGTCTGTACTCTGTAATTGCTCGATCGAAATCCTTATTCAAAAGGAAAGCATCAGGGACAGCTAAACAATTGACGAGAACATTTTGACTTCCTGATGAAAGCTGAATAGGGGAGATTTCAAACTCGACGTCTTTTGAAACAATTCCAAAATGGCCACCCACAAGTGGAGTATGGCTCATGTAAACCATTTTTTGTACGCCGTTGATAAGAAGTCGGACAAAGTTATCTTGTCTTTCCACAGCAATATTATAAGCTTCCCCAGGTTCTAAGAAAACATCGTCAATGCGTGTAACTTCAACATTGTCACGGAAAAGTTTACATCCTGGGGTTTCCTTTGAGCCAATCCATACGAGAAATCCTTTTTGCAAACTTTCTCGACGGCTATCATCGGGGATACATAACATGATACCAATCCCTCCGTTGTTTTCTAGTGGACGGACAAGGGCTTGGGCTTGGATGTTTCCGGAGTAAGACTCTTTTGAAAGCATAATCAAGACCCATTCCATCAGTCCTGCGTAACGGAAAATTGCCATTTGTTTGGTTAACATGACACTTTCTTGGAATTCCCAGTCTATAATTCGGTTAATATCAAGTTGCTGCATGGGGATCCAGTCTGGGTGTCCTTGAATATAGCGCTGCATTTCCGTGATGATTTCTTTTACTGAGTCATAACGTTGTTTAGGGTCAGGTTGGAGACTTTTGAGAGTAATGCGTGTAAGTTGTTGAGTGATTTCTCGAAAGGGAGCAACCGCTTGAGGATTGATAGGGGGCTCAAATCCGCTGTCTCGAAGTTGTTTCCTCCATTCTTTGAGCTCTCGAGGGCGTCTATAGGGAACTTGCAAAGTTAGCATAAAATGAAGTATGACTCCAAGGGAATAGATATCACTTTTAATGGTTGCAGGTTGACGAAATGCCCGTTCAGGGGCCATATAGTCAATCGTTCCAGCTGCGGCTCGGATGTTGGGTTGGTCTTTTCCCGGAGCGTTACCTTCTTCATCTTCTGCTTCACTGCCACTGATGATCTCAGTGGCAACGCCCCAATCAAGAATGGTGACTTCGTTGTACTCTCCGACGATAATGTTTTCAGGTTTGAGGTCACGGTGAAGGAATCCTTTCGAATGAGTGTGCTCTATCGCCTGACAAATATTGAGGAAAGCCAGCATTAAAGAGGGAATAGATCCTCCCATGATATGAGGAGAGAGGCCATTGTCATTGGATATTCGTGTTTTAATGAGGATCATCCGAAGCGTTTCACCCTGAAGGTAGGGCATCGTATAGTAGAGATTATTTTCATCTTCATGGAGGTCATAGATTGGAACAATGGTTGGGTGTGCTAGCTGCGCTGCAATCCGCACCTCTTTTTTGAATCGATCGCATGCTTTTTCTTTACTCTTTCGCTTAGGCGTAATTCTTTTGAGAGCAACTTGACGGCCACAGATAGGGTCATCGGCGAGAAAGACCTCCCCCATCCCCCCCATCCCAATCAATTTTAGGATGGTATAGCGCCCAATCTGAAAAGGGTATTCATACACGGGAATTTCGTCTTCGTCTTTTGATTTTTTCTCTCGTTCCATTTTTGCTAGATTTTGTTTTGAAAATGTCTCTTTCTTACACAATAGCAAACTTTTTCTACTTTCTCCAAAGAAAAAATCATGATACACTGAACTTTATGACAAAAAGACACACCATTCTAACGGGAGACCGTCCTACAGGCCCGCTTCACTTGGGGCACTTTGTAGGATCATTGAGAGCTCGTGTAGAGCTTCAGGAAAGATGCGATCAATACGTAATGATTGCTGACCTCCAAGCTTTGACGGATCACGCCAAAAATCCAGAAAAAGTGCGCGAAAATGTTCTTCAAGTTGTTTTCGATTATCTTGCAGTAGGAATTGACCCTGCAAAGACCACAATTTTTATCCAGTCTCTCATTCCTGCTCTTTCTGAACTGACAATGTATTACCTCAATTTGGTTACATGGAATCGCCTTAAGCATAACCCGACTGTGAAACAAGAAATTGTTCAAAAGGGGTTTGGAGAAAGCGTTCCTGCAGGATTTATGACGTACCCTATTTCTCAGGCTGCCGACATCACAGCTTTTAAAGCGGATCTGGTTCCTGTTGGAGAAGACCAAAAGCCGATGATTGAGCAGACCAATGAAGTTGTCCGCGCCTTTAACCGCACTTATAACACCAATGTTTTGGTCGAAGCAAAAGCACAAATCCCCAAAATAGCTCGGTTGCCAGGAACTGATGGACAATTAAAAATGGGAAAATCGCTCAATAATGCCATTTATCTTTCAGATACCCCAGATCAGGTTTCTAAGAAGGTCAAAAAAATGTACACCGATCCGAATCACCTTCAAATCCAAGACCCAGGAAAAGTTGAAGGGAACCCTGTATTTAGCTATCTCGATGCTTTCGGCACTGACCTTGATAAAATTCATGAGCTAAAAGCTCACTATGAAAGAGGTGGACTTGGAGATGGAACCGTCAAAAAGTATCTTCTAGAGGTTCTCTTAGAGTTTCTTGAGCCTATCCGCCAAAGGCGGGCCCAATTTGGAGAAGATAAAAACGCAGTCATGGATATCCTTAGAAGAGGAACTGAAATAGCTAATGAAACAGCATCTCAGACCCTTCAGGAAGTACGTGCTGCGATCGGAATCAACTATTTTAAATCCGCTTCTCTCTCTTCATAAAGAATGGTTAGAGATCTATTTGATCATCAAAAATCGGCCTGAGCTTGAAAAGCTATCGTTTATTGATCGGAATTTAAAAGATCTTATGCTACAGCTAATGGAGCTGAATTCCATGGATCATCTCTCTCTCCAAAAGAAGCCTTACATCACCAATTTTTCTCACTTTAGTATCTAGGAGTCTTTATCTTTTTCATCACTTGGGGTTTCCTCATCGTCACCTGTAGATGTGTTTACCCACTCTTTGCAGAGGACATAGATCGCTGCCATAGTGAAGAAGATTGGAACAAGGACTTTCCATGAGATGTTGAATTGGGCAATAATAAAGAAGCCTACAAAGACAAAAAGGCTGATGACTGCGTCGTTAAAGCGCCCTGTCAAAAATTGTTTTAGAGATAGGGGGATACCAATGATAATCATAACAGCAGGCCACCAGTCATCGAGGAAGAACATAATAGCTATCCCAAGAAGCAATAGTGAAGTCGAAAGGGCTTTAGCTTTATTCTTTGCAATCAGGGGTTTTGCCATATTGATCTCCTAGTGCAGCAGTTTATATTTCTTCTTCGCAGCTTGCTTTTGTTTTGGAGAAACAAAAGAGCTTTTATGTGCCGAAACGATTGCTTTAGGGTAGGCGCGCATCTTCTCAATCGTTGTTTCTGGAAAGAACTCAGAAAGAATTTTCGGTGCATCATCGCCTCGCTCAGCCATCTGCTTTGCACTATAGAGGCACAAACCAACACCTGGCCCTTTTCCATACCCCTCAAAGACGGCAATATTTCCCTTGATGCATACGCTAAAGTCGTTGCTTTTGAGTTTGTTGCTTCCAATCTCCTTTTGAAGCGTCATAAAATCGACGTCCTCTTGATGGGTTCCGTCATGCAATCGAGCGGCATAGACTCGCCCAGAAAAATGATCCACAAAAAGATCAATTCCAGTCACACGGTTGGTTTTCACAACTTTCGCAAGCTCCTGAGTATTGATGGTCAGAGACCAATAAGTGTCGGCGCGGCATTTCATGGAAAAAGGAGTCTCTACACCACTTGGAGTAGAAGTGTTTTTTCTAAAAATGGAGGCATAACTGGCTGTTCTCCCTCCAGAATTCTCAGTCCAACTTCCTGGAAAGGGTTGCTGCTCATAAGTCATAACAAGGTAGCGAGTATTATCGACGGCTTTATCGATATCTAAATTCTGCAGGGTGAGACCTGTACCATGATAGTTTACTTCTTTTGCGAGTACATGCCAAAAAGCATCGTAATTCATGAGGGCTTTATAATAGGCGTCGGTTCGAGAAATAATTGCGATCGAATCCACCACATTAGGAGGTAAATTGTTCCCACTAAGCTCTTCCGTTAGGGTGGCTTTCACATAGCTTTCCACATCGACTTCGTTAATAACGCTGAGTTTTCCTTCGATATGGTAAATTTCGATTGCCCCCCGGTATTGTACGCCATCTACCAAAAAAGTGGTATTAGCACTTGTTGGAGCAATTTGCAACTGGAAGATCCCTAAAAAATTCTCTCCCCATTTGATTCCTTCTTCATGAGGGTAGAGATAAAATCGTTTACCACTGCGTCCGGAGCTTATTTTTTTTCCATTTTCTGGATTGTAGATAACAAAAGGTCCTCGCGCTTCAAGCAAGATTCCATCAGAATCTCTTTGGAGTAAGACTTTGATTGTTGCGGGTTTTACCGTTTCTACCTCAGAAATTTTTACACTCTCTTTGCAAAAGACAAAGAGGGGAATTAAAATAAAAAGCAAAATATGCTTAACTTTCATTGAGCATTTCTCCAGGAATTTGGTTAGTCACAGGCACGCGACCAAGATGTTGATAGGCGAGTTTTGTTACTTCTCTTCCCCGCTGTGTACGGCGAATAAAGCCTTGCATGATGAGGAAGGGCTCATTAACCTCTTCTAGAGAAGAGGGTTCTTCTCCTAATGCAGCAGCGATAGTTCCTATGCCGACAGGACCTCCCTCGTGGTGGTCAATAATATGTTCAAGCATTTTCTTATCCATTTCATCGAGCCCGAGGAAGTCAATATCTAGCATTTCTAAAGCATTTCGCGTTGAGACTTTGTCTAGTTTACTGTTGGTTCTCATTTGAGAATAGTCGCGAACCCATTTCAGGAGATTATTTGCAATACGCGGCGTTCCTCTAGCCCGTTTGGCGATCTCAAAAATTGACTCCTCGTTGATGTCAACATCAAGAATCAAGGAAGAACGGGAAAGAATATTTGCTACGAGATTGGAAGGGTAATAATCGAGCCGGCAGGTAAATCCAAAACGGGAGCGCAATGGAGCGCTCAAAAGGCCCATACGAGTTGTTGCTCCAACCAATGTAAAATGGTTTAGCTTTACCTGAACACTTCGAGCTTGAGGGCCTGAATCAAGCATAAGGTCAAGGGAAAAGTCCTCCATTGCAGGGTAAAGATATTCTTCGACAGTTCGGTTAAGGCGGTGGATTTCATCAATAAAGAGAATATCTCCCTCTTTTAGGTTGGTAAGAATTCCTGCTAAATCGGCAGGTTTGTCAATAGATGGGCCTGAAGCAACAATTAAGTCTGTACCCATTTCCTGAGCAATGATATGACCCAAAGTGGTTTTGCCTAGACCTGGGGGGCCGTAGAATAAAGAGTGGCCTAGGGCCTCACCCCGTTTTTTGGCAGCACCTACAAAGACGTCTAGTTTTTCCCGTACTGCAGGTTGTCCAATAAATTCACCTAGAGATCCCGGGCGCAGCTTGAGCTCAAGTTTCTGGTCTTGTTTTGTCCAAGACGACTGTACAAATGGTGGTTTCGTCATAATTTTATGTTTCCTAAGATGCATGCCATATGAGAAAATAGTAGCAAGAAAAGGAATTCAAGCGCTATATCTAAAGTGCAAAACATAAAAAAAGCTTCTGTCCAAAGGTGTTTTTATTTATCAAAGCGTGCTAGGGACAGTTCTTTCGAAAATAGGTGGTTAAATGAGTTTACAAGCAGATAAATGGATTAGAAAAATGGCTCTTGAAGAAGGGATGATTGAACCTTTTGTTGATTCCCAAGTCAAGATCATCGAAAATCATAAAATCGTCAGCTATGGCCTTTCAAGCTATGGATACGATGTTCGGGTGGGTAATCATTTTAAGGTGTTCACCAACGTTCATAATTCGATTGTTGATCCAAAAAAATTCACAGAGGATGCCTTTGTTGACATTGAAGGGGATCATTGCATTATTCCACCGAATTCTTTTGCTTTAGCCTCTACAATAGAATATTTTCGCATTCCTAGGAGTTGTCTCACTGTTTGTTTGGGGAAATCAACCTATGCTCGTTGCGGAATCATTGTCAATGTTACCCCATTTGAGCCAGAATGGGAGGGACATGTAACGATTGAAATTTCTAATACTACTCCTTTGCCAGCAAAAATCTACTCGAATGAGGGAATAGCTCAAGTTCTCTTTTTTGAAGCAAAACAAGTGTGTGAAGTTTCCTATGCTGACCGTGCAGGCAAGTACATGAAGCAAAGAGGAATTACTGTCCCATCGGTATGAACCTATCCCACTGTTATAAACAACGCCTTTTTGGGGCGTTGTTCCCAAAGTTTGATCCCTCTTTTTACCCTATTTTACTAAGAGAAGCATGTAAAGAAGAATCAAATTCTAACATATATAATATTGGGATAGATTCATGAGGCTTCATCTTATGTTACTTAAGAATTGGTGGGTCATTGCGTTCATTTTGATGGCAGGGGCGATTTATATCCAGGCGATTCACAAGAAAAATCAATTAGTTGTTACACTGCAGGAAAGGGTAAGTACCCTTGTCACAGCAAAAATGGACGCAATGGAGAAAAAAGAAGAGCTTTTACTTCGAATAAATAGCCAAAATGATCCCGATTTCGTTGAGCTTATTCTGAAAGAAAAGCTTGGTGTAACGGCTGAAGGAGAACTAAAAGTGGTATTTCAATGACGCTGCCAATTCTCATTGCAACTCTTGTTGTCTTAAGCTTTACATCTGGTTTCCTTTCTGCTTCAGAAACAGCGCTTTTTTCCCTCTCTTCGATGAAGGTACGAGCCTTTCGCCTGGGGAAAGACCCACGTGGGCACCTCATTGCGCGCCTCCTTTCTGAGCCTAGAAAACTTCTTGTCACAATTTTAATGCTAAATGTAGTGATGAACATCTTAGTTCAAAATGTGGTGTCTGGAATTTTTGGGACGTTTACTAGTTGGGTATTAACTGTCGGTGTACCACTTGCACTAACGCTCATTTTTGGAGAAGTCATTCCCAAATCGATTGCCTATCCCAAAAACACCTGGATTGCTTACCGCGTCTCTCCCATCATCCGAGGCGTTGAGATTTTTTTAAAGCCACTTCGCGACGCGATCACATTTATCACAACAGGAATTTCAAAGTTCTTTTTCTTTTATCTTCGAAAGGAGAGCGATATTGAAATTGAAGAGCTGAAAATTGCTCTGCGCAGTTCTCAAGAAACAGGAGCAGTGAGCAGTGAGGAAGCGAAGCTTGTCCGAGGATATCTTAACTTAGAAGAAGATCTTGTAAAAGAGTTGATGTGTCCTAGGAGCGAGGTTTTGTTTTTTAATATTAATGGCTCCCTTTCAGACCTTATTCGCCTTTTTGTTGATGAAGAGTGTACATGTATCCCAGTGTGTAATGGGTCAATTGAAAATGTTTTAGGAATTATGACAAGTGGGAGTTTCTTTCTCCACCGCAGCCACTTAAAGTCAAGCCACGACATCATACCGTTCTTGAGGAAGCCAAATTATGTCCCAGAGTCAATGCTTAGTAGGGCACTTCTTGAGCATTTTTACAAATTGCAAGAAACAATGGTTATGGTTGTTGATGAGTATGGATCTGTTTCGGGGCTTATTACCCTTGAAGATCTTGTAGAAACTGTTATTGGACAGATCGCGGATCGGCGGGATGAAAAAAGCCATTATACTAGGGCTTCCTCTGATATCATTATAGCCAATGGCAAGTTTGAACTCCTCGAATTTGAGGAGATTTTCGACTATCACTTAGAAAGCCCAAATAACATGGCGACAATTGGAGGGTGGATTACGGAACAACTCGGAGATATTCCGAAAAGTGGAACCAAAATCGAGCGCCACGGTTTTCTTTTTCATGTCTTAGCCTCAGACAATAATCGTATTCGACGTGTCTATATTCGTCATCTTAAACCTTCTAAAAGGAAAAAAGATGGCTAATTGGACCCTTTTTCTCCTTCTTATCGTTGTATCCTTGATTGTCCAAGGGTTTTACTCAATGCTTGAAATGGCTGCCGTTTCTTTTAATCGAGTCCGCCTCCAATTTTATGTGAGTCAGGGAAATAGACGGGCAAAGTGGCTCAGCAAACTTCTTAATAATCCGACGAGACTTTTTGGGACTACGCTTATAGGGATAAATACTGCAATGCAGTTTGGTTCTGAGTGTGCACGCCGTTTTTACTCCTCACTTGACCTCAGTCCTGATTGGGCGCCGATCACCCAGATTTTTATAGTCCTTATTTTTGCTGAACTTGCGCCAATGTTTGCAGCTCGCCGCTATGCTGAACATGTGTGTATGTTGGGGATCCCTATTTTGCACCTAACATCTTATATTCTTCGTCCCATTGTTTTTATCCTTGATTTCATTTGTCGCTTCATCAATTTCCTTTTTGGAGTGAAGAGTCGCTCAGGTCTATACTTATCGCGAGAAGAGCTTCAGAAGGCTATTGAAGAAAGAGATGAGACCCTTTCAGAAGAGCTTGATCCGGTTCTGATGAATATTTTCTCATTAAAAAACAAGACAGCAAAGGATCTCATGGATCCTATCGAGGAGATGAAATGCATTCCTTCAGAGAAAAAGATTGGAGATCTTAAGCAGCTTCTTGATCGTCAACCTTTTCCATTCATTCCGGTCTATCATAAAAGTCCGAAGAATATCGTTGCTATTGCTTACCCCCGGGATCTTCTCCGTCACGCGGATGATACGCGCCTGTACGCTTACTGTCGCTCTCCATGGTTTATCACAGAGACCAACTCAATTCTCGAAATTATAAAAGAGTTTCGACAAAACAATCAGAGTTTAGCTATTGTTTTGAATGAAAAAGGAGAGGCCATAGGAAGTCTTGCCCTTGATGCTGTAGTGGATGAAATTTTTGGGCACCGTGATGATTGGATTTCATTTGGAGAGTATATTCCTGAGCAGCGAAAAGTCCTTGTTGATCGATCATTCCCAGGAGATACCTCCATTGCTGATATTAACAAATGGCTTCACATCTATCTTCCTATTAAGGAAGATAGAGAAACCCTTGAAGATCTTATGGAGCTTTCGCTCGGGCGTCGCCCCGATCTGGGTGATTCTGTGCGCATAGACTTTTTTGAGCTTTCAGTCGAAGAAACTTCTTTTATCGCGGGTCGCACTATTCTTATTAGCTCTGTCTCTTAGATAACACTTCAGATTACCCAACGAGATGCCAAGCAATTTATTTACTTAAAAAATGAGTCCTCTTTACTAAGCGTTCCGCGGCTCGTAGGCGGTGTCTGAAAATAATTTATTGTAGTTAGAGCAAATGAAGCTGTTTAGAACCGAGGAGTTTTAGAGGACTAAGGCTTGGCACGTTTGTCACCGCAGATGAAACTACACCCACAGCTCTTACATTTATAGCGTTATTCACCTCTGATATGACCATTTTTAACTAACTCTTGTCCACTGCACTTTTTACAACAATTCATCTCGATACTCTCAATCTTCAATTATAAAAAAGTTCAGAATCTCATACATCGCTTTTCAGGTAAACACTCTCAAAATTTCATCGTAACAATAAGAGATGGTTTCTATTTGTGGGATAGGTTTTTCTGGAATGGTTTCAACTCTAGGCTGAACCTGCGGGTAAAATGTTTCAGAGGCCTTTGCCCATTTTTTTAATTTCTCTAGAACAGAGATAGACTCTTTGCTGTGAAAAAGTTTGTTTTTTCTTCATTGGAGGGATTCTTAATATCCACTCAATTCCAACATTTTTAGACGAAACCCTTTCTTTAGCGAGTTTTCTTATAGTTCTATTTCCAAAAACTCCAAAACCATGCTTGGAATTCGGTTTCCACTGAAGTTGAAGTTCATAGTGGTTAAATGGCGATCTCCATACAAAGCATTTGATTAAAATAATTTTTAATCTTTTATGATAAATAGCTTTTGTCATATTATGGCAGACAACAGGCTGCCCCACGGTCTTATAATCGAAGGAGCGGACTAGTAGGATTTCAAGTAGCTTTGATCACCCCGCAAAGAAAATAAATTTAAAAAAAAATGTCATGAACCGCTATTCAGGGAACGATGCTATTGCTAACTGGGCACAAAAGTCCCACCAGAATCTAAGAAAAACGCTAAATGAGCGTTTTATAAGCGTTTCGAGCAGCATTTCGGACGATCTCTGGAAGTGCTGGATGAATGTAAATCATTTCAAGTAGATCGTGGAGGGTAGAATCCATTTGGATCGCTAGAATGAGCATGTGAACCATGTTGGAAGCTTCCTCACCAATAATATGAGCCCCAAGGAGTTTTAAAGTATGTTTTTCAAAGAGGAGTTTGACGAAGCCAGTCTCAGAAAGAAGAGCCATTCCGCGCGCACTCGCGGCATAAGTATTTTTCCCAATGATATAGGGGATTTTTGCTTCTTTGAGCTCGCGCTCCGTTTTCCCAACACTAGCGATTTCCGGAGAAGAGAATACAGCGTGAGGAATCCCCTTATAAGTGATCGGTTGGGGCGTCTTCTCATGAAAAAGTGTTTGGAATAAGTACTCCCCTTCAAAATTGGCTGAGTGACGGAAGAGGAAATTCCCTACACAATCTCCCAAAGCATAGACATTTTTCTGTGTAGTTTGAAGGTAGTCGTTGACCTTCACAAATCCTTTTTCATCGACCTCAATATCGGTTTTTCTTAAATTTATGGAATCACTCCAAGGTTTAATTCCTGTTGCAACAATGAGAGCATCACCTTCAGCCTTATGAAAGTTTCCCTCGCCATCTTTGTAGCTCACTATGATAAGACCATTCTCATAACTTACCTCTTGAAAATCACATCCTAGGCGGAGTTTCACCTGTTTAGAAAAAGCCTCTTGAAAAGATTCCCTGACATCATCATCTTCAGAGCGAAGTAAAATACTTCTCACCAGAAGCTCCGTTTCGACGCCAACTGCCGAATAGAAGTATCCAAGTTCAGTGGCAATAAAGCCGCCTCCAATTACAATCAATTTTTTTGGTTTTTTAGTATTGCGAAGAGCCTCCTGGTAGGTCATGTAGGGGACTTTATCGAGACCTGGAATTTTTGGAATTGAGGCACGAGCGCCTATTCCAAGGATGATTTTGTCACCCGTAAATCGAACTCCTCCCGCTTCAACAGTCATTTTATCAACAAAATGCCCCTCATGAGGATAGTAATCAATATTCGAATTTTCCTCGTAAAGGGTCGCGATGCTTTCAGATTCTGCATCAATAGTATGATTGACTCTCTTCACCAAATGCTCGAAGTCAATATCAAAATTTCCTTTAAAATTGATTTCAAATCGTTTTGCATCTCTAATGAGTGAAGCGAGCTGAGCAGTATGGATAAGCATCTTGGAGGGAATACACCCCTTATTGAGACAAGTTCCTCCAAGCGGGCCCTTCTCGATGATAGCGACTTGCTTGCCAAGTTTGGCAACGGGAGTTACAAGTTTTGTTCCTCCTCCCGATCCGATGACAATCACATCGTACTGCTTTTCCATAGGCCATTTAATTTCTATATTAACACCAAAAGCCACGAATAAAACTATAGCCACCAGAAGTCAAGTAATTATAACTTATTTTGCTTAATACAGGACGTTTTTTAACAGATCCAATATTCCTCGAAGCTTATCAAACCCATATCTAAAAATTCTCTTCCTCAAAGATAATTTGATTACTCAAACCACGATATAAGTATCAATCAAAATTTTCACTCCCTCTTGCTTCACTATTCCTGCTAGGTTATAATCGAGAAAAAAATAAGGATCAAAAATAATGAAAAAATGGTTATTTGTTTTTTTAACTCTTAGTGGTCTTGCCTTTGCAGATAAAAAGGAAGAAAGGGCACAAAACCTTTGCAGCTTCACTGGGGATATCTTTGAAATTTTGAGTGAAGAATCTCGCATTGTCGATGAGGAGAAAATAGCTGTAGCCTATAGTGCATTCATCGGTAGACTCCATCAGTATAAAAAAGATTCTAATCCAGAAATTGTGGATCTTGCGGAAAAATTTATTGCCTCCTTCAAACTCAAAAAAGAAAGCAAAGAGGGGATTGGCGATGCTGTTTCATCGCTTGGCCGACTGGTAAAGTGTTCCGTAGATGATGAGCATTATCGGTACGACACCTCCTACCTTCTCCATAAGGGAGATATTGAAAAAGAACTTTCCCATATGGAAGCCCGACTAGGGGAGCGCATCCCACAAGGGAAAAGCCTCAATTATCACAAGGTAATGATTGAATCTTTGGCTGATCAGGAATATGACCTTGCTCTCTACTCATATCTGAAAATTGCAGAAACTCGCTGCCAAAAATAAACCTATTGAGTCCTATATTATCGGGGGAGCAGCTTAAGCTGCTCCCTTTTTTCTTGGTTTTTTTCAATAAATTTATAACCGAATGAGTGAAAAAAATCGTATTACTTGTTATTTAGATTGAGATCGCTCTCACCCTCGCGCCGCTACTAGTACCAGAGCCTTCACTTTTGTAAAATAAATTTTAATTAATATAGATGAAGGAATAAGACTATTTATTTAGAGTTTGGAATTTGAGCAAAGAAGGGACTCAATCGTCGTCGTAAGCTTTTCCTCGGATCTTCTTCTTCCATTTCATCCAACCAGGAAGGCGGTACATGGAAAGGAAGGAAAGGATCATTACCGTTGAGGAGACAGCTAGGATATACATTTTATTTGCAACGGCAAGTCCAATTGATGCAGTGGCCCACACTGTCGCTGCTGTCGTGAGGCCTCGGATACGTCCCTTATCACGAAGAATTACACCTGCCCCCAAGAAACCGATACCACTGACAATTTGGGCGGAAATCCGTGAAGGATCAGCTGCTCCTGTCATCGTATTTGAAAAGCTAGGACCGGTGACATTCATAGAAATAAACCCAAATAGACAAGATCCTAAAGCGACAGCGGCATGGGTCCGGATTCCAGCAAGCCCTACGTGACGCTCTCTCTCGAGCCCGATTACAGCTCCTAAGAATGCAGCTAGTAGAATGTGCCCAGCAAGTACCAATTCTTCATGGTATTCAATCATAATTTTTATTTACCGACTTCCTAATGAATTGTAAATGAAAAAATTATCTTTTTTTGGAAGAGGTTTTCTGGTATCCTTCCGGAGTTATGGTTGTCCCTCAAAGAAAGTTTAGAGAAATCGTCTTCCAGATGGTTTATAGTCGTGATCTCAATGATGAAGCTGATGCGAAGGTCCTTTCTTCCATGCTTGATCAACTTGTGGTTACACGGAAGGTGCTCCATCATGCTTTTGCAAAGGTGGAGGAAATTTTCGGAATCGTAGATGAGATTGATACCTTGATTTCTAAATTTTCAAAGGATTATGATTTCAAAAGGATCTCCTGTGTCGAGCGTAATATTTTACGCCTTGGCGTTTTTGAATTAAAATATGAAGGAGAGGTCCCCCCCAAAGTGGCTATTGCTGAAGCAATTCGACTCAGTCGAAAGTTTGGAACCCCTGAGGGAGGAGCGTTTGTTAACGCTGTATTAGATGCAATCTTTCAATCAGAGGACTCCCCGTGTCTATCGAAACCCGTATTGAATTCAACAAGCCTTTAAAGGGACTCTCGACATTTGGAATCGGGGGGGAAGCTCGCTATTTTATATCTATCCAGACAGTAGATGAGATGCAAGAGCTTAGGATGTTTCTTAACCGAGAAAGCATACCCTATTGGGTTGTTGGAAAGGGCTCTAATTCCCTTTTTAGTGATCGTGGGTTTGATGGGATGATCATTCTCAATAGAATTGATTTTTTTGAATTCGATGAAGGGTCTCTTCATGTGGGGGCTGGATATTCATTTTCCCTTCTAGGAGCGCAAATGGCGCGAAAAAAATGGAGCGGTCTTGAGTTTGCCTCAGGGATCCCTGGGTCTGTCGGGGGAGCTATCTATATGAATGCCGGCGCCAATAGGAAAGAAACCTGTGATACACTAACCCATGTTGGAGTGATTAATAAGGGTGGAGAGTACAGAGAAATGGCAGACCCTGTATTCTCGTATCGTACCTCTCCTTTTCAAAATAATGAGGACATCATCGTTTCAGGACGATTTCAACTCGTAAAGCATGAACAGGCCCGAAAAAATCAACTCGAGATTATCGAATATCGAATGCGGACACAACCGTATGGCGAAAAAAGTGCAGGGTGCATCTTTCGTAATCCTGATGCTGCAAAGGTTGGCGCACTAATTGAAAAATGCGGTTTAAAAGGAAAGAGTATAGGGGGCGCCGAAGTTTCGACTCTTCATGGAAATTTTATCATCAACCGGGGAAGAGCTACGGCTTCAGATGTTCTAGAGTTGGCCAAATGTATCAAAGAAACAATAAGGAAAAAAACAGGGCATGAACTTGAAATGGAAATACGCCCCATTCCTTATAATATTGGAGAGTACTGATGTATCGCGCTGACCTTCATTGTCACTCCACCTGTAGCGATGGAACGTGCAGTCCTAGTGAGTTGCTTATATTAGCAAAAAAGAAAGGGCTGAGTGGTCTTGCTATTACGGACCACGATACTCTGGATGCTTACACGGAAAATCTCTTTGGTGAAGCAAAATCTCTTGGGGTCAAGCTGTTTGTAGGGGCAGAATTTTCAACACGCCATGAGGGGTATCCTGTTCATCTCCTTGGATACGGGGTAGAAAAAACCCCAGAAATCCTTGATTTTTGCAAACAACATCAAGAAAGGCGTCTCTACCGCAACCGGAGCATCTTAGAAAAGCTTAAGCGACTCTCAGTTATTGTTGATGAGGAAGAACTTGGCAACCCGAAGGATCGGACAGTAGGACGTCCCCATATTGCACAACTCTTGCTGGAAAAAGGAATTGTTTCCTCAATTCAAGAAGCGTTCGATCGGTTCATTGGGGAAGGAAAGCCCTGTTTTGAGCCCGGTGAGAGCGTCAAACCCGAAGAAACCATTCAGATTATTCAAAATGCCGGAGGAAAGGCCTTTATTGCCCACCCCCACTTGGTGAGAAAAGGAGCGGTTTTAAATGCTCTTCTCTCAATGCCTTTTGATGGGATTGAATGCTATTATGGGCGTTTCAATAACCATGAAAAACGGTGGCTTTCTGTGGCTAAGAAACATGGGTTTCTTGTAAGTGGTGGTTCGGATTTTCATGGAACAGTGAAACCTCATATCGAGCTCGGCTGTTCCTGGGCAGGAGAGGAAGAAGTCTTGAAACTTTTTGGAGAAAGATGACCCGGTATCATGAGCTTACGGATTTTTTATTTTCGTTAAACCGATCAAAAGAACTTAAAACTGACCTATCCACGCCCCTTGATTTAGCTGAAAAATTGGATCATCCAGAGAAGGACTTTCCGCTAGTTCATATTGCTGGGACCAATGGGAAGGGAACCGTTGCTTTGAAGCTATCTGCCGTCCTTCAGGAAAATGGTTACCGAGTGGGGCTCTTTACCTCTCCTCACCTCTATACTTACTGTGAACGGATTCAAATTAATGGCAAAATGATTTCAGAAGAAGATGTTGTTTCAGGCCTCGAAAAAATCCTCCCTCTTGCAAAAGACCCTAAATTTTTTGAGATTACTACACTGCTTGCTTTTCATTATTTTGCGCGCGAGGAGGTTGATATCGCCATCATTGAAGCGGGGCTTGGCGGAAGGCTTGATGCAACAAACATTATCGACCCAATTCTCTCAATCATTACATCAATTGATATTGACCATTCCTCAATTTTGGGGGGAACTCTTGATGCAATTGCTAAGGAAAAAGGAGGGATTATTAAAAATAACACCCCTGTTGTTTTAGGGGAGTCAGCTGCTAGAAAACCTATTTTTGATATCGCTGATGAGAAGAATGCACTTGTGATTCTTTCTAGAGAGGGGAGCCTGAATATTGCTCGAAAAGCGCTAAAGCACCTTCCCTTTGACACTGAAAGTACCAACAGCTTGGTGCAGCGACCTCCTTGTCGCTTTGAAAAGAGAGGAGATATGCTCCTAGATGTGGCGCACAACCCTGCGGCCTTTACCCGTCTTTTTGAGAAAATAAAAAAAGAATACCGAAGAAAAAAGATTCATGTCCTGCTTGGCATGGCAAAGGATAAGGATGTTGAAGGGTCTCTCAAAGTCATAGAGAAGTATGCGGACCACATTGCTCTACTGCCTTCAAATCACCCTAGGCTTCTTCCTCAAAAGAGCTTTAGGGTAGGGACACCTATGACCCTTGATGAGGCGCTTGCTTATGCGAAGAAAGAGAAGGCTCTGCCAGTCGTAACTGGATCATTTTACATTATGCCACAGGTGGGGCTTCTGCAAACATAATCTCAATCTCTTTCTGAGAGGGAGAATATCCATCCTTACGCACTATTTGCATACCCATGGTGACCATTTCACGGATATACTTAGCTGAATGATCAACAGGCCCTAGTTCTTTTTGAACATCTTGTGGAAGTTGGCGAAACTTTATAATTCCTTTAGGGTGTTCTTGATGAATAAGTTGTGCAACTTGTAAAATTTCAATAGAAAGCTCGGCTTCTTCCCACTCAGGGGTAACAACCGCTCCAATAACTTCAGATTCTGGTAACATTTCCTCGTCCTCAATAAAGTTGAGTTGAGAATGGTGTACCATATCATCTATTTTTGAAAAAGGAGTTTGACCAGAAAGTTCTGCAAGTTTCAATGAGGCTATTCGAAGAAAGTTTGAATTATCTCTTGAAAGAGAATTATTGCTCCAAATATCAGCCATCACTTCTTTGAGGGTTTGTGTGCGATGGACTAGCTCTTCAGAAGAGGTGTACGCGCCACTACCCAGCGCAGTCGCTTCTTCATAGATTGCATCAACCATATGATTTACATTCAAAGTATGAACTCGACCACAGAGATTTTGAAACTTGTTCCGAGTTTCTTCAGGAAGGTTTGAAACATCAATGTTATTTACTCGTTGGATGATACCAAAGAGATCTTTTCGATTATAAGTCTCCTGTCTATGAACTACATCATAGAGTTCTTCAACAACGTCAGATTGGCGTTCTTGAAAAAAGATTGGAGAGGTATCGACAATTTTTTTTAATTCCATACTTTACTTTATTCATTTTATGACTGTTTATTAACAGTTTATTAAAATCCCACATGTATTTATTATACTAAATGTTTAATTCTCAGACAATTCATAATCATTTCTTACTCATATAGAAATCGATTGAATTGCGTAAAGTATAAAATATTTTCTATGTTGTTTTTTGGATGAGGAGCAGTGAAGGCGCTTTAGAGCGGTTGACTGACTGGTGATGAGAAATCTGAAATTTTTTCGGAGAAAAGTTTGCAGTTAGACTAAGGAGAGCAGCCTCCTCCCTAGATCCCTCAGAATGACCGGGGTAGATCATGCAGCTGATGAGGCCTCTTGGGTTGAGGAGGATTATGCCGGTTTCGATGCTTTTAAGAGTTGTTTGTACGTTGGTTGTAAGAGATTTATCTCCTCTAGGGAGATACCCAAGATTGTAGACAATAAGATCAACGGGATTCTTGACGGAAGCAAATGCAGAGTGACACTCTAGGTGGTAAGAAATATTTTTATCTTCTCCAACCCGAGATTTTGTTGAATTCAGCGCCTTTTTTTGAATATCAAACACATACAAATGAGTAAGATCCAAATGTGCGAGTACTTCGGTATCGTATCCGTTGCCACACGTTGCATCGATTGCAAAGTTGCCAGGTTTTAAATGGTCCTTCCAAACTTGGTGTGCGAGCTTAAGAAACATTGATTCGATTTTCCAGAAACCTTATGGTAGCCATCATGATAACAGAAACAAACATTTTAATCATAGGAGGGGGAGTAGCAGGGCTGGTTGCTGCTTTGGAGCTTGGAGATCGAGGAATCGATGTGGTAGTAATTTCTTCAGGAAAAGGATTAAGCTCTGTCAACTCCTACCGAGCACAAGGAGGAATAGGGTATAAGGCTCCACATGAGCCTGAGGGGCTTTTTAAAGCTGACATCATGAATGCTGGAGCAGGTCTTTGCAATGAACAAGCAGTGGATCAACTCGTTCAGCTTGGCCCTAAAGCGATTGAAGAAAACCTCAGAGGGATTCCCTTTGAAAAAGAAGAAAGTGGAGAATGGAAGCGTACCCAAGAAGGAGCTCACTCCATTCCTCGGATTCTTTTCTACGGAGATCAAACAGGAAAAGTTATTATGGAGGGAGTATATCAAAAAGTCACGAATCATCCCCGTATTACTCTTCTGTATAACCAGAGCGCTATCGATTTAATTACCCTTTCTCATCATTCAAAAAGAGTGGCTGATATCTATCAACCTCAGACATGTGTTGGGGCCTACATTCTGAGCCATCAAACAGAAGAAGTATATGCGCTGTTTGCGGAGGAAACGATCCTTGCAACAGGGGGGGTAGGAGAATGTTTTCTTCATACAACCAACGGTAAGGAAGCGCGGGGGGATGGCATTGCAATGGCTTATCGCGCGGGTGTGCGGATTATGAATATGGAGTATGTTCAGTTTCATCCCACAGCCCTTTATACAACCGGAGAGCCGCGCTTCCTTCTATCAGAAGCTCTGAGAGGGGAAGGAGGGAAAATTTTGTCTCATAAAGGAAACATCTTAGTCGATCCACTTTCTTCACGAGACGTTGCATCGCGAGCCATTTTTGAAGAGATGGTTAGAACTAACCAGCCCCATGTATGGCTTGATATTCAGTTTAAAGGAAAAGAAGCTTTGCAGAAACGGTTTCCAACAATCTATCAGCATTGCAAAGATCGAGGGTGGGAGATGGATAAACACCCCCTTCCCGTTGTCCCGGCCGCTCATTATAGCTGCGGTGGGGTGGCAGTGGATTTAGAGGGGCAGACAACCATGCGGGGTTTAAGAGCTATTGGGGAGGTAGCTTGTAGTGGTTTGCATGGAGCCAACCGTCTTGCATCAACAGCACTTCTTGAAGGGATTGTTTGGGCAAGAACTTGCAGTCGATCGATTCACATAAAAAAGGTTAATTTTCCTGAAATTGAGCCCTGGAAAATGGGAGTCGAAAAAATTGATAAAGCCCTGATTCAACAAGATTGGATGACCATCAAACAAACCATGTGGAATTATGTGGGTCTTTTGAGAAATTCTTGGCGCCTTAAAAGAGCAAATAAAATGCTAAGCGAACTTAAATGGGAAATTGACTCTTTTTATGAAGAAGCTCTGCTAACTCCAGAACTCCTTGCTCTTCGAAATGGATGCGAAACAGCCCTTCTTATTACTCAAGGAGCGTTTCAAAGCCCGCGTTCTCGAGGATGTCACTATATCGTTGATGAGAAATTAGCTTTCATATAGAATGTTGGAAATTAAAATTCCAAATGGGGTATTAGCTCAGTTGGTTAGAGCGCCACGTTGACATCGTGGAGGTCAGCTGTTCGAGTCAGCTATATCCCAACCATTTTATTTTGAAAGATTATCATAATTTCCAGATTTGCCAGACGGCCACAGCAGTCCTTGGGGCTGCTTTATCGGACCTCATTCCCCAAGGATACCTTTTAAAGGGAGGTGCTGCAGGCTCCACCTTTTACTATGATATTGTCATGGGAGAGGCTCTCACAGAGGTGATGCTTCCACATCTAGAAAATCGGATGAGGGAGATCACATTAAAAGATCACCCCGTTAAGCTTCATGAGATGATTCCTTCGAATGCACTCGAGTTTTTTCGTCATAATCGCCGCTACTATCCCGCACATTTTGTTCAGCAAGCTCAAGGCCCCCTAGTGCAGGTAGTTCAAATCGATGCTTTTATTGATCTTGTAGAAGGGGAGTTTTTGGAAAAAACAGGTGAGCTAAGTCCTTTTAAACTCATAAAAATTGAAGAACGACTACCCCTACGTTTTCGGAAACAAGAGAAGCTAGTCTGTCGTGTTATAGGGCAGCTTAAAGTAGATGAGAAACGTCCTGTAAACCCCTTTAAGTTAGGAGAAGAACTAGGTCTTTTCGATGTTAGTATTAGTCGTGGCGCCGATTTCCTTGAAAAAAACAACCTATGTTGGAGAAAAAGAGGCGAAGCTTTATTTTTCGAGCTGTATAAAAAGTGGCGAAAAGCTCATTTACAAGAGGGATTTGAATTAGTGGTTGGAGGGGCTTTAAGCTCAGGGCTCTCTGCAGAGTTTTTTCGTTCAAAGGAATGTCACTTTGACTTAGTGACGACAGTTTGTCTAGAAAAAGATTTACTCCTTTCTTTTCAAAAATGTATGAAAATTATTGAAAAACTTTCTCTCATAGAGGGGGAGTGGAATGGGACTAGCCCCGAAACATTTCAAGAAACGTTTCGGGCGCTCAAAGTGGAGTGGAAAAAGGGAAAAGAGATCAGGATTGAAAGAAAAAAATCTTTTTTAACCGCGCAAAAAAACAAGGGATCCTATACTATAGTGCACTCAGTTTTCCCCTGCATGCAGCAGATGGTACTGCATGTTTTAGCAGATAGTGAAAAAGATCTATCGCAAAAAAAAGAGTTATTGAGTATAGTGGCCGTTTGTGATGAATAGGATGAAATCATTTGAGAGTTAACAGAGAAATACGCGCTCCACAAGTTCGACTGATAGGAAAAGATGGGAAGCAAGTAGGCGTAGTTACGATAGATCAAGCACAAACGCAAGCAAAACAAGATGGACTCGACCTCGTTGAGATTTCTCCGAATGCGAAACCACCTGTTTGCAAAGTTATAGATTATGGAAAATTCCGCTACCAAATGACAAAAAAAGAGCGGGAAAGTAAAAAAGCACAGCACCAGGCCAAGCTTAAAGAAGTAAAGGTCAAACCGAACATTGACGAGCATGATCTTCAAGTGAAGATTAAAAGGGCCCGAGAATTTATAGAGAAAGGGAACAAAGTACGCGTCACCTGTATGTTTCGCGGAAGAGAGATGGCTCACCAAGAATTGGGTCAGAAGGTTGCTCTTAGAATCGCTGAGGAACTCAGCGATGTCGCGCAGACCGAATCTCCTCCAAAGCAGATGGGTCGAAACTTTAGTTTGGTGCTCGCCCCATTGGGCAAGAAGAAGTAACAATCGGAGAAGAAACGTGCCTAAAATGAAAACCAAGAAAGCGATCCGAAAGCGCTTTAAGAAGACAGGAACAGGGAAACTCATGCGGACAAAGCAGGGTCGCCGACACATCCTAACAAAGAAAACTTCGAAGAGGAAACGGCAGCTTAAAAAGCAAACTGTGTTGAGCGAAGCCTTTTCAAACAAATATAAGCGCTTAGCGTGCATGTAAAAGGAGAAAGGGAATTATGGTAAGAGTAAGAAGTAGAGTCGCTTCAAGAAAGCGTCGCAAAAGATTATTAAAGAGAGCAAAAGGGTTTGTTGGAGACAGAAAAAATCACGTCCGACTTACTCAAGATGCAGTGATGAAAGCCATGGCCTTTAGCACCATGCACAGAAAGAAAAAGAAAGGGGACTTTCGTCGCCTGTGGATCACCCGTATCGGAGTGGCTGCAAAGGCTCAAGGGATTTCCTATAGTCGCCTGATTAACGGACTGACCAAAGCGGGAGTCTCTATCGATCGGAAGATGCTTTCTGATATCGCCATTCGTGACCCCAAAAGTTTTGCGGCGGTTGCGGATACTGCAAAAGTAGCACTCGCCTCATAAAAACATTCTAAAGCCCCCGATATTCGGGGGCAAGTTACCTATGAAACAAAAAATCGAATCTCTCAAAAAATCTTTCAAATCTGAAATTGAAAATGCGACTGTTGCAAAAGATTTAGAGCAGATCCGTATCAAATATCTTGGAAAGAAAAGCCCTATTCAAGCCCTTATGCAAGACCTGAAGAATTGCACCGCTGAAGAGCGTCCCGAAATGGGAAAACTGATTAATACCTTGAAGCAAGAAGTTTCAAAGGAGATTGATATCCACTACGAAACGTTTCAATCAAAAGAACTTTCTCTTAGACTGGTAGCGGAAAAAGTTGATGTGACACTTCCTGGGCGTCGCTCAAATTCAGGTGGAATGCATCCTATTTCTCAAATGCTGACGGAAGTCACAGAGATTTTAATAGGGATGGGATTTTCTGTTCAGGAGTGCCCAGAGATTGAAACTGAATACTACAACTATGGAGGACTTAACTATCCTCCTGACCATCCAGCAAGAGATATGCAGGATACCTTCTACATTACCCCTGATATTCTCCTTCGCTCTCACACCACTTCGATTCAACAGCATATGATGGAGAATGTCCAGCCCCCCATTAGGATTCTATCTCCTGGAAAATGCTACCGCAATGAGACCATTACCTCTCGTTCCCATGTTTTTTTTCATCAGGTTGATGTCCTTTATATAGATAAAGACGTGACTTTTTCCGACTTATTAGCAACAAAAGAAGAATTCTATACAAAAATATTTAAACAGAAAATTGATCTTCGAGTCCGACCGAGCTACTTCCCTTTTGTTGAGCCGGGGATGGAAATTGATATTAAATGTACCAGCTGTGCAGGAAGCGGGTGCGTGCTTTGCAAGCATACGGGGTGGCTTGAGGTTGCTGGAGCTGGGATGGTCCACCCAAAAGTCTTAAGAGAGGGAGGGATTGATCCTGAAGTTTACTCCGGCTATGCCTGGGGGGGGGGGATTGAAAGACTTTTTATGCTCCGCCATGGGATCAATGATATCCGTCTTTTCACCGAGAATGATAGCCGTTTTCTCTCCCAATTCAGATAAGCCATAAAGAATAAATTTTTAATAAAACTTTCTTGCCATTTAGAGCCGGTAAAGATTATACTCCCATCTCAACAATTGCGTATTATGGAAGAGTGGCAGAGTGGCCGAATGCGTCTGTCTTGAAAACAGAAGTCCTGCAAGGGACCGGGGGTTCGAATCCCTCCTCTTCCGTTTCTTAAATCTATCCATAACACATTCTCCCTTCAGCGTTTGCAATTAAAAAGCATAAAAAATATTGCTGCGTTGCTCTGCTTTAAAATGGAAAAAATGCCAAAAAAAGCACATTTTAAGCACAGCAATCATTTAGAGATGCTTTTATAAGGAGCTTTTGGAAAAAACATCTTGAGAAAGTCCCTCCATTGCATCAAGGGAAAAGGGGACCTATCCGATAGATGGTCCTTTGCCTCTTTCTGCTCATTAATGTTCTTTTATAAATGGCATTGAATATATTTGAAAACCATTATAGAGTGAAAAATTGAGATAGAATGAAGGAAAATCATGAAGCGACTTGAGCCCGGCATCAAAAAAATCCTGGGAAAAAGAGAGATTACTACAGGGTACAGATTCGACTTAAAGGACATAAGCACCTGTCAAGAAATTTTGATAAATATCAAGATGCAAGGAACTAGCGCTATGAAACAATAGAGGCAATGCAATCTCACCGTCCTTATGAGACAACTCAAATGCGTCGAATGACCCTTGGGGATTTAATCGATAGATATATTGCTTCAGAAATGGATGAAGAGTCGAGTAACTATCAAACACGGCTTGGACAGCCTCAGTGGTGGAAAGAGGAGATTGGTCACCGTAGGTTAACACAAGTCACAGAAGACCTTATCTGTCAGTGTCGGGATAAATTACTCAAGATGAAAGACCAATTTGGTCGGTTTCGCTCAAAACCCATATGTATAGTCACCTTGTTTTGGACCAATCGATAGAAGCTATTAATCGTTTTGGAGACTTCTTATCCGGCGAGGTATCAGTGTTCATTTAAATTTAGTATTGATAAAATTAGGGCAGTAATGTATGTCTAAAATTTATAAGAAAAAATGGTGATAATATGACTCAATCTCCAAACCTAAAACTCCAAATTGAAGAGCTATCAGGGCTCTTTTTCAAAAGAGATAGTGAAATCAATCGCATTAGACATGAGTGGAATGAGGCTCTTCTTGCACGACCTCTGGAACTTATCATAGATTTTTGGATTGAGCAGGTAACAGAAAAGAAAAAACTAAGCAAAGAAACGGCTCACAACTACCAAAGATATTTAAAAGATCTTCGAGCAAAGGGAATCCTACCAAAAAACGTTGAAGACGGCTCTCCCTTTACCTTGGAAGTGTTTAAATCGAACAGTCAAACTGTCTTCAAAGCACTTTTAAATTATCCAGATCTTACTCAGCAGGAAAAACGATTCCGTCTAAATGCCCTCACATCCTTTGTAAACTTTTTAAATGAAATCACCACTGGGGTCATCCGTAAACTCTCGATCCCTAAAGAGCTGGAGCTTAAGAAAACGGTACGCTCTACGGCTCCAAGAGTTCTTACTTTGACAGAGTGGCATCAGTTTTGGACTGCTTTAGAAAAGATCTCTTTCAGAGATTGTCTAATAGCAAAGATCATGCATTTCACAGCCCGTCCTCTTCTAAGGGTGCTTGAGTTAAAGACGACCAATTTAAAATATGAAGCAAATGTACAAGTTACCTTTAATAAAACTGATGGTCGTGATTGCGTGATACAGCTCGATTCAAAAATGAAAGATGATCTTGAAAAATATCTCGAAAGCACCAAGAGTGCTCGTCTAGGAAACGATCAAACCCTTTTTATCACTTCACAAGGAAAACCGATCTATCGCACTCATCTGACTCAAGTCTTTAAAAGAGCTAGCTTAGAAGCAGACCTTGGATTTTTTGTAAGCGCGAAAATGATTCAATGGTCACACGTCTACGATATGTTAAACAGAATGAACTTCAGTAAAGCGCTGATTACTGAAAAATTGAAATTAAAAAATTTATCTAAACATTTGGAGGTTTAGCAATAAAAACAGGAGAAAAAGGAATGCCCGCATGCGCCAACATACGGGCAAACTGGAAGTAGTTATTCTAGGCTCTTTCTCTCCCCAATTACCCAACATAGATCTATTAGAGTCAAACACAATGTGTATTGATTTTAGTCGATCACGGTGTTCTTTTTGCTAAGCCTCCTTAACAAAGGAGAATTCCATTCGCTAGTTACTTTACAAGCAGCCAGAAGGCCTGGAAGAATGCCTTGTCAGGCTATCAAACAGAATTTTTATTAGAGAGAGGGAATTTTTTCATTTTCTCTCTTTCCAAGGCAAAACAAATCCAATCGAGAGGGAGTAGAGTTATGTACACAACAGATAATATGCAAGAGCTGTGGAAGCGAGAAATTTATAACGCACTTCCTGAACACTTGAACGAGAAAGATCTTGTGGCCTGGGGGTTTTATAAAAGTTTGCATGCTCTGCGCCAAGACCGGCAGGAAGGATTTAGCCCTCTTTTTAGAAGAAATGAAGAAGGTCAAAACATCTATTTAAAGGATGATCTCGTTAGGTGGTCAGAGGTGTCTTCTAAACCAGGCCGAATCCTTTCCTTTCCAAAACAAGAAAAGAAAAAATATCAAAATAAGGAAGAAGTGCAGCTCACCTTTTTTGATTAGAAACGGAGCGTTGGAGCACTCTTTCAGCGCCTAAATTTAATCGTCAATAAATAGCAGTATGGAATTTAACATGTTTATAGCCAATGGAACTGACACACAAGATAGAAGAGATCTCGAAATGAAAGGTGCAGCTTTTTATGAGTTTACTCAACAACCTCTCTGAGTTATCAGCGCAAAAACAGGAGAGCCCAAGCAGCTCAATGGTAAGTATGCTAAATCCAACGATTCAACAACTTGGCATAGTCACTCTGAAGTTCTTAGCAAATGTTCAAAAGAAGAATTTCCAGCACTCGCATTACAAAAGGAGTCTCATCTGGTTTTTATAGATTTGGATAATGTCCGTAATCCAGATACTGGCCACATTCTTCCATGGGCTGATGAGCTCATTAGACAATTAAATAGCTACACTGAAATCAGCCGTTCGAATTCAGGCATCCATATTTTCCTGTATGGACAAGCCCCCCTTTTAGAAAATGAAAAGTTGCGTTGCAAAGCATCAAATATCCTAGGGACATGCCCTGATTTCGAAATATTTTTTAAAAATAAATTTGCAACGATTACCGGAAACATTCTTGTCGATCAACCAATTCGTCAAGTGGCGAAAAATGAAATCCTTCAAATTTACCGAATGTTTTTCCCAAAAGATACATTCGAAGACATATCTGCTCAAAAACTAGAAAACAGCCCGAGCATGACGAATGAAGAATTGCTGGAGCGGGCACGCCATGCAAAGAATGGTCGACGCTTTAGCGACCTTTATGATCGCGGCAGCTGGAATAGTCGTTACAGTAGCGCATCAGAGGCAGATATGGCATTGACTGGTATGCTGGCATTTTATAGTCAGAAAGAAGAGCAGTTGATAGAGTTGCTGATGGCATCAGCGCTTTATCGAGAAAAATGGAAAGAAAGAGAGAACTACCTTCCAACTCTCGTTCAAAAAGTGTTAAGCACAGCTCAAGGAACCTTCCAATCTCCTTCAATACGCATCAAGATATTAGCAAAAGAAATTTTGAAAGAGGAAAATCCTTGTAAAGATTTTAGCTTGGGTCTTTTCCCATCCTGCGTAAAAGAATACGTGTGCTCTATAACAGAGCACTGTGAGGCGCATCCCATTACGACACTAGGATCTGTTTTAAGCATAACCTCAAGTTATGGGAGTCGATGCTATGTCGATTACTTTAGGAAACTCTTTCCCAACACTTATCAACTGAATTTAAAAGCTTCAGGAGGAGGCAAATCAACTGCACTCAACAAAGGAGCACACTATGCTCTGATTAGAGAACAAGAAATCGCTAAGGATCTCAAAATCCGCATTGATAATGCCGCTGCACAAGAAAGTAAAAAAGACGAACAGAAACAGATCAAAGAAGCGCTTAAGCAGCGCGCTAACCTCTCAAGACTTATGCCTTCACGAACAACTGCCCAAAGATTATTTACAGACCTTGGAAACGGTCATAGAGGAGTCGTGCTTCTATCGGAATTTAGTGGATGGCTTGATGATTTAGAGGTTAACTATAATGCTACGATAAAAGTCACATTAACAGAGCTTTATGACTGTCCAGAGTTCTTTGAAGTTAGGCTTAAAAGTAACATTCAGGCTCCTGAGATCCTGATTAATCCTTTTTTCGGGATTATGGGGGTCTGTACCCCAGAATGGATTGAAGGGAAGCTAAAATCTGAGGATATTTTTAAGGGCTTTCTGGCTCGGTTTTTGCTTTTTTGGATAAAAGATAAGCCCAAAAAGCCAAGAGCTTTGTCCGGCAGTAAATGGGTTCCCCCAGAATCATTAAAAAACGCCCTTGAAAAGGCAGAGCAATTTGAAGGGGAATATTTTCTCCGAGAAGAAGCTGAAATCGTATTTGTCATGATCTACGATTATCTTTGGGATAGCCTTTTAACCGATTTCCCTCTTGAAGAGCAGTTTGCTATTATTGAACCTTTTCTAAAACGATGGATTCTATCAATTTTGAAAATAGCCTTAGCATTTCATCTGCTCGAAGAACCAGAAAATCGTAACATTGCAGCCCGGCATGTTCAAGCAGGTGCCTATTATGTCGGATTTGCCATTAGTAGTACTCTTCACATATTAAAAAGTGGACTCTTTGGTAGCCAATTTGATAGAGACTGTCAATCAGTGATAAAATTTTTCGCTGAAAGAGGGGGTTCTGTAATGCGAAAAGATATTCTAAAGGCAAAGCGACTCAAACAAGGAAGGAAGTATGCTGGTGTGCAGACTTATGATGACATTCTTGACTTCCTGTTAGAGAGCGGGCAACTTGCAGTTAAAGAGTGCCAAGCAAAAAGTAAGAGGACCTATAGACTCAGCGTTGAAAAAGGGAGTGGAAAATGAGGAGCATCGTTCGAAAGCAATCGAAACGCTTTTCGATTCAACATGACAACCCCATAGTTCTTATTTTCAACAATATACATCCTATTCAATTAGAAGATCGAAAAGTCGAAAGGGTAGAGAGCATTTTTTTCATTTTCAAACTTTTCTTAAACCTATCCGCATTTCGATTTTTCGATCACCATAAAATTTCTTTTTCTTTCATATCATACAATCTTGACTATCAAAAAATTAACGAACTTTTCATTAGTCGAAATAGGCTTCGATTGCTTTCGATTCCTTTCCTTCAAGGGGAACTTTCTCTATGACATGGACACTTACAAATTATTCCAAATTCTTAAGAAGTCTCCGCACAGAAAAGCTCTCCTCTACAACGAGTGTTGATCTATTGACTCTTTTTATCTATGAGGACGCAAAATCGATCTTACAACGGTTTAAGATCAATATACGCTTCGTTGACTCACTTGAAGCTGCTCGACAAGCGATCAGTGATATAGCTGAGCAAAAAGACGTTATTGGATGTGACATTGAAACCACTCCATATTGAATTACCTAAAGAGCTCCAGACGTCCGACTGGTCTAAAAATACTCTCTCGTCTGAACAGATTGCTTATGCGGCCTTGGATGCTGCTGTAGTGAAAATCCTTTCCGAGGATTTATTAAGCGAGCTTGGAAAGCGAGATATGCTTCCCATTACCGCTATTATTCAAAAAGCAATCCCCGCTGTTGCAGCGATGGAGCTTGCAGGGATTCCTTTTGATTGGGAATGCCACCAAGCTCTTGTCGACGAATGGAAACAGGAAGCAAAAGCTTTAGCTCATTCGATTCAATCAAATTTGAATATTAACGATCTATCAAGCACAAAAAAAATCCAGCAGCAATTTGGGAACTATTTTGAGAAACGAGATTTTACAGTTGCCAAAGACAAAAGTGGACGTCCTAAGCTCGGTAAACAAGAGCTTGCTCAATTTAAGGAAGACCCTTTAGTGGCAAATTACCTCGATTACACCTGTCTCAAAACCCGTCTTTCTACCTTTGGGGATACTCTACATGCTCGTGCCAACCCTGTGACAGGCAGAATTCATCCGACGTTCCTGCATGGGCGTGCGAGCACAGGCCGCTTCGCCACAACTAATCCCAATACGCAAAATTTCCCCAGGGGTTCTTTTAAACACCTCATTAAACCTGTGGAAGGACACGTTTTTGTGGTTGCCGATTACAGTCAAATAGAGCTTCGACTCATCGCCATTGTTGCTGAAGAAGAAAACATGCTAACAGCTTACAGATTAGGAAAATATCTCCACAGAATGACAGCGTCAAAAATATTATACATTCCTCCCAGTGAGGTTACTCCAAAGCAAAGAACCTGCGCAAAGGCGGTCAACTTCGGGTTTATTTATGGGCAGAGAGAAGGTGGATTCATCAGAGTCGCTAAAAACGATTACGGGTTAGAAATCGATTATAACGAAACCAAGAAGTATCGAAGCGCTTTTTTTCATGACTACCCAGCAATCGCCAGCTGGCATCAAAAAATAGCTCACCAAATACAAGCAACAGGGAAAACTCGAACGATGAATGGGTGGGAAAGAGATTTCAACAAAGAAGTCAAAAAAATGATCAATAAGAAAGAAGAATCCTTCCAGAAAAAAACCATAAAATGGGATATCCAAAAAGCGAAAATACAAAGCGAGGAGAAAATTTTAGAGGGTCATCGGAAACGCGCAAAATTGCAACCCACCCGTTTGCCTTTACAAGAGCGTTTAAAGAAAAAAGAAATCTGCATAGACGAGCTAAAGAACAAACACCGCCTTCTAGAGCGAGAATGTTCCCTCTTAAATACTCGTATTTTACAGGCAAAAAACCAAGAAAAGAATTGCTGAAAAGAGCGATGCTTAGCATATCAGTCGGGTTATTTCTTCTCTTATCATCCGTTTTTATTTCCAGTCTCTTTGCTCAATATCTTTGAGAATCAAAGGAAAGAATCCTCCGGTTTGAGGAAGGACTTCCATAAAGGACCACTTGAAGAAGAAGGACTCAAGGTCTTGAAGGGCTGATGGAAAGATTTTCTCTCGGGATAGCCAATCAAACAAGGGGAAGAAATAGAGTTGTTCCGCCCGTCTTAGCGGGGTTAAGTGAAGGTAGTCAACCCCTTCTTCCTTCCATGGATCTTTTTCTGTGTATTGGCTTAAGACTTCCTTGCCGCTTTTTTCAACGATCTTTTCGATTGCATTGATTCCCCGCAGCTTGCTGCGTAAAAGCTGAACAAGTATAGTTTTTTGGCATGAGTGAACATATTCATAAAAGTCATAATGTCTCAGTTTTGATGTACCACATAGTTTGTCCGGCCAAACACAGGAAAGCGGTATTTGACAAGAGTGTTGATGAAGAAATTAAGGTCATATGCCTATAACTAAATTATATCAAATTAGCTATATGGTCCCTAAATGAAACACGTTAGCGGAAAGATTATTAAAATATATGAAAAAGAAATTAAGTAAATAAAAAATACTATATTTTTAAATTAAAACTAACTAATAAAGCTTTTTTACAATTTACAGGAAATTATCCTTCGTTTATGCTGGATTAAAGAGGAGCAAAAATTGTGAAGCTATTTAAAGATAAACTTCCTGAAATTTTAATAACAGGTGTAAACCGAGGGCTAGGAAAGTATTTTTTCACAAATCTTTCCTCTGATTATAAAGTGATTGGGACCACACGCAAGGAGTATGATAATCACTTTTATTTAGACATGTGGAAAACACATCTGTTTGAAAAAGAGGTTGAGAAAATTTTTAAGTCAAATTCTCCAACGGTTTTAATTCAAAATATCGGAGTAGGAGGGATTGGTCTCCCTTCTGATTTTTCTAGAGATCAACTTGAAGACTATTTCATAGTAAATTGTATTGGACCCCTCCTTTTCATAAACGAATTTTTGAAACAGTCTGTTGCAAAACCAAAAGTGATAATCATTTCATCGGAGGTTACCAAAAAATATTATCCTTATTTAGGTGTGTACACAGCTGCTAAAATTGCATTAGAAAAATGTTTACTGGACCTTCGAAAGGTTGAAAAAATTTCTATTAGTATCATTCGACCAGGACCACTTCAACCTTCAAATGAACTATCGCCTATGAAAATGGAAGAAGGAGAAGTTCGTAATTTTTCAAGCTATGGAGGTTCGGATAAACTGAATTTAAAATGGGGCTCCCCACAAACGGTTTTAACGTCTATTCTTGATATCATCAATTCCATTAAACCTAAATTATACTATTAAAACATAAATAATACTTAAACATTCATTTAATTTTTAAATTAAATGAATGTTTCGTAATTAATTTATTTCCTATTTTTGCTATATTTATATATAGTATTAGCAAAGACACCGGAATGATCTTTTGAATTTCCCATCCTTTACGGCAATCAGAAATATTCCCAACCAGCTATCTGTTGATTCGAAAAACTTTTATACAATGAACGATCTCAAGGTTGCACGCAATGCACTCTTCATGGCGAACCTCATCAAACTCTTTGGACTGGCTTTATTCTTAGGAGAAGTGAGTCGCATTCTAAAAATAGACCCCAAGATTAAGCTGAGGGCTCCCATGACCAAGCTTAAATGGCTGAAGTTTTTTTGGGTCTCAATTCTATCTAGAGAGTGTCTGATTATTGGGGATAATGTTTTTGAACTCTATGGCAGACGGCCCGCAGGAGCAACCATTTTTCTTCATGAATCGAAGATGCAAGAATTAGCTGATAAAAAGTTTAAGGATTGGTCGTTGTCTTATTTGTGGGATATTGCTGTGAATACAGGTAAAGCAGCCTTTTCGACTGCGACTCAACCGGAAGAAGTCGCACTGATTAAGCAGATTGCATTCATTTTCCAAAACTCTACAACTGAAAAAGCATTTCAAATTTGGCATGAGCTCTCTAAGAATTTTAAAAAATAGTTCAAGAATCGCCTTTTTCCTCAATAGCGGGGTTTAAGAAATTTGAAGCACTGACAACTTTGCGACCACTCTTTTCTTCTAGCTCCTTCCTCGCATTCCCAGCAATTGCCCCTCTAGCTTTTGCCGCTTTTTTGTTCTCCGTAAATCCTTGTGCATCGTTTTGAACCGCAATTTCAGTTGTGGTTACAACCCAAAAATCCCCTTCAGGAATTTAACATTCTAACTGTTAAATATTTATTGAAACAGAAATCCTTCACGGGACCAGGGGTTCGAATCCCTCCGCTTCCGATTAACACAAGAAAATATAATTTTTTTCTTGATTTTCTATTGACAAATCTTTTATAAAAGAAACCTTTTGTATCGCAAGGTTGAAAGTTTGAGTGCAAGGTTAATGCTTTACAAACTCTGGAGTTTTCTGGTAAACTTTGCACATTTTTTAACAAATATTCCAAATTTACGGAGGAATTAAAATGATTTATAACGCCGTTCAAGGTTTTAAAAACAATCATTACCATACTCAAGAAGTAGTGGGTTCTCTTTGTGTAGCTGCATTTGTAAAACTTGGTAGCAACCACATTCAGCAAATCACCAACCTAACAGCATTTGCTTCTGCGGCGAGTGGTGCGAGTTGTGCAAGTCTTTTGGTGGCTGCTCATTCTGCACCCACTTTTTGGCCATCGGAAGATAGCCCTGGGAAAAGTACTGCAAAGAAAGTTTTTTTGGTTGCTATAGGGATGTTATCTATTGCAGCTTTTCTTAAAAGAACAACAATTCTTAAAACGCGCCACATTTCATTTCCTGCTTTGAGCGAATTCGCTAAGCCTTTTGCTGCTGCAACCGCTGCAACTGTTCTCTTAACCCAAGCTGGAATCACAGGCATTAAAGTGGCTAGCAAAGCTTTTACTAAGTCTGAGGATACTGAGAATAAGGGTACTGAGGATACTGAGAATAAGGGTACTGAGGATACTGAGAATAAGGGTACTGAGGATACTGAGAATAAGAGTACTGAGGGTACTGAGAGTACTGAGAATAAGGGTACTGAGGATACTGAGAATAAGAGTACTGAGGGTACTGAGAGTACTGAGAATAAGGGTACTGAGGGTACTGAGACTAAGTAAGTAATTTTTTACTTACTTGTTAGCTCATTTGCTGATAGTGAAAAGGGATGCCGAAAGCCATCCCTTTTTTTGTCTTTATCCATTCTCCTCTAAAAGAATTACTCCATAACCGAGTTGGGGATTTTTTTACTCTATAGAGGTAAAAGCGTACGATTATTGCGCTTTCAGCGGTAGCTGTGAATACGGCCGCTAAGCTTTGCGCATAATTAAAAAAATTCCAAATATACGGAAGCATTAAAATGGTTTCAATGATTTCTAATGCTATTATACAAGACAATAAATGGCACTCTCAAGAACTAATTGGTTGCTGCACTTGTAAAACTTGGTAGCAAACACATTCAGCAAATCACGAAGCTAACAGCAGTTGCTTCTGCAGTAAATGTTGCAAGTTTTTTGATGGCTGCTAACTCTATAAATACTCTTTGTAAATCTGATAAAAGTGCTGCAAAGAGAGCTCTTGCATTTGCTATGGGGATGTTATCTGCTGCAACTCTCCTTAGAGGAACAACAGTTCTTAAAACGCGCCACATTTCATGTCCAGCTTTGATCGAATTCGCTAAGCTTCTGGTTGTTGCAACCACTGAAACTGTTCTCCTGGCTCAGGCTGGAATTATAGCTGTTAACAAATCTGCTGCTAGTACTGCTCGGTTTGCTGTTAATACTACTGCTCTCTCAACAGCAGCAATTATGTCCTTTCTTTGGATTGATAAGACGATTTAGGGATCCTAGATCCTATAACTAAGTCTTTCTTTTCTTGGAAACAAGGTGGAGCTTGTGTTCGAAAAACGAGTAGACTGCCACCAAACGTGAAACGAGAATAGCAATATAGAACTGACCTGCAATTCCTTCTAAGATTGCAAAGGTTTGTGCCACATCCTCCACTGCAATAATATCCCCATACCCAATACAAAGCAACGTAACAAAACTAAAGTACATGAGTTCAGAAAGATAATGGCTGTGTGTAATCATTGTTGGATCAACATTTAAAAAATGGAATGATCCTGGGGAAACAAGGTCAATAAAGAAGTATATAAAGGAAAAGCCAATAGCTACCATAAAATATGCGCATACCACCCCTTTGAGAGTTTCTAAGCGTACCCGAGCGTTAATAACGACACGGTTGATAATTGATGTTGTGGTGACGAATACAAAAATGATCATAAAGACAAGAAAAATCAAAACAAAGAGCTTTTGGGGATAGAGTAAATTAATCCACTCAAAAAGAAGAGCAGGGATTGCAAGGGAGGTGGAGATCACTTTTACTTTCTTAGAATGGTCGCAATTGAAGATGGCAGAGCTAAAAACGAGAATCAGAAGAAACTCCCAGATTGTCAGATAGATAGGACCGCGGTCATAGGGGCGAAAAATAAATAGGAGGATAAGGGAGGCGAGAAGTTGGGTGAAGTAGCCACTGCAGTACTTTAGACTGCTTGAATAACAATTTTTCATCATTTTCTTCATACACCCCTATATCTTAGATTAAATGCTTTGGGTCAAGGGAGAAATTTCCCCTCTTGAAATGGAAATTTTTATAAGGTAGTTTCAAAATAGGGAACGAATAAAAGTGGGGGAGAACTTTCATGTCTACTGAGCGTCAGTAAACGCCGTTTAATGATCCATATCCAAATGAGGTACTTATTATTCCTAGAGCCAAAGAAATTAGAGGAAAGATCTAATTTCATACTCAAGAGCTTATGCAGGCATCGACAGACTTTGCCAATGGCCATGGAAAGATTGAAATGGTTTATGAATGCCTATAATTTTTGCGAGATGAACTAAAGTTATGAATCCAAAAAAGCAATTAATTCATGACCTTCAAATTTTTCTCTGGCGATTCGAGCAAGGAGGTTACACCCGTGAAACAATGTTAGAGATCCTTACGAAGTTTGAAAGTGTGCTTGAAAATGATGGGGAGGAATTAGGAGAGCCCATCCAAAGACATGTTGAGAACATGATTCGCGACTGTCGTGCTTATGCTTTTGGCGGAGGGGATCAAAAAAAGGTGGTCTCTGACTTTAATAAATTAAGATAGGACTTGGAGTAATTTATGTTCGATGATGGAATGGAAGAGGAAGATCCCAAAGAATTTCTTAAAGGAGAAATCCAAGAATTTCTCAGTGAGTTTGAGCTAACTGAAGAGAGTGAAGATGATATGAAAACGATTCTTCCTCTTTGGAGAGATGAACTTCTTAATCATGCACATGAAGTTGGCGGACTCACACACTCAAAAATTAAGATGCTCATGAATGTATGCGAAGACTACGCAAGTAATCGTGGAATGATTGAGCGTGTTCGCCAAGAAGCGGAAGAAATTCGTATTCAACTCAACATCTAACCGGTTTTGCTAAAAATCTCAAATCCATAGGGAGTGTATGGGGGTGAATGAACGGCGTTGTTTAGGTGCAGCTCTTGTTAACCAATAAGTGGTTGGTATGGATTTTCAAACCCAATTTTCCATAAAAATCTTTGCTCTTATTAATAAAAAGTATTTACGGATATAGTGGTTTAAGTTTAAATTGATATAAATGAGGAGGCTGTTTTTTATAGGCATTAAAGATGAAAATGGATGTCGGAAGGGCGACTTAGCTTTATCAATTTAAACTTAAACCACTATAAAATGCGTTTCTATGGGATTTTTTGTAAACAACATCTATGGAGGCAGACAACCTTATCGCGTTCAAGAGGTTCAGAAAGATAAGCCCGATGATCAGGGATCAAAAGGGCAATATTTCGGTCAAAATCAAGAGGAGGATCCTCATCGGAAATTCCTAAAAGCAAGTGAGAAACTCTACAAGAAAAAATCCGTTGTTCTTGCTAGAGAAATCATGAGCAAACAGATGATACATCTTGAGGGAGAGCTTTTAGCTAAGGAAGCTTGGGAGGAAATCAAGCATCATGAGATCAAGTATTTTCCTATTTTGGATGAGGGAGGAAAACTACTCGGAATACTCTCTGAGAGGGATATTTTGAAAGGAATACAAGAAGGGGATCGAAAAAAGCTTAAAGATCTGACTGCTGAACACACCCTATGTGCGGAACCTGAAACAGAGCTTGCAGATATCATGAAGGTTTTTTCGGATCAAGCTGTTGAGGTGGTTCCTGTCATTGATAAAAAACACAATATTGTTGGAATACTAACTCAAAACGAACTTTTGCAAACCATGTTGAAAATATCGAACTTGAAATGGAACATTTAGACAAACTCGAAAGCCAAAGTATCTTTATTATACGGGAAGCTTACCATCACATTTCCAACTTAGCGATGTTGTGGTCGGTTGGAAAAGATAGCACGGTTCTCGTAAAGCTTTGCCAAAAAGCATTCTTCGGTCACATCCCTATTCCTCTTGTTCATATCGATACAGGGTTTAAAATTCCTGAAATGATAGCCTACCGTGACAAACTTGCCATGGAGTGGGGATTGCAAATGATCTATGGTCAGAATAAAGAAGCTTTGGAGAAACAAGAGACGTTTCCCCATGGGAAAGTTGGGTGTATTGAGTGTTGCAAGGCATTAAAAACAGAGGCACTGCGTCGTACGATTGAAGGGAGCGGTGTTCGTTACAAGATGAATCTTAGGAGCGGGGAGTACGAAGTTGACTCTAATCGGGAGCCCTACGGAGGACTCATTGTTGGTATCCGAGCGGATGAAGAGGGAAGTCGTTCCAAGGAACGCATCTTTTCTCTTCGTGGAACTTCCAATAATTGGGAAATTGCTGATCAGCCACCAGAGTTTTGGGGACAATTCAATACAGACTTTCCTCCAAAATCTCATGTGCGGGTTCATCCTCTTCTTGACTGGACGGAAGTCGATATTTGGCGCTATATAGAAAGAGAAGAAATTCCCATTGTAGATCTTTACTTCAATCGAGGAGAGGGAAAAAGATACCGTTCATTAGGATGTGGTCCTTGCACTAAACCGATTAATTCTGAGGCTACAGACCTGCGCTCAGTGATTCAGGAGCTTGAACAGGGAAAACTAAAGAATATTGCAGAACGAGGTGGGCGGGCTCAAGATAAAGAAGACCGAGGAGGGTTGGAACAGCTGAGGCGGGGAGGATACATGTGATGATGCCTCTTGTGATTGTGGGTCATGTAGACCACGGGAAAAGTACTATATTAGGACATCTTTTAGCAGATAGTGGAGCCCTTCCAGATGGAAAGTTAGAGGCAGTGAAAAATTATTGCTCGCGCAATAGCAAGCCCTTTGAATATGCATTTCTTCTAGATGCTCTTAGAGAAGAGCAATCTCAAGGGATTACGGTAGATACAGCACGGTGCTTTTTTGAGACAATAAAACGTCCTTATATTGTGCTCGATGCCCCAGGTCATGTCGAATTCATTCGAAATATGGTGACGGGGGCATCTCATGCCGATGGAGCTTTAATTGTTGTTGATGCAAAAGAAGGAGTGCAAGAAAATACGAAGCGTCATGGGTATTTTCTCTCTCTGCTTGGAGTGAAGCAAGTTGCTGTTTTGGTCAACAAGATGGATCAGGTTGGTTATAAAAAGGAAGCTTTTGAGAAAATTAAAAGGGATTACACTAACTTTTTAGGCGAGGTTGGAATAGTACCTCGCGAAGTGATTCCGGTTAGTGGTTTTTATGGGGCCAATATTGCAAAGCGCTCATCGGGAATGGGGTGGTATGCGGGACCTACTCTCCTTGAGGCTATTGATCTATTTGAAGGAGTCCAAGGCTCAACTACAGTTCCCTTTCGTTTTCCGGTTCAAGGGGTTTATAAATTCACCGAAAAAGAAGACGAAAGATGCATTATTGCAGGAAGGATTGAGACAGGAATGGTTCGTGTTGGTGAAAGGGTCACATTTTCACCTTCTGGGCAAACAAGCATAGTCTGTTCTATCGAAGGAAAAGGAGAAGCGGGATATTCCACAGGGATTACTCTTAAGGACCCTCTTTATATAACCCGTGGTGAAATTGCTTCAAAGGAGTCAATCCCTCGAGTGGCAGAGAAACTTTTAGTGCGCCTCTTCTGGCTTGATAAAGAAAGTGTCAGGGAAGGGAATCACTATCTGTTCAAGTTAGGGACTCAGAAAGTAGGGTGCACTGTTTCTGAAATTCGAAAAGTGTTTGATTCTGTGACTCTTGGGGAAAAGGATAAAAGGTTTATTGAAAGACATGAGGTGGGAGAAGTTGTTCTTGATTTAGGGGAAAAAATTGCTTGCGATCTATCGAATGAGGTTGTTGAAACCTCTAGGTTTGTCCTTGCCCATCAATACCGGCAGTCTGGTGGTGGACTTGTTGAGAAGGTTCTTTCAAAATATGAGAAAGACGAGATTTCGACAATCACGATGGGAATGCGGGCAAAACAACAGGGGCATCGGGGTAAAATATTTTTTCTTTATGGGGGTGATCAAAAAAAACTTATCGGTTGGAGTCAAAAAATTGAAAAGGCTTTGTTCAAAAGAGGTGTTTTGGTGTATACCTCGCTCTTTGAGCCACATGTAAAAGAAGCCTATTCCATGGCTGAAAGAGTGGGTGTAGTTCTCTTGCTTGTTGGAGATCACGTAGGAATGGAGCTTGACTCTTCTTGTTGTATTTCTTTTACTGGGATAGACGATGCAGAGCGCTCAGCTGATAAAATTTTGGATCTATTAAATGAATAATACCGAGAAACCCTCATTTTTTTCTTTTCTTCCTTTCTTAACACTGATTACTTTCGCCTCATTTTTAAATATCATGGCACGTATCATCTTTCCTCCAATGACACCTTTTATATGTGAGGAGATGAATCTTTGCCATGCAGATACAGGGAACCTCTTTTTTATCCTTTCTGTAGGGTTTGCAATCACCCTGTTTGGGTCTCAATTTCTTTCTTCGCGTATCAGCCATAAGATGACGGTTATTTTTTCTTTGTTATTAACAGGATTTGCTCTTGTCGTTACTTCCTATGCTGAATCCTTTCAGTTCTTTCGCCTTTCTCTCTTTCTAGTGGGGCTATGCTCCGGTTTTTTTATTCCTTCTGCGGTTGCAATGCTTCGGGAAGAGGTTGCAACACAGCATTTAGGGAAAGCATTTGGGATTTTTGCGACGGCGCAGAGTATTGCTTTTATCCTGTCTCCGATCATTGTGCGAAGCGTGATTGGGGTCTATTCTTGGAAAGAAATATTAAATGGCTTTGGGCTGATTTCGAGCATTATCAGCGTCATCTTATTTTTCCTATTTAAGCAGGGAAATGAAAAAGGAGAACCGATCACAATTCCCTTTGTTCGGAGTGTCTTTTCGTGGCCGTCTTTTTGGATCTTACTTATTCTCTTGTGCCTTGCAAATGGTCTCAATGTTGGAATTTACAATATGGCGCCAGACTATTTTCAGCGCCATAACTTGCTCGATAAAGATGCGGTTCATCAGCTCATTGTGATTGCTCGTGTCCTTAGCTTTGGGACGGCGATTATTGCTGGAGTGATGGCCGACCGTTTTGGACTGAAGCATTCAATGGTTCTCTCGCTAATTTTCTGCGGGGTTCTAACCTCTTTAATGGGGACGATGAACCCTTCTAGCTCACTTGTTTTGTTTACCCTTCAGTCTCCTGTTGCGGCTTGTTTAATGCCCCTTATTCACTTTGCCATTGCCACGATCGTTTCCCCAGAGAAAAATTCTACAATCGTATCACTTATTGCTCCTTTTGGTTTTTTGATGGGCGCTGGAGTTGTTCCTCAGATTCTTGGGTTTTTAGGAGACTTCAACCTCTATGCTCAAGGGTTTATTTTGTTTGGAATGTCTTCAGTCTTCTGTGGAGCTATTTTTAGCTTGAGCCGAGTTTATAAGCACATTGAATTCAGCCAAGTTAAAAGCTTGGAGTCATAATGGCAACAGGAGTCTTATTAGTGAATCTAGGGACTCCCAACTCCCCTAGCCCAAAAGATGTCAAACGGTATTTAATTGAATTTCTAACGGATAGTCGAGTAATTGACCTTCCTCCCGTTCGGAGAAATTTGCTCATTCGGGGAATCATCATTCCAAAGCGCTATAAAAAGTCAGCGGCTCTCTACCAGTCAATTTGGGAGAAGGAAGGATCTCCTCTTCTTGTGCATGGAAAAAAGGTTGAGGGTCTTCTTCAAAAGAAGCTAAGAGAAGGTTACAGGGTTAAACTTGCCATGCGGTATCAAAACCCTTCGATTGAGGAAGGGTTAAAAACGCTAAAGGGCTGCCAGAAGCTTATCATTTTTCCGATGTTTCCACAGTATGCCTCCGCAACGACTGGTTCTGTTCATCAAAAGGTTTTTGAAATTCTTTCAAAATGGGCAACCATTCCTGAAGTGCATTTTATCTCCCATTATCCCAATCACCCAGACCTGATTGAGGCTTTTGCAAAGAGAGGGGAGGAGCGTGACTTGGGAAGTTATGATCATTTTGTTTTCAGTTACCACGGTCTCCCTCAGAGCCAGGTCTTAAAGGGAGATCAAAAAGGTATTTGCCTTAAAGAGAAAGACTGTTGTCAAAGTAACCCAACCTGCTATGCCTCCCAGTGTTTTGCGACAACAAGGGAAATTACCAAGAAATTAGGGATTCCATCTGGGATGTGGAGTCATACCTACCAGTCCCGTCTGGGAAAAAGCCCTTGGATCGAACCCTATACCGATGTTGTTTTGCGAAACTTAGCGATTAAAAAGAAGAAGAGGGTACTCATTTTTTGCCCCTCCTTTGTTGCCGACTGTCTGGAAACCCTTGAAGAAATCGGATCTCAGTACAAGCAAGAGTTTCAAAACAGTGGTGGAGAAACTCTGGATCTTGTTAAAGGGTTAAATGACCACCCAAAGTGGATAGAAACAATAGAGTCACTGATTCATGATAACACCAGCAGAGCCTCATTCAGATCATCGTCTGAGTACTAAAAAACCATTATTACTGACCTTAATCGTGTTGATTTCTTACGGGTCCATTGGAACAGCTCTATTTACGCCAGCGATCCCTGCAGTGATGGATCGCTTTCAAGTTAGCGCGGGAGTTTCGCAGCTTACAATCATGCTTTTTCTTTTAGGCTATTCCATTGGCCAACTTATGTATAGCCCTGTTGCTAAGCGATTTGGTAGAAAACCTGCCTTATATCTCGGAATTATTATTTCCCTAGTTGGGAACATTCTCTGCATGATTTCGGGACCTACTGATAATTTAACATTGCTCCTAGTTGCTCGTTTCATAACCGCTTTAGGATCGAGTGTGGGTTTAAGTTTAACATTCATGATTATCAGCGATTATTACCATGAATCCCATGCTAGAAAAGTGACAGCCTATACCATGCTTGCTTTTGCCGTTATCCCTGGGGTAGGAATTGCAATTGGAGGATTTTTAGTCGCATATTTGGGGTGGCTTAGCTGTTTTTATTTCCTATTTGTCTATGGAGTTTTTGCGCTTTTTTTAGTCTTCCGTTTAGAGGAAACTTCTATAGAAAAGGAAAGTGATGCATTTAAACTGAAAAAAGTTCTGAAAGGTTATTTGCGTGATTTTAAGAACCCCATGCTTTCTCTTTACTCTATTATGATTGGAACGACGACGGCGTTTATCTATGCTTTTGCTGCGACGGCTCCTGTCATTGGAATTCGAATGATGAGGCTTTCGGCAGACGTATATGGGATTTATAACCTTATTCCCTCTGCTGGATATTTCTTAGGAAATTTTTTAGCAGCGCGGCTATCGTCTCATTCTAAGATCAAAACGGTTCTTAAGCTAGGAATTACCATAATGGGAATTGGGATTCTTATTTTTAGCATTCTTATGCTTGGAGGGTGGAGAACTCCTCTGACTCTTTTTCTTCCCACTTTCTTGATCTATTTTGGAAGCCCACTTTTCTATTCGAATGCGGCGGTCCTTGCAACATTCAGAGTTCCCGATAAGCCTAATGCTTCTTCTATTATGAGTTTTATCAATATTGGGTGTGCGGTCTTGGGATTGGTCATCATTGAGGCTCTTCATAGCGACCCTATGATTACCCTTCCTCTACTGTTTATTGCTGGGTTTATTTTCATGCTTGTTCTCTTTTGTCGTGGACAAAAGTTTATAGAAGTTTGATAAATAGTAAAGTGCACCCCCTTGTTAAGGCAGTTTTTTTGCCATTTTTTAGGAGACTTTGCTTATCGCCGATTTGTTCATTTATTGGGATAGGTTTATAGGTGTTAATTATTAAACTGCTTTGAAAAGAGAGTGATAGTACTGAGGGGCGTATTGGGTCCTTCATTGGCCATGTATTTCAAGAGGTCTCCTGCTTGGGGATCGAACCAAAGATCTGCATGCCAGAACATCTTCTTGAATCCGGTAAGGGTGATTTTTACTTTAAGAGCGTTGTAAGCTTTTCCGTGAACTTCTATTTGTTCAAGTCCTTGTTTGGTAGCGACCATGCTATGAAGGCTGAGCTTTTTCGGATGGACGATTGAAAACTTAAAGTCTCGAAATCTGGAATGAATAAAAGGCTTAAAGCAAAAATCAAACTCTTGAACCCAACTTTCCTTGCCAATATGGAACTGTTTCTGAGTTTTCTCGTCGCCTATCTCTCGGTTTGCGATGAGGAAGTCTCCTTCGCGATGAATGGAGTATTGATTGCTTCGGTGTTTATGGTGATGGCTAAAGCTCTGAATGACGCGCTCTGGTGACGTTACAATGAGGGTTTTTCCACTTTGGCTTTCTCCAACAATATGGAGAATGTCGTCTTTTTCTTGAAATTCAAGAGTCCAGGTGGTTTTTGATTCTCGGCCGTTAACGTCTTTATTATAGATATAAGTGACTTCTGCAAAAGCACTGGAGATCATAACAAGAAAAAGAACTAAGAACTTCATAAATACCTCAGGTTTCCCTCTGTATAACATCTTGCAGTTTTTCTGTCTCCTCCCGTAGAATGGGCGTTTTAACTAGGAGATCATAAATGAAGTACCTAACTGCAATGTTGCTTTGTGTATTTTCACTATTTGCAAAAGACAAAGGAGATGATATGTCGAAAAACCCTATTATTGTTATGGAAACAACTCAGGGAGTTATTGAAATCGAACTCAGGCCAAAAGTGGCTCCCAAAGCGTGCGAGAACATGATGAAGCACGCAGCAAAAGGATATTACGATGGGATTGTTTTTCACAGGATCATCAGCAAATTTATGATCCAAGGTGGAGATCCAACGGGGACTGGACGCGGAGGAGAATCGATTTGGGGAAAGCCTTTTGAAGATGAATGCAGCTCAAGTGAGAAATTTGATCGGCCTGGTATTTTAGCCATGGCTAACTCAGGCCCTGGAACCAACGGCAGTCAATTTTTTATTACGACAGCAGAAACGCCATGGCTCAATGGTAATCACACTATTTTTGGTGAGGTTGTAAAAGGGTATGATATCGTTGAGAAGCTTGATAAGGTAAAGACGGGAATGCATGACAAACCAGTCGAGAGCCAAAAAATTCTTAAGATGTATGTAAAGAAATGAAAATTGCTCTTGTTGGCTACGGAAAGATGGGGAAGTCCGTTAGGGAGCTTTCCTTGTTAGCAGGGCATGAGTGCTTTAATGAACTTGTTTCCGATGCCGATGTGTGCATTGACTTTTCAGTTGGAGGAGAGGTAAAAAAGACTGCTCTTTCTATTGAGATTCCATGGGTTCTTGGAACGACTGGATGGAGTAAAGATGAAATTTTCCCGATTGTTGAAGAAAGGAAGATCCCTTTTCTTTACGCGCCCAATTTTTCAATGGGGGTGGCTCTGTTTAGGAAAATGGCAAAACTAGGGAGCAGTCTATTTAAGGGATACGAAATAGAGGGGGTAGAAATCCACCACACCGAAAAAAAAGATGCTCCTTCGGGGACAGCTTTGAGGTTGATGGAGGAAATTGAGGGACTTAAGTTTACCTCTATAAGAAGAAGGGAGGAAGTTGGTACCCACCAGCTCATGTTTCACAGCCAAGAGGAATCTGTCGAGTTAACACATCGCGCGCTAGATCGAAAGGTGTTTGCTAGAGGGGCTATCCTATCAGCAGAGTGGCTAGTGGGGAAAAAGGGAATTTATACTTTTGATGATTATATTGAAGAAAGAGTGTCATGTCATTTGCAGGAATTACAACAGCATTAATTACTCCTTTTAAAGAGGGGGAAATTGATGAGAAAGGACTGAGAGAAAATATTTCTTTCCAAATCAAAGAAGGGGTCGATAAGCTTCTTTTTTTAGGGACAACAGGAGAAGGGAACTTTCTGTCTGAGGGCGAAAGAAAAAGGGTACTCTCGATTGCTCTTGAAGAGGGGAAAGGCAGTGCATCGCTACTGATTTCCTGTGGAGATGTTTCAACGGGGCATTCAGTTGCTAAAGTTACTCAAGCAGAAAAAATGGGCATGGAAGGGGCTTTAGTCATTGCTCCTTACTACTGTCGTCCAACACAAGAAGGACTTTTCCGCCACTTTGAGACGGTAGCAAAAAACACCTCTCTTCCAATTATCATTTATAATCATCCGAAACGGACCGGTGTAGAAATTGAGCTGGAGACAGTCAAACGACTAGCAGAGATTCAGAACATCGTGGGGATCAAAGATGCATCGGGATCGATAACCTATGGGGCGTCGGTAATTGCAGCACTTCCTGATTTTTTATTTTTAACGGGAGATGATTTAATGACTCTTCCTATTTCAGTAATTGGAGCAGCAGGCTTAATCTCAGTGCTTAGTAATCTGATGCCGCGCAAAATGAAGGAATTGGTAGAGACTCAAGACCGCGTATTATATCAGAATTTATATCCTTTTATCGCCATGAGTCAAATTGAGACAAATCCAGTTCCGATCAAAGCTATGATGAACCTAGTAGGATTTTCTGCAGGAGAGTGTCGCCTTCCACTCACGTCCCTTTCAAAGGTAAATCATAACAAATTGCGGGACCTTCTACTGAGTTCCTCACTGATTGAGGAGGCAACTCTATGATTAAGGTGGGGCTTTTGGGTGGAGGAGGGCTGGTAGGTCAGACCTACCAAACACTTATTGATAAGCATCGAGATTTTGAACTTTGTTTTATTCCTTCAAGAGAGGAACTAGGGGATGTTTCAAAAGCTAGAGAATGCGACTTAATTTTTTCAGCTCTCTCGAATAGTGCAGCTGAAATTTACGACCCTCTATATGCAGGGGCGGGATACCCGGTCTTCTCGTCGGCTTCTTGCCATCGAATGGAAGAAGATATTCCCTTAATTATTTCTGAAATTAATCCCGAGGATTTTACATGGATTGCAAGGCAGCAAAAAAGTCGTGGATGGAAAGGCTTTATTGTCGCTAAACCAAATTGCACTCTTCACAGTATGATTCTTCCTTTGTTCCCTCTGCATAAGAGATTTGCTTTAAGTGGAATCTCAGTGACCTATCTGCAGGCGCGGAGCGGCGCAGGAAAAGGGTTTAAGTTAGAAGGCAACATCCTCCCATTTATTGAAGGAGAAGAAGAAAAATCAACGATAGAAACCCATAAGATATTGGGAGATTCTTCAATCCAAATTTCATCGCAGTGCATGAGAGTCCCGGTTCTTCATGGTCATCTTGCTGCTGTATCAGCAAGGTTTGAAGAAAAACCCTCTTTAGAGGAAGTGAAAACCATCTGGCATCAGTATGAACCCGTCTCCTATCTTGAACAAGAGGACCGTCCTCAGCCTGCCCTCGACTTAGGCGATGGAATGGTGGTGAGTATTGGACGTCTTTCTCCCTGTCCCTTAATGGATATTCGGTTTGTCTCTTTGTCCCATAATCTGATTCGGGGAGCTGCAGGGGGTGGACTATTAACAGCAGAGTATTGGAGTAAACATGTTAGAACGTCCACCGCAGTTTAAAGAGCTTAACCCCTCTTACCTCTTTCCAGAAATTAACCGTCGAAAGGAAGCCTTCTTAAAAGAGAATCCTGCTATTCAGCTATTAAGCCTTGGGATTGGAGATACAGTTCTTCCTCTTCCTAAAGTAATCGCCTCAGCTTTAGAAAAAGGGGCAGCAGAGCTGGGAACTTTGGAGGGATATTCTGGATATGGAAAGGAACAGGGGCTTTTGGAGCTCCGGACAAAAATCTGCAGTCGCCTCTACCCCAAACTTTCTCCTGAGGAGATTTATATTTCAGATGGAGCAAAAAGTGATCTAGGGCGTCTTCAGAATCTTTTTGGAGGAAAGGTCCGAGTGGGAATTCAAGATCCTACTTACCCCGTCTATGTAGATGGAAGCATCTTGCAAGGTGTAAAGAGCATAGAGCTTCTCCCATGCACGCCGCAAAATAATTTTTTTCCAGAGATTCCTGAGGGGCTAGATCTTCTATATATATGCAACCCGAATAACCCTACCGGGAGAGCTTATACCTACGAAGAGCTGAAAAGAATTGTCGACTATGCTCTTAAGAACTGCGCGATTATTCTCTATGATGGTGCGTATTTTTCGTATATTCAAGATAGTGCTTTGCCTCGTACAATCTATGATATTCCAGGAGCAGAGAAAGTTGTAATTGAGGTTAACTCTTTTTCCAAAATGGCAGGATTTTCAGGAGTACGATTGGGATGGACTGTGATTCCCAAAGAGCTGAAGTTCCAGTGTGGACACTCTATAAAAGATGATTACCATCGCTTTGGATGCACCGTTTTTAATGGGGCTTCAAATATTGCTCAAAAGGGTGGTGTTGCTGTGTTTACCGATGAAGGGTGGGAGGCAATTCAAGAGTCCATTCAATATACAATGACTAATGCTAAGCTTCTTAAAGAGAAATTTGAAGGGGAGGGATACCGTGTTCATGGAGGAGAGAATGCGCCATATCTATGGATTGAAACCCCCGGGCGTCAATCCTGGGAGGTTTTTCAAGAATTTATGGAGAAACGACATCTTATTATCACCCCAGGTGCAGGGTATGGACTTTTTGGAGAACACTGTATTCGGGTTAGTGCCTTTGGTCTGAGAGAAAGAATTGCTGAGTTTATCTAAAAGAGAAAAATTCTTGCAGTAATGGAGACAATATCTTCAAATAACGCACCAATGCCTTTTGGGTAATTTGCAAATCTCACACCTACTCTTCGATTTTTTTTCGCATCTTTTTAATTTCAGAGTGTTTCTTTTTGTCCTCTAAGATTTTTTGTTTCAACCTACGAGATCGACGTTTTTTTTGCTGCCTAATTTTTTCCATTTCCCTTCGTTTTTTTGTTTTTTCTTGGTGAATTTCATAGGCGATTTTTTCACAAAGTTCTCGACGGGCTATGTAGCGATTGAGCTCTTGAGAGCGTTCCTGCTGGCATTTCACTTCAATTCCAGTTGGAAGATGTTTGAGGTAAACACAGGAAGCGGTTTTATTGACCTTTTGTCCGCCCTTGCCGGAGCCTAGAATGAATTTTTCGATGAGATCACTATCTATGACTCCAAGCTCGTCCATTCTTTTTGCAAGAGTGCGTTTTTTTTCATAAGATACAGGCATATTTACTTCAAAAAAAAGGTGAACTTCAAAAATGATGTTCACCTTACTAATGCATTAGATAACGCATTAAGCGGAAGCAGTATTTTCCTCTTCTTCGTCATCAGATAGAGCGAGGTAAGAACCAACGTTTTCCTCTTCTTCGTCACTGAAAGAAACGTGCACATCAGTTGTTTCAATAGCAACGGGTTCTTCAGGGCTTTCTTCAGATTCTTCTGCAAACATTGCGTATGCAAACATTGGGCATGCAAACATGCTAAAAGCAGCTAGTGCTAGTAGTGAAAATTTTTTCATATCAATACCTCACATTAGGTTAAAGTTCAATCCTAGCCAATTTAACTTTTGTTAACTTTTCACGCAAGCAGAAAGCGTTTGAGTTTCTCCTGGATGCCCTCACGAATTTTCATAGTTTTTCCTTTTTCTCGTCCCTTTCTAGCTCCTCTTTCATGATGGCAAAATGAGAACGATACGGAAGAAAGATGAGGATAAATTTTTTGAGCCATGGTTATCAAGTGATTTTCGACGCGGATAAGAGACTTGGACTCAACTTCCTTGCCCTTGTATCCTTCAGCAAGACCTCGGAAAAAGGAGTTTTTTGAAGCAGCCCCCTTTAGCAAAGAATCTTCTTTTTGAGCCTCTTTCCAGAGGGCTTCAAATTGGTGATCAAGAAAATGAGCGACATACTCGGCAATTTGAGTAGCCGTCTTATCTCCAATGATCTCCAAATATACCCCTTTTTTTCCTTTGTTGAAGACGGGATAGACATAAAAACTCTTTACGATTGATGCTATGGCTTGGAGCTTTGCGCTTCCCCGTTTTTTTTCTAGAATGCGAAGGAGCACCGTCGTATCCTCTTTAGGAGTATATTCGACATTATATTTGCTTAAGAGTTGCTGAGCTTTTAGAGTGGCTTCTTCAGCTTCAGAAGGGTGAGGACTTTCAGCTAGAGAAAGAAGCTTTCTCACCTTTTCGACAATGCGCTTGTTTTTCACTACTTTTTCTAGGGGAACTGTGGCCTTTGAAACCTCGACTGCCCACCCGTATCTTTTGCAGACTGCACGAAACTCTTTTCCATGCGCAGGGACGCGGCATCCAAACTCAAGGAAGGTGAGAAGGTGGGCAAGCTCATGTCGTATCATTTCCTTTATTGCTTCCTCATTCTCAAGAAGAAACACTTTATTGATCCCTATTTCAAAAAGGTCTCTTTGAAAAGTTCCTAGGGTTGAAGGGTGGTCAAAGACAATAAACTGGAGGGGATAGGAGTATCCCTGATAATAAAACCGGGAGCGTCCGACCTTGATTCTCATTTCGCACGCAAGAATTTCAAAAGCCATCTTCTTGACTTTTCGGAGGAACAAAAGAATAGTGGTTGAGTAAAGAATTTCCATGTGACATTATGATAGTAAGATTTAGGGTAATGATGCAAAGGAAGATTCGAGTAGGTGTTCTTTTTGGAGGACAATCAGAAGAGCATGAAGTGTCGATCAGGTCGGCTCAATCGGTTATAGAGCATCTTAATCGTGATAAATATGAAGTTTATCCTATTAAGATTGAAAAAAGTGGAACATGGTTTTTTAACGATTTTCAAGTTTCTCCTGAAAAGATTTTTTTTTCCCCTTGCGTACTAAAAAAAAACTTTGACGTTATCTTCCCTGTTCTTCATGGCCCTTACGGAGAGGACGGAACTGTTCAAGGCCTTGTAGAGCTCGCACACCTCCCTTATGTTGGACCCGATCACCTTAGCTCTGCCATGTGTATGGACAAAGGGGTGATGAAGGATATGCTTAATGGGGCGGGACTGCCTACTCCTAAATCGCTTTCTCTTCAATCATTTGATGTAGGGAAAATTCTTGATGCCTTTGCTTTTCCTTTTTTTGTTAAGCCAGCAAGATTGGGATCTTCTATTGGAATTACTAAAGTCCACTCAGAAGAAGAACTCCTTCCTGCGCTTGGGGAGAGCTTTAAATACGATGAAAGGATTGTGGTCGAAGAAGGAATCAAAGGGCAGGAATTGGAGATTTCTATTCTTGGGAACCTAGATCCAAGAGCATCTCTTCCTGGTGAGATTATCCCTACTCATGACTTCTATTCTTATGAAGCAAAGTATCTCGATGAAAATGGGGCGCGCTTTATCCTTCCTGCTAAAATCTCTCCTGAAAAAACTAAGGAAATGCAGGAACTCGCTATTAAAGCATATAAAACAATGAGATGTGAGGGAATGGCGCGTGTTGATTTCTTCATGGAGAGAGGAGGAAACCTTCTTATCAATGAGCTTAATACGATCCCTGGATTCACCTCCATTAGTCTCTACCCCAAATTATGGGAGGTAAGTGGTTTGTCTTATCCAGACCTTCTCTGTGAGCTTATCGGCTTTGCTATTCAGCGTTTTAACCGTTTAAAAACTAAAATGTATACATTTCATTGAATGTGGGGGAGCTTCATGGACAGAAATGAAAGATTTGTTTTAAATATGTTGATGGATTACCATCACTAAAATGGAAATCAAAGCGCTGTCAAAGCAGAAGATTGAAAGACCGGAGGATCTAACGATCCGTCCAGCTTTTTCCTTCTATAGCCGCTCCAAAAATCTTCTTGCGCATGTGAAGAAGATTCAAGGGGTTCTTGTTTCTGTACTCCCTAGCCCTCTGCCTTTTTATGACCGGGAGAGTTTAGCGAATTGGGTTAATTCATCCCTCCCCTATATTATTTGGAGCCCTTTTGAATCACCTCCTGACTGTGTATCGATCTATTTCTTGATTAAACCCCTCAGTTCTATTCCTTCAGAAATATTCATCTCGGAAATGATCAAGAGATGGCTTCTTCCTCATCAAGAGACAACGATTCTATCCTTTGAACACATATCGTTTACTTTTGATCACTACCCAAAGGAGCCTCTTTTTTTTGGCGAGGCTAAAGTCCTCATTCAAAATAAAAAAGAGGCCAATCTCTTGAAGGAAAATCTCCCTCTATTGAAAAAGGAAATTGCCTCCTCTATCTTAGCTGGTCGGTATGCTAAATCACTGCTGGAAACTAAGGCGCTTCCTCTCGACCACAAGACAAACCTTATTCGGGAATCTTTCATTAAGCTTCTCCATCGATATCCTGATGACTTAGATGAAGTCATTTTTGAGAGATTGGCCTATATGCAGGCTTATTCTTCTAAAGAGTTTCGAATGGAACGCTCATATTCCCACTTAGGAAGGATTCTCCTCAGTTTCCTATCAGGTCGTTCTCTATTGGCGCGGGAAATTAATGTCTTTCCTGAAAAAAGGCATATGAAAATTCGATTTTTAGCAACTGAACTCTCATTTCCATTTGGGAAGAAACCTGTATTAGGACTTTCAATTGTGGTAAACCTTTTTCACAAATATGAGTTTTTTGATGAAAAGCATGTTCTCAGGGCTGTTCAAAAATTTATCCCGGATATTCGAATTGTTCCAGGATCTATTTATCAATCAAGTCATTTGAACGATCCTATTATTTCTTTATACCTGGAGCTTGAGAAGATCGACGGTTCTTCCATAACTCTTGATGATAGAAAGCAATTAAAAAGCCAGCTTGAAGAAGAATTAAAAAAACGGATTGAACACCTTGTCCCTTCTATTTTCACGGTACGGAATGAAGAAGAAACAATGCGGAATATTTTGATGCTCTCAAGAGAACTTAAGTCGGAAGATGATATTCCTCAAATGATGATCTCATTTGACCAGCATTCTCAAGAGGACTTGGTTTTTACCGTGGTCCTTCTTCGGGTGAAATCTGAGAAAACGCCTCCTCTTCAAGATCTTTTAAAGAATGCAAACCCTCTTATTCGCTTTGTTCCTGATAGAATTCAGAATGTGAGCTATATCAGGAAGAGTCATCCTATTGAAGCAAATGTCTTTCGAGTGCACATGACAAAGCTTCCCTCATTTTTACGGATGGACTTTTCCGTGAACCTCTATCTAGCTCGAGAAGAGGTTGTCAAGTTCCTGAATAGTCATATTGGAGAAATTCGAGATTATAATGGAGGGATGATGGTGAAGCAAGGAGAGCTTCTCACCCAATTTAAACGTCTTTTTCAAGATATTTCTCAAAGGAACCAAGATCTTCTTGAGAACTTCTTCTATTCATTAAACCCTATTGAAGCCCAAGCAACAATATCCCTTCCCTCAATAAGTTTATTCTTTGAGATATTTATTCAAGCTGTTGAGAATGAATTTCCAAGAGATCGTTCCTATCTTCTGGAAATGGGTGAAGATGAAAACATTACTGTCGTAGTTGTTCGAGGGAATAATTCTGGGCTTTTGACTCTTATTGAAGAAGCACTATCAGATGAGATTATTCAAGGACGAAATCTTGTTTCTTCGTCGCTCACATTTGAGGGGAGTTACTATCTAGGCTTTCTCTGTAGCGATCCTGTCAAAGAAAAGCACGAAGCTTTTAAAGCTATTGTCAATAAAACCATTAAGAAATGGAAAAAAGATCAAGATAATCTCCAAATTCTGAAAGTTCCGTATTCAAATTTTGTTTCTTTGGATCCTCGAATCGGGGGAGACCAAGATTCCTCTGTTTTTGTTAAACTACTATTCAATGGGCTTACACGGATTAGTCGAGATGGCAAGCCTAAGTATTCTGTTGCTAAGAGCGTTACTGTTTCAAGTGATAAGAAAACCTACATTTTTAAACTCCAAGAATCCTATTGGTCAAACGGTGCTCCTGTTGTTGCATTTGACTTTGAATATGCTTGGAAAAAGGTTCTTTCACCCGGATTTGTAACACCTTTCGCATATGTCTTTTACCCTATAAAAAATGGAAAAAAAGCTAAGGAAGGAAAGGTAGAGATTGAAGAAGTGGGCATTGAGGCAATAGATGAACGTACATTGAAAGTTGAACTGGAGAACCCTGCACCTTATTTTATTGAACTTACGGCAAATACATTGTATTCTCCTGTGAATCACCAGGTTGATCAGAAGCATCCTAATTGGTCAAAGCAGAAGAATGAAAACTTTGTATGCAATGGTCCTTTTAGACAGGTTGAGCCAAGCCAAGGGTATTTCTTCAATTTTGTTAAGAATAGCAAATATCTTATGAAGGAAGATGTCAAGTTAGATCAAATATTGTGCATTCGAACAGAAATGAAGCATGCAATTGAAATGTTTCGTCAAAAACAACTGCATTGCCTAGGTACTAACTTATTACAATTGAATCATTTACAAGTAAAGATTGAAGAAGAAAATATTACCCATTATCTTTCCCCAAAAATTTTTTGGCAGTGTTTTAATGTGAATCATTTTCCTTTCAACCACAAAAAAATCCGTAGAGCTCTATCTAAAGCTGTTTCTAGGCAGGAAATCATAGCGACACATCCTGCCAAGAGAGTTCCAGCGTATACACCATTACCTTACCAACTAACTCTCTGCCAAGATGCTGATTTCTTGATTAAGGAAGATCATGAAGGAGCACGGATTCTTTTTGCTGAAGCCTTGAAAGAAATCAAAATGAAAATTGAGGATTTTCCAATTATATATATTTCCTGTGTTGATCAGGAAAAAAATAGTGCAGTGAGTCTCAAAGATCAGTGGGAAAGAATCTTGGGAATCAAATGTGAGATTGAGGTTTCTCCTTGGAACCAGCACTTTCAGAAGTTGAATTTGAGAGATTACCAAGTTGGTTCAATCTACTGGACTTCATGGGTGAATGATCCAATCTATACTTTGCAGTCGTACAAGTATGGAAAGGAACGTGTTAATTTCACTGGATGGGAAAGCAAGAAGTTTCAAAGTTATCTGGATGCCTCAGACCGTACAATTGATATTGAAAAGAGAAAGGAGTATCTTTTTCAAGCTGAGAAAATGGTTATCGAAGAAGCGATAGTGATTCCTATCTGTTATAGCGTTGATTATATGATCAAGGACCCTGATTTGGAGCTAGCACATTCCAGTTCGCATGGAACAGTTGACTTTTCTCAAGCATATTTTTCTCATAAGTTATAGCTGAAGTATTTTAAATTGGTTGCTCCTTGAAAAATTCATCTATTTCACATTGATACCTTTGCTCACTGATGCTCAATAGGATTTAGATCAGATGAATAAGGAGGAAGATATTCTAAATCATGCCCTGCGGCCACGAAACTTTAGTGGAATGATAACTATGGCTGTATTCTTCAATGGGCAATCCTTTGAAGACATTTCCTAGGTATTGAACTAATTTCATTAGTTTGTAAGAATATCTTTGCTATAATAACGACCTATTAACCCAAAAGCGTTTTAATGTGAGATATTTATTCTTAAAAAAATCAATAGAACTTTTCTATTGGCATATTTTGTCTTTTGTTTCAGATAGGGGAGTTGTTAAACATAAGAATGTTCGAATTTTAGTTAATCAAGGTCTGAGTAGACTTGTTTTATAAATAGAGGTAGCGGGGGACCTTGCTCTTTTATTGATGAACTTGTTCCTTTTTGCCTAAATTGCTCAACTCAATCTTGCAAACCACTTTCGTAATTATTCTACGTATTTTCATGAAATCGTTAGTTTTTCTCATAAATTATTGAATTAATTTCACTGATTTGTAAAAATGTTTTTCGCTATACCAATAGCCTGTGAACCAACAAAGTATCCAAAGTGGGGTATTTATGATTACAAAAATACAATCTAAAAGAAGTAGAAGAACTTTTCTATCAGATGTTTCACATCTAGAAAAGCAAATTAAAGGTCATTTAGCATGGAGAGGAGATATTTCTCTGATCGAAGCTGCAGACCTTCTAAAGGCTGAAATGCCGTTCACCTTTATTCTATCAAGCGGTTTCGACAAAAATCATTATATTTTGTCGTTTGTTTCAGATAGCGGTGGTGTTAAACATAAGAACGTTCGGATTTTAGTTCATCAAGGGCAAACCTGTTTTATGAATGGAGGTAGTTCGGGACCTTGCAAATTTATTGATGAACTCATTCCATCCTGCCTAAATTGTTCAACTCAAGTTTGTAAACCACTTTCGTAATTGTTCTTTAATCCCTCTTGTTTATCTGCAAGGGGGGTTTTTTATAGGCTCAGGGATTGAGGAGTTTGATGCGGATTAATTGAGGACCAAGTCGTCTATACGGTTCTTTGAAGAAGCGGAAGATAAATATAACTCCAATTAAAGCTGAATTGAGGCCTTCAATCAAGAAGAACTTTGGTGGGGACATCCCAAGGTTTTGTATCCCAATGAAGATAGGGATGCACAGGGTTATCCACTGAATAGTCATACACCACGCATAAAATACGGTATCTCGAGCTGCAGTGACCATGCTGGCTCCAATACGGTTGATTCCGCCTCCAATAATGGCAACCCAGACCCAGATGCAACACTCTTTTAGGAACTGTAGAGATTGAGGTGAAATTGGATCTTTAACGAAGAGAAGGATCATTGGTTCCCTGAAAATTAAAAGAGGAATAGCAAGCACTGTGGCCATAGCGATAATAAAATATATTGCAGAACGAAGACTTTTTTTGAAAAGGTGGGAGGAATTTCTGGCGAGTGCGTATGAATTAAAAGTCAGAAGTGCTTGGGCCATCCCCTCGTTTATGAAACTTAGAATGACGAACACGGTAAGGCCAAAAGAGTGGACGAGTAAATAGTCGCCCCCTTTTTGAATTACGAAGTAAGTTGCAACAGTCCAGGCGCCTACAGCAAGAGACCTTCCAAAAGATCTAGGAATCCCCGTCTTTAATCCTTCCCAAAACAGAGGAAGATTAAATTTCCATTGGTTTGTGGAAAATAGAAGGGCATATTTTTTTTGTTTAAACAGGAGGAATAGAACTAGACAGTATGTTCCTTGGGAAATGACCGTAGCTATTGCTGCTCCTTGAACACCAAAAGAGGGGATTAAGTCCTCAACTCCAAAGATGAGAATATAATCAAGTAGCATATTTAAGAATTGGATTGCCAAGTTTGTGAAAAGGATAATGCTATTCTTTCCTCGACCCATATAAAACGATGCAAGTGTTGCACCCAAAGGGTAAAGAAAATTTGCAACGGCAATAATGTGGAAGTAGCTTTTGGCGGGGTCCTCAACTTCTATTCCTTTCAGATAGACGTTGCCCATCATAAACAAGGGGGAAGTAATGAGAATCGTGAATAAAGAGAAATAAATCATCTGCCAGATAAAGGGCCCAATCATTTTTTCTTTTTTGGCACCTTTATAGTGCCCTACAAAGGCTTGGGAAATAGAGGCAATAATAATGAGGCCTAGTTGAGGCAAATACAAAAGGTTCATCGCCGAGCAACAGGCCTTCCATGCGTCTTGAGAAAAGTGGGAGAGCATGAAGCGATCTGTGAGGTTAAGTAGGCTAGCTGAAAATGTTGTTAGGATAAGAGGGAATGCTAGTGCAAAGAGTTCAGGTAGACTCGCCATAGGATGCTTAGTAAGCTGATTGGACGAAGGGCTATTTGCTTCAACGGAGGTCATTGACACCATAAAAAAAGTTTTTTCTCGGATATCACTTTTGAGATTGAATGAAAGTTAGCAGTCTTGTAGATTTATCGCGAGGATTTTTTTTAAAATGTGTGTTCATGAACTTGAAGTCAATTATTTTCCTTTTAATACTTGGACTTTCTTTGATCAGTGGGTGTAAAAAAAGGGACAGGGAGCCTAGTCCTCGCTATTTGCGTCTTTGTTTAGATAGGCCTATTAAATCCTTAGACCCTCATATTGGGACGGCAAATCCTTCAGTTCATGTGATTAAAATGCTCTACGAAGGACTTATGATTCGTTCTGAGGGTGGCGAGATCGAAAGAGGTCTCGCAGAGAGTTACTCTATTTCGGATGATAAGTTAACCTATATTTTTTGTCTTAAATCAACAAAGTGGTCTAATGGAGAGCCTGTGACTGCCTATGACTTTGAGTATTCTTGGAAAAAAGCAGTTTATTCTCAACACTATGGAGCCCTTCTCTTCAGTCCAATTAAAAATGCTGGTCTTTGCAATGAGGGGAAATGTCACAGATCAGAGCTGGGAGTTCGCGCTCTTGATGAGCAGACATTAGAAGTGTTGCTTGAACATCCTGCTCCCTATTTTTTAGAACTTACTTCTTGTGTCAACTTTTCACCAATCAATAGAAAAAATAAAGAAATAACGAACGGCCCCTTTGTTCTAAAGACGTGGAATATGGGAGAATCTCTTATTCTCGAAAAAAACCTAAATTATTGGGGAGCTTCTCGAATTGATTTGCTTGGGGTAGATATTAAAATTATTGAGAATCAATCCGTAAGGCATGATTTTTTTGAAAAAGGATTAATTGATTGGATTGGAGATCCATTGGCTCCTTTATCCTCTGATGCCATAGAGTCAAGAAAGCTAGAAGATCAAGTGATGAGTGTACCTTTAAATGGGATGAACCTTCTCGTTTTTAATACAGAAAAACATCCTTTCGACAACAAAAACCTAAGAAAGGCTCTGTCTTTTGCTATTTCGAGAAAAAATATGTCAAACCAGCTTTTTATGAAGAGCAAGCTTCCTGCTTTAGGATTGGTTACTGAAGGAGAAAACAATTATATCAAAGATGGAGACCATGTGAGTGCACAGCTCCTTTTTAATTCAGCTCTTGCGGAGCTTGGATTGACTAAGGAAACATTTCCAGAAGTTATCCTCAGCTACTGTCCCACTTTATATCAGCCATCTATTATGCATATGATTCAGCAGGACTGGGAATCTATTCTAGGGATTCGTATAAAGTTAGACCCTGTTGACAAGGGACTTCTTTATAATCAAATGTTAAAAGGGGAGTACCAAATTGGGAGCATGTTTTGGTTTTCGATAATTCGTGATCCTATATACACTCTAGACTTTCTTAGACCTACCGATCGAAAAATCAACATTTCGAGATGGAAAGATCGTTCGTATCTTAGCATGTTAAAAGCAATTGATCATGAAGTGGATTTGAATAAGCGTAATAGGCTTTTAGAAGAGGCTGAAGCGCACGTCATGGAAGAGATGCCTGTGATTCCTATTTGTTTTGGTTCAGCGCTTTATATGAAGCAACCAACTCTTTCAAACATAGGAATTTCACCCTTTATGGATGTGAATATTACAAATGCAACCCTTGAGAAAGAATGAAAAAATATCTATTAGTTTTTCTTGTCATTCCTTTTCTTTTCTCCTGCAAGAAGAAAGAGAATAAGGACAATGAAAACCGTATGGTTAACTTATCGATTATTGCTCCTATTCGTTCCCTAGATCCTCGAGTTTCTAATGAGTCACCTTGTACTCACGTGATTACGATGCTTTTTGAAGGATTGATGCGACTAGGTCCGAATGGAGACATTCTTCCAGGTGTGGCAGAATCAGTTGATATTTCAGACGATCAGTGCACCTATATTTTTCATTTAAGGGATTCTTTCTGGTCGAATGGAGATCCTGTGACAGCCTGCGACTTTGAATATGCGTGGAAAAAGTCTGTAGATCCAAAAACTGCACAGAATGGTGCAGTTACATTCTATGCCATAAAAAATGTAGAAGCTTGCCTGACAAAAAAGGCTACAATTGACGATGTTGGTATCCAAGCTTTAGATGATTATACTCTTGAGGTGCAGTTAGAGCACCCGGCTCCTTACTTTCTATACCTTTGTGCAAGTTCGACGTATTCGCCTATCCATAAGAAGTTTGATATGGACGATCATCAGTGGGCAAATAGTGTTAATCCCCATTTTGTTTGTAATGGCCCATTTGTTATCACAAGATGGAAAAAAGATGCTGAAATCGTTGTCGAGAAAAATTCCTATTTCTGGGATGCAGAACTTGTTGCAATTCCTGGAATTCAGATTCAAATGATTTCTGATTCAAACACTCAAAGCTTCCTATTCGAGAAAGGGGAATTGGACTGGTTTGGGCAACCTTTCAACTCTATACCAAGAGATATGGTTGGTGATAATAAACACAAAAAACAAGCTACGATCATTGATGCATATGGTCTCTTTTGGTTCTTTTTGAATACTGAAAAACCTCCATTCAATAATAAGAATTTCCGTAAGGCTGTTGCTTATGCTCTAGATCGCAGGTCTATGGCTCAGCATGTCTTTCAACTTGGTGAGGAACCCGCAATGGGAATTCTCAATAAGGAAATTTCTGTGCAAGATGCTCCTTATTTTGAAGATTGCAATATTGAGCTTGCAAAAGAGTATTTTACGAAAGCTCTTGATGAGATGGGCCTGACTATAGAGACTCTTCCAATAGTCCGGATGAGCCAAAGGAGCTGCCTCTTTACCTCTAGAGTGACCCAGGTTGTTCAAGAACAGCTTAGAAAAAACTTGGGGATCCATGTTGAGATTGAACATGCCGATTGGCCTGTTCATTTTGTCCGTATTCAAAGAGGTGATTACGAGATAGGAGAGATGCCTTGGCACTCTTGGTTGAAGGATCCCATTTACATGCTTGATACCTTCCGAAGCAAGAGCTTAGCAATTAATATGAGTCGTTGGGAACACCCTCACTATAAAGAGCTTCTTATACTTGCAGATTTTGAGACAAATCCTACTCAGAGAAAAGAGTACTTGCATCAAGCAGAAAAACTTCTTATGGAAGAGATGCCCATTATTCCCGTATGCTATACCAAACTATACTATCTAAGTAACCCCCATCTTAAAGGGGTATACCTGTCTCCTCTTAAAGAAATCGAATTCCGCTACGCATACTTCGAGTAGCCAAGAAGATGGAGGAGGGGGGTAGCAACGTCGCGTCGATGGCCTTTGAATGGGTAAGCATGGATATAGAGGACTGGGTTATAGTTGAGTTCAATAATGGCATATGACTTAGAGGTAGGCGCTTTTTTTGGTTTGGACACCACCATGTCCACTCCACAGATCTTTGCATCGATTGCATGGGTTGCTTGAAGAGCGATTTGGAAGTATCCAGGGTGAATTTTGTCTGTGACATCATGTGCATCGCCTCCGGTTGAAACATTGGAATTATGGCGCAGGAAGATTTCTTCCCCCTTTTTAGGAGTGCTTTTCTGTGTGAGTCTCTGCTGTTTAAGGTTCTTTTTCTCTTCTGGTCCAAGGCGTAGAAAGGTTTTAGGATCGCGATAATAGGAAGGATCATGATTTTTTGAGTGAACTAGGGATTGGATTGTTGATGCTCCATCTCCAACAACATGGGAAGGAATTCTTTTTACTACTCCGATACATTTTCCATCAATAATGAGAAAACGGTACTCATCTCCTGGGCAAAATTCTTCAATTAATACAGAAGGACCGTAAGAAAACCCTTGTTTAAGGGCGCGGTAGGCCTCCTTCTCATCATGGGGATCGATAATGAAAACCCCTAGGCCAAAATTGGTCGATTTAGGTTTAATCACACTCTTTTTTTTGAGATAGTGGGGCAGGTCAATCTTTGCAGCATCGATGGAGGTGTAGCTCTTTCCTTCAGGAACACGTAGGTTTTTTCTTTTAAGAATCTCTTTTGTAATCTGCTTGTTTTCTATAAGATGGGCAACAATATAGGAGTCTTTAGAGGTCTTTGTCGCTTCTTTCACATACTCGATGTGTCCCTCTTTTTCAAGACGGAGTAGTTGATCCGTGCGATCGAGGACTTCGACATTAATGTTCCACTCTAGGGCTTTTTGGATTAGAATTTGGGTTGAGAGTTCAAGATCTTCATACCCATCAACAAGAATAGATGCTGCAGTCTCAAGTTTTTGATTTTCAATTCGTGAGTCAATGACTTGTTTTTCAAAGTGTTTAAGTTGCTTTGAAGCAAGAGAAGTTGAAAGAAGAGTCTTTTTATGGCTTTTAGCAAGTTTTACTCCAAGGTGTTGATAGGTTGAGTGATTCAAACTTTCTGCAATAAGTGCAGAAGGTGTTAGAGACGCATTTTTCACTTTCTCCTTTTGGAGGTTAAGATTTTTCTCCTTTCCAAGAAGCTTAGCAATAGGTTCCATAGATTTGAAGATTCTCATGCCCCAATTTTCTAGAGAGATCTCATTCTTTTCGCGGAGAATCAAACCCTTTTTTCTCCCTTCAAGAGCGACCTTATTCTGGTTACAAGTGAGGCAAATCTGACACTGCTTTGAAAGAAGAGGAGCTCTTTTATTCATGCAGTAGAGAAGGAAGCAGTGAAGAAAATCAATTTGCTCGGCTGTAATTCCAGCGGGATGATAGGGATCAAGGTCAATTGTTCGTACTTCGATATACTCAATCCCTCGACTCTGCAAAGCTTCTAGGGGAGATTCTCCGTTTTTCGAATTTGCTTTAGGGCGGATCCTCGAATAATGCTCATTTTCGATTTGCAAAATATGGTTGTTTAGTTGTGAAGGGATCGAGAAGTACTCCTCCTTCGGCGTCGAGATAGCAGTTCGCATTTCCTCAATGTATTCATCTAAGGAATTCAAAGAGATGGCGAGTTGATTTTGAACTCGACTATAATACCCAAGATGGCTGGTTCGAATAGAAGTGGCGTGAGGGCCAACAAAGGCTTCCCCAATCTTTTGAAATCCTTTAGGTAAATCTATATAGCTAAGATCTACTGCAGGTGAGGCTCCAAAGAGATAAGACAATAGCCATCCTTCACGCAGAAAATTACGAATCAACCCTAAATATTTTTCATTGATAAATTCCTGAATCGGAAGAGAAGACTTTTCGTGTGTATGGAGTTTTTCCCAAAAGGGGAGGTCAAATGAGAAATTAAAGTGAATTCCTGAGATCATTTGAAGGTTCATCCCATACCGATCTCTTAGTCCTTCGCGATAAATTTCTTTTTTTCTTCCTGCATGGGAAGAGCCATAGTGCGCAATTTGAATTTTGTCTAAACAAGGAGGCATTGAAAAAGGCCAGAAGAGTTCCTTTGGATTTTTTTTAAGAGAAAAATGCACAAGATCTTCTAAAAATTTCTGTGCATCGCGAAAGGAAGTTTTGGGAGGGGTATTCCACTCCAACTGTTGTTCTCCAAAATCGGTATTGACATGCGGATGTGTCAGCGGAGAGCCAAACGATTTTGGATGAGGGCATCTTGAAATGTTGCCGTTAGAATCTATGCGAAGAGATTCCCGTTCCAATCCAAAATGAAACGCATCTAAGAGTTTTCGATTTTTCTTTAGAAATTCGAGGTTCATACCCTTATTTTTTTTCCTGTACATAAGATCGAATATACAAAATCTGATTAGTAAAATCCAAATAGATAACGTGATTTTCGATAAAATCCATCCCCAAGACACCATCAACTCCTTCCATCTCATCCGGAATAGGGATCAGATGAAGGTCCATCGGACTAAATTCGTGCCCATTCATCCGAAAAGTCTCAGTTTTTAAGAGAGGGTACCCTTTGTCCATTATACCTACAGTTTCAGTTTGCAACTGAGCTTTACGTATTGTCCATGTACTTCCAGTATCTACAGCATAATGCTGTCTTCCCTGATCAATTTCTATTTCTAGACAAATTGTTTTAGGACTCAGAATAAGTGGAACTGAAAGAAATTCTACGAGATCATAGCCCTCTTTTTTTAAACTCTTAGGTTTGTTAGATAGAACCATCAATTTTTGTTGGTAGTCTAAAAGAATATTCTTCTTAGTAAGCAGTTGTTGCCCAATAAGCCCTCGAGGAATAATTTTTTTTTCACATAATTCAGAATCTGACCATAAAAGGGTGCTCTTTTCTGAAGATTGCTCAGTAGCAAACGTATTTCTGAACGTTTGTTTACCTAGTTGAACCTTATTCAGTTTATACTTAGGTTGCTCATACTTTTCACCCTTAGCGTTTATCCATTGAGTATTTCCAATTTGTTGTTTAGGAATCTCGTCCATAGCTCGAGAATCTAGGCTCAAACAGAAAATTGAGCCTAAGTCTACTTTTAATAAATAGGAGTTTCCATCAATGAGAACTTTAACGATTAGCAAGTTTGCATCGGTGAATTCTACGTGAATCCGATCATAGTATTTTGTAGGGAAAAAAAGCCACGAAATCCCTACCAGTAAGATCGTAGTGATAATTAGGAAAAACCTCTTTTTCACCATGATTTTCTGAACTCAACCCCTCCTTTAGCAGACGTAATTCCATCACTATTGTGGGAAATAGAGTTACTAACCTCAAATGGGAGATTATCTTCTTCATTTGTTAACTCAACGAGAAGCCCGTTCCACTCTGATTCTGTGTCTCTGCTGTATCCTTCCCATCGCACGACTGTACTTTTTTCGGTGACGTTTTCTAATTCCATGGCCACTTCCGGGTTGGAATTAAAAAGGGCATTTTAAATTAACATATTAATTAATTACAAGCTCTGTTCTAAGTCTAGAGAGAGTAGCTAAATGGTATAATCCAATCCTGTAAGAATGGATGAATTACTATGGGTGCTACTTCAGATTAGGTATTTTTTGGATGCTTGAAGAAGAGAGGGGTTTGCTTTGAAGACACCTATCTTATATATATTTCCAGGATAGAAAAACTTATTTTCGTTCTAACAGTCGTATTTTGTTGGAGTCATCTCATAGGAGAGGTAAAGGAGCCCTAAGTTTCTAAATCTTGAGAATTACATTCTATAAAAAACAAGGATATTTTATTAAAAAGTTATGGAGAAATTGAGACTATTTGTTTTAGCAATTCCTTTTTGTTTTTTGTTTTTATTTTTGTTTGAAAGTTGCACAGCATTAAAGAAAAGAAAACATGAACCTGAAATGATCGAAACTGTAGACGTTTCTTCTGCGATTGATTCGGCTCTTAGCATTCCAGATTTTGCAGAAGGGGAGTGGCCTGCATATAATTGGTGGATTCTTTTTGAGGATGGGCAGCTTTCTGAAATTATGGAAGTAGCAATTGAAAACAATCCTGATTTATTAGCAGCGGTCTCCCGTGTCCGGGTAGCGCAAGAAGAAGCTCAAAAGGCACGCTCTCTTCTTTTACCTCAATTTAATGCAAGCTTCAATGACAATTATAAACACCTCAGCAAAGATAGCTTGGATAGATTTCTCCCGTCGGAGGTTCCTGCAGTGATTAATCAAGTTTATTTAGCATTAAACTTCGAATATGAAATTGATCTATTTGGGAAAAATAGACATAAGTACCGCGCGTCAATGGGGGAAGCAAGAGCTCAAGCTGCCGAAATGTCAGAATCTCTATTGATCATTACTGCGATGCTCGCAGAAACCTATATCAACTATGCTGCAAATCTTCAAAATCTTCAATTTAGCAGTGCTTTAGCAGAGGCTCAAAAGGTCTATCTTGAATTGACTGAGCTGCGCTTTTTGAATGGCTTAGATGATCAGATGATGGTAGATTTTGCCAATGTAAAACTTCTTTCTGCTGAAGAGAACGTTGTTGCCTATAAAAAAGAAGCAGATCTTAATCTTAGCCAAATTAAAATTCTCATGGGGCTAAGTCCCGATGATGGATGGGAGATTACAACTCCAACACTTGCTTTTGACCGGCCATTTCCAATTCCTGAGAACATTCCCTTAAATCTTTTATCTCGGCGCCCAGATCTTATGGCTCAAATCTGGACTGTCGAAGCAGCAGCCCATTTGATTAACGCTGCAAAAGCCGCATTTTTCCCCAATATCAACCTGATTGCAATCGCTGGGTTAGAAAGTTTAAAATGGAATAATCTCTTTACTTTGGATAGTTATGCTGCTGCACTTGCTCCAGCTATCAATCTTCCTCTTTTTTCAGGAGGGAAGCTCACAGCGCAGTTAAATGAAAAATATGCAACTTATGATGCTGCGGTTCATGATTATAATGCGCTTCTTCTTCAAGCAGCTAAGGAAGTTTCTGATCAGATTAAAATTTTAAGAGCAGCAAATCAAGAGAGCGATTTGCAAGGGCAAATGTTTGAAAAAACCATGCACATCTCGCAGCTGACAAATCAGAGATATGATAATGGGCTTGATGACTACTTAACGGTTATAGATAAACAAGTTGCAGTGATAAACCAGGGGATAAAAGATGTGGAAAAAGAAAATGAGCGCTACTTAGCAGTGCTTCAATTGATTAAGGCATTAGGTGGTGGGTACCATGACAGATAAAGTTGCATCAAACAAGAAGAGAAACATGATCTTACTTTGGGTTTTTGCGGGTTTTATCCTGATTGGAATAGCAATCTTTCTGTATTGGTTTAGTATTCTCCGTTTTGAGAAGTTTACAAATGATGCGTATGTCCATGGAAACATTATTGAACTGACACCTCAGGTTCCTGGAATTGTTACGTCTATTAACGTTGACAATACTGATCTTGTGGAAGAGGGGCAGGTTCTAATCGAACTGGATAAAACTGATTATCAGATCGCTTATGAAATAAGAAAGAGTGAGCTTGGGGACTCAGTACGCTCAGTTGTGCAGGTGTTTCTTAGAGTTGAAGAGTTAGAAGCCGAGCTTGAGCAGAAAGATGCTGAGTTATTTAAAGCAGAAAAGGACTATAAAAATCGGGTTAATCTTGTGGGAGTTGGAGGGGTTTCTCGAGAAGAATTTGAACATGTCGAGGCAAGTTTTTTAGGAGCTCAAGCTGCTCGCAGAGCCACATATTCACTTCTTCAGTCAGCCTACGCAGAAGTGCAGAACACAACCGTAAGAACACATCCCCTCGTAAAAAAATCGGCAGATGGCGTTAAAGATGCTTATGTTAATCTTCAACGGTGTTCAATTTTAGCGCCAAGCAGCGGATATGTTGCGATGCGCTCAGCGCAGCTTGGAGAATATGTTGGACTATCCGAGCCCTTGATGGCAATCATTCCTCTAAATAAGCTTTGGGTAGATGCTAACTATAAAGAAGTTCAGCTTTCAAAGGTAAGAATTGGACAAAGTGTTCACCTTATCTCAGATATTTATGGGAGCGGCGTGATATTCCATGGGAAAATTGTAGGAATCAATCCTGGGACGGGGAACGTCTTTTCTGCCCTTCCTCCTCAAAATGCAACAGGAAATTGGATCAAGATTGTTCAACGAGTTCCTGTTCGTGTGAGCCTAGATCCGAATCAGTTAAACACACACCCCCTTTGGTTGGGCCTTTCAATGAATGTGACCGTTGATATTCATGATACTTCAGGACCAATGCTTGCCGAGGCCACGCGCATGAATCCCATCTATCAGACAAAAGTTTACAGCCAGCAAGAAGAGGGATCGATGAAAATCATTGATCAAATCATTGCCGAAAACGCTGGCAGCTATGAAAGGTAATCCTTTAACGGGAACCACTCTTTTTCTGGGGGCAATTGCGCTTTCTTTTTGCACCTTTATGCAAGTTCTTGATTATTCGATCGCAAATGTTTCCATTCCTTATATTGCAGGGGACTTAGCAACCAGTGTCAATAATGGAACCTGGGTAATTACCATGTTTGCTGTCGGAAATGCCATAGCTCTTCCTTTGACAGGACTTTTGACACGTCGCTTGGGGTTGATCCGCGTCATGGTGCTTTCTGTTTCTTTTTTTACCTTATTTTCATGGCTTTGCGGCATGTCAATTAATATGAATATGCTCATTATTATGCGCTTTATTCAGGGGGTTGTGGCAGGTCCTATGATTCCTCTTTCTCAAAGCTTAATGATTATGACTTTTCCAAAAAAAAAGAGAAATCTAGCCCTCGCACTATGGAACATGGTCGCTGTTGTTGGGCCTATTGCCGGGCCTATTCTTGGTGGCTGGATTACGTTTAACTACTCGTGGCCCTGGATCTTTTTTATTAATATCCCCGTGGGGATTTTTTGTGTCTTGGTTATCCGCTCTTTATATAAGAAAAGAGAAACGAAGATTGAAAAAGTTCGTATTGATGGTTTGGGGATTCTTCTTTTGGCTTTTGCTGTCTCTGGACTTCAAATCATTATGGATCAGGGACAAGAACTTGACTGGTGGCGTTCTAATATTATCATTGCTCTTGCTGCTGTTTCGGTTATCGCCTTTGTTTTTCTCTTTATTTGGGAACTTACACATGACGCACCGATTATGGATCTTCGGATGTTTAAAAACCGGAATTTTTTCATTGGTACAGTTATTACAGCATTGTCCTATATGGTTCTCTTTGGGGTGATTGTCATTACCCCCCTTTGGCTTCAAGAGATGATGGGGTATACAGCACAAGTTGCTGGACTTGCGGTTTCTACAATGGGAATCCTCCCATTTTTCACAGTGATACTTGTGGCAAAACTTATGGACAGGGTTCGGCTAAAATATTTGATTGCGCTCTCTTTCTTCAATTATGGAGTTGTCCTTTTCTATTATAGCACCTTTACAACAGCTGTTTCCTTTGAGGTCATTGCGCTGTCAAGATTACTTCTTGGAATTGGAATCTGTACATGGCTTGCTCCAATTACTGCGATTACTTTCGCTCGTGTTCCCGCGGAAAAACTTGCAATGGGGCAGGGAATGTTTCATTTTCTCAGAATATTAATGGGAGGGGTGGGGACCTCTATGTTTGTTACGGTGTGGGAGAGGAGAGGAGCACATCATCATAGCAACATTGTCGATAGTATTAATCAGTACAACCCTATTAGTAAAAAGCTGTTTGCTGATTTAAAACAGTATGGAATTATAGGAAAAAAGGCGCTAACCGTCGTTGATACTATGGCATGGAATCAAGCGATGATACTTTCTTTAAATGATATCTTTTGGCTGGGAGGATGGGTTTTTATGGTACTTGTTATTCTTTCCTTTTTCTTTAAGAAACGGGAACACTCTTCTGCTGATCAGCTCTCGCATAAATAAGGAAGCTATTGGCCTTTGAAAAAAAAGCACCTTTCTGCCACTGGGATGCTGAAAAAGGTACGCGCAGTTTTTAAGAAAGTGCCAGTGCTGACAAGAGGTTTAAAAGGTATGAAGACGCGGATTTCTTTGCCAGATTGTCTATATAGTGTAGACACAAGTTTAAATTTGCGATAAGCTGGTTTCTTAAACTTTCAAGGAGAGGTTTAGAGATGATCGTACCAGCGCACAGACGTCACGATATTTCAGATCGAATTTGGAAAAAACTTGAGCCTTATCTTCCAGGAAGAAGAGGGGTGTGGGGAGGGGTAGCACAGGATAATCGGCGATTTATCAACGCGGTTTTTTGGATTATTAGTACCAGAGCTCCATGGCGTGACTTACCTTCAGACTATGGGAACTGGGGAAATGTGCATCGTCGTTTTATCCGTTGGAGGAATAAAGGTGTCTGGGAACTTCTTCTGGAAAAAGTGGTGGACGATCCTGATTACGAGTGGTTAATGATCGATGCAACCCATATCAAAGTTCACCCTCACGCAGCAGGTGCACAAGGTGGCAATCAAGATATGGCTCGGACAAAAGGGGGCTCAACACGAAATTACGTTTGGCCGTGAATTCGCATGGTATGCCGATCAAAGCGATTATTACGTCAGGTACTCAATCAGACTACTTTCAGGCCAAACACCTAATAGAGGGAATTAACGCCGATTACCTACTAGCAGATCGGGGTTATGACAGCGATGCAATCGTAACTCAAGCGATCTCTCAAGGAATGAAGGCGGTTATCCCTCCCAGAAAAAATAGGAAAAGCAAGAGAGCTTATGATAAGCATCTCTATAAATTGAGACATCTTGTAGAAAATGCTTTTTTATATTTGAAGCGATGGAGAGGAATTGCTACACGCTATGCTAAGCACACATCCTCTTTCTTGGCTGCGGTTCAGATCAGATGTTTGGCTTTATGGGTAGAAATCTCGTGACTACACTATATAATCTCAGGGCTCGCTGTTTTTTGGTTAATATTTCCCGGGAGTTGCTGGAAATACACTGCTTTGCTTGCTGGAGAATAGAGATTCAGGTAAAATCATTTTAAATGAAATATGTGAAAATTGACCCTTTTGAAAAACATTTAGAAGAAGCCCTTCCGGATCACCCTTCGCAGCTCTACTTTATTTTGATGGAAGATCCATTTGAGCGGCGGTACTTGGCGGAGCAGATTGCGGTGTACCTTGGGATTCCATTGACCTGCTGCGAGAGTGATGAGCTATTACTGCAGCTTGAATCTCCTTCAATGTTTGCTGAGAAAGGGGTGATCGTTTGTGATGAAATCTCAGCTAAGGAAATTCCTCTTGGAGAGGAATGGGTATTAATTGTGACTGGGGCAAAAGCCCCTCCTTTTTTCAAGAAGTTTGAGAAGAAAGCGGTAACCCTCGATCTAACGGGAGAAAAACCATGGGATCGAAAGAGTCGATTGCAACGTTGGCTCCTTGAGCATGCACGAGAAAAACGTAAGATATTGACTCTTGATGCGGCAGCTTATTTGGTAGAATTTTCCCATACCGATTTTGCGCTTCTTTTTCAGGAGTTGGAGAAGGCTTTGGTGTATGCCGGTGAAGAAAAAGCAGTGACCCTTGAAATGATCAAAACGATTTGCAGTTTAGATCCAAAGCAAAGCGGGTGGCAACTTTCTGAAGCCGTTGTTTGGGGTGGTCCGGTCCACTTAGGGAACACCGATTTGTACGGGCTAGTGGGACAATTGCGCTATCAGCTGCAGCTAGGATTGCAGGTTGCAAGCGGGAAAGAGCTCCCTCGCGCCTCTCCAAAAAAACTCGAAAAAATTCGGAGAACGGGGCTTGAAGCTTCGTATTATTTAGAAGGGCTAAAAGAGCTCTTCAATTTAGAACTAAAAATGCGCTCGAATGTGTCAAATCAAGGACTTTTACTTGATCACTTCCGGGCCAAATTAACAGCGAGACGTAAATAGTGCTTTACCTACTACCAAATTTACTTGGAGAAGACCTCTCCCATAATCCATTTTTGCCACCAAGTATTAATGAAGTGATTCAAAACCTAGATGGTATTATCGCTGAAAGTGAGAAAGGAGCGCGTCGTTACCTCAAACGTTTCACAGAAAATTTTCGGGATATCCCTATTCATCTCTTAAATGAACATACAAAAGAGATCGAAGAGATCGATGCTCTTTTGGCGCCTTTGCAAAAAGGAGAAACCTGGGGCTTGATTTCTGATGCGGGCCTTCCTGTCATTGCAGATCCAGGAGCCGTGATTGTGAGACGCCTTCACAGTTTGAAAATTCCTGTGGAGACATTTCCTGGACCGTCCTCTATCATTTATGCACTCCAGCTATCAGGTCTCTCAGCTCAAAAATTCACCTTTCATGGTTATGTTCCCCGCAAAGAGGAAGACTTAAAGGAAAAGCTCCGTACCCTCCCTAAGGGACATACCCACATCTTTATCGATGCCCCTTACCGCTCAGACAAGCTTCTCAAAAACTTAGTTAAAGGTCTCCAGGACGAAACAGATCTTTCTGTGTCATTGAATTTAACACTTCCTAATCAGGAAGTTAGAACCGATAAAATCCTCAAGTGGAAACAAGACCTTCCCACCCTTGGCAAAGTTCCAGCTGTTTTTGTCATCCATGGGAAAAAAAACTAAAATTGTGTATGACTCCTCTCAAATTTAGAGGGGAGTGCGGCGAGGAAACAACTGCTGAGCAGTCCAATCAGCTCACGAGAAGTGATTCATATAGTGGTTTAAATTTGAGAGTGCTCACTTATTTAATCCGTTGCGCCATTCGACCTAAATGATGGCGTGTATTGCTATTATCCTGTTCGAGAGGATAAGGTTGGAGGAATCTGCTTAAAATGAAAAAAATTATATTTGCTGTTGTTTTAACAAGCTTAGTTTATGGAAAACATTCGGTTTCTATTTTATCTACATTTAGAAATGAATCTCGGTTTCTGAAGGAGTGGATCGAGTATCATAGATTAATTGGTGTCGAACACTTTTATCTTTACAATCACCTGAGTACTGATAATTATGAAGAGGTTCTTCAAAAATATGTAGGTATGGGAATTGTGACCTTAGAGAAGCATATTAATCAGGATAAACCGCATATAGAAAGAATGCCTAATGGATTTATTTTAGATGTAGTGCAGCATGCTAATGCAAACCATTTTATGTCAGTGTATGCAGAAAACTCTGAATGGGTAGCGCATATTGATATTGATGAATTTATTGTTATCCCAGAAGCCTTTGACTCTCTTCCTGTTTTTTTAAACACTTTGCCTAAAAAGAAAGATGGTCTCGAGATTGCTGCTTTTTGGGTTTATTGGAAATTATTTGGAACATCAAACATTTATGAAATTCCAACAGACGAATATATTATCAATCATCTTACTTGGAGAGCAAAAATTCAAGACCCAAGTAAGACTGATTTTAAAACCATATTTAAACCTGAGTTTTCACTTAATATCCATGCACACAACCCTTGGTCTTATGCTCGGGGGTATACTTATCTTCCACTTCCTTATGAAACGATGAATATTAACCATTACACCGTGAGAGACGAGATTTTTTTTTTCCAATCCAAGCTTCCATTTATGAAAAAAAATAGTGAAATTGGTGAAAAATGTAGAACTGAGGCTGTAGAAAATCCCTGGGAATATTTAAATTATTTGAATGCAGAGCAGGACTTTACTATTCAGAACTGGCTGCGCAAACATGGAGATGAATGGTATTTAAACTCTTCTTTTTAAGAGGCATGCAACACCATTTTATGTGGATTTTTGCAGCAATTTTCCTTTTTCGATATAGAGTGTGCCGTTTTTATCTTCTTCGGGAGAGGTAAGAAGAACTTGTCCAAAAGAGGAGAGTTGTTCGCGGAGGGTTTTTGTTCGAGTGGGATCAAGGTGGATCCCAAAGTCATCGATTGCAAAAAGAGGCGTGATTTCGGTTTGCATTTTGAGCTCATCCCACTCTGCCATTTTAAGAGCTGCAATGCAGGTGCGTTTCTGTCCTTCACTTGCGAAGGATTTTGCCTCATGCTTATTGTAGATGATATGAAAGTCATCGCGGTGGGGACCGATCAAGGTGCTTCCAATGATGAGCTCTTTAGACCTCTGCTTCTGGTAAAGAGATTCAATTTGATCTTGCTTCTTTAAGGAAATTGAAGGCTCATAATGGAGATCGAAAGTATCTTGATCTCCAGAAAGAAAGCGAGCATAGGTTTCTACTTTAGGTCGAAGGGCCTCAATCAGTTGTTTGCGCCTATAAATGAGGTATCGGGCCGAATCGGACATCATCTGTTCCCAGCTCTCAATGGCTTGTTCCGATTTGATTTTTAGAAGAGCATTTCTATGTTTCATCGCTTTGTGGTACCTCATTAAATGGTGAACATAGAGGGGATCTGTCTGAGCAAGCTGAATGTTGAGAAAGCGCCGCCTTTCTTGAGGGGAACCTGATATTAGAGCACTATCTTTAGGCGAGTAGAGAACAGAAGGAAGGATTCCTAGGATGTGAGAAAAGCTTTGATATTGTGTTGCGTTGTAATGAACTCTGCGATTTTTTCCATCGAAACCTATTCCTAGGCTTTGCTCAACATTGTCGCGGATAAAGTGAGCTTCAATAAAAAAATGGTTTGCCCCACTTCGAATAAGATCATTGAGATGCGTTGTTAAAAATGAACGACCAGTACTAAGAAGATACAGGGCTTCCAATAGACTTGTTTTTCCTGATCCATTCTTTCCACAAATAAGATTTAACCCTTCAGAGAAGGGCAACTCAGCCTTTTCGTAATTTCGAAAATTGCGTAAGATGAGCCCTGTTACATTCATTAGGCAGGTGCAAGACGCATCGGCATAATCACAAAGTTTGCAGTCGTCGAATCTGTAATCAGCCCAGGGTTGTGGGGGTTAGTGATCGCAAAATTTACTGTTTCATCCTTGCAGTGGCGTAGGATGTCATGAAAGAAAAAAGGGTTGAAAGCGATATCAAAGGCCTCTTCTGAATAATCAACAGGCATTGAAACCTTTCCATCACCGATTTCGCTAGAAGTTGCAGTCAGAGTGAGTTCACCAGGAGAAAGGGAAAATTGGACAGAGTGGCTTTTGTCTGTTGTAAAAAGAGCGACTTGTTTGAGAAGAGTCATGAGCTCTTCGCGGTGGAGCGTTAGTTTGTGAGTGCTTTCTTTTGGGATAACCCTTTCAATATTAGGGTAGTCTCCAGAAAGAAGTTTTGTAATCATCACGGTAGGGCCCGATTCGATCCCAATTTTATCGTTCATAAGGCTTACTTTAACGGCTTCATCCCCATCAATTGATTTCACAATTTCTTCAACAGCTTTCAAGGGGATTAGATAGCTATTTTTATGTTCTGGATTGACATCAACAAAGGTATTGACTCTTGCGAGCCGTTTTCCATCGGTTCCTATAAAAGTGGCATTGCTGTTTTCTATCACCATCAAGACTCCATTGAGCACATGACGGCTGTCTTCACGAGCCGCGGCAAAGACTGACTTCGATAGCATCTCTTTAAACGCATCAGGGGCCATCTCAAAATGATCACCTTGATTTAAGTCAGGAAAAGAGGGGAATTCACTGCTGTTGATTCCATTAAGGCGGAATTGTGACGTGCCTGCTTGCACATAAGCAATCTCGTCTGCGTTAGCTGAAATCTCAATTTCAGGAGCTGTAAGCTCTCGAATGAGTTGGAAAAATCGACGAGCAGGAAGGGTGATTGTCCCCTCTTCAAAAATGCTAGCTTCTATTTGAGCTCTCATGCTTACGGTTAAGTCGGTGGCGCTAATTGTTAGGATTCCATTTTTTGCTTCAATTAAAACATTTGCAAGGATTGGTATCGCCGGCTTGCTAGAAACAACGCTTTGAATTTTTCCAATGAGATTAGCCAGTTCAGGCCGAGAGATAGTGACTTTCATAGGTCCTCTAGATTAATTTCCCCTAGAGTAAGAAATAGGGGATGGGTTGTCAACTTTTTAACGCCCGTTCCATCGATCTTTTGTGTTCTCGCTCTTTAATTGAGGAGCGTTTATCGTGCTGCTTCTTGCCGCGGGCAATGGCAATTTTCACCTTAGCTCTACCCCGTTTAAGATAGATGGCAAGGGGAATAATCGTGAGTCCTTTCTCTTGAATCGAGCGTTTTAGCTTTTCGATTTCCTTTTTGTGAAGGAGGAGTTTTCGATCCCGCTTCTCTTCATGGTTGTGAATATTACCGAAGGAATAAGGAGCAATGCTGCAGCCCTTAAGCCATGCCTCCATCTTATCAATGATCACATAAGCTTCTTGGAGAGATCCTCCATGATCTCTCAGAGATTTGATTTCAGTCCCCTGAAGAGACATTCCGGCCTCAAAGGTTTCTAAAATCTCATAATCGTAACGAGCTCGCCGATTCGAAACTAATTCAGATTCACTCTTCTTGTTCATCCCTCACATTCTCCCAAGAAAACCCATTGCCATCAAGGAAAATCTTCTTCTTGTGATTTTGAAGAAACCCTTGTATTATGCTTCACCTAAACTAAGAGTATGGAATGAAGAATTTATGGATTGTAGGGCTTGCTCTACTGATGGTTGGTTGTTCAACTGCTACAACCTATCACCTAAAAGATTTTCATGGAGAAGGATACGGGGATTACCGCCTTTCAGCAGACAGGTTTACCGTCATTTTTCGAGCCAATAAGCACACAGAACCCGAAGATGTTCGAAGATTTGCTCTAAGACGTGCATCGGAAGTCGCAACCAATTATGGATACAGGTATTTTATCGTTGAGCAGGAAAGAGATTTAACACGCACAAGCACTTTTAAGCCTAAAGAAAAGTGGGTTAGCTCTTTTGTAGATTTGCTAGAAGGAACAGAAAATCCGCAAAAAAAGATTATCGAGAGAGAAAGAGAGGTTCCAAGTCCCGCAATGGAATTTATGATTCGCTGCTATAATGAGAAGCCAAAGCAAGAGGTTATTGATGCGTATCAGTTCCTTGCTTACCAGGCTTCTTAAGAAAACCGTAAACAAAAAATAGAATAATTCCGCACCAGAAAATAGGCTCTGTCCATATAGGCAGCCCCTTGACAAGGACGTCTAAAAGAAGCTTTAAGCCAATCCATCCCACAATGAGATGAGCTCCTATTTCTAGACGGGGATACTTGTCGATGAAATCGGTGAAGATACGCGCAGCAAAGCGCATTAAAATCAGTCCTGATATCCCCCCAACATATACGATCCAGATCTTTGGTGGAAATTCGTGGTGTTGGGAGGATATTCCGATCAAGGCAAGCCCCGCCAATATAGAGTCGACTGCAAAGATAAAATCAGTAAATTCAACCATGACAACAGTGCCCCAAAAGCTTCTCTGCTTGGGAGCTCGCATTCCAGTACGGTGTCTTGAGAGAATGTGCGATAATGCTAAATAGATCAAATAGGCACCCCCAACAAGCTGCACCCAATATAGCTGAATGAGATAGGCCGCACTCAAGACACTAATAGCCCTTAGAACAACCGCTGAAACTAGGCCGATAAACAGTGCTTTTTGGCGAAGCTGGTGAGGAAGCCCTCTGACAATAATAGCAATGGCTAGGGCATTATCAAGAGAGAGAATCCCTTCTAAGAAAATCAAGGTAATGAGGCGAGGAATATCAACGAGTGAAAAGGTTTGATCTAACATATTTTTTATTTAACACATTTAGTGTTTAGTTTCTAATACAGGGCAAAAAATTTATGGAAAAGTATGATAAATTACCATGATTTCAGCTCAAAAATTAGGATTATCAACTTTTTAGGTAAACACTCTCTTATTTTTTGCGGATAGTGTTTATGAAAAAGCGCGCGGCATGCTTCCAGCGAGAAAGGATGCCAAAGGGGAAATGGGGAAATAGAAGGTCATCAGCATTGATTCGATAGAGGAGTTGATTGGTGTTTTTCCATGAGATGTTGTGCGCATTTCCGATGCGAAAGATGTATTTGTAGTGTTTTTTGGCAAGGGTCTGCGCTTTTTGGCTGAAGAGCCCAAAAGGATAGACGAATGAGCTAATGGGGATGGAGAGTTTTTCCTCAAGGAGTTTTTTGGATAGAAAAAGCTCATTTTCAAGGTCTATGTGTTTTGAGGTAAGAGGGTGGTGATGAAGAGAGTGGGAAGCGATTTGAATAAGTGGGGATTGAGAGAGAATTTGGAGTTCTTTCCACGTGCAAAATGCGGGTGAAGGAATAGAGGGCGCTTTATCAGGGAAGGTCACGACTTTTTCGAGGCGCTTTTGAGAGGTCAAGTCAGTGCTTTCAGGAATATAGGCAGTGGGAACGGCAAGAAGCGCTTTAAGATTATATTTTTGGAGAAGGGGGAAAATGAGATGATAGAAATCAAAAAATGCATCGTCAAAGGTAAGGCAGACGGAAGTTCCTTTGGGAAGGGGCTCACCAGGCAGTAGAGTGGGGAAATGAGCCGCGATATAGGCAAAATTCTGCTCAAGAGTTTCGAGGGAGTTGGCATACCTGCCACTACCAATCTTGTGATACAGGGGTGCGATTAGCATAGGCAAGCTTGAGGTATTTATAAAAGGAAGTTTGAGAGTTATAGAGCGAGATAACGTAGCCTTCTTGGCCTCCAAGAAAACCTCGTTTAAAGATATAGGATTTAATAAAGGCAAAGCCTCCGTGGAAAAGAGCAGTTAGCATCGAGGAACGCTTTTTATAGGCATACTGCTGAGCAAAGAGGGTAGTATAGTTTTCCATCTTCTGAAGGAAGTCCGAGATTGAGCGGTAGGAGTAGTGCTTTACCGGAGAGGTTAGGCGCACTTCCTGAAGGGATTTGGTCTGGATCCGTTCATGCACTTGATCGTCTGTAAAGGAAGTCACTGATCTATTGTAAAGTCGGGTGTGTCGGTCCGGATACCAGCCGCACCATTTGACGTGCCGTCCATTGAAATAGTTGTTGAAGGGGAAAGAATAGACTTTTTGAGAGTTAAGGGGCAGTGCTAAGATTTCATCGGCAAGCTCAGAAGTAAGAACCTCGTCACTATCAAGGGAAAGAATCCAATCATGGGTGGCATATTCGGCCGCAAGATTATGCAGAGGCCCGAAGCCAATAAAGGGGGTTTTAAAGATCTTTACATTGGGATGTATTTGAGCAAAATCAAGGGTGGCATCGGTGGATCCTGTGTCAAGCAAGATCACTTCATCAAACAGAAGAACCGACTCAAGGACCAACCCAATCGTCTCTTCATTATTCTTTGTTAAAATTGTTACACTAATCATACATCCAGGATATCATAAAGTGGATTTGCCTGGGAAATCAAAAATTCTTTCTTTTTTAAGGGGGAATTTTTTATAATGAGTTGTTTAGGAGAATTGCAGATGGCAAAGAATTATAGATTTGATACTGGGTACACATTTGATGATGTGGCTCTTGTTCCTCAATTTAACAACGTTCCCTCAAGGACTGAACCGATGCTTGAGTCGTGGCTCACGAAGAGTCGGAAGCTCGGAATTCCTATTTTATGTGCCAATATGGATACAACGATTTCTAAGAAACTTGCTGAGATATTGATTCAGAGAGGCTCGATCCCCATTTATCATCGATTCACTAAAGATTTTGAAGCTCAGAAAACATGGGTTAAGAAATTTGGAGAAAAGACGTTTGTTTCATGTGGAATTGGAAAGGAAAAAATTGCCGAGGTTCGGAAACTTTTTGACATGGGGGCCGCGGGTGTCTGCGTTGATGTGGCGCATGGTCATTCTGAAAAAATGCTCCACTTCATTGAAGAACTAAAGAAAACACACCCAGACCGCGATGTGATTGCAGGGAATGTCTGCACTCCCATGGCATATCAGGACCTTGTGAATGCTGGAGCTGATGGGGTCAAGGTTGGAGTGGGCCCTGGTGCTGCTTGCACAACGCGGGTGATTACAGGGTTTGGTGTGCCACAGTTTACCGCTATTTTTGAGTGTGCAAAAATTGCAGAAAAGCTCAGAGTTCCGCTGATTGCCGATGGAGGAATCCGTACTAGCAAAGATGTTGTTTTGGCCTTAGCTGCTGGGGCGAGCTCTGTAATGATAGGAAAGCTCTTTGCTTTGACTGAGGAAAGTGCTGCTGAAAAAAAAGATGGGAAGGCAAAATTTCGTGGGCAAGCAAGCGAAGATTTTCAAACGGATTTCTATGGGGGATTGAAAGAAAAGACGGTTGCAGAGGGAGTGGGTTTTTTTGGGCCAGTGAGCGGATCGGCAGTAGAGCTTATTGATCTGCTACTAGGCGGAATTCGAAGTGGATTGACTTATGGAGGGGCTAGAAATATCAAGGAGCTTCAAAGGAAGGCAGAATTTGTCGAAGTAACCCCTGCCTATATTCGCGAAAGTTATCCAAGGCCAGGCAATTAATGCATAAAAAATTGGGCGTTTGGATGTTGACGTCTTTAGTTGTTGGAAACATGGTGGGATCGGGAGTCTTTTTGCTCCCAGCATCTCTTGCGAAGTTTGGAAGTATTACCATTTTTAGCTGGATTGCAACCGCAATTGGAGCAATGCTTCTTGCGTTAGTTTTTGCGAAGCTCAGTAAAATATTTCCAAAAACAGGAGGGCCGTATATCTATTGCAAAGAAGGGTTTGGGAATTTTATTGGTTTCCAAGTTGCGTATAATTTTTGGATTTGCAAATGGGCTGGAAGCGCTGCTATAGCAACAGCACTTACTGGGTATCTGAGTGCGTTCTTTCCTGTATTAGATCATAACAATTTTTATGCTTTTCTCGTGACCGCTGGATCTGTATGGATATTTACCCTTGTGAACGTCATTGGAGTCCATTTAGCAGGAAGTTTTCAGTTAGTCTTTACGATTATAAAATATATCCCACTCATTCTTGCTTCTGCCATTGGGATTTTCTATATTGACTTTGGGAATTTAGCGTATTTTAATATCAGTGGAAAGTCGAATTTTAGTGCTCTTTCTAGTGGATCTATGCTCACTCTGTGGGCATTTTTAGGGCTAGAGTCTGCTTCTATTCCGGCTGATGATGTTGAAAACCCCGAAAAGACCATTCCACGCGCGACGATTATTGGGACCAGCCTTTCTGCAGTTGTGTATATCTTGTGTACGATTGCAATTATGGGAGTTGTTCCGATGCATGAGCTCCAGGACTCTGCAGCTCCATTTGCTGATTTTGCGAAGAAAATTTTTGGTCCTTGGGGAATGTATGCTATGGGCGCGGTTGCTGTAGTCTCTTGCGCAGGGGCATTAAATGGCTGGATTCTCGTTCAAGGGCAAATTCCTATGGCTGCGGCAAAGGATCAACTTTTTCCCAGGCGCTTTGGAAAGGTCTCAAAAGGGCGCTCACCGGTTTTTGGACTTGTCTTTTCATCCATCTTAATTACGTTGCTGCTGACGCTAAACTTTAACAAAAATTTAGTCGATAAATTTACCATTATCATTTCGCTTGCGACTCTTGCAGGAGTCATTGCCTTCCTCTACACATCAGTAGTAGAGTTTGTCATCTATATTAAGTACCCTGAAAAGGCGCACAAAAAGAAGGTTGCTAAGACCTTAACAATTTCGGGACTAGCCTTTTTGTATACTTTTTGGGCAATTGCAAGTGCAGGGCAGGAGATTGTATTTTATGGGTCTCTCTTAATGTTTAGTAGCATTCCTATTTATGGATGGATGGAATGGCAAAAATATCGAAAATCGATCTTAAAACAAGTGAGCCTCGATGAATAAGAAGTTAGGGGTATGGATGTTGACGGCCTTGGTCGTCGGAAATATGATCGGATCCGGAGTATTTCTGCTCCCAGCATCACTCGCTAGCTTTGGAAGTATTACAGTCTTTAGCTGGTGCGCGACAGCGGTTGGAGCAATGCTGCTGGCGTTGGTTTTTGCGAAGTTGAGCACCCTCTTTCCTAAGACAGGAGGCCCTTATATCTACTGCAAAGAGGGGTTCGGGAATTTTATCGGTTTTCAGGTAGCCTATAACTACTGGATATATATGTGGGTAGGCAATGCCGCGATTGCTGTGGCATTTACAGGGTACTTAAGCACATTTTTCCCAGAGATAATCCATAGTAGTGTGTATGCATTTTTTATTGCTGCTGGAGTAGTTTGGTTTTTTACAATTGTAAATATTATTGGGGTTCATCTAGCAGGGAAGTTTCAGCTTGTTTTAACAGTTCTAAAGTTTGTTCCTCTTATTTTGATTGCTGTAATAGGGGTTTTCTTTGTGGATACTACAAACTTGGCTTACTTTAATGTGAGTGGGAAATCAAATTTTAGTGCTCTATCAGGTGGAGCTATGCTCACTCTGTGGGCATTTTTAGGAATGGAATCTGCATCGATTCCTGCCGATGATGTCAAAGACCCAAAGAAAACGATTCCGAAGGCAACAATACTCGGAACCGCTATAACGGCTGTTGTTTACATCTTAAGTACGGTGGCGATTATGGGCGTTATCCCTATGCCGCAGCTGAAAGATTCTACAGCTCCATTTGCAGATTTAGCGGGAAAAATTTTTGGACCTTGGGGAAGGTATGTAATGGGTGCGGCAGCTGTTATTTCATGTGCAGGCGCTTTGAATGGTTGGATTTTCCTTCAAGGGCAGATTCCTCTGGCAGCAGCAAAAGATAAGCTATTCCCTAAGCCGTTTGCAAAAGTTTCTAGATCCCGCTCGCCAGTTTTTGGAATTGTTACTTCTTCAATCCTGATCACATTGATTCTTCTTTTAAATTTTAACAAAGGGCTAGTCGACCAGTTTACATTTATCATCTCTTTGGCAACATTGGCCGCGATTACTGCATACCTATATACTTCTGTTGCTGAATTTGTTGTTTATATTAAGTATCCCAACAAAATGGATAGAAAGAAGGTTATAAAATCCCTATCAATTTCTGCTTTGGCTTTTATTTACACCTTTTGGGCAACTGTTAGTGCTGGACAGGAGATTGTATTTTATGGATCTTTATTGATGTTTACGAGCATCCCGATCTATGGTTGGATGGAGTGGCAAAAATATCGAAAAAAATATTGTAAGTAAGAATGGGCACAGTTAAGAAAATTTACGATTCTGTACACCGCTTTATCCATGTTGATGGACTAGAGAGCGATTTGATTAATTCGAGACCTTTTCAACGTCTTCACTATATCCATCAGCTAGGGGTAACCTATTTTGTTTATCCTGGGGGAACCCATCGCCGTTTTGAGCATTCTTTAGGGGTAATGGAACTTGCTACGAGAATCTATGATGAAATCACTTCTGGGAATCTTCCAGAGAAACTGAAAGAATTAATTCCTCGCTTTGCTTCTAATGAGTATCGGTACTGGAGACGTGTGTTAAGGCTTGCTGCCCTTTGCCACGATTTGGGCCACCTTCCCTTTAGCCACGTGGCGGAACATCGACTCCTTGGAAAAGGGGGACATGAAATTTGGACACAGAAAATCATGGAGAGTGAGTTTTTATCTCCAATATGGGAGCGATTTGCGAAAGAATCACTTGAAGATGGAATTTTAAGAAATGTGAAGCTCGATGTGATGAAAGTAGCACTTGGAGAAAAGAAATTTGAAGGGGCATTCACCCCGTGGGAACGAGTAGTTACTGAGATTGTTACTGGAGATTTCTTTGGAGCTGATCGCATTGACTATCTTCTTAGAGATTCTCAATGCACAGGACTTGCTTACGGATTGTTTGATTATCATCAACTGATTGAAATGCTCAAAATGATCGTGACAAATGAAGGGGCTCTTGCTCTAGGAGTTGAAGAAAATGGAATTGAGTCTTGTGAAGCGCTTTTACTGGCACGTCATTATATGCATAAGCGTCTTTACCAATACTCAAGCGTTAAGTCCTACTCTTTTCATCTAGCTCGGTTTATGGAGACAGTCTATTACGACCTAGGAGATGATTTAGAAAGGTATGTCTCGATGACCGACAATGAAGTGCTATCTGACTTAAATAAGGCTTCAAGGGATGAAAAACATCCTGGTCATTTTGACGCGAAATGTCTCTATCTTCGCAGATATCGATTCAGAGCAATTGCGCTCAGGATGCCTCCTGGAGAAAAGGATCTTGCTGAAATTAAGAACAAGTTAGGAATTCCTGATGATGAATTTTCATGGGAGATCAGTAAAAAAGGGAGTCGAAAACTGGGAATGAACTTTCCCGTTTTGAAAGAAGATGGGACAGTGGAGATTGGAGATAACCTTTCAGAAATTTCAGTACCTCCTAAGGAGCGAAGTTGGGTTTACGTAGCCCCATGTTTTGAAGAAGAGGTTCGTAAAATGCTTAACCATGTGGATGTGCTCAGATGAAAAGGTGGTGTGTTTTTGGGTTTTTTGTACTATTAATGTCAATTGGATTTGCTGACGACTGCAGCGCTCCCCCTATTCCGATTCCAGAAGCGTCGCCAAAGGCTATGGCCTTTTATGCAAGTGGAAATATTTTGTGGGTTGTGCAACTTATCTGGTCGCTCGCGGTTCCGGCTCTTATTGTCTTTACTAAATTTGGTGTAAAACTTCGAGTCTTCTGTGAAAGAATTACTGGAGTTTGGCTTTGGCAAACAGCGCTTTATGCTTTCTTTTTCTTGTTGATTGTTGCCATCCTTTCTCTTCCATTGGACTTTTATGGAGGATATGTTCGACCTCATGCTTATGATCTTTCAAATCAAACAATTGCTAGATGGCTTGATCATTATCTGACAGGAACAGCAATTTCTATGGTGCTGGGGATCGTCCTCGTTTGGATTGTATATGGAGTCATCAGAAAGAGCCCGAGGCGATGGTGGCTCTGTTTTGGACTTTTGAATTTTCCACTAGCGGTTTTGTTGGTTTTTGTTCAACCAATTTGGATTGCCGCTCTTTTTAATACGTTTGGACCTATGGAGGACAAACAGTTAGAGCAAAAAATCCTCCAGCTTGCTAACAGGGCTGGAATTGAAGGAGGGAGTGTCTATGAAGTGGACATGAGCGCTGATACAAAGCAGGTCAATGCTTATGTGACAGGGATTGGCTCTAGCAAGCGTATCGTGATTTGGGATACTGCAATTAATGAACTCACTACAGATGAGCTCTTATTTGTTATGGGCCATGAGATGGGTCACTATGTTCTTCATCATATGTGGTGGGGTATCTTGATCTACACGCTCATTATGATTGTGGGATTATTTTTAGTCTATCTTACCGCTGGGATTTTCCTGAAAAAGTGTTCTAAACGAATGGGAATTAGTGAAATAAAGGATGTCGCCTCGCTTCCTCTTCTTACTCTCCTTTATACGTTTTATTCATTTCTTCTAACCCCAGTAGGAAACTTTTTTTCAAAATCGATTGAGCATAATGCGGATACCTTTGGCTTAGAGCTTACTCACTTTAATGAGGCGGCGGGAACGAGTTTTGTGAAGCTTACAAGCACTAACCTTGCAAATCCTTGGCCAGGTCCCTTGTACATGGCCTTTAGGGCATCCCACCCCTCTATCGGAGCTCGTATCACTTATTTTAATAAGTACAAGCCATGGTGTCACGATGAGCCCCTAGAATACGGAAGATTTTTTAGAACTTTAGTTCCTCTTCCTGGACCGCCTCATCTGAGAACTCCATCAGGGGAGCTTCATTAACATGAGGAGATATATGACCATCGCCATTAGATCTTCCTTATGGTATGATTACTTCGTATGATTTTCAAAAAGGTACTTTCACAGATTCGAAATGAACGAGAAAAATTCTTCCTATTGTTTGCGATGCTTTGCGGTTTTTTTATTACTGCTGAGTATGCGATTACCAAACCGACGAGCAATTCAATTTTTCTTTCCCACTATAGTGTGAAGCTTTATCCGTATGCTTGGCTCTTAACAGTTCCATTCAACCTCCTTGCTGTGACCCTTTATAACCGTTTCCTGTCTCGCTTAGGTTGTTTCCGTATGTTTCTTTGCACCGTAGTTGTAACGATGGGAATTAATGCCTTCTGTGGCCTATATGTGCAGCAGTTCCCCCCCTTGTCCTTTTTGCTATATGTATGGAAAGATATTTACGTTCTTCTAATGTTTCAACAGATCTGGTCAGTCATCCATACAAAGACGGGGATGAAGAAGGCGAAATATCTTTATGGAATTATCTTTGGAGTCAGTGGAATAGGTGCTATATTTGGGAGTATGGTTCCAAGTTTCTTTGCTGTGAAACTCGGTTCTGAGCATCTCCTCTACATGACGATTCCTTTATACCTATTGTTTATTGCATCCTATCATCAGATGTTGAAGCGGAGTAACATGGAGGGGAGTGAAGCCCTTCTTGTTAAGAATACGGAGGGTGGACTCCAACTTATCAAGACCTCTTCAGCCTTGAAATTCATCCTCTTCATTGTGGTTCTCATGCAGCTTTCGACAACGATCATGGATTACCAATTCAACACGTATCTGCAAGAACGCTATCCTCTTCAAGATCTGAGGACCCAGTTTTATGGTCGTTTATGGGGGATGATAAATACCTGCAAACTTTGTTTGCAGTTTTTTGCAACCTTTTTGCTCTTAAAATTTTTGGGGCTTCGAAGAAGTCATTTTGTGGTTCCAGGGATTCTCCTTGGAAATGCGATTTTAACCCTTTTTCAGCCCAGCTTTGCCTTCGTCACCTACGCTTTTGGTGTAATCAAAACGTTTGATTATTCGATCTTTAATATTATCAAGGAGATGCTATATGTTCCTTTGAAGACAGATGAAAAGTTTAAGGCAAAGGCGATCATCGATATTTTTGCTTACCGATCGGCGAAGGCTTTTGCATCGGTATTCGTCCTTGGAATGCAGTTTCTCTCACCTGCAAAGCTTCCTTACGCATATTCTTGGGGACCTCTCGCCCTTTTCATGGTTTGGATCATTGTTGTCTTCTTATTTCTCCGCCGCCCTCAAGAGCAAAAACTCCTTGAAGCTTGATCCTAGAGAGGGTATATTGATTGCTTAAATCAGGAGTTGTTCATGAGCAAAATTAAACGATCGATCAAGAATGGTAAAGAAATTGTAGAAGTTGATTTAGGATCAAATGCGATTCTTCACAATTCTATCCTCAACAAAGGGACAGGCTTTACGGAAGAAGAAAGGGTTGAACTTGGCCTTCATGGTCTTTTACCCTTCCACACTTCAACCATTGATGAACAAGTCAATCGTGCCTATGGAAAGTTCCAGAATAGGCGTACCGATATTGGAAAGTATTCCTTCCTTTCCTCTTTGCAGGATCGAAATGAAACGCTCTTCTATTATCTCTGTAGCTTGCACCCGGAAGAAATGCTCCCTTACATCTATACACCGACAGTTGGTGATGCTTCCCTCAACTACAGCCATATCTATACCCAAAATAGGGGAGTCTACATCTCCTACCCACATAAGGACCGAATGGAAGAGATTGTTGCTAATATTCCTTATGATCATGTTGATGTGATTGTCGTAACCGATGGAGCCCGAATTTTGGGTCTGGGGGATCTAGGAGTGGGAGGGATGGCCATTCCTGTTGGAAAATTAGCGCTTTATTCTTTGTTCGGAGGGGTTCACCCGGCTCATACCCTCCCTATCACCCTTGATGTTGGAACAAATAATGAAACCCTTCTAAATGATCCTCTCTATCTTGGTTGGCAAGAGAGGCGCCTCGATGGAAAGGAATACGATGATTTTGTGGAGGCCTTTGTTCAAGCTATCACCAAGCGTTTCCCCAACGTTCTTATTCAATGGGAAGACTTTGCAAAAAATCAGGCTCAGCCTATTCTTGATCGTTATCGTGATAAACTATGTTGTTTTAACGATGACATTCAAGGAACTGCTGGAGTTGTTGTGGCAGGGATCTTAAGTGCAATTAAAGGGATTGATGCTGATATTAAAGATCAGAAAATTGTCCTCTTTGGTGCTGGTTCTGCTGGGATTGGAATTGCGGAACTCATCACTCAGGCGATGATGCTTCAAGGAGTCACTCGAGAAGAAGCGAAAGAGAAAATATTTGTTATGGGACGGAATGGTCTTGCTCATACAGCCTCGAAAGGGCTGGATGATCTGAAGAAACAATTTGCCCAGAAAGAAGAAGCCATTAGTAGCTGGGGTGTAGAGGATATGCAGCACATCCCACTCCTTGAAACGATCAAACATGCCAAACCTACGATTCTTATTGGAACCTCAACTCAGCCTAATAGCTTCAATGAAGAAGTTATCACTGAAATGAAGAAACATGTGCCTCGCCCTATTATTTTTCCACTATCTAATCCCACATCCAAATCAGAAGCGCACCCGGAAGATCTTATGAAGTGGACTAAGGGGCAAGCACTCATTGCCACAGGAAGCCCGTATCAACCTGTCAAATATGAAGGAAAAAAATATGTGATTGGACAATGTAATAACGTCTTTATCTTTCCTGGTGTGGGCCTTGGTGTTATTGCCTCTGGAGCAATACGTGTAACCGATGGAATGTTTTTAGAGGCTGCCAATGTTTTGAGCAAGTACGCTCCGATCCTTAATAACCCCTACGCCTCTCTTTTTCCACGGCTCACGGAGCTTCGCGCGATCTCCCAAGATGTGGCCATTGCTGTTGCAAATGAAGCGATTAAAGAGGGAATTTGTAAAAACCCTCCAAAGGACGTAGAGCAGGCTGTGAAGGAAAGCATGTGGGAACCAAAGTACCCCACGATCAAGAGACTGCAGAAATAACAGCTTCATAATTGGGTTCTGATAGAATTATTTTATGACCATCACGATCCCTGCTGCAAGTAAAATCACAGCAAAGACTTTTTTGAGGACTTTTGTAGGAAGCCGATGGGTTAGCCTAGCTCCATAGGGAGCTGCAAAAAATGAGACAACACTAATAATTAAAAAAGCAGGGATGTAAAGAAACCCCAAAGTATCAGGTGCTTTAGTGGAATGCATTCCAAGAAGAAGGAAAAAGACCGCCCCGCAAAAGGAGATCAAAAAACTGAGCGCAGAGGAAGTTCCTATTGCTTTTTTTATAGGAACTCCAAAGTGAGAGAGGATAGGAACGTTAACCATTCCGCCCCCGATCCCGAGAAGAGTGGAAAGTGAGGTAACACAGAATGAAATGCCGCTTAGCGGCCAAAATGAAGGAAGAGGATGCTTCTTTCTTGTTTTTGAATCAGGTAAAAGAAATCGAATTCCCAAAAGAATTTCAAACACTCCAAAAGAAATCTGAAGAAAGTGACTTGAGAGGGCGTTGGCTGCAGTTGCTCCAAGAATTGCTCCCAATAAGACACCGAGGATCATAGGCTTTACGATATGAAAAAGAACCGCCTGTTTTCTATGATGAGTATAGCTTCCGGAAAAGGTATTAAAAACCATTGCTGCAAGAGAGGTGCCAATGGCAAGGTGCATGATAGTTCCTTGAGGAATATCTAATTGAGAAAAAACTAGAACAAAGCAGGGGATCGTGACAATGCCTCCTCCAATACCAAGGAGGCCAGAGAGGACTCCCGCGAGAATCCCGATCACTCCAAAGCTAAGAATTTGAAGAATCATAGATTAATCACACAAACTGCTGAAAGATAATACCCAATAAAGGTGTCTTCAGTAGCAGCTTTATCAACTATTTTCACCTTTGTCTTCATATTTTAGATGGTATCCTAAATTTTTTTTGGTGCAAAAGTACTTTTAGAGAGACTGTAAGAATAACTGATCTTCCCCCGTTTTTGTAGACATTTTTAACATAGACTATTCTTATGTTTTTCTTCAAATTTCACCGGGCTCAAATATCCCAATGTTGAATGCCTTCTCTTATTGTTATAGTAGCATTCTATATAGTTAAATATTTTATTTTCAGCAACTTCTGTATCTTTAAAAACTTCAGCTCCTACGCATTCTCTCTTAAGAGAATTGAAAAAACTTTCCATTGAGGCATTGTCATAGCAACTTCCTTTTCCACTCATGCTTCCAATCATGTTGTTTTTCTTTAGATTTTTATCTATTGCTTCAGAGCCGTATTGTGACCCTTGATCTCTATGAAATATTATCCCTTCTACAGCTCCTCTTCTTGAGACTGCCTGCAGTTCTTTTCTCATATGCTTTTTGATGGAATGTCCAACGATTTTCCTAGAGTAAAGATCCATGACTGTACATAAATATGCCCACCCTTTGCCTGTCCTTATATAGGTAATATCGCTGACCCATTTAGCATTCTTTTTCTCTGCCGTAAAATTCTGGTTAAGCAAGTTCGGCTTCTTCTCTTTTACTACTAACTTCTTTCTTTTTCTTTCTTTGTTTTGCAACTAAATTGTTCTTCTTCATAATGTTAGCAACTCTCTTTTCACTACAGTGCACCCCTTTTTCCTTCAGTTCCATAAAAATTATTGGGCTTCCATATCGTTTTTTGTGCTCATAAAAGATCTGTTCTACTTCCTCGGTAAGCTTCTCTTCTTCTTCCCTTGCCTGCTTCTCAGTCTTAATCAATCGACTATGGTCATGCTTACTGAGCCATACTTTTAGCGTAGAAACATCTATACTCAGATCACTTGCTACCTCTTCTATCTTCAGTCCCTCTTCTCTCACTAACTTGACCACATTCCATTTAAATTCATCATTGATTTTTTTCATTTGCTTTTACTCCTCTTTAAGTTCGAGAAGTCTATATCATAACTGTCCTATTTTTCGGGGGAAGATCAGTTTAGAAAAGTGGCAAAAAATAAGTCAGTCTTCCCTACAGACGAGTCTCTTTTGAAGATGCTGTATCTGGCTTCTGATGGAATACAAAAGAAACGGACAATGCCTGTAAGGGGCTGGAAAGAAGCCATCTCATATTTTAGGATAGCTTGCGAAGATAGGATCTCAAAAGGAGTTGAGGCCTAATGACCGTTTACACAGTTTAGATTACACTCCCTCCATAAATTATGGGTCATTTAGCTGGTCTATATTGTTCTTATTCAAGTTAATTTTTGTCTATGTCAATTTTTGCTTGATCAGTTTTGAAGCTCGTGTTGGTTTTTCATTAATTTTTTAAAATTGTTATTAAACATGACTTTATCTAATATTTTTTATTCTATCTCTTATTTAAAAGATCTAAAACCTTCTTCTTTTAGTTGTTCGATATCATCGCACAGATGCTCTAGTAGAGATTGCAATACTTCGTCTTTATTGTTGGTCAGCCCAGATTCAATCTCTTTGGGTTTGATTCCCCGCAGCTTGCTGCGTAAAAGCTGAACAAGTATAGTTTTTTGGCATGAGTGAATATATTCATAAAAGTCATAATGTCTCAGTTTTGATGTACCACATAGTTTGTCCGGCCAAATACAGGAAAGCGGTATTTGACAAGAGTGTTGATAAAGAAATTAAGGTCATATGCCTTGAAATTTCAAAGAGATATGAGATAAATTTTTTAGAGATCGGTGTTGATAAGGACCATGTTCACTTTCTGATACAATCAGTTCCGATGTATAGCCCCAAAAAAACTATTCAGCTAATAAAAAGCATCACGGCAAAAGAGATTTTTTTGAGAAGGCCTGAAGTAAAGAAGATACTTTGGGGAGGGGAGTTTTGGAGTGATGGATATTTTATAAGTACCGTGGGGAAGCATGGGGACGAGGAGAAAATAGGAAACTACGTCAAAAACCAAGGAAAAAAAGACTATAAAAGGTTACATCAGCAACTGGATTTTTGGAGCTAAGCAAAACCACCTGACAGATGCCCCGTAGCTCTGCTGCGGGGAGCCTTCACTATATAGCTAAAGTGACTTAAATTAGTTATTGTCAGTACTCCCTGAAAATCCTATCTATTCCATAGATGGTATAACTAAAACAACTCAATTTAGCTATATATCGAGGTTGCGGGTTGATCGATTTGGGAGCATTCTTCAGTAATCATATTCACATTTAATCCAATGTCTATAAGGACAATAAAAAAGTCAAGATGACTTGAGGGGATCCACTCGCATAGAACGCCGGAGATTTTTTTGCCGCTGACCATAACGTAATTGATCCACTTTATTTGGAAATGAACAAAAGAAAGTAAAGTAGAAATTGTTTGGACAGCTAGAAACCCACTGATCTCCATGCAGATCAACACCATGTGTTTGACGGTCTGCTGAAATGATTGCCCATTGATTGGGGGATTCCAGTAATGGGTCTCCATACTCAATTGCATAGGGTTGCGTTGATTCTATTTCATGAAAGTAAAGGTGCTGAACATCGATGTTTTCTGGGTAGCACGGTCCTGAGAGCATATAAAGAAATCCTAGAAAGGATATTTTGAAATAACTTTGAAACGACAATTCTAAACGCTGATCCCTCACATTTTTTATATAACGAATAGTAGAAGTAATCGTTAATTTTTCCTAGGAAAACAGCTAGAACCAAGATGAACCTGCAAAGGGCTTGTTTTGATTCAGGAACCAGTCAGAGAATTTTTCGAATGCGCAATCTTTTTGGACTGGATTTTGAGAGTGATGAACAAGAAATTGTTTACAATGTGAGTCGAACTCAGACCAATTTGTTCAAGAGTTCTTCGGCAATATGAGGCCTACTGAGGAGCTTTTAAAAGGAATGCTCAAAGTAAATCCTGAAGAACGTTTCAGCTCGGAAGAAAGCCTCAGGGAGTTTCAAAGCATTTTCTCTTTGAAAATGGATAATAAATTTCTTAACAGAACCTAGTCTTCATCCTGGAAAGCAATCGGCTTGTTCCAGCTGGGCTTTTTAAACAGCAAAATGATGAAGGGGGCTGCGCAAAATAGGATCATCCCAAAAAACAAAAATAGCACATAAAACAGGGGGCTTCCTGTATCCAGTTGATGTGGAGGAAAGAACCCAATAAAGATTGCTAAGGCTGAACTGGAAAAACCGACACCGGCTGTTAGCCACATCCCAAATTTCCCTCCAGGAATCTTATAAGCTCGATGGACATCGGGTTTTTTATAACGAAGCCGAATTCCTGCTGCAAACATAATAACGTACATCAAAAGGTACAATTGCGATGTTAGCGCAAGCAAGATCCAAAATGAGCTGTTTACATTGGGCATAAGCAAGAAAACTACGCCTAGAATTGAAACAATAATGCCTTGAAAAACGAGCATTCCAACAGGCATATTGTGCCTGTTGATCTTGTGCAGGATCGGGGGGAAGTCCCCGTCCTGGGCTGCTACAAGAAGTCCCTTGCTGGGTCCAGCAGTCCAAGTGCTCATCGCACCAAGTGCTCCAAAGGCTACCATAAAGGCAATGATGGGCACTGCCCACCCTAGGTTATAGGACCTAAGGAAAAAGGCAATGGCTTCCATTCCCCCTGAAACCAGGCTAATTTTCTTCTCAGGAATGACGATGGCAATTGCCAAAGTTCCTAAAATGGATAGGACAATAATGATCGACGCCGATAGCAAGATCGCGCGCGGGAAATTCTTTTGAGGGTTTTTTACGTCTTTAGCATGGACTGCAGACATCTCCATCCCTGCAAAGCCGAGCAAGACTCCTGCTAAAAGGGCCAGTTGTTGAGGACTTGATAGGTCGGGGAAAAAGGTATTCCAATTAAAAGCAATATGAGAAGGCTTACCTGCTCCGAGCCAGGCTATTCCGAGTCCAATAATGATCACTCCAGGAATAATCGTTCCTAAAATCACACCTAGCATGCTGATCCACCCCGACATTTTCATTCCGAGTAAATTGAGGAAGGTTGTTCCCCAAAAGGCACCGAAAATAACGCAGAACATATAGAGGGTGTTGTCTGCTAGAGAAGGATCAAAACTAAATGCAATCGTTCCTGCAATAAAGGACAAAATTGTGGGGTACCAGACGACGTTTTCAATCCAAAGGAGCCAACCAGCTAAGAATCCCCAGCGGTGACCAAAAGCCTCTCGCACCCAAACATAGACTCCTCCACGCTCCGGCCACCCTGTTGCTAGTTCTGCAGAAACGAGAGAGACGGGGATAAAAAAGAGGAGGATTGAAACAATGAAGTAAAATAGAGAGGAGAAGCCATAGACGGCCGTGAGCGGCCAGTTTTTGATGCTACAAATGGCTGCAACATTGATCATAGCGAGAAAGAAAATATTGAGCGTTCTTCTAGAGCTTTTCGTCATAACAATTTTTCTTTATTGATATTCAAAGGTCCCTTATAACACAGTCCATATGATCTTGAAAACGAAAACTGTTATTTTTGCGCTACTTTGTTTCCCTATGGCGTTATTTGGGGATATTCAAAAATCTATTGAAGAGCGGGTAGAAACCTATCACAATGAGCATGCGATTGTAGGAATGGCTGTTGTGGTCATTGGTCGAGACAACCACCAAAAATTTCAGCAAATCGTTACGAAAGGAAAACTCTCTCTGAAAACACCTATCCCTATTAATGCCTTCACTGAGTTTCGCATAGGTCCCTTAACCCAAATCGTAACAGCTGGAACTCTTACTTATCTTGTCCAAGAAGGTCAGCTGAGTCTCAACGATCCCATTTCTAAATTTCTTCCAAAATCGATGACGCTTCCTAGCTACAAGGGGAAAGAAATTACTCTCGGTGATCTTGCGACCCACACTTCAGGTCTTCCTGATATGCCCTACTCTCTCACCAGCCGCTCCAATTTTAGCCTGAGCCAAATGTATCGATTCCTCTCTAAATATGAGCTTCTCAGAGAACCTGGTTCTAAGTACGAGTACTCCAATTTTGGCTATGCCTTCTTAGCAAATATTCTCTCTCGGATTGCCAAAAGATCTTATCCTGAACTGGCCGCTCAGCTCATCATGCATCCATTAGGGATTAACGATACGGCCTTCACTCTTTCTGCCGAGCAAAAAAAGAGGCTTGCCACAGGCTACGAAAACGGTAGGGGAATATCGCCTCTTCAAAGCGAAAAAATTTACTCGGTATTTATTGGCTCAGGAGGACTTTATTCCACTCCGAAGGATATGTTGACCTTTCTCTCTTTTAATTTGGGAGAAGAGAAAACGAGCCTCAACGCGATTCTTCCCCTCATGCAAACCTCCTACCATTCGTTTAAAGGCTTTGACACGGGCCTTGGTTGGAAAATCAGCTCCTTCCCAAATACCCAGGCGAATTTCTACCATCTAAGTGGAGCGCTTTTTGGATTCGGAATGTTTATGGGTTTTATTCCTGATCATGGTGTCGGGGTAATTATCCTAACAAACCAAGGGGATCACGACCCTACCCAACTTGGGGAAGAAATCCTTAAAATCATGAGTGATTTATGATTGCACCTGTAATAGTTCATCTATTTCACATTGATATTTTCTTCGCCGAGATTTTGCTTGCGCCCATTTGTGCTCAATTAACGCAAGAGTAAAGAAGACTTGTTCCGAGTAATGCCCCTATTGCATTTGTCCGCAGTAGAATGATATCTATTTGTCTGTATTCTTCAATGGGTATTTTTTTGAGTACACTCCCTAATATAATTTTACTTTTTGAACCCCCTCTGAGCTCAAATAATCACATAAGTTATTTATTTTAAAAAACTTAAAATAAATAAACAATTTTTCACAAACGTAAGTTACTTTATATAAATTAGTTATATATTAAATTGAAATAATTTATTTTAATTAAATAGTAACTATAAAAATTATGAATGTAATTATGTCATCATCAATATTATTCAGAGCTGGGGCTGCATTATCAACAGCAGCAACTGGAATAGGCTTAGGTTTAAACACTGTGTATAAAAAATTTCCATCAACAATTGATTCAGAAATGGAAAAAGTGAATAAACTCATGAAAGAAAAAAGCGAGCATCATATTGGATTTTTTGGAGCACGTGAAGAAGTTGTAAGGAATGTAGATCGTAATCGAGATCTTTATGTTGCACCCTTACCACGTATTTCACAGTCCTATGCAAATCAAGATGCAAGAAATAATGGAGATCAACCTTATCTTGGTGTTTTAGTTGCAGATAGAGAACTTGCAGATAATGATTATGGAGTCAATCCTGCTAATGTTGATGAGTTTGCAAAGATAGAAGGATTAGATGATACAATTATTTACAGTCTTATTTCAGTAGAGGGTCAAAAAGCTGCAAACGTTAGAGTAGGACATTTAATTCCTGTAACTCTGCAAAATAATGATACCATTTGGGGACATCTCAATAGATCTTGGTCACATTGGACAGAAAGTTAATATGTTCTAGAAATCGATCTTCAGATGATCCCTCGACTTCACATGAGGGATTAATAAACCACATCGTGGAAATCCGCGAGGAATATCCAAGTTTAGTTTATCTCTTTATAGATCTAAAACTAAGAAAATTAGACAATGAATGCGCTACTATTGGCGAAGCAATGCTACCTGTGGCTTCTATAAGCCCATTGAACACTATTCCTGAAGCAAAAAGAGGGGGACACATGCGTATATTTGCCCTCAAAGAGTTCCTAGAATCGTAATGAATCATGGTAAAAATCACAGAATTTATTGACATTCTTTTTGCCTTAGAACCCCAGGTCTCTTTTCCGTTTTGTTCGAGGTCGAAATCAATTTGAGTTTGTCTCATAAGCCCTCTAAATACAAACTCTTCTAGAATCGGATATAAAGCTACCATACGGATCCCCAATAAGGAAGGTTGTCTTAGAGATTGTGAATTGTTTTTTACCCATCCTTGTAGCTCAACACCGGAAAAATAGGAGCTTTTGTCAACTTTACTAAAATACCATTGATCAGACCTATGAATGAAAAAACCAGCAGATAATCCTGAAAAAAAAGAGTATTTTGGATCACCAAATGTTGCTCAGGGAAAAAGTCTTTTTTGACTGTCTTGAATGGAATCCATAACCCTGTATCTATTTTTTAAAGTGAGAGTTGCATGTTTACAGTAGAATTAAAAGGTTTTATCCTATTTATGGCTATCAGTCAACAACTTATTGACCTGAGTTTGGAGTGTATCAGCGTGAAAACCAAGTAGGTAAATAAATTTTTGATAAAAAAAAGATTTTGTACATGGCAAAAAATACCTGAAACGCTTACATTGAAGCAATGTGCTCGTTCATAGTTGAACGCATCCGGGTGTTCTCTATCAATTTTTATTGTAGGCCTACCCTAATAGTGCGTTTTGGCTCCAATTTCTTAGGCCATTGCTCTCATGCCGTACCAGTTCAGCGCGGGTCGCAGCAAAAAAATATGATACGTTAAGTAATTTATATCCAGTATACTATGGAAAACTTGGTTTTTTATTAATAAAATTTTTTAACAACAATCGGTATGCAATGTTTCATTAATTTTGACACTTTTTCTATATAGAAGGTATCATTAACGCATGACAATCGTGTGGACCTTTATCTTTCTTATGGCTCTTCCCTCTCTCTGCGTGCGTTTTTCTATTTTGCACAGAAATCAGCCTGCCCGAATATCTCTTCTCTTCTCCTTTTTCACAGGGATTTGTCAAGACTTTTTTGTTGCTTTTCAGCAGCTTTTTTTATTGGTTTTAATGCAGTCGATCCTTCCCGTAGACTCTGTATATTTATTTTGGGTTTTTGTTATTTGTTCATCTTTGCTTCAAATGCATCTTATTTTTGACGCGTTCTTGCATCGGAAAACGGCAATCCGAATGGAGGTATCTTTCTTTTCTCTTTTTAACGATGCGCGGTGTTTTTGGGATTCTGCAAAGGAGAAAAAGGTGTGGCGTTTTCTCCCGGGAGCTTTACTTTTCCTTTCGTTGCCAGTTTATACCTATTGGCATTGTTGGGGGGAGGTGCAAAATCTTACCTTTGAGGTGGAGTGGCTTAAATTCGGGGGTGTTTTGGCACTTTTTGCAATCCTAGGCCACTCCTTTCTTCCTAAAAAAATGGCTTATGCAACTGACCATATTGTTTTTCAGCATGAGGTGTGGTTTGTCAGAAAGTTGCTTAGGTTTATAAAGCGAAAAAATGACAGGACCGATTTGAGTTATTTAGTAAGAGCACGGTTTCAAAATGAGAATGAAAAGATGCATGCCCCATCTTCTGAATACCCACTATTCAAGTATACGCAGGGTTTCAATGGAAAGAAGGTCTTCGATATAAAAATAGGTGAAGATGAGCGTCCCCATGTGATTTTTCTTTTTTTAGAATCATTTCGTTCTCATAATGTTGGCGCACTTGGTTCAGAAAGAGGCGTCACGCCCCATTTTGACCGCCTCTCAAAGGAAGGAATTCTATTTACGGACTTTTATGCTAACTCTGTGAGAACCTCTCGCTCAGTTGTTTCCTCATTATTTGGAATTCCATCCGATGTTGATGGATCTGAAGCGGCAGCACAAGCAAAAGCTCCCTTTATTGGGATACCTCAACTCATGCAAGAAGCGGGATATCAAACAAGCTACCTTCATAACGGTCCTATAGAATTTGAAAAGCAGGACGCCTTCTTTGATTTGCATGGATACGATGCAATTCATGGGAGGGATACAATGATAAAGTCTTTTCCAAAAGCGCATAACTCAAGTTGGGGGCTCCCAGATGAGTGTTTGATGCATTATGCAGCAGATTTTTTTGGTGAACGGCAAGCAGCGCCTCAATTCTTAACGCTCTTTTCAATTACAAACCATCACCCTTGGAACCTTCCTACCCATTATCAACCTCCAGCCTTTCCTCCTGGAATTTCTCGGACTTATCGAAAGTACCTCAATACGTTTCACTATACCGATGCGTGTTTAGGGCTGCTCGTTGAATTGCTTGAGGAAAAAGGACTCTTGAAAAATACACTTCTTTTTGTCCTGGGAGACCATGGGTATCCGATGGGAGAGCATAACAACTTTATAGAACAGAGATACCTTTATGAAGAGAATATTCGTGTTCCATTAATGGTTTATGGAAAGGGAAGAATTCTTGAACCAAAAAGAATTACAGCCCCATGTAGTCAACTTGACTTGGTGCCTACCGTGATGGATATCTTAGGGCTCCATGGTTTTAATTTATCGATTGGCCACTCTCTCATGAGAGAGTGTGGAGAACGTCCGATTTTCTTTCACAATCCCTATGTGTTTAAAAACTTTGGATGTCGCGTAGGAAAATACAAGTTTGTCTACACAAGAATTTCTCAGGAACTTGAGCTCTATAATTTGGAAAAGGATCCTGGTGAAAAAGAAAATATCGCTCCACAGAACCCTGAACTAGCGCGTCAGTTTTTGCAGAGTGTAAAAGACTATGAACGCTTATTCCATCGTCTATATGCTGAAAAGCGTATTGTTCCCGATGAAAATGAGATGCTTTCTCCTACCCCTATCGAAACTCCAGGTCTAATTATAGATTCTTAGCTTAATAACCTAAGTTTTAAGTATCTCTCAGGGTTGTACTTTTACAGAAGCTTCGCTACACTAAAGTTTTAAGTTATTAGAATTGGAATCAGAATTTTGGCGAAACCAAAACGAGAGCAGTGGAAGTCCCGTTTGGGATTTATCTGGGCGGCAGTCGGATCTGCAATAGGACTTGGAAGTATTTGGCGTTTCCCCTATGTTGTTGGTGAAAATGGGGGAGCAACTTTTGTTCTTCTTTATTTGATATGTTTATTGCTTGTTGGGTTTCCTGTTCTTATTTCAGAAATATTGATTGGAAGAAAAGCTCAGCTTAATCCCTCAGGTTCCTTTAAGCAGATTGGAAAGCATAAAGGGTGGCAAGGGGCCGGAAAGATGACGATTCTTACGGGTTTTTTGGTTAGCTCCTTTTATACAGTGATAGCTGGGTGGACGCTGGGATACTTTATCCAAGCAATTTTAGGGCAGCTCACTCACTTTACATCTGCAAGTGAGGCAACCCACCACTTTCAACATTTTAGCATTTCTCTCTTTTGGGGAATCGGCTCTTTAATGGGGTTTTTGATCCTGTCCTTTCTTATTCTATACACGGGAGTGCAGCAGGGGATTGAAGCAGGAAACAAGGTAATGATGCCTCTTCTTCTTTTTGTGTTGGTTTTCCTAGCGATTAAAGGGTTAATGACACCAGGAGGCGCAGAGGGAGTGGCATTTATTTTTAAGCCCAATTGGGCTGAAATCACACCAACTGCCATTTTGCTTGCATTGGGCCAAGCCTTTTTTTCCCTCAGCTTAGGCCAAGGAACAATGGTGACTTATGGAAGCTATTTAGGGAAAAAGGGAAATATTCCAGGAACCTGCCTTCCTATTATGCTGTTTGGAATTTGTATTAGCTTGGTTGCAGGAATTGCAATTTTTACCATCGTTTTTTCGGCGGGGCTATCGCCATCATCGGGTGAGAGTTTGATGTTCCAAACATTGCCGATCATTTTTTCTCAGATTTCTGGGGGATATTTTATGTGCCTCCTCTTTTTCCTATTGCTAGTTTTGGCAGCTCTAACCTCTCAAATTTCAGCAATGGAACCGTTAATTGCCTACTTTATTGACACGAAAAAATGGAAGCGGCACAGGGCCGTTTTGACGACAACGATTGCGGTGTTCATTGTTGCGCTCCCTTGTGTCTTATCTTTTGGGCCTTGGAAGGAGGTTACTCTGTTTGGGAAGAGCTTTTTCAACATTCTCCTCTTTTTATGCCTAAACATTTTGATCCCTCTTGGGGGGCTTGCTGCAGTAATCTTAGTGGGATGGAGATGGAGCTTTAGAAGTGCCTATCCTCACTTAAAAGAGGGAGCAGAAGGGCTTTTTAAAAGTTATCCTTCTCTGAGGTGGTACTTTGGGATCAGTATCAAGTACATCGCTCCATCAATTATTGTCATTGTAATGTTAGATGCTCTTGGAGTCTTTTAAATGATGGAGGATCACCATTTTTGCTCAAGCGCTTCCTCCTCTTTTTGCACGCCTCGTGATTAGGAGAGATTTTTCGACGCTTGGAATTCTGCAAGATCTTTTCGTAGGGATGTAAATTTCTTTTTTAGGGCCTGTTGCGCCGTTGATTCAGCTTGCAATTCTTTATGATGCTTTCCTATACAAAAAGGTAGGATATCGCCTAGATCGGCGCGCATTTTCCTTTCTAAAAGATGCCAAAGAATTTCGTGATTCTGCTAAAGCATTAGGGGTATTCAAAGCACTCCCGCTCTTTTTAATCATCTCTATTGTTCCTACATTTTTTGCCACACCCTCAATTTGGGTGCTTGTTGGTGTTCCCCTATGGTTTTTCCCAAAGGATTCCCTAGTATTAATTTGGGAAAAGGAGCTTTTTTATCGCCCTTTTCAAAAAACGCAAGGGAACTTTAGCTCTTTTGCTCAAAAGGAAATCATTCGTCCAACAGAGATTTACCACGCATACTCCAAGAAATATCCTCTATACCGCCATACTAAAGGGTTTCAAGGTGAAAAGATTGTGAATATCAATGCAAAAGGAAAACCCCATGTGATTTTTCTTTTTTTTGAATCACTCAGAGCTAAAGACCTCTATCGCCTTCCCAACTTGAGCGCACTTTCTAAAGAGTGTTACACTTTCCCCAACTTCTACTCAAATTCCGTTTTGACCTTCCGCTCTTTTTTTACATCCCTCTATGGTCTTCCCTACGAACTCGGAATTTCTGGTGGTCTTGATCGGGAATTGGATATCTATGGGCTTCCAGATATTCTCAAAAGAGAGGGATATGAGCGTAATTTTTTTACTGGAGCAACTTGGTCTTTAAACGGAATCGGTCCCTTTCTTTCGAAATATGGAGGGGATCGTGTTTTTGACCGTAAACAGCTTTTAGAACACTATGGAAAAATCGATCAAAGTTCGTGGGGCGTTGCAGATGAATATCTGTTAGATTTTACTGCAAATCATCTGGAGCAGCATAAGGATACACCCCAATTTTACTCTTTATTGACAATCTCGTCTCATCATCCTTGGAATGGTCCCAAAAGCTATTTGGGACCTACTTTTGAAGAAGAGGAAGGGGAATATACCTCAAAATATCTGCAAACCCTTCACTATACCGACCATTGCATTGGGACATTTATCAAACAGCTCAAAAAGCAAAATCTTTCAAAAGACGTCCTTCTCTTTATTACTGGGGATCATGGGTTTTATCTAGGAGATGGGGATCGAGGATTTGAATATCAAAGGGGCACACATCCTGATAATTTTCATGTGCCGCTTATGATTTATGGGGAAGGGAGGACACAAAATCCACAAGAAATATTGACCTGGGGTTCTCATGCAGACCTTTACCCCACATTTCTCGACTTTTTCAACATTAATGGAATCCAGCATTCAATAGGAAAATCACTCCTGAGAAAGGATGAAAACCCACCAGTTTTTTATCACAATCCTTCACATCATAGTAGAGGGCTTTGCTCGAAGAATGCGTCTAAAAAAACTGAAAAGAGCTTTCAAGAGATAATGCAATATATGTTTCAAGAGGGTGCTCTAGCTCCAGGCAAAGAAGAGAGAAATCGTTTAAGGCTTGAGCCACTCGAGCCTTCTTTGAAGCTCGATAAGAACTCACTACTCAAAGAGATCAGAGAAAAGAGTCCAATGGTGACCCTCAATCTCAATTGTCATCAAGGGTTGAATGACACGCTCCTCAAATCGGTTTCGAAGTGGAACCCCGATCTTCATCATCTTTCAATCAACCAATCCTATAGGGTTACGGATCAAGGGGTGAAAGAGGTGATAGCTAGCTGTTCCTCTCTGGTATCACTCGACCTTTCTTATTGCCCTTTGATCACCGCTAACTGTCTGGAGTCTCTTCCAGAATCCTTCTATGAATTGAATTTGGCTGGGACAGACGTAGTTTTTGATCGTCCCATAAAAGACTTAGAGATACTAAACTTAGAAAGAACTCCCATTTCAGCGGTTGCTTTATCCAATCTTTCTCTTCTATGCTCTCACCTTTTGACCCTACGTCTTTCTTACCCAAAGTTTACCGGAACCGTGATTCGGAAAGCGATAGATCCACTCCCTCTATATCGCTTATCCATCAACGAATGTGATCAAATGAGCGATGAAGAGGCAGAGGAGTTTTTTGTTCCTCACCCTCATCTTCGGTTTCTATTTTTGAAAAGATGTCATCAATTAACGGATGCTCTTTTTCAAGGAATGAAAGATATTTCTCTTCGTCATTTGACCCTTCAAGGGGCTCATTCTTTAACAGATGAGGGGCTTATAGCTTTGCTCAAGCTTCCTCTTAATTCTTTAGAAATTCAGGGGTGTCCTAACTTGACTGATCGAGGAATTTCTGCGATTGAACTACACCAGTCGAAATTTTCAAAACTTAAAATTGGATAGTAGTGCAACCCATCTAAACAAGTTCAATTACTGGTCATTTTGTCGATGCAAAACAAAATCAAATATCTTACGCGGCAAGGGTAGAGGGTTTAGGCTGGTGTAAGCTCTGCAGCAAGAGTTTTGGGGTCCTCTTCTATTGTAGCAAGAGCGGCTTCTTTTTCTGTGAGTTCTTTATTGAGGTGTCTTACAGAATAGCTCCAATAGAGGCTGGCACCAAGGACGATGGGGATCAAGTAAGGAGTAATAAATAGGACAGAGCTGGTCCCAAGAACGTGCATTAGCCCAACTTGCACCCATGAAGAGCTGGATTTCCCAAGACGGGATCCGACCATGTCAATAGCAGCCTTTCCCTTGACTTTTGATTCTTGATCAAGAGGAATGTAGGCCATCTCCTTGGTCGAATCAAAGAACGAATACTTGACAACCTTACTTGCCACATTTTGGAAAGCTCCCACTAGCACAAGAAGGACTAATGGTGTCGTCCCAAAAATGGCTGCGACAGGCCCAAGGGAATCTTTGAAGTAAGAAAGGACAAAAAAAATGGCACCGGTTGTGCCAACGATAATAGGTGTAATTTGTGCACTAAAGTGCCAACCAAATCTCCGGAGGAAATTTCCCCCAAGGAAAAGAACAGTAATCAGTGCAACAACGCCAACAATTGTTGTTACCTTCGAAATGAAAGCCATGTAGTCTCCTGTTTCAGGGAACAAAGAGTGGACATGGGCTTTCCAAGTCACTTCTACCATATTTATGGTGAGTGCACACCCAATCACTAGGACTGCGATACACAAGAGGTATTTAGAAGAAAAGATATGCTTAATGCTCTTTCCTAAGGTCAGTTTTGTTTTTTCGTTAAGGGTATGCTTAGTCACTGAAGGGTCAAAGTAGCGCTTATCAGAGAGGACATATTTGTTCATCCACCAGTAAAGGGTGATGATACCAATGCCTGCGATTAGAACATAGGAAAGGAGTGATTGGAGGGTTGATGTAAAATCACCTAAGGAGAATTTCATGACATAATGGAGGACTAGAGGGCCTGCTACGATCGTTGCTAAGTCTCCAGCTGCAATAAAGAGAGTGTAGGTTCTTTTAGCTTCTTTAACCTGACAGATATGGTTCGCGAATCCCCAGTAGAGGATGAAGATTACAACTTGAGCCCAAAGCTCTGCAGTAACAAAGAAGAGAGAGTGAATCCAATTTCTGTAGACAGCAATCCAGTGGGTGTACTTTGCTCCAAGTTTCATCGTGAGCCAATCTGAGCTAGCATGGGGGCTGAGAGCTTCAGCATTGGGGAATAGGATAAACCCATACAAAAAAATGATAATAAGGAAGAAGATAATAATCGAATAGAATAGAGTCGAGCGTTTGCATTGATTACTTAGTTTGGAGTAGGCCACAGCGCAAAGAAGTGATAGTGGAAAAACGAGCCAGCCCTTAAGGACAGGGATTACTTCTGCTCCGGATTGACTTGCTGTGACAACTAGGCTATCTTTCATGCAAGTGAGTGTTGCATAGACGATAGAGGCTAAAAACTTGAGAAGAAGGAGAGGAAGGACCTTTTTAAGTTCAAAACGCTGAACCGGCCAGATTTTCTTTATCCAAGAACTATTTGAGTCTAATTCAGATGATTTCATATCTGCCATTTTAGCGGCATATTGTATCAAATTACGATCAAAACGCAAGCAAAAAAAACCTCGAGGAAAATCTCGAGGTTTTTTGATCTCTTTCAAAAAAATGATTTACGCTTCTTCTTTTTGATCCATTCCAAGAAGCGTTTGATTATCTTGGCGATCATCTTGAGTTAAATCTTTAATCACATTTTCTTGAAGAGCTAAGCGTTGGGCCTCTCCAGTAAATCGATCTTTGAATTCGTTAAGTTGAGTAACTTCATCTCTATCATCTTTAAGAGAAATACTCTTTTGAGAAGTAAGTTCACTCAAGATATAATTTGCTTTTGCAAGGCGCATTTTTTTCTTTTTAGAATTTTCATATTCTACTTTTCCAAATTTTTCTGGATGCTTAAGATAGAGAACGCGGAGGAAACTCTCAGCTCTATTCGCAATCTTTTTTTCGGCCCAGATTCGAAATACAGCCACATTAGACTTCAGCATCTTATTTTCGAAGTTTTCATTAAGTCCGTAAGGTTTAAGCATGATTCCAAGTTCGAGCATCATTTGGGTGTCGCTGAGATCGAATACGATCATCTTGCGATTGACGTTAGTGTAGCGGATTGATTCATCTCGACGCTCAGAAGACTGAAGGGTCTGGAACTCGATTCTTTTAGACAACTCTTCAGAAGTAAAGATTTTTTCATCTAATAACATTGTTTTACCTTTTTAATATATTATTAACTCTTAACTATATTATTACAATTATCTTTATAATTGTCTAATAAAAAATTAATAATTATATATATCTTATTTTAAGCGAGATGCATTCTGCAAGCCTAATGGATTAGAGTTTAGGGTGCTAATTATTAATTCTAGTTAATTGTTTATGTTTTATAATAAATAAGTTGTGTAGTTAGCAGTAAAAAAAATAATAAAGAAAAATATTAAGAGCCAAGCCCAATAGAAATAGGAAGGAAAGGGAAGCTAGGTCTTAAAAGAACGTTTACTAAATATTACTTAAGACCATAAGGTCTAATTAGGTTACCCATCTTCAGCATTGTAGCTAAGTCACCTAGTTCAAAACGAAGCTGCTTGCGATTGCTAGCTAGATTGAATGGTTAGAAATTCAAAAATTGATCTAAGTTACTTATAATTAAGCGCTTTTTATCAAACCTTATAATTATTATCCAAATATGAAGCAGTTATGTTGTTGGGAATTTCGTTCTTTTGGGTTAAGAAATTAATGGAATAGTCTCATGGCGACTGCTAACTCTTAAAATGATTCAGAAGCTTTTAAAGGCAAAATTTAGCACTCTCTGAATTGAATTAGCACTTGATTGCTTTCACTGTCAGAGTGTACATTAGATTCCATGTCAGACCTTCTCGACGAATTACTTATCCAGGCATCAGACGCCACACAGCAGCCACCAGCCCCTGAGGGTGGGATTCTGAGGCAATGGATCCCAGGTTGGATTAGACATCCAGTAAAATGCGTTCTAGCTCCCTTTGTTGCTATGGATTATCATATGCAACGCTTTGCTAGAAAGCTTGTCCGCCCCCCTTTCAAGCAAGAAGGAGGATGTAAGAAAAGGGGAAACTGCTGCCACTATGTTCTGATTCGTCATTCTCCCTCCTTTATTGGTCGCTTCTTCTTTTTCTGGTATACTCAGTTTCTGGGATTCTATCCTCGTCTTAAAGAACCCCAAGAATATGAAGGAAAGATGATGCACGTGATGGGATGTCGCTACCTCAAAAAAGATGGCTCTTGTGCTCAATACCGTCTACGTCCCCTTGTTTGTCGCCAGTGGCCGATGATTGAACACTTTGGCTATCCCAGAATTCTCAAAGGGTGTGGTTATCGATCAAACCCTATTTACCCGAATGAAACTCCCGATAAACTCGAAGATGGGGATCCCCGCCTCAAAGTTATTCAATAATGCAAGAAAGTTTCGAAGGCCATTCTAGGCCCTGCCTCTAATGAGATAAGAGTCATTGAGTAAAAAAAATGATTCAATTAAGATGCCTTGTCTAAAACATATCAAAAAGGTGAAAGAAATTATGACATTCAAACAATCTGATCTCCCCTATGATTTAAAAGCACTAGCTCCCTTTGTTTCTGAAGAACAAATGGACTACCATTATAATAAGCATCATGCTGCATACTTCAAGAAGTTGAATGCTCTTGTAGAAGGAAAATTAGAGGGTGATAAAGATCTAGATACTGTTGTCAAAGAATCGACTGGAGGCGTTTTTAATAACGCTGCTCAAGCATGGAATCATACTTTTTTCTGGAATTGCATGTCGCCTAATGGTGGTGGAAAGCCAAGCGGAGAGATGCTTAACGCCATTGAAAGAGATTTTGGGAGTCTGGAGATATTCATGAAGAAATTTTCCGATAGCGCAGCAACCCTCTTTGGGTCGGGATGGGCTTGGCTTGCATCAGATGGCCAAGGAAATCTTGAAATCATGCCTCTAAGTAATGCAGATACGCCTTTAAAGCATGGGAAAACTCCTATTCTTACGTTGGATGTGTGGGAACATGCGTATTATATTGATTATCGCAACGAAAGACCCCGATTCATCGAACAGTTCCGAGATGTTATCAATTGGGATTTTGCTCTCAAGTGTTACAAGGGGCAATCATGACCGATAAGCAAAAACTTCTTCGCCTTCTTGATGATCTGTCCGACAAGCAGAAAGAAGTGAGTCGATGTCACGACTATTACGAGGTTCTTGAAAAGGAAATCGAAAGTAAAAAAGTTGGATTAGCTAATCCAGAGGATTATGCTGAACTCGAAAAGATTATTGCTGCTCTAAATCGTGAGTATGAAGCAAAAAGCGATCTTTTGATGGAGGATCTCAATGAAAGTTTAATCAAGGGGCATGATCTTTCGAAGAAGATTGGAAAAGAAATTGCCTATGATTTTAAGAAACTTTGGGATTATATGACGCGTTCAATAAATACAGAAGTTCTACTAGACCGAGTTTTGCGCGATATTGACTATTTGAAAAAAGAGTTAGTTTAACTCCTTGTCAATATTTTAGGAATTTATTACAAGCTGCTTGGATGATTCAGTAAAGATGCCCATGCAAGTTCGACAATCTAACAGCACCTTCGAGATGTTCTCGTTTCTTTTCATTTTTGCAATGTCCATGAGCCTGTTTGGAGATAATGGGTGCTCAGTCTTTGATATTAAAAGGTACAAAATCCCTGATAGCTTAGAGGTAAGGAACTATGAAGATGTGACTTTGGATTGTGGAAAAAATGGGGGAGCACTTTTCACAATTAGCCTCCCAGAAGATATTCCACCTGAGGGGCTTCCTTGTTTTCTAATCGTTGGAGGATTAAAAACAGGTCGAGAAAGTCTTCAGTTTATTCCTGATCATGGGAAGTATGCTCTTATCGCTTATGAATATTCTGACATGCTAAAAAAACTTCATGAGGTGAATGTGCTATGGCATCTTTATACGGTTCGAAAGGCAATGTTAGAGGTTCCTTCTGAGTTGATTGGCATCCTAAAGTACCTTCATGATCAGTCTTGGATTAATGATCAGCCGATTAGCTTGATGGGATATAGTTTTGGTGCAACCTTCATGCCTGTAACTTATGTGAAAGCCGAAGAAGAAAGAATGGATCTAGGACCAGGAATACTATGCTATGGAGGGGCGGGGATCTACTGCTTGTTTAAAGCAAATGTTCCTGTGCCAAAGTTTTTAAAAGATCCAGTTTCTTCTATTGTCGCTGCTGCCTTTAAGCCCATTGATCCTATTCTTTACGCTCCAAGAATGAAAGGTGACTTTTTGATCCTTAATGGAATCTATGATTCACAAATCCCCATGGAATGTGCACATCGTCTTCAAAATCTGGTTCCAGAACCCAAAACAGTCATCAACCTGAAAACCCAGCATATGCACCCTTCAAACACGGAGCTCAACCTAAGGTTGATCGATATTAGCAGAAAATGGCTCGATGAGAAACGTAAAAAATAACAGTAAATTTGTTAAGCTTCCAGCATAGAGAATTGCCAAGAAGAGGTTTTAGCGCCTGAGTATTTTTCAAGAAAAGTTCCTTAAGTCCAGGTATAGCTAAAATATTTCGTTTTAGTTATACTTTTTTGAATGACGTATTCATTAGATTTTAGAAAAAAGGTACTGCTGATCCGAAGCACAGAAAATTTAAGTTTTGCTAAGACAGCAAAACGTTTTGGTGTAAGTGTAAATAGCATATTTCTTCGGTCTAAGAGGCTAGAGGCAAAGCGCACTAAAAATAGACCTGCAATAAAGATTGAAAGAGATCGCTTGATGGAGGATATCAAAAAAATACCCTGATGCCTTCAACTATGAACGAGCATATCGTCTCAATGTAAGCCCTTCAGGTGTTCGTTGTGCCATAAAGCGGCTAAGAATTAGCTATAAAAAAAACACTTAACCATCCCAAGGCTTGCAAAAAAAAGAGATCTCTCTTCAGAGAAAAGATTGCAAGGTATGAATGCTTGGAACAAACCTTTTTACTCTTGCACTGTTTGATTGTAATATTAATACAGATGCCTTTAGCAGTTGGGCAGAGCAAAACTTGATGCCGAAACTTCCTTCTGAAAGCGTTTTAGTTATGGATAATTCATCGTTTCATAAAAGCAAATCTATGCAAGAAAAGGTCGAAGCTGCAGGCCACATCTTGGAATATTTTCCCCCATATTTAAATCCTATTGAGCGTAAATGGGCACAAGCAAAATCTAAACGAAGAAAATATCAATGTGGAATTGATGAACTTTTTAAGGAATATTGCCTATAACTAAATTATATCAACTTAGCTATATTTGACTTTTTTGGCATACTAAATGGGTCATTGCTTTTTTCAACTAATCCTAGAGAAAAAAGTGGAATTGCTCAAGTAGAGGTGAGAGCTTAAATGAACCAATACCTTGTCTTTTTCTTCCAAGAACGAGAAGCTTAACAAGCTCTAGAGTCATGAATTTTTCTATTGGAAATTCTTTCATTTTAATACCTATTATTGTGAACTAATATGTATATTATATCATTTATTTTTAATTAATATCCAGCAACAATATGATTTAATATCTCATCAGGGATATCTCTAGAAGGTTTCTCAGGAAGAATAAGATGGAGGGTGTTTGGTGTATTCTCATGAACCTCAATGGCTTGTGATTCATGTATTTCGAACCCATTGTCACTAAGAAACTTGTGTGGATCTGCTAAAACGAGGTCTTTTACTCCGGGATCATCCCAGATTTTTCGGACCAGAGCGGTCCACTGTTTGACGTTTGAGCTGCTATTTTTCATCCTCTTTGTTGTAATTCTTGATTTGATTATTTGCAATTGCTATTAACAAAATTCATGAGCCGAGATATTTTTCGACATGATACGATAGAAAAGCTTTCCTCACCAACGCAACTGAGCAAGTTGCTTGTTGTTGTTCGTCTTCGAGGATGGGTTGTTCTTTTTTCTTTATGCGCAATACTCGTTGCAATAGTTACATGGTCTGTATTAGGACAGATTCCTATCATTACGACAGGCCAAGGAATCCTCCTTGCACCTGAAGCACAATTTGCAATGAAGAGTCCTTCTGACGGTGTCGTGAATCAAGTGTTTGTCAAAGTGGAGCAGGAAGTCCCAGCAGGGATCCCTCTAATGGAGCTTAGCAGTGGTCTCAAAATTTTAGCGCCTCACAGTGGAAAAATTTTTCAGATTGATGCTGACCAAGGGGAAGCTGTAAAAGTTGGAGAGGTCCTTATATGGTTTCAAACAGAAGTATTTCCCAATCAATTAGAGGTGTACGGATTCATTCCCACCCAGGTGGGAGAAAGAATTGAAGTCGGGATGCAGGTGACTGTTGATCTTAATGCTGTCGACACGCAGAAGTATGGGCAGCTTGTGGGAAAAGTTAAAAAAGTTAAACAGGTCGCTCCCTATGCTATTTCGGCGACTTCCGATCAACTTAAAGCCATCCCTTCTAAAAAGGCGCGAGAAGATCTAACTAAAGGAGCAACTGTAGAGCTAGTTATTATTCAGCCTAATCTTGATCCAAATAACAAATCAGGGGTTAGGTGGAGTTTTGGAAAAGGGCCTCCTGGCAGGCTAAATCCAGGTTCAACAGGGACGGTTCGTGTGACGATTGAGAACAAGCGGCCAATTTCCTACCTAATTCCCATCGTATCATGAGGTATGAGTAGTGAAGCAGGCGATTCCTTGCCCGAGCAAATTATGGAGAGTCCACACCCCGACGGTGATTCAAATGGAAAATGTCGAATGTGGAGCGGCGTGCCTTTCGATGCTTCTTTCCTATTACGGAAAACATGTTCCATTGGAAGATCTACGAACCGAGTGCGGTGTTTCGAGGGATGGAAGTAATGCGCTTAACCTACTAAATGCAGCAAAAAAGTTTGGCTTAGAGGGAAAGGGACATCGAGAGGGACTTCAAGAGCTTTATGAAACCGATAAACCTGCGATTCTTTTTTGGGATTATAATCATTTTGTTGTTCTTGAGGGATTTGGAAAAAAATGCGTTTACCTTAATGATCCTGCTTTTGGACCCCGAAAAGTAACCTATGAAGAGTTTGATGAAGCCTATACAGGAGTTGTTCTGCATTTTCAGAGGAGCTCTTCATTTGAAAAAGGAGGGAAGCAACCCAGTGTTTTTGAGGACATGAAACATCGTTTTCGTGGAGTTAAAAGGACTCTTCTCTATGTCCTAATCGCAGGAATCTGTCTTCTCATTCCCGGTCTAGGAGTTCCCGTTTTTACACGAATTTTTATTGATAACATCTTAGTGACGAATGTCCTCTCATGGAAAGGACAGTTTTTATTTGCGATCTTTTGTGCTATGACCCTTGCAGGAATTTTAACCTGGCTTCAGCAATATTTCTTAAATCGCCTGAACGCAAAAATGGCAATTCATTTCTCAAGTGATTTTTTATGGCATATCCTGCGTCTTCCTGTTTCATTTTATTATCAGAGGTTTCCTGCGGAAATAGCAAACCGCGTAGGGCAAAATAATCTTGTTGTCCAGATGATGACTGAGACTCTAGCAACTCCTACTATCCAGATGATTTTGGTCATTTTCTACGGAATTGTGATGTTCATGTATGATTTTTCTGTGGCGCTTATTGGAGTTTTGGCAGGTCTAGGGAGTCTTGTCGTGATGCGTTTGGTTCAAAGGTCGAGGACGGATACTTATGCTCGTCTCCAAAAAGAGCAGTCAATTGTCACTGCAAATTCAGTCGGGGTGATTCAACAAATAGAGACTATTAAGGCCACAGGAACAGAAAGTGATGCATTTGCTGCTTTTGCCGGATTTGATACGAGAAAAATCAATTCACTTCAGGAAATCAGTCGAAAAGATGCCATCCTAACGACCTCACCCATATTATTTCAGGGGATTGCCCAAGCGGCTCTTTTAGGGATTGGGGGATGGCGGACCATGCAGGGGAGTTTAACAATTGGGACTTTGATGGCTCTGCAGATGCTTTTGATTAGCTTCATTACTCCGGTTGTTAATTTTGTAAACTTTGGACAGACGATTCAATTTCTCAAGGTAGAGCTTATTCGTCTCAATGATGTTTTAAAGAATCCCATTGACCGTATCTACTCTAAAAAAATGACTGAAAAATCAGATAACCCTAAACTTGATGGCTATTTAGAATTTAAGAATATCACCTTCGGATATAGTCCATTAGCACCTCCTCTAACCCTAAACTTGATGGCTATTTAGAATTTAAGAATATCACCTTCGGATATAGTCCATTAGCACCTCCTCTAATTGAAAAACTCAATATCCAAATTCGCCCAGGACAGCGAGTGGCTCTTGTCGGTCCCTCAGGATGTGGCAAATCGACAATTTCAAAACTTTCGACAGGGCTCATTGAGCCTTGGGAAGGTGAGATCCTCTATGATGGGAAACCCATTATGGAGCAGTCTCAAGAGATCATGCAATGCTCGCTCACAAGCGTTGATCAAGAAATCTTCCTCTTTAGTGGATCGATTCGAGATAATATTACGCTGTGGGATACATCTGTTCCAGATGATGTATTGATCAAAGCGGCGCAAGATGCCTGCATTCATAACGATATTTTAGAGCGTCCTGAAGGGTATGATACTGAGCTCATCGAAGGAGGGAAGAACCTTAGTGGTGGGCAGCGGCAAAGAATAGAGCTTGCCCGTGCGCTTCTTGTAAGTCCTTCTATTGTAATTATGGATGAAGCCACAAGTGCCCTTGACTCTAGTACCGAGAAGCTCGTCATGAACCATATTCGAAAACGAGGATGTTCAGCGATTATGGTTGCTCATCGATTGAGTACTATCCAAGACTGCGATGAAATCATTGTTCTTGAGAGTGGAAAGGTAGTTGAAAGAGGAACGCATGAAGAACTAAAGAAATTGGGTGGGATCTATAATCAACTCATTGAGAGTGAGACGGGGGATAATGGAAGCCTTGTTTAAAGAACATGGGGAGAAGGTTGAGGCTCCAGCGAATTTCCGACTCTCTCTCCAAAAAAAAGGAACGGTTTGGCTTCTAGAAAAAGGAGCCATGATTCTTTTTGCTGTGCAAAAAAAAGAGGGTCATGAGGGTCGAAGAACCCTCCTTTCAACCGTTCAATCAGGGCACCTTCTCTTCGATATGGAAGGGCAGGAAAACATTTCTTTTGAGATTTTTGCCTTCAGTGAAGAGCCTATTGTGATTTGGGAAATGAAAATGGATATTTTTGAAGGGAATCTTAAAAACTCTCTGCGCAATCAAGAGGCCTTTTCTCCACTTTTAGAACATTACTTGAATCAATTTGGTCATTTTGTGTTTTCTCCGATTGAGCTTCGTCCCAAACATTGGATTTTTGAAGGAGGAATTGGGGTTGAAAAAGGGGAGACATTTACGATTAGAATCAGTGAGGTTCCAACTGAGAAGGAGCGGGTGATTTGGCTCACTCCAAAAGGAGGGGAATACAAGCTTCTTGGCCCTCATGAGGTAAAGTTTTCTCAAAAGAACTTTCCTATTCTCCCTCATCTCTACTTTCTATCTCTAGAAAAAGTAAAATTGCAGGCAAAAAGCACTCCTGAAATTATCAACTCTGAATGTTGGCTAGAGGGACTTACCCATTTTCATCACTTTATAGGAAACTATCTTGTTTACAAAAGGGCTTTTTTGGATCGAGAAGAATTCAAACGTTTTAAGGAGAAAGAGAAACTTCAGGAGGAGACTCTTCATGAAACGCTAACCGAGATGATAGGGGTTCTTAAAACTAGCAAAGATGAAGAGATTGTGACCAGTACGAATCCACTTACTCAAGCTGCTGAAATTGTCTTTAAAAAACAGGGGATTAAATTTACCGCTCCCAAAAAATCTTTGAAAGGGGATCTCAAAAATAAAGTAGCGAAAATTGCAGAAGGTTCCGAAGCTCGGATGAGGGGAGTGCGATTAGGACCTCTTCTTGCCTTCTATGGAAAAGAGCGTCACGCCGTTGCCCTGTATTTAAATCGATGGGGGAAGTATGAGATGATTGATCCAGTAAGAGGAAAAATACGAACAATTACAGGGAGCATTGCTCAAAATATTTCCTTGGATGCCTACAGTTTTTACAAGGCAATTCCAGATAAGATTCATAGTGGAAAAGAGGCCCTTCTTTATTACTTTAAGGAAAACAAAATGGAGTTCATTAAGCTCCTAGGGTATGGCCTAATTGCAGCAATTTTCTCTCTCTTCCCTCCTATTGGAATCTCTTTTATTTTTAACAGCGCTATTCCTAATGCCAATGTTGGCTTGCTCATACAGATCACTCTAGGGTTGATTACAGCGGCAGCAAGTGCGGCACTTTTTATCTATTTCCGCTCTCTTATTTTGGGGCGCATCGATGGAAAGTTAAGTTCCAGTTTGCAACCGGCCATTTGGGATCGACTCTTGAAGCTTCCCGCGAATTTCTTTAAGCGCTTTACAGCAGGAGATCTTCTGCAACGAGCTATGACCATAGAGCAAATGAGACCCCTTCTAAGTAGCAACATTTCTCAAGCTATTTTGACAGGAATCTTTGCAATTCTCTATTTGGTTACCATGGTTATCTATTCGCCAAGACTTACCGTAATCGGCGTTATTCTCCTTATTGCTGCACTTTCTCTTACGGCTTTTCTAACTCGCTGGAAAATTGAAGTGCAGAAGAAAGTCTACGAGATACAAGGGGAAATCAATGGTGCTTTAGTACAAATCTTATCAGGTGTTGCAAAACTGCGTGTTGCAGGAGCTGAAAACAATGCCTTTTCTTACTGGGCTAGGCAATTCTCAAAATCAAAATCTCTTGAAATGTCAGCCCAAAACATTCAGAACATTATCACAACCTGTATGGCAGCTTTTCCCCATTTATCGATCATTCTGATTTTTAGAGCTGTGATGAGGATGGAAGAGACAGAATCTCTTTCAATCGGGAGCTTTTTAGCCTTTAATACAGCCTATATGACCCTTTCGATGGCTGTATTTTCGATGAGTAGTATTGTTATGCAGGCGGCTGCCATTGTTTCTCTTTGGAAGCGGTCCCATGTGATCATCTAAGAGCCACAAGAGCTCCTTATTAAAAAATCAAATCCAGAAAAGCTCACAGGAGATATTCGCCTTGATCATGTAACCTTTGGCTATGAAGAAGAAGCTCCTTCGATCCTAAATGATGTTTCTATTCGACTTGCACCAAGGGAAATGATTGGAATTGTAGGCCCTTCTGGAAGTGGGAAGTCCACGCTGATTCGAATGATTCTTGGCTTTGAAACACCTCGATCTGGTGCCGTCTATTTTAATGGGAAAGATCTCTCTCACCTCAATCTAAGTGAAGTGAGAAAACAGATGGGTGTTGTTCTCCAAGAAGGCGGAATTATTGCTGGAACCCTCTATCAAAACATTGTTGCGGGAGGACAGTATACAGAAGAAGAAATTGACCGAGCGATTACACTAGCTAGTTTTAAAAAGGACCTTCAAAACTTCCCCATGGGGCTCCATACCGTTGTACCTATGAATGGGGAAACCCTCTCTGGAGGGCAGAAACAACGGCTCCTTATTACGCGCGCACTTCTTCCAAATCCCAAGATCCTTCTGCTCGATGAAGCAACAAGTGCGCTTGATAACAACTCTCAAGAAGAAATCACCCAAAATATCGATCAGCTTAATATTTCACGCATCGTTATTGCCCATCGCCTTAGCACCATCAAGAATGCCGATAGGATCTATGTACTTGAAAAAGGAAAGGTGACACAAACTGGCTCTTTCAAGAGCCTAAGCAACGAGCTGGGGCTTTTCGCCGAGATGCTTAAACGTCAGAAACTTTAATCAACACCACGAAGTGTGGAGAGCACTTGCTGCACATCATAAGGTTCTAATTGGAATCATCGTCCCTGTCTTTGACAGAAATCGCTTTGATAGAAACGACATTAAAGCAATTTTTCATGTGCAAAAGGAATTTTCCAATTATTCTACATAATAGATGTAAATTTATTATTTTACTTGGCACTTGCAATAAATAATCTACTTTCATATTATAATGGCTAAAAGGCGATTAAAATCGTAATTTTACAAAGAAATAGGAGTTCAATGACAGAGACCAATATCTTTAGAAAGAATAAGATTAACCTCGAAGATTATGATTATCAGAAAGATATTCAAAATCGTGTCTTGATGTCACACTTTTCTACTGAAGACCTAGAGGTCTTAGAAGAAATCGTTTACAGTTCTCAAAGAATTCCAATTAGTCGCCTTGTTAGTCAGCTCGATAAGAATTTAGATGAGCTGCAGTCTATCCTAGACAAACTGTCTAAAACTGATCTCTTTAAGATTGAAGAAAATACGGTTGTTGTCGATAAGGAAATGCGAAAATACTTTGAAACTCAGATTCAAAAATTTGAGGAAGATTTTACACCTGGGATGGAGTTTCTGCAGGCACTCCTTAAGAAGGTACCGATTCATGTCCTACCGAATTGGTACCCAATCCCTCGAACGTCAAATAATATATTTAACTCTCTAATTGAAAAATACCTAGAAACCCCCCAAACCTTTCAGAGGTATTTATCGGAACTAAATCTCGGAGATCCAGTGCTCAATGGAATCATTACAGATCTATTTGGTGCCCCAGCTCACAAGATGTATTCTGATGATCTTCGGAAGAAATATGAGCTAACTGAAGAAGTTTTTGAAGAACACCTCCTCAATCTAGAATTTAATTTACTCTGCTGTCTTGTCTATGAAAAAAGTGGTGACGAATGGGTAGAAGTTGTCACTCTGTTTAAAGAGTGGAAGGATTACCTCAACTTCCTAAAGGAAAGCCAGCCCAAGGAGATTTCTGAAAAGGATCAGATCAATAGGACACGCCCCTATGATTTTTCTTTTGCCGAAGACCTATCAACCATTCTTGCGCTTTCTATGACCAAACCTCTATTTGCCCGTCTTGACCAAAACGAGGAGTGGGTTTTTGAAAAAAGCGCGGCTTCTCAAATCGTCAAACAGTGTAAAGGTTTTGATCTAAAGAGTGAAGAGGGACAAGCTCTCTTTAATGAATATATGGCACGAGCTCTTAACAAACTGCTCTTTCTAAAACTTGCACGGATTGAAAACAATCAACTTCTTCCAGCAGAAGATGCTGAAGAGTGGCTCACCCTCCCTATTGAAAAACGAGCCCTCAATACCTATAAACAAACTCTAAGTAAATACACTTTCTCTGAATTTCCAAAAGAAATCTGCACAGAGCGTAACATTCACGAAATCGAAAAGAGCATCGGACGAATTATTGGTTCAGGATGGGTCCTTTTTGATGAATTTTTGAAAGGTATTATCGCCCCTATTTCAGAAAACAGTAAAATTTCACTGAAAAAGACAGGCCGGTATTGGAAGTATTCTCTTCCTGATTACTCTGAAGAAGAGCTTACCTTGATCCGCAAGGTGATCTTTAATTGGCTTTTTGAAGGTGGAATCATCGCAAGCGGTTCGTTTAAAGGAAAAGGCTGTATCCGCATCACTCCGCTTGGCCAATCGATGTTTGGGTAGAAAGCCCTAGTGTTTAGATAGTGTAGTCACGGGATTTCTACCCATAAAGCCAAACATCTGATCTGAACCGCAGCCAAGAAAGAGGATGTGTGCTTAGCATAGCGTGTAGCAATTCCTCTCCATTGCTTCAAATGTAAAAAAGCATTTTCTACAAGATGTCTCAATTTATAGAGATGCTTATCATAAGCTCTCTTGCTTTTCCTATTTTTTCTGGGAGGGATAACCGCCGGCCAAATGTAATTTCGTGTTGAGCCCCCTTTTGTTCGAGCCATATCTTGATTGCCACCTTGTGCAAGAGATTTTCTCAGAGCTAACTCAAAGCCGTGTACTTTTTTTTAAGCCATTCCAGCTCCATTTTTAGCCTTCCAATTTGCTCAAATAACTCTCCTTTTTCCTGCTCCTCTTCCTTGGTAATCAAACGCTTATTGCTTTTCTCAAAAATTTAGGCTGCCGTGGCTTTAAAGTGTCTTTTCCACCCTCCAAGGACTAAAGGGTGAACTTCAAATTTTCCAGCAAGCTCTCCTGCTGTTTTCTCTCCTTTCAAAACTTCAAGCACCACCTTCAGCTTGAATTCAGCGGAATATTTTTTTCTTGTTTTTGCCATTTCTGTTCTCTTTTTGCTCGGAGAAAACTAGCTTAGCAAGTGGCTCGAATTTCTGGGACCATTATACCAGAAAACAGCCTGAATTACATGTACATTAAATCGTTATTTCGAATATATTATACACTCATGTATACAAATCGATTAAGGAGACAGTTATGAGACTTTTTGGTTATGCACGTGTTTCAACAAGCCAACAATGCCTAGACATCCAAATCAAGGCTCTTCAAAAAGTTGGAGTCGATGAGCACAGAATCTTTTGCGATAAGACAACAAGGTCAAACATAAAACGAACTGGGCTTGAATTGCTCAGATTAAAAATGGAAAAAGATGACACCTTAGTCGTAACAAAGCTAGATCGATTAGGAAGAGACACTGCTGATATGATTCATCTGGTTAAAGAGTTTAACTCTATGGGTATCGCGGTAAGGTTCCTCGAGGATGGAATAAGCACAGAAGGAACGATGGGAAAAATGGTAGTAATTATTCTTGCAGCTGTAGCCCAGGCTGAACGCCATCGAATACTAGAAAGAACCAACGAAGGACGACTTGCTGCAAAGTCTAAAGGCATCAAATTTGGAAGGAAGAGAAGCATTGACAGAGCTAGATTCAAAGAACTTCTAGACGCTGGAGTAGGTGGGACAGCGATAGCCAAGCAGATGAACATTAGTAGGGCAGCAGTCTATAAACTGATTCGTGAGCTTAGAGATTAAGAACAACTACTTAAGATTGTTCCAGTTGTAAGAAGACTTCTGCCTATTCACAAAGCTATGCATTTCGAGCATCATGTCTTTGCAATCATCAACGTCTGTGTCTGTTGATTGATCTTTTGGATCTACAGGTTCGTAGAGACCTTCCTCTACCTCACTAAAGAGAAGAAGATCGTTGCTGTTATTCTTAATCATGCCATCACCTTATGTTGAAGCATTAACGATAGCGCAAGAAAGGATTAAAGGAGATCCTAGATCTCAAAGGGACCCGAAATCTGAGCATAGCGGCAAAGGGGGGTGACCCCTAAAAAGCATTCTTTTTTTATTGTTGATCAAGCTGATTTACGCACGAATGGAATTTCCAAATTACGTGTTATTCATCTCATGATACACTCTCAGCAAAACACATAAAAAAATTTAAAAAATGCAAGAATTCATGCCACGATTCAGTACAAAATGTGTTATAATAGACACAAGGAGAACAAGATGAGCATATCAATCACACCTAAAAACAGCACTACTATTTCAACACAGACAATGTCGATTGATGAATTGTTAGATGAACGCTTAAAAGAACGACAATCTAAAGCAGAAAGGATGATAGAAGAACTGAGACCACTTTGCGAAGAACTGCCTCTAGATGCATTGGATCCTGTAAGCATGGAGCCTTTTAACGGGAAGAACATACCAATTGTTTACAGGTGTGGACATGTTTTCAATAAGTCAACAGTAAAAAAAATGATAGATCTTAGTGATCCAGCAAGGCTAGGGGATCTTGATTGCCCGGTATGTAAGCTTGTCTGTGGAAGAGTTCAGCTCCTTGATTGCATACCTTTAGAAGGACTTGTTGATCACATGGAAAAAATAACAAAAGTATTCAAGGAAAACACAGAAAATGAGCCCACATAATCATCCAATGAATAGGTCCCAAAAAGCGGAAGCCTTATCAGCATTTAGAGCAATGAGAGATGGTCCTGGAAAAGGGTACTCCCCAGGTTTCTATTTGGAGCTCAGTAAAAGGCGATGGGAAATTCTCAAAAAGCTGGTTAGAAGATGTGATGAAGACATTTCAAGGAATTCAAGAGAATGATGAAAGGGGAGAACAGATACAACCAACTAGGCTAGGCTATAACACAGCTTTTGCAGGTTAAACCCCAAGGAGAACAATATGTCAGCCATAGCAAGTATTCAGAACAACACTATTTACTTTGAACAGTTCGTCCGAGATCAACTCAAAACTCAAGAATTCGAAGCACGAGCAGAATTAAAAGATCGGGAAGTTGATGAAAGGAATCTGAAAGAGAAGAATGTTTTGAATAAAAGGTTTATTGAGGAGCTAAGACCTTTATGTGAAGAATTACCTCCTGACGCCTTGGATCCTGTGACTATGGAGCCACTCTCAAGAGAAAACATTCCCATAGTATATAGATGTGGCCATGTCTTTAACAAAGAAACAATTAAAAATATTATTATATCGAACAAGCTTTTAAAAGGGTCTGATCTTAATTGCCCTGTTTGCAGATTAGTATGTGGGAGAATCCAACTCATTGACTGCATACCACTAGAAGGGCTTGTTGAGCACATGGAAAAAATAACAAAAATATTTAAGGAAAATACAGAAAATGAATAGGTCTCAAAAAGCAGAAGAATTATCAGCATTTAGAGCAATGAGAGATGGTCCTGGAAAAGGGTACTCCCCAGGTTTCTATGATAGAAATACTTCCTTAGAGCAGTTTGAAGAGCTTCTTAGAGAGCAAGAATTTCAGAGAAGGCGCCAAGATCGCATGCAAGAGCTTTATAAAAAATCAAACGGTGGGTTAGGTCCTATTCCAATAAATCCTCAAGAAGAGATTAATTATGCAGGTAGATTTTATAGAGAAGGGGGAAGAAGCCGAACCGATTTAACTGATATTGGGATTGAAGACGGCGCGAATTTTTTACCCTCTGCTAATAGAGCTGGAAGAGGATTCCTTGAGGTGGAGGATATAGGGGAACAGCCTCAGCATCAAACTGCACCAGAATCATATTTTCTAAAAGCACTAGATCAGCACCCAAATAAAAGATATGCAGAGTTTGCAAGAAGAGGAGAATCCATCCACCGCGGAATGCAAGACACCGTAAGTCAAAATAAGCAAAGCCTAAAAGACGATGGAAGGTATCTATATTCCGGAGTTCCTGATGAAGCTTACTTTGCTGGTGATGAAGGAATAGACACTTCAGGGTGGAAGAAAAGAACTGATATTGAAGGGGCAACAGGAAGTCTGAGCAAGAAACTCGAAGATCCACATACGCTAACTAATCATTACTTTGGAAAAGGACCTACAGGTAAATCGGTTGCTGCAGGATATGCTTTTAAGGAAGATCATGAAGAAGGTCGAATGCCTGGAAAAATCACAAGAACGCTACTGACAGAAAACCAGCAATCAAGAACAGAAAAGGACCCAAAGCAAGAAAATGCTGTGATGTATAAAGAATATCCAGGTCTTTATCAAGGACTCAGAAACCAACGAGATTCGTGGCTTCCCATATTGCAAGCAACCTACAAAGATGATTCTGCTGAAGTAGCTCGCCTTCTAAAAAAACAAAAAAGCTACCCAATTGGAGCAGATCAAATTGTGTATCCAGGCAAGAATTTTCGAGCTGGTAACTCAGCTACTATGAGGCAAATGCTTGAAACAGACGATGACCTATCAGATAAAGGTTTTCTTGATGCGCTTCTTGATTCTGCTGAGGAAGACGAAGCCTTAATAAAAAAGGCTCAAAAACCAACCCTAGGAGACGCTTTGTCTCTTTTTCCAACTCCAGGCAGTGCTTATCAATCTTTAGTAAGCAGGCATGATCCTATAGGAGGGAAAACTGGGAGTAAATTCCTTGATGCTGATTCAATTGCTGTCCCTAGATCATCAGAGTTTGATTATTTACAGAAAAAACCCAGAGGAAGAAGGGGTAGCTCCTAAAGATTAACTAAACTAGTTTAAATTCACACAAAATCTAACTAAAAGCATTTAACAACGTTCAATCGTGTTTAATCACATTTTAAGAGACTTTTCACTCCCGCAATGCTTGCTAGAGAGTTTGTCATAAGAAGAGAGACTGTCTATCAGTACCTTAGGATAGATGTAAATTCTACTTAAGGTTATCCCAATTCTAGGATGACTTCTGCCTATTCACAAATCTATGCATCTCGAGCATCATGTCTTTGTAGTCATCAATCTCTGTGTCCGTTGAAGTATCTTTTAGATCTACAGGTTCGTAGAGACCTTCCTCTAGTTCGACGAAGCCTTGAGGAGGGGATTTATTACCGTTATCTTGTTTGATCATATCTCTAACCTCGGCGTGTTTATTGCTGTATATGAGAGCAAACATATCACAGCCTGGAATTACTGCATTGTAGGAGATCCTAATCTTCAAAGGGACCCGGGACCTGGTGGTCGTCGCAAAGGGGGGTGACCCCTAAAAAGCATTCTTTTTTTATTGTTGATCAAGCTGATTTACGCACGAATGAAAAATTCAAAATACGTGTTATTCCTCTCATGATATACTCCCTGCATTTCTACATGAAAAGTTTTTTAAAAACACAAGAATTCATGCCACGATTCAGTGCAAAATGTGTTATAATAGACACAAGGAGAACAAGATGAGCATATCAATCACACCAAAAAACAGCAATACCGTCGCAACACAAACAATGTCGATTGATGAATTGTTTGAAGAGAGATATAAAGAACGACAGACAAGAGATAGCAAGATTGTTGAAGAACTAAGGCCTTTGTGCGAAGAACTACCTCCAGATGCTCTAGATCCTGTGACTATGGAGCCTTTTACACTAGAGAACATTCCATTAGTCTTCAAATGCGGGCATGTATTTAATAAAGAGACAATTAAATCTCTAATCGCGAATAACCCTGAAAAAAATTCAGGAATATCATGTGCTGTCTGCAAAGAAAAAATTTTTAAAAACCACATATCAGAATGCGTTCCTCTTGAGGGGTTAGTGGGACACAACAAAAAAATAAACAGAGTCTTTAAAAAATATGCCGAGTAATTATAGAAAAGAGCAGTTTGCTAGATATGATCCAGAAATGGGAGACCAGCCTATTGATATGGCAAAGTGGATGGCAACGCTTAGGGAATATTCACACAGGCCAGTACCTCCTCCACCTCCTCGACCTACTTCAACTATCTATAAAACACCCATGCCTACAAAAAATGCACCGGACTATGATTCAGATGAGGAACCAAGTCGTAATATTGGTTTTCCCTATGGATATGATGCAAGCTTAGAGCTAGAAGACTCTAAAAAGAATTTATTCGATTCATTGAGTGGAGGAAAAGGAAGAGGGAGAGTTTCAGATTTAGATTTGTTAATAGGTGACCGATCTCCAAGAAATAGAAACAGAATCCAAGGTTTAGAGTTACAGGATGAACCAGGAACACCATTCACAAACCCAGATGACTCTGAATATTACAAGAACGTAGCCTGGGGTCCTATTGCTGACCATGAAGATTATTCCTCCAGACCGTTTGGAAGGTGGGTTACAGACGAGTATGGAAGTGACCATAACAGCGAAAAAGGCTCAAAACCAAAGACGATGAACTGTGCTGAAGGGGTTTGCTATGACTTAATCTCAAGAGGCAAGCTGAAAAAAGAAGAAGTACAAGAACGCCTTCAAAGAGCTACAGAACCTGGAAAATACAGCCTTTCCTATGGTGAAAGGCTTATAGATGTTTTAAATCCTCCTGGAAATCGTGGCGAAATCGACTATAATAAATTACAAGACTTTGATCTTCCAGATGGGACAACTGTTTTTGCCAATGAAGACAGGCCAGAAGACCATGTTTTTATAACGAGAAAAGGAAATAATTACCCAGTACGCTCTCTTTGGAGCTCAGTAAAAGGCGATGGGAAATTCTCAAAAAGCTGGTTAGAAGATGTGATGAAGACATTTCAAGGAATTCAAGAGAATGATGAAAGGGGAGAACAGATACAACCAACTAGGCTAGGCTATAACACAGCTTTTGCAGGTTAAACCCCAAGGAGAACAATATGTCAGCCATAGCAAGTATTCAGAACAACACTATTTACTTTGAACAGTTCGTCCGAGATCAGCTTAAAACACAAGAATCCGAAATGCGAGCAGAATTAAAAGATCGAGAGATTGAAATACGCGAAATGAAAGCTCAAAAAACAATGAACGATAGGATAGTTGAAGAGCTTAGGCCTTTATGTGAAGAATTGCCTGAATGTGCTTTAGATCCAGTGACGTATGAACCAATTAAAACACCTCTAGTGATGAGATGCGGACATACGTTAAGCTCTAAAACAGCAGGAACTTTGGCCAATGCAAAAGGCTTAAAAAAATACGATAAAATACCATGCCCTTTGTGTCGAACGGAAACAATAGGCGCATGTTTTATATACGAGCAGTCGTTTGAAGAAACAGTAGAACATCTTGAAAAAATAACGAAAATATTTAAAAAAACGGTAAAAAATAATGAAGCACAACCGAAGAAGAAAACAGCAGCGCTTGAATCTCAGAACGAAAAAAAAGGGATCAAGAAGAGAAAATGTAGTTTACGTTGATTCTCAAAAAAAGAAAAATGCTGGCTACGTAGATCCGGAATACGTCGAATCAACTCGTCAGCGATCTCTGCCTTTTCTTGATGGTGGTGCAGCGTCAAATGTGTTTCTGGAAGATATTGAATCTAGTTCAACAAGGGAAACTTCCATTGATTCTGTGAGGACATCAAACTCTCTTTCAGACGTATTGACAGGTAAATATGAATCTTTATTTGACTTCACTGATGACTCTGAAGATAAAGACGCGATTATGGAAGATGCAAGAATAGCATCTAAGGGAGCTCCAAGTTATTTTAAAGTTTTACTGGATGACATAGAAAAACATCAAAAATCAAAGCTACCATTCTCGCACAGTAATAGGTTTGGTTTCGGAGTTAAGCAAGGAGCAGATGGACAATTCGAGCAAAAAGACATGGTTACTGGATACGGAACGGAGCCCTTACATCATCTAGAGATATACGAACCTCCTGGAAAGAAGGGACCATTTACTCAATCACAACTTAATAGCGGTGAACTTTTATTTCCTAGTGACGAGGAAGAATCAGAAGATTCCACAAGAATGCGTCATGATTATGAAGGACGTACGTTCTATGGTAAACAACCAAGAACTGTAGATGACTTGCTTCATGAACACGGCCACCAAAGATCTTCAAGAGTCCATAAACAGAAGATCTATTCCATTGCCAATGATTCATCCATCTGGAATTCCAGCATTATATTCAGACCTAGAAGAGGCCAGAAATATAGAAAATGACGAGAATGCAGCTAGGAGAGAATTTGGTAAACGTCCTCGTCTCGGTCATATTGGAATAAATTCAGGTCTTGGGGAGGAAAACTTCCAAGACACAGTTGAAAACTATGCAAATCTCCATCCAGGTCATATGTTGCGTGGGAAAGGGTTTATTAAATCAATAATTGAGGACGATTACCCCCAATTTGATGATGATGGAGAACAAGTAAATGAATCACTTCGAGATATTCTTATTGGACAAGGGCGCTTTGCAAATAGACCAGAATTATTTAACACCTTCAATAGTCACTTTGGAACTTGATATTTTTCGTAAACTTTAACTAAATTCACATTAAAACCTTCCAAATCCCAACTAATTATACTTAAACACGCATATTCTCATTTAATCACGTTTTAAGCTGATTTATCTTCTCGCAATCCCAACACAACTCTAAGTCTCCAACAGCGCAACACAGCGCAAATCTGAGCCTTGTTTTTTGGAGATCTCCCCAAAATTTCTCTTTGTGTTAATCTTTCACCCAAAACAAAATAAAAGGCCCCTCTTATGACAAATCTAGCAATACAAATGGTCTCAAGCCTTCAGAAAAACATTCCTAATATCGAAAAGTCTCTCTCTCATAAATTCAACGATACGGATCTACTAACAAGAGCATTTATGGACTCTAGCTTTCCTTTGGTGGGGATGGTCAGCGACGACGGAGAAACCAATGAAGATTTCGTATGGCGTGGAAACTATCTTTTGCAGCTTGCTATCGCAGACTATATCGAAGCGAACCATCACTCTGCAGACAAGTCCATAAAAAACACCATGCTAACGAAGCATATTAGCAACGATGCTTGTGTTAAGTACATCGACAAACTTCAGGTTTTTAATCACTACCTATATCAATGCCCTCATGGCTTAATCAACCCAGATGCACAGATCGCTCCATTCAAAGGAAAATGTTTTAAGGCAATCCTAACTGCTGTATATCTCGACGCTGGGAAATCTCTAGAGCCAATACACAACATGTTTCTTGATAAATTCAATATTGAGCTGGAGGATTCCTTAGAATTCGCTGAAAAGAACTGGAAAAGCCTCTTGAATGAGTTTTGCCAAAAAAATCGTATGGGACAACTAATCTTCACACTCGCAGAACGAAGCGGCCCTGATCATGCTCCAATGTTCAAAGTAAAATTAACCCTCAATGACGATAACCTCTCTACAGGAGAAAGCACCTCAAAAAAGCAAGCCGAGCAAATTGCTGCAAAGACAGCTTACGAAAAGCTTGTTCCTAAACCGTGATTTATGGAAGTATCTTTCTTTTTTAAGAAGGAGAAGTGAGAGCTTGTCAGAGAAAACACAATCGCAACAAACAAGTCAGTTAATCAGCACCAAGCAAGCAGCGCAGATCATTGGCTGTTCTATAGATTTATTCAAAGGCTATCTTTCTAGAAGAGTTTTTCAACCAAGCAAGAAAGTAAGTGGCAAGAATTTCTACTGCGAAAAAACCATCCGAAATTTTGTCCCTCCGAGTAGAGTCAAGAAAAGCAAGCCTCTTTCTAATAAATCAAGCACGGTTGATAGTATTGACATCGTTGACATGCGCGACATCATCAAACGGTGGCAAACATCTCCTCAGGACAATGCTTCATGCGACGTGGAAATTGGCGTATATACCGAAAAAATTCAAAGATTAGAAATAGACATGCATGGCGTTGATAAAGAAACTAAGGAGTTCTTAAGCATGAGAGCGCTCTTAGTAAGATATGTCTTTGCAAGAAGAAAGCTCTTAAATTATCTACAAAAAGCTCACTTTGGAAGGTACCTCAAGGCCATAAGGATGATTAATAGCGAAGTTTAAAAGGATAAAGCATGGATATATTCGTAAAAAACCTCCCCTTAAGCGTAACATCATCTCAACTCAAAGAACTCTTCAGCATATATGGAAAAGTATTGTCCGCAAAAGTCATCGTAGATCATGAAACGCAAGTATCCCGTGGCTTTGGATTTGTTACAATGCTGGTAGATTCCGAAGCAAAACTAGCAATCAGAAGACTTGATAGTGCAAATCTTGAAGGCAATATTATTATAGCCAAAGAAGCTCGTCCTAAAGTTGCGAAATCTATGAACTTCAGTAGTAGAGATTCTGTACTGCCAAGAAGTTTCAAACGACCAAAAGCATTGTCAGATAGAGCGCAATTCAAAGATTATGATTAGAACTTACAACTAAAAATTTACAGTGGAGTAACAGGGTAAAAAAGTGACTCAAGAGAGCACAGTCGCAGAAACGGCAAAAGAGAGAATTAAACGAAAGAAAAAGGAAAAAGCTAATGAAGCACCATCCACAGCTGAAGAGGCTTCAATTATGGAGGAAACAGAAGTCCTAGAGATTTATCCCTACAGCAAAGTGAAATCAAAGTGGATAGCTCAAAGCACAGTAAAAATCAAGGTGCCGCATGTTGGGATAGAGCTTCGTAATATCGTCTATAGTATTTCCAAGGATCATAGAGTAAAAGTGCAGCCTCCCTTTAGATATTACAAATTTGCTGAAGAGCTTGATAAAGCTGATGCCTATGTTGAAAGCATTAAATTCTTGAATAGACCAACCTGGAAAGAAGCTGTTAAAAAGATCAAAAAAGAAGCCCTAGATCATCATAGAAATGAGCTTCCTGAGATAGAAAATTCTTCAGAGAGTAAATAGCAAAAGCTGATTGCTATTTTTTGGGCATTCGTACAGAAATAAATCCTTCTGATCATCGAATCTTAGCTCTAAAGATTCCTGAAGTTTTTGTAGCATTTCATTATCAGTTAGCATGATAGATGTCTTAGTTCTCTTTGGGTTCTTCGTCTTTATTTTCCTCAAAGTGAAATACCTTCTTTGGGACTAGATACCCTTCAATCGTAGAGAGTCTTTGGCTTGTTTCATGTTTAAAGTCATCGATTCTTTGATTGATGTTTTTAACTTCAACTTCCATGGCAGTTAAACGGTTTTCTATGCCATTAAAGCGTGTGTTATTTTCTTTTTGATGAGACTCCATTTTTGTATCAGTGTCTTTCTTATTTGCGTCTATTTTGTTCATCATGTAGATAAACCCACCAATGAAAACTCCTATAACAGTAAGTGCTTGCGTCCAGTCCATGATTATCATCCATTGTTTTCGTCTAATTCTCATTTTATCCCTTTGTAGCTTTACCAGCAAATATAAATCCAGTAAACAGCAAGCGTTGAATTTTTATGAAACGAAGGTCTAAAATATTTTTGATTTTGAACGATTTCATTCAATGATTCCGTGCAGAGTATGTTATAATAAAGGTAAGAGGATAAACAAGATGACAGCCATATTAAGCATTCAGAATAACACCATTTACTTTGAAAAATTTGTCAGACAGCAGCTCAAAACGCAAGAAAGCGAAGCACGAGCAGATCTAAAAGGTCGCGAAGCTGAAATGCGCGAAGTAAAAGCTCAAAAGACAATGAACGACAGGATAGTAGAAGAACTCAGGCCCTTATGCGAGGGACTTTACTCTTCATCTTTAGACCCAGTTTCATATGAACCGATACTAGATCCTTTTATATTTATATGCGGTCATACATTCAATAGAAATACAATTCTTGGGATTATACACCACCAAAATTTAGACCTGCATAGGGGAAATATCAAATGTCCATCTTGTAGGACAATTTGTGAAATACAGAAATTATACCCATCAATTCCATTGGAAGAAATGTCAGAGAAAACAAAGAAAATTCATCAACTTTTGAATAAAACAGAGTAAATATTAAATGTCACATCCATTACACCATCAATACAAAGGAAAGCCAGTTGGGATGTCTAATTCCATGGCTAGAGGTAGACCATCTTCTACAACAATACCTAGAACCCCTAACCAGCACTGGAAAAATCAACCTTCTCCAGAAAGGGGAAGATCAAGTCGTAGAGTAGAAAAAAGTAATGAGAAAGAAACTCGTAATAAAATTTCACAAATGATTAGAGGTCTAGATGAAGCACAAGTTTCAAGATCTAGAAGGCCTTTAACAGATCAACAACTACAAAATTTTCAAAATGAACCTAACCTATTACCCCAAGAAGAAAGGCAACGAGTAGGACAACCACCCTAGGATTCAAGGTCCCGAAGACCTTTAACAGACCAGCAACTTCAACAATTCCGTCAACAGCTTCCACAGCACCCATTACCACCTCCACAAAGAGATTCATTTAGAGATGAATTTTGGAGGCAACAGTTAATCAATGAAGAAAGAGAATCTAGAGGAGATATACTCAGAGATCAGAGGAATGCATATAGAGGGTTACGTAAGTTTTATGATAGAGATCCAGAGTTAGGTGAAGTTTACGACAGGAGAGGTATCGAAAACCAAGAGCAGTCTTTTTTAGACGAATTGCTTGGTGAGGTAGATCAATCTTATGCAGAAGCATTACCATATCAAAATCATCAAGACAGAGAGTCCGATGAATGGAAAAAACTATCGAGTCAAGAAGATCTTCAAAGACTTAGCCTGAAGGAAGCTCTTGAAAGACCAGGGATCTTAGATGAATACCAAAGAGGTTTCAACTCAATAGACCAACAACATGATCATGAACTTGGGCAAATTATAGAGAGGGGGGTCACTGCCTGGGGTGAGAGTGGCCAACGTCAACGTCTTCAAAGAGAAGCAGAAAACTTTTATGATCGCGCATCTATGGAAAACGAATGGATGAGAAACCATCCTATAAATAGTTACAGGGACGAATTAAGAAGATCAATAGAGGATAATGACGAATCTGATGAATTTATGACAGACCTTATTTCTGCGGAACACTTTTGGGATGTCCCTCAGCAAGGAGTGTTCAGGACTCAGCGCACCCTAAATAGGGCAGATGGATACACAGGACAAACCCTTCAAGAAATGTTAAATAGATCTGGTGTACGAAATCAATTTAACGATCCAATGACAAGAGGTCCAATTAATATTGGAGGGCTAGACGCTGCAAGGGGGAATATCCCGCAGGTTATTCACGATCCAGTCTCTCAAGAATTAGCAAGTTTTTTAGCCTAACGAGGTTCAAAAACAAGACTATCCAATGGGAGCGCTCTTATTATCGCAAATGACGAAAGACGGTAGCCGCAGCAAGAAGCGCCGAAATAGATAGAAAAACCAAATCGGAAGATGGAGGGAAACATCAACCAAAAACACAACTACACTTACATAACTAACTCAGCTTAAGAAGGCAACATCTTCGCTCATCTTATCTTCTTACTCCTTGAGATCTCTTTCTTGAGCTACTCCTTCGTTAGTTATACCGGGCTCTGCTGCTCTTGTGGGGCCTTTTTTTTTGGCTATTCAGATTTTACTAGAGCTTTCATCTTTTTGCCTGGGGAGAATTTCACGGCACTGCGAGCTGGTATTGGGATATCTTTTCCCGGTGCTTTGGGATTGCGTCCTATCTTAGCCTTTCGAGTTACAACTTCAAATATGCCGAAGTCTCTAAGCTCAAATCGATTACCTGAGACGAGATTCTCTGTGATGACGTCAAGAACACTCTGAATGACGAGCTTAACTTCAGTGGGATGCATTTTAAGTTTGCGGGAAATGTCCATGACGAGGGCTTTTTTGGTGATGGTTTTGGATTTAGTATCTTGGGATAAATTGTCTTTCATGTAAGTCCTTAGTCCTTTGAGGTTATGATATTATGATTTTTATTCATTGAGTTTTTCATCTTTTGGAGACTCTTTTTCAGGCTCAAAACTTCGTTTTTTAGGGAGGAAATCAAGTCAAAAGCTTGGGAAATATTCTCTTCATACACAGAAGCTTCTTCTTTTTGAACATCTACCGATTCTGCAATAGAGCGAAAGGCAAGAAACAGCACCATGTCTTGAGGAATGTCTTTCATAGAAGATTTAAACAGAGCAAACTCCTCCAGGAATTCCCTGTCTTGTAGGAGCTCTTCTAGGAACACGTCTTCTGCTTTTTCAATTACCATAAATTATCTCCGATAATATAGCGTAGTTATAGGTCATTTGTTTTCTATTTGCTTCATAAAGAACATCTTAAACAATCTCATCAAAAAATGCACGAATTTGGATGAATGGAATAAATTTGAAAAGACACCCTAGTGATTATCGGAAATTAAAGGCCTGAAATCGTCCAACACGTCCAACTATCCAACTTTCAAGGACTAAAAAAACTAAGTGTTCTAAAAAGAGTGTTTTATGATTTAAAAAGGTTGAATATTGATATCCAACTTAATCTAACCTTCAGTTTATATTTAATATTTTTTTGAAGTAATCCACATTTTGTTTTTTTGTCTTACCCTTCCATCGTTCTCTAGTTTTTTGAGGTAAGACAGTATATTTTTTGTTTTTCGAACAATGCTTCTTGGGCACCTTTGAACCACTTCCTTTACATAGACGCCTCTTTTCTTTTCAGTCATCAACTTTTCTAGAACACAGAACACTTTTTCACTATTTTTTATACATTTTTCCTCGAGACTATCCAAAGAAAGGATAGCAGCTTGAGAAAGATACCACTCAGATAAAGCAATTCCTCTTTCCATATAATCTATTGGGATTTCGATATTCCTACAGCCTCTCCGAACAGGGTCTTCTCCAAAAAGAAACAGAACACCCGCAATTCTTATGGCCTGTTCAGCGCTTTTGTTGGCAAACGGTGCTATCGCGTTATATTCTCCACCAACTCCAATCTTAAATTCCAATTTCTGCTGATACTCTAGTTTTGCTTTGCGCGACTCTTTTGAGAGTTTAATATATTCGTATTCAATAGGGTTTTTCAGTAAATGCCTAACACGATCATGGAAAGCTACAGATGATTCAACGTGCTCAGAATCTTCTTCATAAGTTCGCGAGCCAGCTTTTGACTGTGGTTTTGCTATTAAAAAACGCGCTAAGAATCCTTGCTCCTGAAACAGAAGATTATCCCATACACTATCAAATATATAGGGCTGCATCATAATCGAGGCAGAGAGACGCTTGTCGTATAAAGTAGGGCTGATTTCATCACTAGCCCTTGTTCTTTCAATAGGTTTCCCATCCCAGAAATTTGAGAAGTGACCAACACCAGAAAAAGAACGACTCGTTGATAATGAATAGCCTCCAAAAATTTTAGCTCCTTCGTCAGTACACAATCCAAGAGAATTTTTTCCTTTTTGAAACTGAAAGAAAAGACCTTCAGAAGTAGGATCACTCACAATAATTTTAGGGCTTTTGGGTCGTTTGGGTTTGTTTTCTGCAAAGTATGCGGCATCCACTAAATCAGCATGACTGCTCTTTCTTTTCCAGATTTTATAAGCGACTTCGTAACAATCAATGTTTCTTTGATATTCTTGAAAATCAGACTGTTCTATTTCTCTAACAGCTTTGAAAATTTCATTATCTGCAGAAGTTTTACGCTCTCCACTTTCTGCTACTACCATTGTGTAAAGGCTAAGAGGAATCATTTGCCTTCCCTCAGAAACATTCCCCATTCCCTGAACAATCATCGCCGCTAGAGAAAGGACGCCGGACCCTACAATAGTCTCGTCAACCTGCATTCCACTTGAAAGATCCTTAATAAAATTAATTGCTGGATCAGGAAAAACATCGACAGGAAAAGAGTTTTCTTTTTGAATTTCGATATCAACCAATACGCTGCTCATAAGACCTGCTTCCTTTTTAAGTCATTCATACTCTGATACAGCAAAGCCCCATAAACTTCAAATTTCAATAGTGACATCTGCTTTGACAGTTTTCATTTTGATAAATACGATTAACTGCTCTTGATACACGCTTAACATGTTTATAGTTAATGTCATTGAACAACGTTTTTATTCCACGATTTCGTGTAAAGTGTGGTATAATAGAGTTTTCAAAAGGCCAAAAAATGTGAGGAAAATGTTATGGAAATAGAAAAAATACAACGCTGTAAATGTTCGCTTCAAGGAGATCTTATTAATAAGGAAACTACAATAACGCGCGATGTTGGAGGCGAAGATATTGCGTTTGAGATGGAGCTAGAATATTGCGGGGATTGCAGCGGATTAATCTTCACAGAGTACTTCGAAAAACAAATCAATGCCAAAGCCTATGAGTGCTATTATAAAAAACATAGCCTGCTCACGCCCAGGCAAATCAAGGGCATCAGAGAAGACCTCGGGCTTTCCTGCAGAAAATTTGGAGTGTTGTTAGGTGTTTCTTATCATCATATGCACGGCAGAGAGCATAGCAAAAAACTCTACGATAAAGAGTTTGTCGACAAGGTCAAAAGTGTCGTGAGGAATTGGTGAACATGAGAAGACAAGAAAAAGAAAAACCTAGCCCGCGTTTTAAGGCTATTTGGAAGGCGTTGTTTGGTGTCTTAGGAAGTTCTCAGACAAGTCAAGATAAGGCGACATAAACCATTACAACGCTATTTTTTAATGAGAATAAAACCGCATTATTGAAAGCAGCATGGAAAAGTGCTAATCTTCAAAAAATCTTAAAAATCGAGCAACCAACATGAGCAAAAATAAATCAAAAGACAAAGCCCCGGTCTCACAAGAAACAAAAATCGTGCTTTTCCAAGGCAGCGGAATCAGAAGAATTTACCACAATGGAGAGTGGTATTTTTCAATTATTGACGTTGTCGAACTATTAACAGGAACCTCCAGACCAAGAAAATATTGGTCAGACTTAAAAATAAAGCTATCTGAAAATGAAGGATTTAGCGAGTTGTCCGAAAAAATCGGACATCTGAAATTAAAGGCTACCGACGGTAAAAAATACCTCACTGATGTCGCTAATACAGAAACCCTTTTTCGCATTATTCAGTCGATTCCTTCCCCTAAAGCTGAACCGCTTAAAAGATGGCTTGCTCAAGTAGGTTACAAAAGACTTCAAGAAATAGAAGACCCAGAGTTAGCGGTAAAAAGAGCGAGAGCTACCTATGAAAAAAAGGGATACGAACCTGCATGGATCGAAAAAAGAATGAGGGGGATACAAATACGCGAAGAGCTTACTAATGAATTGAAAGCAAGAGGGATCGAGCATCAAAAAGACTACGCAATTCTCACAGCTGAAATCTCCAAAGCGACATTTGGAGTAATGCCCTCAAAACACAAAAAGCTAAAGAATCTCAAAAAAGAAAATCTCCGTGATCACATGACCGATCTTGAATTGATCTTTGGAATGCTTGGAGAGGCATCAACTAAAGAGATTGTAAAACAAAAAGATACGCAAGGATTTTTGGAAAATAAAGAAGCGGCAAAAGAGGGAGGTGAAATTGCAGGAAACGCTCGAAAAGAGCTAGAAAAAAAATCCGGTCAAAAGGTAGTGACTTCAATTAGCCCAGTGAACGATGACCTACAACTAACAGATAAAAGTTAGTCTCTAAGGGAGATCTCATGGATGAGAAGCGGAACATGGTGTTTCCGCCGAGGCACAATAATCAATATACCGTTGATAATGAGGGTGATGAAAGTGGAGCCATGCGAATTCACACCAAAGCAAAAGAGAAGCCCTGTCAAAAAGCTGCTCAGTCTATTGGAATAGGCGATAAAACCTACTCAAGAATCAAATACCTCAAAGCTAATGATAATATCTATTCGTAACGTAAACTTATTTATTTAAAGTAGACGCAGAATGAACGGCTTTGAAGTGCGTTAGAAAAGATGAAATCAACTTAGATGGCGAGGAATGAGAAATAGCCTACTGCTGGGTTGTTCTAACGGAAGGGAACCGTTTTCTCAGTGTCTTTCTGTAAGCTTTGCGCTACTTTTAATCCTAAGGGACTTAGTCTTACGCTATCTCTGTCTTTGTCAAAAACGAATAATTGTTTAGCGAACCGTGCTGATAAGAGAGATCTTAAGTGATGCATCTTAACGGTATACCCATTTTTTTCACACGATTTCCCAAGCTTCTTTATCGAAACAGGCACATTGTCTTTTAAATAGCCTTCTTCTTTGAAGATAATTAGAACCTCTCTTAGCCTTCCTTGAGGTTCTTCTGGGTCGACAGAGTTTAGCGTGGCTGCGAGCCCCTGTACTTGCTGTATTCCTTTGTCAGTTAAACTAACGAGTGTTTTACCATTCTCATCACCAGACAGTTGAAATAAGTTTTGGGTGTTTTTTGATTCTAGCGCACTTTTTAAATGGTAAGATTGAACCTTTGAGGTTTTATTTCCACTCGGCGCGCTTGATCTATAGCCTTCTCTGTTACAAAGCTTTGTGAGATCCGATAAGAGAATGTTGCTATTGCCAATCAGTTGGTTTGCGTACATGTACAGCTTCACAAACGCCATTCTTTTTTCTGGAGGTTTTCCAGACGGAATTTGCGCATGAATAAAGACCTTCTCTCCCTCTTGTGTGAATATATTCGCATAGTCAGAAATAGCACCTTGAGCAACATCTGTAGTTATATTTCTCCTTCCAACTGTTGCTTTTACGTTTGTGCAACTCAAAGAAAATAAACTTGTTGTGCTTATTGCACTAATACCTAATCTCATCATAGTCTTTTCCTCGTTAAAAAATAATTGATGTTTCTAGTTTTTTTCTATTAAGGGCTTAATGCTCTAAACCTCTTTCTGTAAGCTTTGCGCCACTTCTAAACCTACGGGACTTAGTCTTACGCTATCTCTGTCTTTGTCAAAAACGAATAATTGTTTAGCGAACCGTGCTGATAAGAGAGATCTTAAGTGATGCATCTTAACGGTATACCCATTTTTTTCACACGATTTCCCAAGCTTCTTTATCGAAACAGGCACATTGTCTTTTAAATAGCCTTCTTCTTTGAAGATAATCAGAACCTCTCTTAGCCTTCCTTGAGGTTCTTCTGGGTCGACAGAGTTTAGCGTGGCTGCGAGCCCCTGTACTTGCTGTATTCCTTTGTCAGTTAAACTAACGAGTGTTTTACCATTCTCATCACCAGACAGTTGAAATAAGTTTTGGGTGTTTTTTGATTCTAGCGCACTTTTTAAATGGTAAGATTGAACCTTTGAGGTTTTATTTCCACTCGGCGCGCTTGATCTATAGCCTTCTCTGTTACAAAGCTTTGTGAGATCCGATAAGAGAATGTTGCTATTGCCAATCAGTTGGTTTGCGTACATGTACAGCTTCACAAACGCCATTCTTTTTTCTGGAGGTTTTCCAGACGGAATTTGCGCATGAATAAAGACCTTCTCTCCCTCTTGTGTGAATATATTCGCATAGTCAGAAATAGCACCTTGAGCAACATCTGTAGTTATATTTCTCCTTCCAACTGTTGCTTTTACGTTTGTGCAACTCAAAGAAAATAAACTTGTTGTGCTTATTGCACTAATACCTAATCTCATCATAGTCTTTTCCTCGTTAAAAAATAATTGATGTTTCTAGTTTTTTTCTATTAAGGGCTTAATGCTCTAAACCTCTTTCTGTAAGCTTTGCGCCACTTCTAAACCTACGGGACTTAGTCTTACGCTATCTCTGTCTTTGTCAAAAATGAAGAGTTGTTTAGCAAAATGCGCTGATAAGAGAGATCTTAAGTTACCTGCCTGGACACTATATCCATTTTCGGCACATGCCTTTACAAGATCTCTTATCGAAACAGGCATATTGTTTTTTAAATAACCTCCTTCTTTGAAGATAATGAGTACCTCTTTTAATCTTCCTTTAGGCTCTCCTGTATCGATAGAGTTTAGCGTGGCTGCGAGCCCCTGTACTTGTTGTATTCCTTTATCGGTTAAACTGACGAGTATTTTACCATCCTCATCACCAGATAGTTGAAATAAATTTTTGTTGCTCTTTGATATAAATGAACTCTTAAAATTACCAGATTGAATTTTTGAGGTTTTACTCCCCTGTGGGGTGGTTGATCTATAACCCTCTTTATTGCATATCTTTGTAAGATCTGATAAGAGAATACATCTATTACCAATCAAGTGGTTCGCGTACATGTACAGCTTCACAAACGCCATTCTTTTTTCTGGAGGTTTTCCAGATGGAACAGCCGAGTGAATAAAGACTTTGTCTCCCTCTTGTGTGAATATATTCGCATAGTCAGAAATAGCACCCTGGGCAGATGCATTCAATCTACTCTCTATAGATGTAGAAATGGATCTCTTACCTTCAGTTGCTGAATTATGTGCTGCTCTTGAACTAGCAAATGTCGACTGCAAAGAATGCATAGAACTCATGGTACTTAATCCTAGTCTCATCATTGTTTTACTCTCCTACTTTGATCTTCAGGTTCAAAAATATAAAAGAAAATCTATGCTACTCCGATCAAGCATTTTCCGTCTACTAATTTATTTAAAGTGGGCTCAGAAGGAAAAGCTTTGGGGTGCGTTAGAAGAAGGGACGGGAAAGGACGGGGAGCATTGTAGAGAATTCAGCACAAGGTGTTTTAAGGCGCTTTGCGGGGATTTTTTGTTTTTCAGGAGATAATTTCTATGTTGAAGGTTGAGAGAGCGCAGTACAGGGCGCTATATGCAGTTAGAGAGGTGTTGTGGTGCGGGAATATACTCAGTCAGCGAAACACACACCCAGGGGGAGGGCATCGGTAAGGTAGTCTCTCATTATTTCTGCTGATGACAAGAAGTTTTCCTACTTTTAACTCCTTCTCAAGCAAAGAGCCCGCCCCAAAAGGGCATAGGGCGATGGTGTAATATATACTTAACGTATACTTATACGCTCCAAAGTGAAACACCTAACATGCTTATAATAAACAGAAAGTAAATTGAGTTGGGTCACTCTTGTAGGGGGGAGTTGGGTCACTCTTACCCTTAGAGTTGGGTCACTCTATGATTTTTTTTTTGAATTTTTAGATTTTTTAGCCTGTTTTGACCTTTTGTTTTTTAACTTCCCCTGATCTATAAGGTGCTTCTCTACCTTTTTATTTTTGTCATTGAAAGCGTAGTCATCCCCTTGCCTTTCTAAAAAACCCCTATCTGGACAGCAAAAAAGCTCCAAAACTTCTGGTAACCTATTCATAAAACCTGTTGGTATTTTAGCTTCTTTAGCAAGCGCTATCCATTTTTTTCCGGGAATATAAATAGAGCCATTATCAGCAAATTCTCTAGATTTCTCTGTTATATACTCCATCGTAAGCATATGAAAAAATGCCTGAGATCCCCAACTAGCTCTATATCCAACCATCTCTTTTGGAAGCTCAACAAACGGAATTAAAAGCCTCCCTCCCTTTGATGAATTTACTTTATAAACCGAAGCAGGATCTAGGTTGTGTTGAGAAATTTCCATAAATGGTGCAAGCTGACTTCCTGAAGAAGGAGATCTATATGCTATACCCGCATAAAATAAATGACCACGCCTGGTCGAAACTTTACGAATATCTGAGTAATTACCCCAAAATACACACAAATAACAAAGAGAAAACTCGTTGCTTTGTAGAGGCTGTATTTTGGATTGCCAAGAGCGGAGCACAATGGCGTTTGCTACCAAAGGAATATGGAGACTGGAATGCCGTCTATCATCGTTTTGCAGACTGGGCTGAACATGGTGTGTGGTACAAGATGCTCTACTATTTTTCAAATGATCCAGACATGGAATATATTATGATCGACAGTACAGTCCTCCGCGCTCATGCCTGTGCCGCAGGAGCCAATAAAAAAAACCGGAGGTCAAGACGAGCAGGCCTTAGGTCGGTCCTGCGGAGGTTTTACGACTAAAATCCATAGTATCTGTGATGCATTAGGTAATCCACTTGATTTTATTTTAACAGGTGGTCAAGCAGCTGATTGTCATCAAGCTATTCCTTTGCTCAAAGGTAGAGATTACAAAAGATTATTGGCTGACAAAGGCTACGACAGCAATGCAATCATTGATCATGTAAAGAGCATCGGAGCTGTTGCCATCATTCCCTCAAAGAAAAATCGCATTGATCATCGAGAGCATGATAAAGACATATATAAAGAACGACACAAAATCGAATGTTTATTTGGCTTCCTCAAACATTATAGACGATTGTTTTCTCGGTTCGAGAAGTTAGCATCAAGGTTCAAGGCATTCCTTCATTTTATCGCGGCTCTCCAATGGTTAAAGTAAATTTCTCAACACAACCTAAGACAGATTTAAATATCTCTAGAATGGGTAGTAGAGAAAATACTCAATCTTCAGGTTCAAGTTATCTTGACCAACTATGTAGTAAAGCCGAGGAATATAGATCAGTGCATAAACGTACTTACTTTGACAATCATATGGTTAGAGAAGGGTCTTGTGAAAATGCTCTTGATGCAATTAGCAGATTATTTAAAACATCACATGTTGTAGTTTTAGGAGAAGGATCGCATGATGAACTTGCTCTTGATGCAATTTTAAGAGCTAAAGAAGGATTTCCGTCTTTTTTGAAAAATCAAGGTGTAAAAACTGTGATAGTTGAGCACGTGTATCCTATACATATTGAGAAATTAACTTCTCTAGAACAATCAGAATTAATGGATCATTTGGAACAGTCGTTTGGTTGTAACAAGAATAAAGCGATTAATTTTTTGCACTTTTTGACAGGATGTTATGAAAAGGGGATTAAAATAGTGCCTGCAGATACTCGTGAAATACACAAGCCTTCAGGAATTAATATAACGAGGTACAATGCAACACATAGAATAGAAAACTTGAACCATAATATTTTGACCCTTTATAAGGAAGAAAAGACTAGAAATTCAGGAAAATTTCTTATTATCGTGGGTGCTGCGCATACAAATAGCTTGAATGCAGAAGCATCAAGGCAATCAATAGATAAGGAAACTAGGAATACAGATCCAACTCCTGGTATAACAGACGTTCTTGATAAAGCGCAGGAAATCATTGTAAAAAAATATATTCCAGATGAAGAAGGGCCGCAAGAAGCTAGCATTAAAGATGGGTGTGTCTTTAGGTTGAAAATTCAATAAATTTTCCTAAAGGAAACTAGAGTAGTTAATGATTTTTCCTGAGAATTATTATGTTGTTGATGTTTATCTTTCACAAGATCTAAAATTGTTGGCAAAATTTAAAAGAGATATCTGCATTCGCTTAAAAAATTTTCAAAGTAAGGGTTAATTATGACAGTTTCAGTCAATATTTCAATAGCTCCTGAGGCGCATTCAAATGCAAAAAAAACTGTTACTTGGGGAGATGAGAGAGTTGCTTATTTTTTGCCAATTTCTGATTTTCCAGAATCATGTCCAGATCAATTAAAGGAAGTTGTTAAAACTGTAATCAGTGGTCGCAGATTTTTGATCAATGCTTTGGAATCAGAAAAAATCGATAAAAAATCAATTGATACTCCTAATAGAACTCAATCAGTTCGTTGTTTGCACAATGCCATTCAATGGATCAAAAAGGAAGGTATAAAGGACTCTTATGTAAAAAATGTTTCCCAGATCGCTCATATTCTGCTGGCTAGAGCATATTGTCGATTTTCTCCTTCATTTTTTGTTAAACAAGTAGAACTTATCCGCCAAGATCCGGATCTTAAACATAGATATGACAATTGGATAGATTTATTAAAATATCCGATTGATTTTCATTCGGTATAAGATAAAAAACAAGGCTTTGCCTCACAGTGAGTTGGGACGCATTAACAAAACCATTTATCTTTTAAACTACATTGGGGGGGTCTGGTGCAAACTTCTTGCGGTAATGTTGCAAAGATCTTCATCTCCGAATAGAAGCTTCCTCTTTTCTGGATTTTCCTATGTTAGGCGGCTAAGCCTCTGATCTAAGCATCGATATCCAATTACAAGAAGAGCCCAAAGGTCACTTATTTCTGGATAGCCTTTGATTAAACAGTGCAGGCTTTTACCCTTGTCAATCATGAAGCAAAGATCGATCAGATTAAAGGTTTTGGTGATTGGGCTGAATGTACACGTCAAGCAAGGGCTGCGTGTTACATTGCTTTTACGGGATTTTTATACCGGAGGACAAAGGGAATTATACCCAAAGCCCTCGCTAACCAAGAAGGACACGGGAAGACATTTTTCAAAGTGTATGACAAGGTGAAAACAGCAGCGATGAGCCAAGCGCAGTGGTCGGCTTTTTTAGAGGAGCTGGAGAAAATTAGTTTTAGGGAGTGTTTGATTGCGAAGGTGATGCTTCAAGGGGGAAAAAGGGTGAGAGAGGTACTTGATCTTCAAATCGATCAGATCCGTTGGGATCGGAGAAAGATTTCCTTTATGCAGTCAAAAATGAAGGGGATGAAAAAGGTGACGGTGATTACCTATCCGAAGACGGTGATGGAAAGGTTAAGGGAGTATGTTGGAGAGCGGAAGGGGAGGGTTTTTGTCACGCGCACGGGAAAACCTGTTCAACTGAATCGGTTAACGGGGACTTTTGCCAAGGCAGGAAGAAGGGCGGGGATCCCTTTTAAGGTCACACCTCATGTGTTAAGGACATCCACGGTGACGTATTTGAAGCAACAAGGCTTCCAAGATAGCGATACCATGAAAGTGACAGGACATGCCAGTGCTTCGATGGTGGCCTCTTATGACAAAACCTCTCAAGAGATCAATGCGACTGAAAAGGTGCAGCTTGTGAGCTGAAATGGGAGGGCAGTTTAAAGGAAGGATTTTACAATTTAAAATGGTCTTTTTGGAAAAAACTTTTTCTGGTATAATATATGTTTAATAAAAAAAAATTAAATTTGTAGGTAAATATGGATCCAGTCTCTTCATCAAGAAGTAGTTCTCCATTGAGAGGAGTTGATTCTTCTAATGCTTCTGATAGAATAAGTCATGTTGCCAGGCAAGCATTGGCTATCCCTACAGGGGGGGTTGATTATGTGCGCCCAGTTGGAAACATCAGCGCCGCTTCTAGTTTTGAAAGTCTGGAAAAGAAATTCGAGGCACTCAACCGCGATTATTCTTTACAATCAAAAGAAGACTGCATTAGTGATAAAGCAACTGCTCTTCAAAGTGCTGTTTTAGACTTTCTTTCCACTAAGATACTTTCTATGAGTTCGACTCCTTCTGTAGGCAGTGATTCTCAACAAGCTAATCTAGAACAAGCCGTTATAAGTAGCATAAAAGTTTGGAAAAACAATGTGGACAGTCCTACATCCGACCCTACTTTAGCCGAGTGTTTTGCAGATGATCGTATTGGACAACTAATGTGTGCTCTTTGCAATACAGCTGACACAGATGAAAAATTGCAAAATATAGCACCTATTTTAAAAGACTCGATGGAGTTAGTAAAAGAATGCATATTCCCAAGTAGCGTTAATACCCCAAGAAGTGGTTCTAGAAGTTCTGCAGACCTTGAAGGAGATAAACTGGCAACTACAAAAATTGCAGAAGGCTATCGTACTCAGCAGAGAGATACCCAGCTGAATCTAGATAATGAAATAACTGAAAGTGGACAACCGAAAGACGGAAATTCAAAGCTTCTTGAATTATTCAATAAAACAAGTGTTGTTATTTTAGGAGAAGGAGACCATGATGAAATTGCTCTAGACGCAATGATAAAAGATCCAAGTTTGCCTTGTGCTCTTTTTGAGAAAGGAGTAAAAATTCTTGTCGCTGAGCATATTTATCCAGAACATATTTCTAACTTCGCAAAGGTGGATTGTTTTTCGCCTGAGGATAACTTTATTTTGGGTTGCTCTGAAGTAGCTACACACTTGATTAGGACTGCCTTTGGGAAAGAAAGAAAAGCATTTATTTATTTGAATTTTTTAAGAGCATGCTCTGCGGTAGGAATTGAGGTAGTAGCAGCTGATACAAAAGAGATATATCGACCATCAGGAGTAAATATAAGCACCTATAACCAAACAGATAGAGTAGACTTACTAAATAAGCAGATCCTTGAATTGCATGGCCAACATATAGACAAAGGGAAAATGCTTATCATTGTAGGTGCTGCTCACTCAAACTCCCTGAATGCTGAAGCATCAAGGTCTCAAATGCCGGAGGTTACTAAACCTAGATATAAAACACCAGGTGTCACAGATGTTATTTCTAATGCTCAAGAGTTCATTGTTGTGCAAAACAGAACTTCAACAGAAGCAAGTCAAGTACGCAGCATTAAAGATGGAATGGTATTTAAAGTTGAAATTTAAGAGGTAAAAAATGGCAAATCCAGTATCAGGCTCTCCAACGACGGTCCCTCAAGCATTGCCTGTTAGAAAGCAAGTGACTTGGGGTCATAACACTGTTGTGGTTATTGAACCTTCATATTATGTCCCAAAGGGTTGTTCCAAAGAAAACGAGACCCTATTGACAAATCTAATGAATGCAAGATCTATATTAGCGCGCTCTTTATTACATCCTAAATCTAGGACGAACCAATTAGAAGCTCTTCCTATTCTTAGGGGCATTCTGTCTTCTGTAGAAGCAAATACAGACTCAACAGATTCAATCGCTCAAACTATTTATCGAGTGTCGCATGTGTTTTTAGCAATAACATATTTAGGCAAGTTCTCTAAAGCTTTTTTAAAGGAAAGAGAAATTATTGACCGTGATTCTGAAATGAAAAAGTATTATGATCAATGGAAACCCCTACTCACTGCAGAATCGATTTTTCCTTAAGAAAGGATCAAAAGATATATCAAAGTAAAGAAACTGGATCGGCTTGGAAGAGATACGGCAGATATGATTCAGCTTAGGAAGTGTAATAAAGTTTGGTAAATTTTTATGTAGCGATGGTATTGATAACAGCGGTTTTCCAGTTTGTATTCCAATCATTTGATGTAATAGCAGCTCTCAGTTGCAATAAAGGATCTAAGCCTTCCCTTGACCACCGCATGTGCTGCTGTCCTTTACAGCGTTGATTAATCAAGCTTTCAACAGTAGATTCAGCAAGGTTACTTGTGAATGACAGCCCTTTTTCTTTACGTTCTTCATAATTCACTATCTTAGATTGATTAGACTTAATGTAATTTTTAAGCAGACTTAATTTATTAAAAAACTTCTCAGGGCAAAGTTCCATAAGTTCTGTTAAGCGTTGGAGTGCACTATCACAATTACCACGCCAGAGGTGCCACTTGACCTTCTCTAATTTTTCCTTCAGTTTCTCTGGAAGAGAAATGTTTTTGATTTTCATGCTGATATGAAACCAATCCAATATTTTTGTTATTGAAGCAGAGAACGGGCTAAGGGAGTTGATTATTTTCCAACAGTTATCTGCTCCATCATAAATAGCTGTGATTTTGGTTTGAGGCGACACCCCTTCTTTAAGTGCAGCAATGATCGTATTATTGATCATTTGCTGTTGCCCATCATCGAGCGCTGATGCAGCGCAGTGTTTGCTTATTGTGGAGGTGCTCCTGTAGAGAATCTTTTAAGGGAGTTTATTTTTATTAAGATGAACGAAGAGGTTGTTAATAAACCTTTTGAGCAGGCAAAAGATTCCACTGGAAAGGTTTCTATTGAAAATTTTGCAAAAAAAAACCAGTCGTTTGTAAATCAATCAGTTACATTAGATAGTGTCTACTATCAAAAACATAATCGGCATGCCTATGTTTGCAAAACAGATAGTGATTCATCTGATTATGACACTTAATTGATATTACTTTTTATATGAAGGACCCTGATGATTACATTCTCAACCATGCTGAGAGAACCACATTTTATCCAATCAATGAGTTTATAAAAAACAAGTTGGTAAATGAATCTCATGCAGCCTGTTGGCAATTAAGAAAAAGACTCTATGACGATAAAATTCTATTTTTTGAATCTAATAAAGGTATATTTGCTAAGGAAATCGTTCATAGATCATTAGGGGAGTGCTTAGCATATTTAGGGTGTATAGCAGAAGGTTCATTTTTTCCCGCTGCGCATCATTCTAGATCATTAATAGAAACATATTGCGACGTATGCTTTGTTTCAAAAAAAAAAGAAATGTTAGATCGTTATATAAGATTTATAGAAATAGAACGGTATAGATTTTATCATTCCAGTAAACAATCAATATTTGCGAATTGTAATCAAATCAATCCAAAAATTTATTTTGATAAACCGCCAGAGCTTGCAGAAGATCTTTACAAAATTTTTGGTAAAAAAACCAAAGAAGATCTATTAAAAATAAGGCATTGGAGGGGAAGCTCTACTATTGAGAATACTTTTTTATATACCGATGACGAAATGCTACACAAGATGAATTATAATATGCTGTCGCTTTCTACACATCTGATTTGATAAATTCCATTTCCTCCAGCTTCTTCATGAGTCTTATAGCTGCATTTCTTTGAATGTGAAGGAGAGAGGCTATTTCACTGTAAGACAGTCGTAAGTGACGATTAGGCCACCCTAGTTTTAAGAGTTGCTTTTCCAGTTTTGAAAGCTTTCTCCAAGTTGGACTGCTTGTAAGTTTCTCCCACTTGTTAGGAAGTCTATTTGGTCTCCAGGTTTTTTTTTCTGTCCGAGGGTATTTAGGCTGGTTGCTATTTGTTAGCGGGAGGAAATTCCGGTTTTCTGATATCACAGAGAGGACCTCCCTTGGTTCGTTAACCTTGGGGGTGTCGATCTCCCCCACTTACAGCTAGTTAGGGGCTGTCGCTTTTTGCCTGTAAGAGTATGGGTAGTTCTTTCAGAAAGAAGAATTTCCTCTATCGGGATGGCTTCCCAATTAAAGCTTCCCTGGCAGAATCCACTTTTGTGGAAAGCCATGGGGAAAAGAGCAAGTTTTAATATGTTTAATTTCAATGTAACCTCTAAAATTAGAGGCTCCAAGAAGGCTATGAAGCTAGCAATAAAACCATAACGCTTGCGAGCATGGGATATGGTTTTATTGCAAAATGGATTGATTTTAAAATATCCATTTCGTTATATGAAGATAACTCGCGGGTTAAAAACGAGCTTTACTACTTAAGGGCCGAAAAGTTGGTATCTTTTCGGCCTTTGCTTTTAAACTTTCTAAAAAGAGCCTATGCTAAATAATTCTTCCTTTAAGAAGGGTCCTTTGTTATTTCCTTAAAAACTTCGCTGTCTTCTAGGTGATTGCTAAAGTCATCTAAAGAGATTTTAAGAGAAGTCTCAACTATTAATGTTTTTGTAATTCTTTGATCTTTGCTTTTAAGCATCTTCTTCATTTTGAACCAAACTTCATCAAGATGTTCCAGTATTTGTGTGGACATATTAAATGTTGCTTTTTCTTTGTTTAAAGTGATGTTTTTCTCAAGTTTGGAAGTTGTCGTGTTAGGTTGTTTTACAGCGCTACTGTTTTATTGCTCTATTGTTAGGTTGTTAGGTTGTTAGGGTGTTAGGGTGTTTTATTGCTTTATTCTTTTCTTGTTGAAAGCTTATTACTTTAACATTGACCAAACCCAAGAAGAAAGTGATTGTGGTTGGCTTGGCGTAACGTATTTAGGAAACAAATTTACACCATAAATATCAAATATTTGTGTTTCTAAGCGTTTTCCAATATCGTTAGACAACCAGGCTCTGGGAGCTATAAGGCTTATATCCTTACAAATCGCACAGGCTTCATCAGTCTGCATAAAACCCTTAATTTCATCAAGAATATCAGAGTGCATCGTGCCATATACACGAGCGACCTGTTCACGATCTAAATTGGTTTCAAAGCCTAGAGAGCTAGCTTTGTCCTTGATGCTTTGTTCAGTTGTTTTTGGAACAACAATTTGGAGCCAAATATGCTGCCTTAATCCGAGTGCACCTGTTACTGTCATAACATCTTCCTTTGAATTGTCGAGAATTTTAAGGGTATTTTGATTTTTTAGCAACACATTATAAGCTTTTGATATTAAATAAGATGTACTTTAAAATATTTGTTTACTGATTGGTAGTAAAAATGTTAAAATATAATAAAGATTATTAACAAAGGTGCATTTTTTGAAAAAGAAAAGAAAAGAAAAGAAAAGAAAAGAAAAGAAAAGAAAAGAAAAGAAAAGAAAAGAAAGGAAAGGAAAGGAAAGGAGAGGCTTATTTTCAAGAAGCCTTAAACCAAAAGCATAAATATCCATTAATATTTGATAATGAAAGAGATATAACTCAAAAAGCATTAAGTATAGGAGTTCCTTTTGTCTATGAATGGATGAAAAAAACACTTTCTGAGGAGCAACAAAAAGCACTCCAAGCTGATTTTCTTAAAATAAATCAAATATCTGAATATAAGCAATTTAACAAAAAATTACGCTTGCAATTCCCAAAGTCAGCCCTAGAAGTGATTTACCAAGCGGCAAAAGCTGCATTAGCAGAAGAGCAGAATACCGAATCTGCTTATCTTTTTTACATCTTAACACTTTTGTTTCCAGCATCTTTAGATGTTTGGCTTGGACTTGGAATAGCTTACCAGAAAAACGAACAAAACCGCGATGCTATCCAAGCGTTTGAACAAGCAAAGCGATTGCATCCGCAACGCTTTCAGCCTTATCTTTACCAAGCTGAGAGCTACCTATATTTAAACGATCTTTCTCTATGTGAAAAATGCTGCCTAGAAGCTCAAGAACTCATGTCAAAAGAAGACAAGAGATTTTTGAGTTATTCTGAAGATATTTTAAATCAGTGTGAAGCAGGGAGAAAATAATGTCTATTCAGTCCATCAATCAAACTGTATCTAGCGCTATAGAAGCCACTCAAACAGATACTACCTCTGCGATAAGCTTTACAGATAAAGCATTAGATCTTGCTTCTCACTTGTTTGTTGTAGGTAAGGAAGCAGTACTCGATTACCCATGGGTTTCATTGGCGACTACTGTTGCTGTTGGAGTTGGTTTTTACTTTCTAGTTTATGCTAAAAAAGTCCCTCTTCCTTCTATCGATGAGCTTGTTCAGCGAACAGAGCCCTTACTAGATCAAGGCGGATCTCGTCCTATAGTTTTAGGTGCTATAAAAGAGTTTGTGGGGAGAGTTTATCAATCTACAGATTTTAGGACGCAACTTCAGCCAGCAGGCCTTAGTCAACGGCTTCAAGATTTCCTAACAGAGAAAATTCATAAAATCATTGAAGGAGAAGCTGATCCTATATCTAAAGGAGAAATGATCCGTAATGTTATCGCCAATTTCTCTGAGACCATTTCTACAGCACAGGAAAGAGTCAGCGCTGATATTGCTGAAGGGAGGCTTGCAAGCCTAGGAGTTAATGCACAGCAATACAATTGCTGAAATTCGCCCTCTTGGGGATGAAACACACCATGGAGGAAAAATTCCTTTACGTATTGTGCTTGCAAGTGGGCGTAGTATTGTCTACAAACCACGCTCCATGGTGCCCGAAAAGCTCATTTGTGATTCTAATGAAGGCATTTTACGTCACGAAGAGTTCGGAACGTACAATGTAGTATGTCGCACTGATGCATCCGGAGACTATGGATATTCAGGCTTTGTCCAAAATATTCAAGAAGAGAACACTGTTTCTACTCGTGAAGAGTTAGAGCAATACGTCCAAAAAATGTGTTTATTAGAAGAAGTTTCTTCTAGATTAGGCTTATCTGACCTCCACTATATGAATATCATCACAGATCATCGAAACCCTTGTATTATCGACGCAGAGGTTTTCTTAAATCCTCCTGGGACTGAATCAGGCATCATGGATGAGGGAAATGGTGCATTACACGTTTTTGATCTCATGCGGGGGACTGACCCGAAATTTGTTGGCAAAAACAAAATCTGGTTTCATCCTAGCCTAACATTGGGAAAGCAATCTGACTTTCGATTTGGAATGTCGAAAATCGATCTTGCAGAAATCGAAATTGATGTTGAACAGATCAAAGCAACTACTCAACTTTCAAAAGAAACTGAAGAAGCAATAGTACAAGCGAGAGGAAGCTTACAAGAGCTTAACGGTCGCTTTGTTCTTGCAGACACGCAGGAATTCACAAGTGTACAAGGCCTTCTTGATCATCGCAACCTGAAAAGAGTCGACATTTTCATTGAGTCTATTAGAGGCTGGGTCAATGGAGGGCAAAGGTTTACCTTTAATGAAGATGCTGTCGCTCTCATTCGAGAAGTGGCTGAAAGAGACATTCGTAATCACGATGTTCCTGCATTTCAATATGATAGCAATAGAGATGTGATACTTTATCATGCTGTTGTCATTGGAGTACAAAAAGCGAGTAGCTCTATATAAATTTTCATTTGTCCTTCTAAATGGGCTAAAATTCATTAAAAGGGCATATTCCTCAGCACAAACCAAACCATGTCTCCATTAGGAACCTTTCTAAACCATAGGCCGTCCACCAACCAAATTTCTTTCTCTTTTGGGAAACTTCTCATCTTTTCTCTCTTCCAAATCGTCGATTGCCTTTGCCAATGACTCTTCAATCTCTTTGGGTTTGATTCCCCGCAGCTTGCTGCGTAAAAGCTGAACAAGTATAGTTTTTTGGCATGAGTGAATATATTCATAAAAGTCATAATGTCTCAGTTTTGATGTACCACATAGTTTGTCCGGCCAAATACAGGAAAGCGGTATTTGACAAGAGTGTTGATGAAGAAATTAAGGTCATATGCCTTGAAATTTCAAAGAGATATGAGATAAATTTTTTAGAGATCGGTGTTGATAAGGACCATGTTCACTTTCTGATACAATCAGTTCCGATGTATAGCCCCAAAAAAACTGTTCAGCTAATAAAAAGCATCACGGCAAAAGAGATTTTTTTGAGAAGGCCTGAAGTAAAGAAGATACTTTGGGGAGGGGAGTTTTGGAGTGATGGATATTTTATAAGTACCGTGGGGAAGCATGAGGACGAGGAGAAAATAGGAAACTACGTCAAAAACCAAGGAAAAAAAGACTATAAAAGGTTACATCAGCAACTGGATTTTTGGAGCTAAGCAAAACCACCTGACAGATGCCCCGTAGCTCTGCTGCGGGGAGCCTTCACTCTTGTAGAGGTCATCTTCAGGTCCACCGGGAAGGAGAAGGGCTTCATGTAAAGAAAGTGGGGGATCTAGGGAAAAAAGTGGCACATTCTCTTACTGTCTCCTCCGGGGATGGTTGAAAACCCTCGCCTTTAAGGCGAAGAAAAGATTAAACTTGTCGCTATGCGACGTTATAATTTAGGAGCGCACACAAAAACAGATTTAAAAGCCCACCTTGTCTGAGTCCCCAAATACAGAAAGCGAGTATTGACTGGACAAGTCGCGATACGTCTGAGAGATGTGCTAAGACAGATTGCCGTGGAGCATGAACTTAACATTATTACAGGTAAAGTAGCCTGTGATCATGTACATATGTTTATCAGTTACAAGCCGATCCATAATATAAGCAAGGTGATGCAGTGGTTGAAAGGGATTAGCTCCAGAATAATTTTGGGAGAGTTTCCCCATTTAAAAAAGATTTTTTGGGGAAGGCATTTTTGGAGTAGAGGTTACTTAGCTGTAAGTTCAGGGAATATCACGGATGAGATGATTCAGTCATATATTGATGAACAAGAAGGGGAACCGGTTCAGGATAACAGTCGATTTCAAATCGACCCCTAACGAACCCCTCGATTTGCAGGCGAGGAGTTGTTTAGTGCCCATTTAAAGCAGCCTAGGTAAATCTCTTGACCGCCCTCCATGATAGATAACGGGCCATCGTTTTAGGGGGAATATCCCTAACAGATGGAGTAACGGCCAAGAAGAGTCATCCTAAAAAGGAAATGAGATTTTTAAGAATGTTTCGAATAATTTCAAGAAAAATCTAGTTTTAGCGGGGATTAAAGGCCCACCCGCATGGAAACAAGCTTTAGGTTGTGTTGAGAAATTTACTTTAACCATTGGAGAGCCGCGATAAAATGAAGGAATGCCTTGAACCTTGATGCTAACTTCTCGAACCGAGAAAACAATCGTCTATAATGTTTGAGGAAGCCAAATAAACATTCGATTTTGTGTCGTTCTTTATATATGTCTTTATCATGCTCTCGATGATCAATGCGATTTTTCTTTGAGGGAATGATGGCAACAGCTCCGATGCTCTTTACATGATCAATGATTGCATTGCTGTCGTAGCCTTTGTCAGCCAATAATCTTTTGTAATCCCTACCTTTGAGCAAAGGAATAGCTTGATGACAATCAGCTGCTTGACCACCTGTTAAAATAAAATCAAGTGGATTACCTAATGCATCACAGATACTATGGGTTTTAGTCGTAAAACCTCCGCAGGACCGACCTAAGGCCTGCTCGTCTTGACCTCCGGTTTTTTTTATTGGCTCCTGCGGCACAGGCATGAGCGCGGAGGACTGTACTGTCGATCATAATATATTCCATGTCTGGATCATTTGAAAAATAGTAGAGCATCTTGTACCACACACCATGTTCAGCCCAGTCTGCAAAACGATGATAGACGGCATTCCAGTCTCCATATTCCTTTGGTAGCAAACGCCATTGTGCTCCGCTCTTGGCAATCCAAAATACAGCCTCTACAAAGCAACGAGTTTTCTCTTTGTTATTTGTGTGTATTTTGGGGTAATTACTCAGATATTCGTAAAGTTTCGACCAGGCGTGGTCATTTATTTTATGCGGGTATAGCATATAGATCTCCTTCTTCAGGAAGTCAGCTTGCACCATTTATGGAAATTTCTCAACACAACCTAAGGAGCTAGAGTTTTTCAGCAGCCTTTTCTCTCCACTGTTTAGACATAAAAATCTTCTTAAAGGTAGGTTTTTTCTGATACGCTTTTTTAACAGAGGGGCGTTTCCCTTCCAAAAGTTGACCATTGAGTTTCTCTATCACCGTCTGAGCCTCTTCTTCAGAAACTGTCACAAACCCAAACCCTCGTGAAACACCCTCAGACTGGATGATCTTCACTCCTTGGACACTCGCATACATCTCCACTAGCTTTTTTAGCCCTTCCTTGTCTAAATTTAACGGGAGATTCCTCATATAAAGATCCATAGATCCTCCTACAATTCTAATACATTAACTTAATCTTCAAACAAATCCAGCTGCAAACACTCCCTTTTAGGAAGAGTTAAAGCCTCTTTAGCGAGCTCATGTTTGATTGTTTCTTTAATTTGACCCCATACCCCAACCTCCTTAAAAACAATCGAAGGTACGAGCCTTGGTTTGATCCCAGCCTTTTTGTTTGAATGAATCCTAAAGGGAGGTTTTAAAAGGATCTTCCCTTCATGATCAATCCGATATGTGATGTTTTTCAGATCCATTTCAATCGGGCCTAAAAGCAGATGCACCTCGCATGTGCCCTTAGAAAGGTATTTTTCGCTATCAGCTTTTTGTCTAAATTCTTCTGGATAAAACTTGTTCACAACCACTTGTGTTTCCATCATAAGGCTCCCATCAAACTTCTCTTCAAGCTGAAACGATACCCTAATCCTAAAACTAAAGTATGAAGCATTGCATTCAATAAAGAAACCGGCACACCAAAAATAGACCAGGCTATATCAGAACATTTTGAGGTTTTTAGCATCATTGAAAACTCCTGAGCCGTATCAAAGCTCTTCTTTGATGTACAAAAATCTGGAAGCGTTCCCATCTGCATTAGAAAATGTCCCATCCCAAGGACGATCCCTAATGCTAAACACACCTGCGTTACCTTAAAAAAACCTTGCTTGTAAGAGCTCAAGAGCCCAAATCCCGCATTCACAATCAAAAGAGCAAAGGGGGTCCTCTGAAGCTTGCACATAAGGCAAGGCTTCAAATGGAATAGATGCACCGCTGATATGGAACAAGCTAGAGCAATCGATCCAATAGCAATCATCGCTAAAAACCATCTATTCAAAAAGATGCGCTTGGAGGTTTCCATCTAAGCAAACACCAACTGATCGCCCTCAACTGGCCAAAAGCAAAGCTCCAGTTGATCAAAGTGAGGATTTTCCAAAGACCTTTTCAAAAACGCTAGCATCTCGTTATCAGAAGCCATATTCACTCCTCCTCTCCACTTTTAGACGATTGACTTCCTAAAGCTTGCAGCTGATGGTCAACACCCTTAAGAAGCTTTTCTAACTGCGCTTTTTTAGCAAACCCTTGCCACTCCTTTCTAAAACGATTCCATCGCAGTCCCACCTGCCTAATCTCCGCCTTAATCTTCTTTTCCGGTTCCTCAGCAAATGTCACAATCAACGGCTCCCCATTTTTCTTTTTATCCCTATCAAGAGCATCCGCGCCCTTTTTGATCCAGCGTTTGATCATTCCTTCCTCTTGTTCCTTCTCTTTGATTTCAAGAAAAGCCCCCAAAAGAGTATTCGTGTTCAAATGATCAATTCCGGCTTTCGAAGCAACCCCACCGACTTCAATCAGAAGCCTCGTGCGGTTTTTACGCTCTTTAAGCTTCAGAAGCCTTTCTTGGTGCTCAATACGAGACTTTTTGAGTTTGAAGACTGGCAAGATGGTGAAGCTGTGAGAGGTGATTGGCAGGAAGTTGAAGATTTGGAGAAGAGATTAGATATTCAACTTGGCATTGAAGAAGAACAACACCAACGTGGGTTTGACTTGAGCTTGTAAGCTCAACAAAAAAACATACATTGAGGAGAATATATGGAACCTTTAGAAGATGTGCAATACCCAGTAGGATGGGAGCTCAACGACGAACACGAGGCTGAAGATGAAGGGATCGTGCTACAATCGAAAGAAGAAGAGCAAGAAATGTTTAATCGGGTCTCCTTTGGAGGAGAGCGTATTTTGTACGATTTCAATGGCGCCGAGGTTGCTATTGTTCCTCTAGAGGACTATGCGGTTCTAGAGGGGATGGATCAGTAGTTTTTCAGTGACAGAGAACCCCCCCCCTTCCTATACTAAAAGTATCAAGAGAGTAGGTGCTCTATGTTTAGTGATGAGAAAAACTTGAAGGAAGTGGATGCAACGGGCGATTTTACCAATATCATAGTGGATATTGAGAAAACAGGCTATGAATACACAGTAGAGCTTGAGCTCGTAATATCCACAAGAGACAACTTCATGACATGGAAGGACTATGACTACTAATTCCTTGAAAGAAAAACAATTGAAGGGTTTTTCTGTGGGGAGTACAATAGATGCAGATGATGTGGAGAAGTATCTAATGACCGAAAAAATCAATCCTAGAGTAGACCTGGCCTTCAAGAAAATCTTTGGCACCGAAGAAAACAAAGATCTTCTTATTTCTTTGATTAATTCTATTGTAGGAAAAGAAGATCAGGTTGTTGATGTGACCCTGCTCAATCCCTACAATCAGAAAAATTTTAAAAATGACAAGCTCTCCATTTTAGATATCAAAGCTGAAGGGAACCACGGTAAGAAATTCAACATCGAAATCCAAATTACCGATGAAGCTGATTACGATAAAAGAGCCCTATACTATTGGGCAAAGCTCTATGCAGAGCAGCTCAAAGAAAAAGATGACTACGGCACTCTAGAAAAAGTCATAGGGATCCATATTTTAAACTTTACCTCCATCTTGGACTCTGAAAAATATCACAATGCTTTCCATATCACAGAAAAGGAAACAGGGATCCACTATTTTAAAGAGCTGGAACTTCATACAATAGAGCTGAAGAAATTCAACGATAGTCTGGGGAAAGAATTTGAAGATATTGGATCCAAAATTCAAAATGCTCTAGATCTGTGGTCTGCATTTCTACTACGACGAGATCTCCTTAGCAAAGTTAAATTGGAAGCTTCCTTAGATGACGCTCCAGTAAAAAAGGCGATAAACGTTCTCAATGTGATGAATTTTTCAGATGAAGAGCGTGAAATCTATGAAGGAAAGCTCAAGTGGCTGAGAATTGAAGCAAACACGTTGAAGAAATACGAAGAAAAGGGACGCGAAGAAGGACGCGAAGAAGGACGTGAGGAAGGAGAAAAAAGTAAATCTATAGAAATTGCTAGCAGAATGTTAAAACGCAATCGTCCTATTGAAGAGATTATTGAAGATACAGGGTTGACCAAAGAAGAAGTAAAACACCTCAAAGGATCGCAATGAATCGGAAAAAATTAGAAAAGTGCGAAAATTTCTCTTTTTTAAAGGGTGCTAGGGTGCGATATCTGGATGTAAGTAATGTAATCCTATTAAGAAAATAAAGACCTTTTCAAAATCGCTTAAAATAGATTTTAAAGGCCCTCGGAGAAAAGAAGGTCTCCCATCAAGAGAAAGTAGAAATCAAGCCTGAGGAAACAAGGGCTGAGAAGGTAACAACTTCTGAATTTGAAGGTGTCAGATACAATTTAGTTTCTAGGCTTGTGGTTTTCTTGGTTTAGGATATGCCGTTTTTTTTCGGGCGTTGGTTGGATTTTAATCGTATATTTCTGATATACATGGCCTTTCCTTTTAAAGTTTGTGTACTCTGAATGGTAGTTTTGCAAAGATCTTCATCTCCGAATAGAAGCTTCCTCTTTTCTAGATTTCCCTTCGTTAGGCGGCTAAGCCTCTGACCTCAAAGAGATCTTCAATACGATAATAGCCGTTATGATGATCAAACCCTCCCATCCATCATAAGGAAGTTTTTTGAATCGGCAAACCAAATGCAACAACCTGGAGATAGAGTACATATAACTATACCCGATGAAGATTGGAGGCAGGCAAAAGTTTATAACATTCTAGATGCTGCAGTAAGAAGTTGGTATGGCTTACATACAAAAAGAAAGTTTACCTCTCAAAGGTATCCAGGATACGAGCATGAAATGACTAGAGGAGGTAGAGGTGCTCCTGTAGAGAATCTTTTAAGGGAGTTTATTTTTATTAAGATGAACGACGAGGTTGTTAATAAACCTTTTGAGCAGGCAAAAGATTCCACTGGAAAGGTTTCTATTGAAAATTTTGCAAAAAAAATCCAGTCGTTTGTAAATCAATTAGTTACATTAGATAGTGTCTACTATCAAAAACATAATTGGCATGCCTATGTTTGCAAAACAGATAGTGATTCATCTGATTATGACACTTAATTCATATTACTTTTTATATGAAGGACCCTGATGATTACATTCTCAACCATGCTGAGAGAACCACATTTTATCCAATCAATGAGTTTATAAAAAACAAGTTGGTAAATGAATCTCATGCAGCCTGTTGGCAATTAAGAAAAAGACTCATATAATGGTCCCAGAAATTCGAGCCACTTGCTAAGCTAGTTTTCTCCGAGCAAAAGGAGAACAGAAATGGCAAAAACAAGAAAAAAATATTCCGCTGAATTTAAGCTGAAGGTGGTGCTTGAAGTTTTGAAAGGAGAGAAAACGGCAGGAGAGCTTGCTGGGAAATTTGAAGTTCACCCTTTAGTCCTTGGAGGGTGGAAAAGACACTTTAAAGCCACGGCAGCCCAAATTTTTGAGAAAAGCAATAAGCGTTTGATTACCAAGGAAGAGGAGCACAAGAAATATCCATATTTGATGAGGTCTGTAAAGGTAGACCGTTCTGATCAAGTGTGGGCTGCAGACATCACGTATATTCCGCTTCAAGGTGGATTTGCATATTTATTTGCAATTATTGATTGGTACAGCAGGTTTATCCTTGAATGGGAGCTCTCAAATCTCCTTGATACAGATTTTTGCATAGAGGCTTTGGAAAGAAGTTTGAAAAAAAACTGCCCAGAAATTTTCAATACAGATCAGGGAGTGCAGTTCACAAGCTTGTGCTTTACTAAGAGATTAGAAAAAGAGGGTGTGAAAATCAGCATGGACGGGAAAGGGAGAGCTCTTGATAATATTTTCATAGAGCGTCTTTGGAGAAGTGTGAAGTATGAGGATATTTATCCTAAAGGGTATGAAAGCCTTAAAGAGCTAAAAAAGGGACTAGAGGTGTATTTTGAGTTTTATAATGGACAGCGCCGTCACCAGAGTTTGGGATATCAGACGCCGTCAGAGATCTATTATGGAACAGGCCTTGAGGTCTAAAGAAGGAATAAGAACTGAATTTAACATCAGGAAAAACTAGCTTAACTTTTGCAAATTTTGGTCTTGACGTCTGGGACCACCATACCTGTTCGCACCATTAATGCAGGTCCAAATAGAAAATATTTTGGTTCGAATAGAGGGATCACCTGGTACAACTTTATGTCGGATCAATATTCTGGGTTTCACGGCATTGTTATCCCTGGAACTATGAGAGACTCCATTTTTGTATTGGAAGGCCTCTTAGAGCAGCAGACAGGATTAAATCCAACAGAAATCATGACAGATACTTCCGGGACAAGTGACATGATTTTTGGATTATTTTGGTTACTGGGATATCAGTTCTCTCCCCGTTTAGCTGACGCTGGTGAAGCAGTGTTTTGGAGAATAGATAAGGGCGCAGATTATGGTCCACTCGATAAATTAGCTCGTGGATGTATAAATACACACCGGATTGAAGAGCATTGGGACGATATGATGAGAATCGCTGGATCTCTGAAGCTAGGAACTGTCCATGCATCAGAACTGATTCGTTTGCTCTTAAAAAGCGATCGTCCTTCCAGCTTGGCACAATCTATCATCGATGTTGGTCGCATCAACAAAACTCTTTACCTTCTGAACTACATCGATGACGAGGACTATCGCCGTCGTATATTGACCCAACTGAATCGTGGCGAAGGAAGACATAGTCTGGCTCGTGTGATTTGTCATGGTTAACGTGGTGAGATTCGCAAGAGATATCGCGAAGGCCAGGAAGATCAGCTTGGATCCTTAGGATTAGTCACCAATGCTGTGGTATTGTGGAATACAATTTATATGGGGGCCTCATTGAACCATTTAAGAGACAAATCGTTTGAAATTAGAGGAGAAGATGAAGCAAGACTGTCGCCTCTTGGCTATGAGCATGTTAATGTTCTGGGACACTATTCATTCACGTTGTCGGAAAACCTTATGAAGGGAAAATTGAGGGCATTAAATGAGCTGTGAGAGATTGTTGAAATTCCTTAGCGTACGTTTCCGTACCGTTGGGCTTCAAACCCCTTAGAGGAAGGTTCCCTGCCAGGCCTCAAATTTGTATATTAACTATATCGAGCAAAATATCGAAGTTATGACACTATGCCTGAGCTGTTTCATATTTGCATCATTCAAATCAGGCATTTTACCTGTAACTTTTTTGGTTATAAGTTCTTTTAATTTCTCATCTGAGAGAGAACAGTCAGATAATTCAGATACAAGATTTTTAGCTAAAAGATGGATCTCATCTGCGTGTCTTTCAATGTAATCATCGACAGTCTTAGAAAATTCAGAAGCATATCTTCCTTGCTGAGAAGCGAAACTACTAATTGCAGACATAATAACCTCCTTACTGGTTGTATTTAGTCCATATTTTATATGATAAGACGACAGATTTCAATAGAATTGGTGCTTGGATTTATAAATAAAAATTTTAAGTTATTGGTTTTCAGTAAATAGTTACCCAGTTAAAAAATATTAAATTAGTTTTTATTAATAAATTTTTTTTTGCTATTAGCAGATTAGATAGTCTAATGTGTATAGGAGATATGAATGTCAATTCCACCAATTTCTGGACCTGAAGAGTTTTCTAAAAGCCCTTTAGAAAAAGTAGATAAAGGAAACCCCAGTTCTGGAAAAACCGATACAGTATCAAAAATACGTTTCAAAAAAGTATGTAATGAGACTTTGGAGATCTTAAGTGTATTAGAGCAATACGAGTTTAACCCTCATACTAGAGCTGCTTTTAAGGATCTTTCAACTTCCTTATCAGAACAGTCTGATTCAATTGAAGTTGATCGAATTAGTGAAATTTTTAAAACCTCACAAAGGCATTTGTCATTAGAATTAAAGCAATTGGGAGTACAAAATCTCGAAGATTTTCGCCCAGCCGCAGGAATTCCTCCTGATGCAACAAAATTTATGAATATGGTAGAAGTATGGGAAAAAGATATTCAGCGTTTAATAGAATCTTTAAAAATTGAAGCTGAAATTTCGGCTTTACCTAGTGTTGTACTACAGTTTGAGTTAATTAGTCCTCGAATTGTTCAAGAAATCAAAATTTCACGAGAAACCAAAGCTTCCATGAAAGAGGTTACAGAAGATCAAAAAGCCAGTTTCCAAAAAATGTCAAACGAAGTTGCTCGCCCAGAGATAAATAATGAATGTATAAGAATGGGAACTTCTTGCGCTATTTCGCCTAATGATTCTCAAATTATGTCCACTGATTTTACGTTAGAATTAGAAACAGCATTTGCCTCTAGGTTTTTTAATATTTTTGGCAATTCAAGTGGGCATAACCCACAAGGAAAACCAGAAAGCCTAAGCTTAAGAATTGCAGACAATGTGATGACAACGTTGACCCGTTTGGATCAACTTCCTGAAATGAAAGAGAGTGAAACATTGCTTTCATTTTCTTTTCCTACTTTGATATTAAGACCAAAAAGAGCGGATTCATCAATGATGACATTTGTCTCCGTGCATAATAAATACCCCAGTGCCATGAACGCCATCATGCACCAGACGCCGGATGAATTAGGAATAGTTTGCCAAGGCTGTGAAGAAGGGACGCATTTTGATGATAACACACGGCCTTATGAATGTATTAACATTCAATCTCAGTACTCTGATATAAAAAGACAATGTGACGACCTTCATGTTTCCATTGTTGGAAAATGTGATGTGATACAGAGAGTAGTTCATAGAGATGGATTTTTGATCTTTGAAAAAGGAGTGAGTGGACACTCAATAACAGAACTAATGAGAGTACCGATCTATATGCTTAAAAAGCCAAGCCAGACTTAAGGTTAATTTTATGACAGTGGAGATCACTCCCATAAAGAAGGGAGTGTAATCTAAACTGTGTAAACGGTCATTAGGCCTCAACTCCTTTTGAGATCCTATCTTCGTAAGCTATCCCAAAATATGAGATGGCTTCTTTCCAGCCCCTTACAGGCAATGTCCACTTCTTTTGCACTCCATCAGAAGCCAGATATAACATCTTCAAAAGAGACTCGTCTGTGGGGGAGACTGTAAGAATAGAAAAAATCAATATAGTTCACTCGAAAAATTTTCCAGAACAGATCCACATCTTGAAAATAGAGCAGAAAGTATTTTTTCTGGCCCAGAAACTCTTCTGAGGCCATTTTATGTTTTTATCATGTGGTTATTTTCACAACCTATTTATTTTCAATAATTTTATGTATCTATCTTCGGTTCTCAGGATGGGATTTTACGGTTGTGGAGGGAAAGGATTTCCTCTTCGTCTAGGCCTGTAGCTTTAGAAATTTGAGCAGGATCTAGACCTTGTTTAAGCAACACTAGTGCGATTTCTCGTTTCTCTTTTGCAGCACCTTTCTTGATACCTTGCTCAAAAACAGCCTCTTTAATCGCTTCATCTGCTGCTTTTTTCATTTCAACTGATTCATAGTTATTTAGCTCTTTTTCAGACCAGCTAAAACGATCGAGTTCATCGTAGGCTCTTTTGATGATTCTATGTTGTCCTATGATTTTATCCAGATCTTCTTCTTTTGTTTCTTCAGCATATTTAAAGAAATAAGCCCATTTTTCTCGAAGGCTCATTGTTTCTAAATCTTTTTTTGTTTTCTTAAACAAAGGAAGCTGCATGAATAAAAGCTGAATAGCATCGATATCATGTTCATTTGTCTCTAGGTCCTTAAGTCCTATTCGAGACAACCACGTTTTTTTCTTCGGGAAAGGCGCAAAGTCTGTGATTGCAAGAAAATAGACGTCTTTTAAATCATAAAATTTTTTCTTTTTTGTCCTCTGCGAACAGTAAGCTCTAGCCGCATAGTAGAGAGCACGTCGATCAAACCCCTTTTCATGAGAGAGTTGCATCTCTATAATGAAACGATTTTTATTTTGATCTTCACACATAACATCAACAACTGAAACTCGCAGAGGGGCAATTTCGAGATCTTGAACTGTTTTTAAAAACATAACTTCTTCTACGGGTGACGATCTATCAAGCACATCATTCAGAAAGTGAATAAGGATATCCTTATTTTTTGCACTTCCAAGGATACGCTTGAAGGCCAAATCATTCCGAGGATTAAGAAACTTGCTTGCTACCATATACCACTCGCTAAGAGGACTCTTCCTCTTTTACTTCCCCAATTCTAGCTTATTTGGATGGATTTTGCAAACCCCGATTTTAATCTACCTCCACCCTAAGACAAGAAATGCCAGTATAACACATTAAGTAACTGAATATTAAATGATTAAGTTAACACGCTTTAGACACTGACTATCGAGCTTGCTTCACCTATCGTTAGGACTCTAATTGAAATATTACCATGACCATTTTTTTCATTATCCAACAGCTCAAGAATCATTAAAGCACTGATTTTATGTGGAATAGATAGCGTGGCATTCCAAGTTGATTGAGCAGGCTGTTGCGAAGCTAATGCTTTCAAAGTAAATGTCTTTGCACAGGAAGAAATGTAGCTTTCTAGTCTATTGTAGTCTAGGTTGTTGGGGATTCCCTTAAGCAAAAAATCCATAGATCCTCCTACACTTCTAATACGTTATACTAGTTTGCTCAAACAAATCCAGCTGCAAACATTCCCTTCTAGGAAGCGCTAAAGCCTTTTTAGAGAGCTCAGATTTGATTGCCTCTTCAATTTGCCCCCATACCCCAGGCTCCTTAAAAACAATAGAAGGAACAAGCCTTGGTTTGATCCCAGCCCTCTTATTCGAGTGGATCCTAAAAGGCGCCTTTAAAAGGATCTTCCCTTCATGATCTATCCGATAGGTAATGTTTTTGACATCCATTGCGATCTCCCCCAAAAGAAGATGCACCTCGCATGTCCCCTTAGAAAGGTACTTTTCACTATCCGCTTTGCGCCTAAACTCCTCCGGATAAAACCTATTCACAACCACCTGAGTTTCCATCAACAGACTCCTATCACATTCTTCTTAGCCTTCAAACGACACCCCACCCCCAAAACACCTCCATGAAGAATCGCATTTAATAGAGAAACCGGCACACCAAAAATCGACCAAGCTATATCAGAACATTTTGAAGTTTTTAGCATCCTTGAAAATTCCTCAGCTGTATCAAAACCCCGCTTTGAAGTACAAAAATCTGGCACAGCACCCATCTGCATCAAAAAATGTCCCACCCCAAGGACAATCCCCAAAGCTAAACATCCCCGCGTTACCTTAAAAAACCCTTGCTTATAAGAGCTCAAGAGCCCAAACCCAGAGTTCACAATCAAAAGAGCAAAGGGAATCCTTTGAAGCTTGCACATCACACAAGGTTTTAGATGGAAAACATGCACAGCTGATATGGAACAAGCTAGAGCAACCGATCCAATAGCAATCATCGCTAAAAACCACCTGTTCAAAAAAATACGCTTCGAAGTTTCCATCTAAACAAACGCCAACTGATCGCCCTCAACTGCCCAAAGGCAAAGCTCCAGTTGATCAAAGTGAGGGTTTTCCAAAGACCTTTTCAAAAACGCTAGCATCTTGTTATCAGAGGCCATATTCATTCCTCCTCTCCACTTTTAGACGATTGACTTCCTACAGCTTGCACCTGATGGTCAACCCCCTTAAGAAGCTTTTCTAACTGCGCTTTTTTAGCAAACCCTTGCCACTCCTTTGTCGCCACGTCCAGGCACAAAGAAACTGTCAGTGTTTACATTGACAAGGAAGAGTGTGGGGGTTTTGGACCATTGCAAGAGCAATGCTCCAAAGACGCCTCTAAGGAATCCACACTCTACTTCCACAACGAATATGATCTGCAGAAACAAGCCGAGAAAGAGACATTTGATCGCGGGCTTGAAAAAGCAAGAGAATATGGTACTAGGTGGACTCGTGTTAAAGCATTTGGAAGAGAGTTAAAGGCAAACATCCAGGAGATACTAGACGATCGTCAGGAAAACAGAGCTGACAAATCCGATAACCATGATTTCTATCAAAACACTTCAACCGAAAAATCTGAGACCCCTGAATATGGGGCATCAAAGCTTGAAGATCCTATCTATGGCCTCAACCTATCCAAGGAGGCCCTAAAAGAACTCGATCAGTACAAGCAGATTGAGCAAGAAAGAGTGCTTAGACAGGGCATCATGCAAGAGAAACTAGCAGCCTACCAAGAGCATTGTCAGTCTGAGGGGTTAGAGCCAATCAAAAATATCGAAAACATCTTCACGCCTGAGAATGAACGAGCCATCGTCGTGCTATGCACTTCTCAAGAGGCAGCAGCTGAAGCAAATAAAAACTGCAAGCAAGAGGGTTTTGTGTTTTTGGCTTTAGATTCTCAAGATGCTGCATCAGAAGAAGTGTTAGATCTATCCGCACTAGAAGATCGCAAGTTATTAGTCTGCGGCTCGGAGATGGAACGCCTGGATACCTTAGAACAGATAGAAAATCAAAATAGCCTTCACGTTCAGACAACGGACTATGATTTTTCAGCAGCAAATGAGTTTGAGTTTGAAGACTGGTAAGATGGAGAAGCGGTGAGAGGTGACTGGCAGGAAGTTGAAGATTTGGAAAAAAAATTAGATATTCAACTTGGCATTGAAGAAGAACAACACCAACGTGGGTTTGACTTGAGTTTGTAAGCCCAACAAAAACATACATTAAGGAGAATATATGAAAGCTTTAGAAGCTGTGCAATACCCATTAGGATGGGAGCTCAACGAAGGACACGAGACTGAAGATGAAGGGATCGTGCTACAATCGAAAGAAGAAGAGCAAGAAATGTTTAATCGGGTTGCCTTTGGAGGAGAGCGTATTTTGTACAATTTCAATGGCGCCGAGGTTGCTATTGTTCCTCTAGAGGACTATGCGGTTCTGGAGAGGATGGATCAGTAGTTTTTCAGTAACAGAGAACATCCCTCTTTACTATACTACAAACTATCATGGGAGTATGTACTCTATGGACAGGGAAGAGAAAAATTTTGAAACAATCGATGCAACGGGCGATCCTGCTGATATCAGACTGAATAGTGAGAAAACAAGCTATGAATACGCAGCAGAGCTTGTGATGTCCACAAGAGACAATTTCCTGACATGGAAAGACTACGACTACTAATTCCTTGAATAAGAATTTATTGAAGGGTTTTTCTATAGGGAGTACAATGGTTGCAGATAATATGGAGAAGCCTTTAATGTCGGAAAAAATTAATCCGCGGATCGACATAACCTTTAAGAAAATATTTGGCACAGAAGAAAATAAAGATCTCCTCATCTCCTTGATTAATTCTATTGTAGGAGAAGAAGATCGCGTTGTTGATGTGACCCTGCTCAATCCCTACAACCAGAAGAACTTTAAGAACGACAAGCTCTCCATCTTAGATATAAAAGCTGAAGGAGATCACGGCAAAAAGTTTAACATTGAAATCCAAATTACAGATGAAGCCGATTACGACAAAAGAGCTCTATACTATTGGGCAAAGCTCTACGCAGAGCAGCTTAAAGAAAGAGATGACTATGGCACCCTCGAAAAAGTTATCGGAATCCATATCCTGAACTTCACCTCCATCTTAGACTCTGAAAAGTATCACAATGCTTTCCATATCACAGAAAAGGAAACAAGGATCCATTATTTCAAAGAGCTTGAGCTTCATACAATAGAATTGAAGAAATTCAACGACAGGCTAGGGAGAGAATTTGAAGATATTGGATCCAAAATTCAAAATGCCCTAGATCTGTGGTCTGCATTTCTACTACGACGAGATCTCCTCAGCAAAGTTAAATTGGAAGCTTCCTTAGATGGCGCTCTAGTGAAAAAGGCGATAAACGTTCTCAATGTAATGAATTTTTCAGATGAAGAGCGTGAGATCTATGAAGGGAAACTCAAGTGGCTGAGAATCGAAGCAAATACCCTAAAGAAATACGAAGAGAAAGGACGCGAAGAAGGACGTGAGGAAGGAGAAAAAAGTAAATCTATAGAAATTGCTAGCAGAATGTTAAAACGCAATCGTCCCATTGAAGAGATTATTGAAGATACAGGGTTGACCAAAGAAGAAGTAAAACACCTCAAAGGATCGCAATGAATCGGAAAAAATTAGAAAAGTGCGAAAATTTCTCTTTTTTAAAGGGTGCTAGGGTGCGATATCTGGATGTAAGTAATGTAATCCTATTAAGAAAATAAAGACCTTTTCAAAATCGCTTAAAATAAATTTTAAATACCCTCGGAGAAAAGAAGGTCTCCCATCAAGAGAAAGTAGAAATCAAGCCTGAGGAAACAAGGGCTGAGAAGGTAACAACTTCTGAATTTGAAGGTGTCAGATACAATTTAGTTTCTAGGCTTGTGGTTTTCTTGGTTTAGGATATGCCGTTTTTTTTCGGGCGTTGGTTGGATTTTAATCGTATATTTCTGATATACATGGCCTTTCCTTTTAAAGTTTGTGTACTCTGAATGGTAGTGTTGCAAAGATCTTCATCTCCGAATGGAAGCTTCCTCTTTTCTAGATTTCCCTTCGTTAGGCGGCTAAGCCTCTGACCTCAAAGAGATCTTCAATGAATATCTTTACATCTCGGGCGTTTGCATCCGAGATCTCATCAATTTGTCCTTTGAAAATCATGTGCATGGCTTCAATGCCTGCAATGGTGTTTCTCGCGGTCTCTAAACTCTTATATCCCATGGCACATCTGTGCTGTCTTTTAATGGGCCTGTGGTCTTGTTCCAAAACGTTGTTGAGGTACTTGATCTGACGAAGTTTCGTTTTTTTAGGGAACCCTTTACTCTTTTTCATCGTGTTAAATGCTGGAGGATAGGAAGCATATTTATCGACATTAATCACCCTAGGTTTCCCAAAGCTAGAGATTTGACAAAAGAATGTTAATGCGGCGACTACATCGCGTTTTTCGCTTAAGTAAAAATCGATTGTTTTTCCTTTAGAGTCGATTGCTCTATAGAAGTAGATCCACTTTCCTTTCACTTTGAGATAGGTTTCATCAACACGCCATGAATCATTAGGCTTCCCTACAAACGACTTAATTTTCTTCCTGATTTCTGGTCCATATTTTTGGACCCATCGATAAATTGTTGTGTGGTCAATACTCAATCCACTCTCATTCATTGTCTCTTCCAAATTCCTATAGCTGAGGTTGTAACGTAAATACCATCGAACGCAAAGTAATATGATTTCTGCTGAATAATGGCGCCACTTAAATGGATGTTGATGATTCACTTTTGTTTCCTGCTCTGTTTTTGATAGGACCAAGCATAAGTTTTAAAAAATTTTTTATCGAGAACGCATTTTTTGCAACAGAACCGGATGGCGGTTAATCAAGACAGAGAGTATCATATCGGGCTCTAAACAATAAAAACTACAAGGAGCAAGGTTATGAGTAGCCCACTAACTATCGAAAATTTTTCTAGTGTTTTTCGAGGGGAATTAGATTCTCAACTTCGAACTGGGCCTTTGAAAAGAAAATTTGATGAAGTAGATACAAAAATCCAACAAACTTCATTAAGAAGCATCCCTTCGACTAATCAGTCTTATCAAACCCAACAATCGCTGAATAGTCTCAGTTCAAAAATAGATGGAAACCAAGGTGCCCTGCAAGCCCAACTAGCAGATGTAAGCAGGAAAATAGATACACTTTGTTCACAAACACTGCAGCAATTTTCTGATGTAGAAGATAGGTCAGAAAGAAGACAGGAACCAGTCATTGCAGCTATAGACGAAATTACAGCATCTGTTAAAGAAATGACGCAACAAGCAAGCATGTCTTTATCAAAAACAAAGGAATTGGAGGGAGAAATAAAAGCTGTCCAAGAATCCCTATCAACTAAAATTGATGCTAATCAATCTGCAGTTTTGGGAGTTCTTTCTCAGATAATGGATAGATTACCGTCCTAATTCCAACAGGAATAAATTAAGATTTGGAGCTCTATCTCAGGGCTCCTTTTTTTTGACCGCATGAATTTAACTCATTGATCTTCCACGTTTAAGTTCTTCTCTTCTTTTTTCAAATGAACTACCTCGATCAGCTTCTATTTGATTTACTTCTCTATCAAGTGCTCTTTCCACCAAACAAGACAAAGTATCGACAGGGCTTTTCTATCTCTCAACTGCTCCTCCTTTTATATGAAGCCTGTTCTGAAAATCCAGATCAAGCTGCTGCTATAGCTTTAAATAGTTTTTTTTACAGAAGACTCAGCCCTATCTGAAGTTATAACGAAGATGACATATTTGTCTAAAAATAAGCCTAAAAGGTTTGCACATCACCTTCAAAAAAACCTTGGGAATCTTCATACAATGAGTAAAGGAGCTGCTTATTTTCTGGCTGGTTGTGGAATGCTTATTGTGGCTCAAGGGATTGAGAGACTGGCTGGAAAAGATAAAGAGACAGATCGCAATAAAACATTGGGGGCTGTTGCTATAATAACAGGGGTTGCTTTAATATCATCTCCTTTTATGAGTGCTATTCTAGGAGCTAGAAGGGATAATCCTTAATTATTATATAAGAGGTGATTATGATAAAATGTGTTTTTGCCTTATTTTTTTCTAAACCATATACTTGTTTAAAACATGATGATGGAGATGGTGAACTAACAAAAACAAAGCTATGGGCAAAAAATGAAATCCCGCGTCTCCAACCTTCTATTACGTTTCAAACAAACGATCAATTAAAGTCATTATCTAGGCATATTATTTCTTCTTTATCTAATATAATATTGTGTTCTTCTGATTTTGATATTATTCAAACTGATTTAGTAAGCACTGCAAAAAAAAGTAACAGACTCCGGCAGAATTTATGCAGAGACTTAGGTTGTGTTGAGAAATTTACTTTAACCATTGGAGAGCCGCGATAAAATGAAGGAATGCCTTGAACCTTGATGCTAACTTCTCGAACCGAGAAAACAATCGTCTATAATGTTTGAGGAAGCCAAATAAACATTCGATTTTGTGTCGTTCTTTATATATGTCTTTATCATGCTCTCGATGATCAATGCGATTTTTCTTTGAGGGAATGATGGCAACAGCTCCGATGCTCTTTACATGATCAATGATTGCATTGCTGTCGTAGCCTTTGTTAGCCAATAATCCTTTGTAATCCCTACCCTTGAGCAAAGGAATAGCTTGATGACAATCAGCTGCTTGACCACCTGTTAAAATAAAATCAAGTGGATTACCTAATGCATCACAGATACTATGAATTTTAGTCGTAAAACCTCCACAGGATCGACCTAAGGCCTGCTCGTTTTGACCTCCGGTTTTTTTTTATTGGCTCCTGCGGCACAGGCATGAGCGCGGAGGACTGTACTGTCGATCATAATATATTCCATGTCTGGATCATTTGAAAAATAGTAGAGCATCTTGTACCACACACCATGTTCAGCCCAGTCTGCAAAACGATGATAGACGGCATTCCAGTCTCCATATTCCTTTGGTAGCAAACGCCATTGTGCTCCGCTCTTGGCAATCCAAAATACAGCCTCTACAAAGCAACGAGTTTTCTCTTTGTTATTTGTGTGTATTTTGGGGTAATTACTCAGATATTCGTAAAGTTTCGACCAGGCGTGGTCATTTATTTTATGCGGGTATAGCATATAGATCTCCTTCTTCAGGAAGTCAGCTTGCACCATTTATGGAAATTTCTCAACACAACCTAGGAAAAATACAAGCCGACGATCAAGGTTTGTTGATTTCCTTAAGGATGAAAATAAATAATACTGTTTCAGATAATATCTAGGCTCCTTTCTCAAAGTTTGCACTACGTAAAGATTAAAGCAAATAAGAGAGCTCTTTAATTCTTTTGGGTATAACTCACGCAGATTTCTGTGAATGGGGAGGCAGAGACGTCTTCCTATAGGGAAATTTCCGTAATGCACCATATGTTTGCTACATGGACAGCATCTCATATATCTGGGTTGCTCCCCTTTATGCTTCTGAAAAGGGAATCGCCAAGGAAATCAAGTCACTAACTATGGTGGTCCCAGACGTCAAGACCAAAATTTGCAAAAGTTAAGCTAGTTTTTCCTGATGTTAAATTCAGTTCTTATTCCTTCTTTAGACCTCAAGGCCTGTTCCATAATAGATCTCTGACGGCGTCTGATATCCCAAACTCTGGTGACGGCGCTGTCCATTATAAAACTCAAAATACACTTCTAGTCCCTTTTTTAGTTCTTTAAGGCTTTCATACCCTTTAGGATAAATATCCTCATACTTCACACTTCTCCAAAGACGCTCTATGAAAATATTATCAAGAGCTCTCCCTTTCCCGTCCATGCTGATTTTCACACCCTCTTTTTCTAATCTCTTAGTAAAGCACAAGCTTGTGAACTGCACTCCCTGATCTGTATTGAAAATTTCTGGGCAGTTTTTTTTCAAACTTCTTTCCAAAGCCTCTATGCAAAAATCTGTATCAAGGAGATTTGAGAGCTCCCATTCAAGGATAAACCTGCTGTACCAATCAATAATTGCAAATAAATATGCAAATCCACCTTGAAGCGGAATATACGTGATGTCTGCAGCCCACACTTGGTCAGAACGGTCTACCTTTACAGACCTCATCAAATATGGATATTTCTTGTGCTCCTGATGTGGCTTGCTCAAATTAGGCTTTGGGTAAATCGCTTCTAATCCCATTTTTTTCATGGCAGTCCTGACTTTTTTTTCTCCAACGAAAAATCCTTGGTCGCGCATTTCTAATGTCATCCTACGTCTCCCATAAAATGGGTTTCTAAGATATTCTTTATCAATTGCTTTCATTAAGTCTAAGTCTTCTTTTTTAGGAATGTTCTCAACGTAGTATAGGGTCGATCTACTTAATCCCAGAAGCTCACACTGCTTTCTCTGTGATAGCTCAGTATCACCTGCATCTATAAGAGATTTTCTCAGAGCTAACTCAAAGCCGTGTACTTTTTTTTAAGCCATTCCAGCTCCATTTTTAGCCTTCCAATTTGCTCAAATAACTCTCCTTTTTCCTGCTCCTCTTCTTTGGTAATCAAACGCTTATTGCTTTTCTCAAAAATTTGGGCTGCCGTGGCTTTAAAGTGTCTTTTCCACCCTCCAAGGACTAAAGGGTGAACTTCAAATTTCCCAGCAAGCTCTCCTGCCGTTTTCTCTCCTTTCAAAACTTCAAGCACCACCTTCAGCTTAAATTCAGCGGAATATTTTTTTCTTGTTTTTGCCATTTCTGTTCTCCTTTTGCTCGGAGAAAACTAGCTTAGCAAGTGGCTCGAATTTCTGGGACCATTATATTATGTGTAAGATAAACCGCAGATAGCAAAACTTAATCTGACATTTATGGTAAACTGGGGGAAAAACCAAAGGATGACAAATAATAAACTATGGATTGCTAAAAAATGACAATTAAGAGCTCCAAGTCGCCTTAGCGGGTTTTTTGGTTTGAGCAATACAAACACAAAAGCAGAAACGTATCGGGCTAACACAGCTCAAATATAGAAGCTGTTTTTTGGCAAATCTCTCATTTTGTTTCAAGAGTGAGGATTTTTTCTTCAGAAAGGCCCGTTGCCTTGGAAATTTGAGCAGGAGCTAGCCCTTGCTGCAAAAGAGCCTGCGCAACTTTCTCAATGCCTTCTTCGCGTCCTTTTTCAAGTCCTTCTTCGCGTCCCTTTTCTTCGTATTTCTTCAACGTGTTTGCTTCAATTCTCAGCCACTTGAGCTTTCCTTCATAGATTTCACGCTCTTCAGCTGAAAAGTTCATGACGTTGAGCACATCGATCGCTTTTTTAACAGGTACATTGTCCAAAGATTTTGGCAAGCTAGCTGTACTGATCAGATCATTTCTAAGCAGAAACGCAGACCAGAGATCTAGGGCATTCTGAATTTTGGATCCAATATCTTCAAATTCTTTCCCTAGGCCGTCATTGAATTTTTTCAGTTCTATTGTATGAAGCTCCAGTTCCTTAAAGTAATGGAGACCCGTTTCTTTTTCTGTGATATGGAAGGCATTGTGATACTTTTCAGAGTCTAAGATAGAGATGAAATTCAAAATATGGATCCCTATGACTTTTTCTAGGGTTCCATAGTCATCTTTTTCTTTGAGCTGATCTGTATACAGCTTCGCCCAATAGTATAGAGCTCTTTTGTCGTAGTCAGCCTCATCGGTAATTTGAATTTCAATATTGAACTTCTTTCCGTGGTTTCCTTCGGCTTTGATGTCGAGGATCGAGAGCTTGTCTTCTTTGAAATTCTTCTGATTATAGGGATTAAGCAAGGTCACATCGACAACCTGATCCTCCTCTCCTACGATAGAGTTAATCAAAGATATGAGCAGGTCTTTGTTGTCTTCGGTGCCAAATATTTTCTTGAAGACGAGATCTACCCGCGGATTAATTTTGTGTGACATGAAGTCCTCTTCCTTTCGAATTAGCTCCATTGTACTCTCCATAGAAAAACCTTTCAATGACTTTTCCCCTAAGCGATTTTAGTATTCAAAATCCTTCCAGGTCAGGAAATTGTCTCTTGTGGATATCATAAGCTCAAACTCTGTTGTGTATTCATAATCTTTCTTCACGCAGTCCATAGCATCGACTGCGTTCAAATTTTCCTGGTCACTATTCATAGAATACCTACTCCATTTGAAATACCCAGTATAGGACGGAGGATATTCTCTGTCATTGAAAAATTACTGATCTATCCCCTCTAAAACGGCATAATCCTCTAGAGGAACGATGGCAACCTCTGCGCCATTCAAATTATAGAGAATCCGCTCCCCTCCAAAGGCGACTCGATTGAACATCTCTTGCTCAGCCTCTACTGATTTCAAGACGATTTCTGCATCTTTAGACCTTGCATTAACATCCCACCCTACTGGGTATTGCAATTCTTCCATTGTTTGCATAGTTTTCTCCTTTGCAAAATTGTTTTTTTTGGTGCATCAAAGACTTAGTTCAAACCCTCTTTGCTGCTGCTCTTCTTGTTCAATGCCAAGTTGAACATCTAGTTGTTTTTCTTGCTTTTCTAGCTCTGCCCAACAGCCCAGGACTTCTTGCGACTGCATGTCTTGAGAAGCTTCAGAGGAAAGAAAATCATGCTCGATTTCTCTTGCATACATGTTTTCATAGATAGCTAGTTGCTCCAGTATATCCAGGCGCTCTAACTCACTTCCCCGTACCAATATTTTCCTGTCCTCTAAGATGGAAAGGTCAGCGTTATTTTCTTTGTCAAACAGGAGCGAGCTCTCTACTGGCATAGTATTTTCATGAGAGCTGCTGCTTTCAATGGCAGCATTCTCTATAGAAACAAACACGTAGCCTTCTTGTTCATTGAGTCTAGAGGCTTCATTTGCCTCTAATTGAGATTGACACAGGACAACTACTGAGCGTTCATTCTCAGGGGTGAAGAGGCGTTCGATATTTTGAATGGACTCCATCCCTGAAGATTGGCAATGATCTTAATAGACTGCTAGCTTCTCAAGCTACATTTCTTGCCTTTGAAGGGTCGCTTCTTCAACTCTTTGCAGATCTGCTTACCGCTCTAAGTCTTGCTCTATAGGTTTCAGAGCTTTGTTTTCAATAGCATAGATTTTAATCTCAGGAAGTTTTGATACACCGTATTGAGAAGCATCAGACTTTTCGGTTGAAGGGTTTTGATAGAAATCATGATCATCTGATTTGTCAGCTCTGTCTTCCCGACGATCGTCTACCATCTCCTAGATGTTTGCCTTCAACTCTCTGCCAAAAGCTTTAACTTTTGTCCATTTCGTTCCATATTCTCTTGCTTTCTCAAGCTCGCAATCAAATGTTTCTTTCTCAGCTTGTTTCTGCAGATCATATTCGTTGTGAAAGTAGAGTGTGGATTCCTTAGAGGCGTCTTTGGAGCATTGCTCTTGCAATGCTCTAAAACCTCCACACTCTTTCTTGTTAATGTAAATACTGACAGTTTCTTTGTGCCTTGACATGGCTACATAGGAAGTTTGTTTTCCATTGAGCGAGTTGTGGAGAACGTAGGTGTCCTCTACCGTTCTATCTTGAGATCGGAAGGTAGTAGTCGCATATCCTAGTTGCCAAGAGCCATATTCTTTCGGGTCAAATGATACAATCTTGGTGTACTTGGAACTGTCTTTTCCCTCCTGATCAAGCTTTACGACAAAACGGTTTTCTTCTGCTTTAATAAGTTCGCCCTTGAGCCCGTTTGTTACACCAATGGCGCGGTCATTCTTCCTGAATTCAATCAAATCACCCTCACTAACGCGCACAGAACCAAACATTGTCTTGCAGGAGTATTCTTGCTCTTTCAGCTCTCCTTTAACCATGCGGACGTCGTGAGCCGCTTGATTGAGTACATAGACTTCTCTATTGGTGGTCGCGAGGATTAGGGATTTGTCATAAGACTTAGATTTGTCGAGGTAATGAGAAAAAGACCAATCTACTATGAGCTTTTCCATTGCGCTAGCTTTGTCTCTTTCGAAGTTCAGGCATTTTTCCTTGCTCAACCCTCTTAATGCGGCTTCAATATCTCCTTGTGCAAAGCTTTGCGTTATAGATCGTTGCTCTTGAGAGCTTTGGCGTTGTATATAGTGCAGTTTTGAAGCATCATATTTTTCTGCCAAAACCTGAAACATCCCTCCTCTATCAACTGAGGGCATTTGGGAAGAGTCTCCGGAAAGGATGAGCTTGGCTTTGTGGGCGTGAGCTACCCTGCAGAGTTCATTGAGCGACTGGTTCCCCAGTTTTCCGGCTTCATCTACGATCCATAGCTCTTTGGACTTGATCTCTCTGTGGCCATGCTCTTGAGCGTACAAAAATCTAGGAACATTCTCAGCATTAAAGCCTTTTTCTTTGAGAATATTGGCGGTGGCATTATCCGGACCAAATCCGCGCACTCTGATTTCTTTTTCTTCGTACAACTCTTTTAAAGCTCGTAAAACGTAGCTTTTACCGGTTTCTGCATACCCTTCCAAGACATGTAGACCTTCTCTCCCTGATAGCTCTCTAAACGCTTGTAATTGCTCAGGGCTCAAAGTGCGCGAAAATGTCTCTAGGTGCTTTTCTCGAAACCTCACATGCTCTACATCGTTGATCTTCTCGGAGTGTCTTAGGATCTGTTTTTCTTCTTCGAGGACTTCTTTGGTTGTGAATTTCCCTATATCTTTGTAGCAAGGATATCGATTGTTTAAATCTTTCTGTTGGAGCTTGATGATTGCTTCTTGTTTCCAGAATAGATCACGAACTTCCTCAATTTTCTCTATAGGAGTATGTTTTACCATAAAACGCTCTACATCTTGAACTTGCCATACCGCTTTTTCGTTGGAAATCGCCTTTAAGATCTTTGCAACACTACCCCCCTCTTCTTCCTGGAAGATAAGGCTCAAGTTTTTTCCAAATTCGATCTGAAATATCGTGACGTCTGTGCGCTGGTACGGCCATTTCTAAACCTCTCCTTGAAAGTTTAAGAAATCTGCTTAGCACAAATTTAAACTTGTGTCTACACTATCTAGTCTATAAAATTTTTTGGAAAAATGTGTCCATATTTTGCTCCCAAACAAATCCATATATAGATTCACTGACCCTAAAGCAAGAATTATCTTATCCTCAGATATTTATGCAACAAAGCCTCTTCACACTATCTTTTTTTTTATGGTTTTGCTAGGCTTGTTTCTTAAAAATCTAAACAGTACATCTATGAAATACGATCACATTGTAATTGAAAAAAAATGGCAGAAATTTTGGAAAGAGAAGAATCTTTTTAAAGCAGACATCGATTCTGACAAACCTAAGTACTATATTCTGGATATGTTCCCCTATCCTTCAGGCGCAGGACTTCATGTAGGGCACGTTACTGGATATACAGCTACAGATATTTTGGCGCGCTATAAGCGCCAACAAGGATTCAACGTTTTACATCCCATGGGATGGGATAGCTTTGGACTTCAGGCAGAACAGTATGCTATTCGAACAGGAACCCATCCAAAAGTAACGACTGAAAGGAATATTAACACCTATCGGCGGCAGCTGCAGTCTCTAGGCTTCAGTTATGACTGGGAACGAGAGTTCGCAACGAGCGATCCTGACTACTATAAATGGACACAATGGATCTTTACAAAACTTTGCGAAAAAGAGCTTGCTTATGAGGCGGAGATTCTTGTGAACTATTGCCCGGAACTGGGCACTGTTCTTGCGAATGAAGAAGTCGAAGATGGGAAATCTAAAGAGGGGAGCTTTCCTGTTGAGAGGCGTCCTTTAAGACAATGGGTCCTAAAAATCACCGAGTATGCTGAACGCCTTTTAAATGATCTTGATACATTGGACTGGCCCGATCACCTCAAAACCCTTCAGCGCAACTGGATTGGCAAGAGCCATGGTGCAAAGGTCACATTTTTAGAGAATGAAACTAGGCAACCCATTACTGTTTATACAACTAGGCACGACACCTTATTTGCTACGACGTTTTTAATTGTTTCTCCAGAGCATCCTATTGTGAAAGAGATTACAACAAAGGAGCAACAAGTCAAAGTGGAAGCTTACCTGAAGGAAACGGCAAAAAAGAGTGATTTTGAGAGAACGGAGCTTGCAAAAAACAAGACAGGTGTTTGGACTGGATCTTACGCAATTAATCCTGTTAATGATGAATTAATCCCCATTTGGGTTACTGACTACGTCCTCATGGGCTATGGAACCGGCGCTGTCATGGGAGTCCCTGGTGGAGATGAGCGAGACTTCGAATTTGTGAAAAAATATGGCCTTCCTGTGATCCCTCCCTATGATCCCTATATCGAAGAAGTTCCTGCCGGAATGACAAAAGAAGACTTGCGCATAGAAATTCTAACGGGAAAGCGCTGCTCAAACACAGGTGGAAAAGTCATCAATGGGAAAAGTAAGAAACTCGACATTAATGATTTAGAAATCGAATCTGCAAAGGCTGCTGTTGCGGATTGGTTGGAAAAAGAAGGTATAGGTGAGCGTTGTACAACCTACAAGCTTCGTAACTGGCTCTTTTCTCGCCAACGCTATTGGGGAGAACCTGTTCCTGTTCTCCATTTTGAGGATGGAACCAAGCGCATTTTAGATTTAGATGAGCTCCCATTAACGCTTCCTGAAGTGACAGAATATAAGCCTCAGGGGGAGTCTAAAACCCCGCTTGATAACGTTACTGAGTGGGTCCATATTACGGACCCCAAAACAGGCAAAAAGGCGCGTCGAGAAACTAATACGATGCCTCAGTGGGCAGGATCTTGTTGGTATTATTTGCGTTTCTGTGATCCACACAATGAAAAGAGTGCTTGGGGCAGCAAAGAAGAAAACTATTGGATGCCTGTCGACATGTATGTTGGGGGAGTCGAGCATGCCGTTCTCCACCTCCTTTACTCTCGCTTTTGGCATAAGGTCCTTTATGATTGTGGGTATGTTTCAACAATTGAACCCTTTCAAACACTTCGAAATCAAGGGCTTGTCACTGCAAAAGCATACAAAGAGCCAGGTGGAGGATATGTTTCTCCAGAAGACGCTATAGGGCGCGAGGGGCTAACGCAGCTTGTTGAAAAGATGTCTAAGTCGAAACTTAATGGAGTCACTCCTGATGAAATCATCGAAGAGTATGGAGCAGACTCTCTTCGCCTCTATGAAATGTTCATGGGTCCTTTTGATAAGGAAAAACTCTGGAATGGTGAGGCCATTAGTGGATGCCGCCGCTTTTTAGATCGTTTTCATGCACTTGTATTTTCTGATAAAGTTAAAGAGACCGATGAAGGGCTAAAACTTGCACATAAGCTCGTTGACGGAGTTTATAAAGATATTGAGGAAATGCTTTTCAATACAGCCATTGCTAAAATGATGGAATTTATTAACGCCTTTTCCAAACTCGATTCGTATTCAAAAGAAGGGCTCAAAATGGCGATCCAAGCCTTAGCTCCCTTTGCTCCACATATTGCAGAAGAATGTTGGAACCACCTGGGAAATCAAGAATCCATTACTTTTACGCCCTTTCCAAAAGCTGATCCGAAATACCTGACTGAGGAAAATGTCACTTATGTGATTCAAGTCAATGGAAAATTCCGCAGCAAATGGGATCTTCCAAAAGGACAAACTAAAGAAGATTTGCTTGGAGCGGCTCAAAAAGATGAAAGAATAGCAAAACATATCAGCGGAGAGATTGTAAAAGTGATCTTCGTACCAGAGAAACTTCTCAATATCGTTGTAAAATTATGATTCGGTTTCTGTATAACGCAGCACTATTTGCTCTACTGATTTTTTTCTTTCCGAAACTTCTTATTGACTTTCTGTTTAAGAAGAAGTACCGGAAGAGTTTAAAGCTTCGCTTAAAACCTAAGGCTCCTAGAGGGGGAGACAAAGAGACGATCTGGCTCCACGCTGTTTCAATGGGAGAGGCAAAGGCGTTATCTACTCTTGTTCCTCATATCCGAAAGAGTTATCCCGATGCTTTTATCTTTGTGACCACGGTGACAGAAACCGGGCAGGAGCAAGCGAAACTCTCAATCCCCGGTGCTGATGCAGTCCATTTCCTTCCCTTTGACTTTTCATGGATCATCAAAGCTTTTGTAAAAACTCTTCGTCCAAATCTTTTGATATTAGTGGAAGGGGACTATTGGCTGAATGTTATGACTGAGGTGAAAAAGTGTGGAGGGCGTATTGTTGTAGTCAATGGAAAGCTCTCCGAAAAATCCCTTAAGCGGTACCTTACTTTTCGCCCCTTGGCTCGAATCCTATTTTCTTCTGTTGATCATTTTTATCTTCAAGGAGAAAGCTATCTTGAAAGGTTTCTCAAGCTAGGGATTTCTCCTGAAAAACTTACGATTACGGGAAACCTGAAGTTAGATATCCCTTCAGCAGAGCCTGATAGGCTTGACACATTTCGAAAGAGTTTGAAGCTCAAAACAAGTGACCGAGTGATCACCCTGGGCTCGACCCATGAGGGAGAAGAGGCTCTTTTATTGACTGCCCTCCTTCCACTTCTTACGGAGGATATTCACCTGAAGGTTCTTGTTGTTCCACGCCATCCTGAACGATTTAAGAAAGTTAAAGAATCATTTCATCACCCTCAAGTAACTGTTGTTGATAAAATGGGAGTTCTTCCTGCTTGCTATTGCCTCTCATACCTTGCCATTGTTGGGGGGAGTTTCGTAAAAGGGATTGGGGGGCATGATATTCTTGAACCAGCTAAGATGGGGATTCCCACTCTCTTTGGTCCCTATATGCATAAGCAAGTGGACCTCGATCGCCAGCTCACCGAAGCAGGTGGAGGAATGAAAGTTAAACCTAGTGATCTCACACAAGCAATCGAAAAACTTTTTAGGGATTCAAAGTTTCATTTAGAAATGAGTGAGAAGGGAAAGTATGTTGCTCAAAAAACACTTGGTGTTTCATTTCGTACATGGAATTTAATTAATACTAACTGCAAGAACTAAATAACGCCTTGACGGCTTTGTTGCATAATTCATTGAAAGCCTTTTAGGCTTTCCGCTTTTCTGTGAATCACTTTATAGCTATTTAGCATGCCCAGTTCGGTCATCTATGGCCATCCGGAAATCTATTGTGTCAGTTGCGTCATCGGTAAAACCCTAAACCTGCCAATGACCCGTTCGATCTTGCTAACCATCTGGATTTATTTCCTGAAATTAGCATAGTTCAAACATTTCCCTTGAGAAGAAATCATAGTGAGACTATACTTACCATTTAATCTACCGCGGGGTGGAGCAGTGGTTAGCTCGTCGGGCTCATAACCCGAAGGTCGCAGGTTCGAATCCTGCCCCCGCTAATTTTCTGGCGGCATAGCTCAGTTGGTAGAGCAACGGAATCATAATCCGTGGGTCCATGGTTCGAGTCCGTGTGCCGCTATCTTCGGACTGGGATGAAGCCTTCTTTTATTTTTTTAAACATGTCAAAGTTAGCAAAGCTAAAAGAGATTTAGTAATCATTTTTTATCGTAGCGCTGAAACATTTCAAATTATTATTAATTCTGAAATTTAATTTACGTTTATTTATAATTAATTATTTGATATAATAACCTTATTTAAGATGAGGTGTGTTTATGAATGTTTCTGTGCAATTAGGAAGATTAATAGCTGAGATTAAGCCAACCCAAGAGGACTTGGCCCTAGCCTGTTTGACTCAATCTCGTTTAGAATTCAAAAAAACAGTTAACGATATCTACGGAACTGAAAAAATAATTATGGGTGCTGACTCTGAAATTCTTTCTTTTATGCATGGGTTTGAGACAGAGAGAGGCGAATTAGAGTTTTCTGATCAGAATAAAATTTGGACTCAATTTGAGGATTATCGACAATCTTTTCATGAATATCAGATCATGATTAAAGATCAAAGTTTGGAATCAACCATTGATGAACTTAGAAGTATTGATCCCCATCTTCTCAATGAAGAGAGATACAGTTCTGATGACAGATGGATTACAAAATGTCTTAAAACGATATTTTATGAGGTTGTTCGGCTAGCAACAAGTGGTGCAAAGATTGATCGCTATATAGGAAGAGTGGGTGCGTTACGAGCAATGCAGAAGAAAGAACAAGAAATCCAGAAGGTTCTAGAGATATTTCCAAAGTTTTTTGTAACCTCAGTCCCACTCACTTCTCTTGGACAAATTAATCGATTATTCGAGTTATATTCTGGAAACAAAAAGTTTGAAGAAAAACGGAATTGGTTTAAAAACCGTCTTATGTTTTATGTGAATCCAAATCTTGAGCAACTTTTAGAAAGAGAACTGACAGCGCCTGTTAGAGATTTTGAGCCGGTGATTGAAGATATAGATGATATTCCAAAAAAAAAGGTTCAAAATAAGTGGGCTGACGCAGACGGTGCGATGGTAATTAAGACAATGGTTGGGGCAACGCTAATGAATAAGAAGCTTGCTAATGTTGTGAACACAAAACTGTTACTTCTCGATCAGATTGCACTAGTAGAAGAGCATTTGGATAGTTTATATACCTACGAAATTACATTCAAAAGCCCTTTAGTCGGTTCAACTGATTTTGTTGATCAAGGAGGATGGGGAGATATGACTCATTCAAGAATGTTAATGGGAAAGAAGGTTACTATGCGTTTTGATCCGACTAAGCGTTCGATGAGTTTCCCAAAAGGTGGGTTTCAGATGGGGATTCATTTGGAAGATTTCAGTTTCTTATACAACAAAATGAGCTATACTGAAGGGATTGTTTTGTCGGCATTCTTAAAACTTCATGGCTATATGTCGACTTTTGGGTCTTTAAATCATCCAATGCATTTAGCAACGACAGTCAATAGCCTTGGAGTCTTGGATGATGAAGAATTAAGAATAGGAATTGCAATTCATAATACGAGTGATATCCTTCTCTCCCTTGAGGGACAATATCCAAAAGATAGGTGCTTATCCACTCTTCAAAGCAATTTGGATTCAATTGAATTGACTACTCCGGAGATTGAGAAGACATTTAACTATATGGAGTGGAAAGCTGCGTCAGAATAAAGCTGCGCAAGAAAGTTTTATAGAGTTTTTCGTCATAGTAAGCGGGAAAACGAGATAAGTCGGTTTTGGCTAGGATTGTTTCTACAATAGTGAAAGCCCCTTCTATCTGACCTTTCCTATCTAAGTTTTCATAGGACAAGACATAGGTGAGAGCATAGCGGGTTGCTAGTGAGAGGTTTTTCCATGTTAATCCCGCTTCTTCAAAGCGCATTTTGATCTGCTGTGCATAATCTACTAAAAGCTCTTTTGTGAGAGCCTCGCGGCGAGAAGGTTTGATAAGAGCTTTCTCAGTTGGAAAAGCAAGAGCCACTTCTATATAAGGGACTAGGAGCTCTTCAAAGAAAGGGTCTGTTGCTTTTTCAGGGAGGTAGAGTGTGTCTAGGCTTACCATCAAATAATGGACGGTATCTACTGCAGCCTTTCGCTTGTCCTTCAAATTCATTTCAGGGTTAGATCCCACAAATACTCGTATAGAATCAATGATGTGAGGAATCTCTGCCCATGTGAACCCTTTCTCGTACTTTCGATGTAGGAAATGGGTCAGATTGAAGAGATCTCTTTCTTCTAGTTTTACTGTGGGAGGGGGAGGCTGTTCTAAAATCTGAAACTCTAAATCAGCCTGTATGACACTGCCCTGACCACCTTGCTCTAAGGGAATCACAACTTCATAGTCTGGTTGTTGTTGTGGTAGATCTTGCATTGGGGAGAAGTCTACAATACTTAGGAATTTTGCACAATCACTCTAGGGCGATAGAAAGGGCATTTTGGTATTTAGGGTGGAAACGGAGGTGGGTATGTGTTCCATTCTCAATAGAAATAAGAAAAGTGTCTCGTTTGTCTTTAATAAGCTTAAGTAGTCGGATGCTTGAGTCATAGGGGATAACTTCATCTTTTGTGCCGTGAAAAATAAGAATAGGCGCATCGACACGGACAATCCATTGATCGGTTCTGAAGTGGTATTTCAGAAGCGGTGGGATGAGGAATCTTGGAACATAGGGAATTTGTCGCGGTGTAAGATCAAGAATACTAAAATAGGGAGCCTCAAGAACAAGGGTTTTTGGTTCATGATAAGAAGCGACATAGGTAGCAATTCCAGTGCCAAGTGAACAACCATAAATTATGATTTGGTCTTCTCGATAAAGATTATTCAGGTAGTTGTAGCAATAGTCTGCGTCATGGCAGAGGGCTTTTTCGCTTAGTTTCCCCTTGCTTTTTCCAAAACCACGGTAGTCCATTACGAAGAGGTCATAGCCACGCGAGGTGAATTCTTGTGAGATCTTACCCCAGTTTCCGGAGAGGTTTCCTCCACGTCCATGAAAATAAAGGACAACCCCTTTTGGATTTTCGGTTTTAAAATAGAGGGCATTGATACGAGCTCCTTCAATAGTATCAAGAAATAATTCTTCAAAAGGTTCTTCGAAGTTAAAGACATAGTCTTCCGAAAGCGTGGATTTTTGGAATAATATATCTTCCTGGTGGTAATAGATGTGACCAATTGCAGTTATTGCTAAGATCAAACAGGAAGAAATTGTGATAAGAAGTTTTTTCCTCATACAGAACAAGGTACCAAAAAACTTAATTTATAAGGTGAAAAACATTGGGAATAAGGCTCTTTAAGCATTTGATTTGTTGGATTATTATATAATCGCTATAACGATGGGTAAAGAAAAGATATTTAGATCAGATCCCGGGAGCTATTGGCTGGTATTCCTTCCCTTCCCATAGGAAATGGAACCATTTACTCTGTTGCCATTAATTCCTCAGGATCTGCCATCATTGGGGGGGGGTGATAATGATTATTCTTCAAAAACCGATCTCTTTGAGTGAGGTCACAATCACTCCTTTTATATTGTTTGATTGGGTGAATAATTGGAAAGGGAAGGTAAGAGAAAGTCGAAAATCTGGATTAAACTTAAGGATAGACCCCTACTATGTTTCTCGTCTTCGTTCAGAAATAGGAGTGCACCTTGCTCAACAAAAAGAGACAAGACATGGAATATTAAAGTTTGAGGAAGGGGCTAGTTATGTTAACAAAACTCCTTTCAATCTCTTTGGGTTTGATTCCCCGCAGCTTGCTGCGTAAAAGCTGAACAAGTATAGTTTTTTGGCATGAGTGAATATATTCATAAAAGTCATAATGTCTCAGTTTTGATGTACCACATAGTTTGTCCGGCCAAATACAGGAAAGCGGTATTTGACAAGAGTGTTGATGAAGAAATTAAGGTCATATGCCTTGAAATTTCAAAGAGATATGAGATAAATTTTTTAGAGATCGGTGTTGATAAGGACCATGTTCACTTTCTGATACAATCAGTTCCGATGTATAGCCCCAAAAAAACTGTTCAGCTAATAAAAAGCATCACGGCAAAAGAGATTTTTTTGAGAAGGCCTGAAGTAAAGAAGATACTTTGGGGAGGGGAGTTTTGGAGTGATGGATATTTTATAAGTACCGTGGGGAAGCATGGGGACGAGGAGAAAATAGGAAACTACGTCAAAAACCAAGGAAAAAAAGACTATAAAAGGTTACATCAGCAACTGGATTTTTGGAGCTAAGCAAAACCACCTGACAGATGCCCCGTAGCTCTGCTGCGGGGAGCCTTCACTGCTAAAAAGGTCTCTACTTACTATGTAGGGTCGATATCATCTTTTAATATTCAGATCTTTAGCGATCAGATTCAAAATCTTGGCGCTCTATATCTTGGAAGCTCTTTTATTCCCCATAAAATAAGGGCTCCTTTGGTGGCGATTAACTATCAAGGAGAATGGGGGGGGGGAGAAAATTTCTAATACCTTAGCACTAGAGATTAAGCAAAGATTTTAGTTTAAATGAACCTATCCTAAAATGGTAAAATATAAAATCTAATATTGACACTTGTGTTACTATTCTCTTAAGGTCAAAAACCAAGCAGAGTATTTTGTGACACTATTTAGTTAGCGATTAACTTTAGAGTATGGTGACACTCAGAAGGAAGCATCTTAAGTGCTCTCTTCTTATATGTTGCAGCAATCTCTGCAGCCTTTTCCATTCCAAATAAAGTGATGCAATTAGACTTCTCTTTTGCAATGTCGCTTTTTGCAGGCTTGCCAAGTGTGGAAGTGTCTGAGGTAACATCGAGAATATCATCTTGCATCTGGAAGGCAACTCCATAGAGTTCTCCACATTTTTTGAGCGCTTTCTGCTCCTTGAGAGGTGTCCCGCTAAGGAACGCGCCACATTCAAATGCGGCTGAAAAAAGAGCCGCTGTTTTTCCAAGATACATGAACTGAAGGATATTCCAATCAATCTTTTTTCTCTCAAAGAGAATATCAACAAGTTGGCCTCCAATCATTCCATGTCCTCCAGCAGCCTTTGCTATAATGGCGGTTATTTCTTGCGAGACTCCGCAGGTAGCAAGGATTTCAAAAGCATACGTAAGGAGGAAATCTCCTACAAGAATTGCCTGTCCCTCTCCATAGACTTTGTGAAGAGAGGGTTTGCCTCTGCGAAGGTCATCATCATCCATGCAAGGGAGATCATCATGAATCAATGAATAGGTATGGATCATTTCAAGGGCGCATGCGACATCAAGCCCTCTTTCAATAGGAATGTTGTAATCTTTTAATATGCTTAAAAGCAGAAGGGGACGCAGTCGTTTTCCAGGAAGCATTAGGGAATAGTGTGCACCTTCGAAAAGAAGAAAATGTAGCCCTTCCCGCTTAGGGAGAAGCTCTTTGAGACGCTCGTTAATGCGCGTGTGTAGTATCGTGATCGAGTCTACTGTTGTCATACCGGTTGGCCTTTTTTGTACCGATGGAACAGAGCTCATTTAAAAGATCTTCCTGAGCTTCTGGAATTCCTATAGCAAAGTATCGAAATCCCTTTGTTGCCATCTCTTTAGGGTGGTATTGATTTCTCCCATCGAAAAATGCATTTCCTCGCATTTTAGACAAAATTGTCTTTAAATTCACAAATCGAAATTGCTTCCACTCTGTTACAAGGACGATGGCATCGGCATTGTGCGCTGCTTGATATTCGCTTACACAAAAACGGATCTCTTCTTGATCTTCAAGGATCTTTTTTGCGTTCTCCATAGCAATGGGATCGTAGAGGCGGAGATTGGCACCTTTTTCGATCAATGAGTAGATGAGGGTGAGCGCTGGGGCATCTCGCATGTCATCAGTGTTAGGCTTAAAGGAAAGTCCCCATATTGCAATTGTTTTTCCTCTCACGCTATCTTTATTGGCAAAGTACTCAGAGACTTTTTTAGAGAGGCGGTTTTTCTGTTTTTCGTTGATTTCTTCAATGGCATTCAAAAGGGGAGTTTCGCAATTCAAATCTTGTGCTAAAGCTGCTAAGGACCGGACGTCTTTTGGAAAGCATGATCCTCCGTATCCTGCGCCAGCGTAAAGGAAGTGGTATCCAATGCGGTGGTCTCCACTCATCCCTTTTCGGACCGTATTGATGTTGGCCCCGACTTTTTCGCACATCCACGATAGCTCATTCATAAAGGAAATTCGCGTGGCAAGCATTGCATTTGAAGCGTATTTTGTGAGTTCTGCAGACTCGATATCCATCACCAGAATCCGGTTATGGTTGAAGGTAAATGAAGAGTACAAATGCTGCAAGATGAGGGTTGCTTTTTCGCTATCGCTTCCAATGATAATGCGATCAGGTTTCATGCAGTTGTCAATAGCAGAGCCTTCTTTCAGGAATTCAGGGCATGATACTACATCAAAAGGAACTTTTTTCAAAAGATGACTTTCAATGAGTAATTTTAATCGCTTTACCGTTCCTACAGGGGCTGTTGATTTATTAACGATGACAGTATATTCCTGGAGGTTTTTTGCAATAGAAATCGCTGCAGCTTCAACCTGTGATAGATCTGCCCTTCCTTCCTTGCCTTCGGGAGTGCCTACTGCAATAAAGCAAGCCTCTGCACCTTTGACTGCTTCGTAGTTTATTGAGAATACAAGGCGTTTTTCTTTTTGATTACGCTCGACCAGTTCCTTGAGTCCTGGCTCAAAAAAAGGGATTGTCCCTTTCTTTAGCTTTTCAATTTTGTTTTTATCGATATCAATACACGTGACATTGTGCCCCATTTCAGCAAAACAGGTTCCCGTGACAAGGCCCACATAGCCTACACCAACAACAATAATTTTAGTCATGAGGTGATTCCGTTAACTCTAATACTCCACTCTGCAGAGTATAGATAAAGTCGCACTGCTTTGCAAGAGCATGATTATGGGTGACGATAATGAGGCCTTTTCCAAGGCTTTTTGCTTTAGAGATTAAAATGTCATGGATACGATCAGAATTGGCATTATCGAGATTTCCAGAAGGTTCATCTGCAAGAATTAAATCGGGGTTATTGCAAAGAGCTCGCGCAATGGCGGCTCGCTGCTTTTCCCCGCCCGATAGTTGCTTTGCTAGGTGGTGAAGATGAGATTCTAGACCCACTTCCAAAAGCAAGCGCTTTGCTTCCTTCTCTTTACCCCCTAATCGTCCGATGCGGTTTGGCATCAAGACATTTTCTAAAACTGAATATTCATCGAGAAGGTTGTAATTTTGAAAGACAAATCCAATATGCTGATTACGAAGCAAAATTCCCTGCTCTCCAAGGGCATTTCGCCCTGCGATTTCAAGGCTACCCCCGCTTGGCTGATCAAGCGTCCCTAAGATGTGCAGTAAAGTACTTTTTCCTACACCGGAAGGTCCCATTATTGCTACAGTTTCACCAGGGTTAACCGTGAGAGAAACCTCTTCCAAAATGTTGCACTTTGAGGGATGAAAAAAGGATTTTTTTAAACCTTTTGCGACCAGGACTGCCATTATTCGGACCTCAGAATTTGTGAAGGATGGAGTTTGGTTGCCTTGACTGCAGGAACGAGCCCAGCAAGTAGTGAAATGATCGGTGTGGCGATTAGAATAAAAATCAGCGCGTGGTTACTTAATTGGTTTGGCAGAGATTTTCCATAGAAGACTACATTGAATGCATCATGTCCCTGTAAGAAGCTTAGGAAGCTGACGACGCTATCAATATTATGGAGAGTGAGAATCGCAGCTCCCGTTCCAATTAGCGTACTGAGCGTTCCCATGATTCCACCGCACAGGGTAAAAATGAGGGCGATACTTTTTTTAGATGCTCCCATGGCGCTTAAGATCGCAATCTCTCTCTTTTTATCATTTACCAAAATAACAAGAAGAGAAATAATGTTACTGCAGGCAACAATAAGGACAATCCCTCCAATCAAGGTAAAGAGGTACTTATCACTTTGAAATTGTTGCAAAAGATCCTTAGCAAAGTCATACTCATGAAAGGTCGTAACATTCCAATAAGAGGAAAGCCCCTCTTTTTGAAAGGCAGCGTCTAGCTTTTCTTTGACCTCGCTAGCGCTTCCTAAATCTTCTAAGTAGACTTGAATACCATTCACCATATTGGGGTCAAAGATAGACTGAGAGGCGGCATTGATTGCATGAACAAGCTCAGGCTGTGCCAAGATGACCTTGGCGCCAATTGCCATCACGCCGGGGTCGTAAAAACCAACAATTCGGACGGGGAGGCGTTGTTCTTGCACTGAGCTGCTAGTTGCAGCTCCATATGAGAAATAGCCCACATCCCCCAGTTCCACCTTACTATTTTGAAAGTGTTTAGGGAGAACAACAGCAGGAGTGTCTCCATCAGGTAAGTATGCTTCATCCCCAATAAAATAGGGCCATGGAGGCATGACTCGTGGGGTATTTTCAAAGTGGCTTACAATGTTTGCATGCTCCACTTCGATTCCTTCCCAGGGGATTTGTCCCGAAATTTTTCGTCCTTGAAGGAATGCCTTTACATGAAAGCGGAAGTCGCTTAGAGATTTAACTCCTTTTTTTTCATAGGGAGAGAGAGTTGCTTCCATTGACATCCTTCCCTCAATATAAAGAGGAACAGAAAAACTAACTGTATGGCTGCTTCCATCCCTTCCTACATAATGGAGGCGTCCCTGACTCTTTTTGATTTTTCCACTTCCCTCTTTCGGTCTTACAGGAAAGACAATTTGGCTAATCATTCCATTTTTTATTGGAGCATAGACATCGAATTCTTCCTCTTCGGGTAGTAGCGTTGCGAGGGCTTGCCATCGGTGGGAAGTTGTTTTCATCCCCTGAATTTCCAAGTTGGATAGCAGAGATTCTAGTCGGGATTGAAACTCAGAAATTGAAACTTGCTCGACTTCTTCAGGAGTATCTTCACTGACTCCATTCATCGAGACATCAGCTAAGAAAAAGAGGTGGTTGAGATCTTCCATGCGAGGCGTCTCAATAAGAGTTGGAAGAAGGGGGTTTCTGCCGCTGAAGGAGGAGATGTATGAAACCTGAGTTAAGTAACCTTGCCCCCGCTCTTGGGATTGTGAAAACAGAATCCCTTGTGGACGGACCATACGAAGCTTTAGGACGGCCCCTGACACCTCATAATCCTGAGCAGTAAGCTGAAGGTTATCAATGATCCCGAAGGCTCCCTTCACCAGATCTTTTGGAGAACCATTTTCGTTGCTGAGTTTTTCAGGCCAGCGGCGAGGGATAGCTTGATCTTCATCGGGAGCATAAGGGTCCGTAAGGAGCGTTGAGGCTTTTTCTCTAATACTCTTGTAGCGGTAATCGGAAGCGTTGCTAATACTGTCAACTTGATAGTAATAGGAGTGGTAATATTCTTCTGTAGGGGTGATTCGGATCGGAGCATTAAGGGAGGTGAGCTTTTTTAGCCAATTCTTTTCGATCCCATCCGTAACAGACAGGAAAACAAGAACGAGCCAAACAACGAGAGAGATTACCCCAACAGACATTAGGGCAATTAGGGACATCGATAATTGCCGCTTCCTTGGGATGAGGTATTTGCGAGCAATCGAAAATTCAAATATCACTTGGCTTCTTTAAAAACGACGTGGCGTCTGAGGTTTTTATCGTACTTTTTTAGCTCAATTCTATCAGGCGTATTGCGCTTATTCTTAAAAGTCCAATAGGTTTCAGCACTCTCCGTGCTCTTAAGTCGAATCTTTTCGCGTGCGCCTTTCTTTGCCATAGTTCAAATTCCTTTGTTCCCAACAATCCTAACCGATCTTACGAAAAAAGTCTAGCCTAGATATTTTAGATTTTATGAAATATTCAGGCGAGGATAAGCATGCACTTCATTAGAAAAATTTTTCCTTTGATAGAGGTGGAAGCCAAGTCCTGCAATCATTGCGCCATTATCAACACTCAGTCCCTCTCCGGGATAAAACACAGGATAAGGAGATTTTTCAAATAGCTCACGGAGCCTTTGGTTTTGAGTAACCCCTCCACCACAGTATATCGCTTGACAATCGAAGGTGATGGCAGCTTTTAAAGCTTTATTCACAATGTCTTCAAGAGCCGCGTCTTGAAAGCTTGCTGCAATGTGTTTTTTCTCTTCATCGGCGATTATCGAGGGAGCCCTTTTGTCACAATTTGCTCCTTTTAGCGTGTATAGGACATTTGTTTTGAGGCCACTAAAAGAAAAATATATAGGGCGGCCTTTGACCTGACCTGCTCGAAAGGGGTACTTATCTGCGTCTCCATGCAAAGCAAGTTTTTCAATATGGGGTCCTCCAGGGTAGGGGAATCCTAAGAGCGCTGCGACTTTATCAAATGCTTCACCGACGGCATCATCTACCGTAGTTCCTAGAATCTCGTAATCGCAGATGCTTGTCATTTTTGCTAGGAATGTATGCCCTCCAGAGGCAACGATTCCCAAGGCGGGGAAACGGGGTTCTTCGTCCATCATAGCAGAGTAAAGATGAGCTTCGACATGGTTTACCCCAACAAGGGGTTTACTCCACCCGTAGGCCAAAGTTTTAGCTCCGACAACGCCCATAAGAAGAGCCCCCATTAGTCCGGGTCCATTTGCCACGGCAATCAAATCGATCTCGTGACCTTCAACTGCCTGTTCCACTAAAGGAATCAATTGGTCAATATGGTGGCGGGAAGCAACTTCTGGATAGACTCCACCAAACTGCTGATGAACCTTTGCTTGTGAGGCAATGAGGTTAATTAAAATATTCACTCCATCTTCGACAATAGCCACAGCTGTTTCGTCGCAAGATGTTTCAATTCCAAGGATTTTCATAGGTAAAAGTATATCAAATTCCTAGTTTTTTTACTTGTGAAATATCTCATTAAAAATGAAATAATCCTCCGCAATTCAAAATTTAGGAGTTACAGATGTCTGAAATAGATTTTGCCCTTTTGGGCCCTTCAGGTGAACATTTTGCAGAGTGGGATTATGACCGGCAATGCGAAGATGAAATTACGTTTGCGCCAAGTCAACCTTCATTCATTGAACAAAAGAACTTTGTTCAGCATCCTTTAAACCAACGGATTACGTATAATGTAAATGAGAAGTTTACATTTTCTCTTGTTGACAATTTGATTCAAGTAAAAAATTTTTCAAAATCTTTTAGAGAAGTGAAGGCAGACTTTTAGCAGTCAAAGCGATTGACGACTGGTCTAACAACGCCTGTAGGGACGCCTACTTTAGGAGCATTAGCAGCAGCTGGCGGACTTTTTCCCCTTGCATCTGGAGCTTTAGGAATCGGCACTGTTGCTCTTTTTATTTTTGGAGCATACCGAACCTATCAAACGCATAAACAGGTGGGGCTTTGGCAGAAAAATCTTCCTGAATCTATAGCAACGCAGAGAAAAGAAGCGTTCGATACAGGTCTTCTTTCGATTTATATCAAAGACGATCTAGGGGCAAAATCTCAGCCGGCCCTCTTCTCAAAGGTTTTAAGCACTGTTGAGCTCAATGGACTTTACCTTGAATATTTTGATGCAATGCAAAAGGAAATGGCGGGTGCCCACAGCGCAAAGGGAAAAATTGCTCTTCTTGAGTCTGCGGCAAAATATAGCCCTCTTGGCGAGAAAATGATGAATTTTGTGAGACTTCACCCTCATTATGGAGTCTCTCTTACCCTCTACCATCAAGAGCATGCTAAATTCGTAAAGACCTTTAATATGGTTGAAAACATGGTGAGCGATAAAATTGAGGATGTGAAGCAAAAAGCTCAAGAGAACATTGATTCTGTTTCTCAAAGTAAGCAGCCAGCTCTTGCTGTGGCCTATACAACTTATACTCTGTATAAGAGAAATGCTGAGTCAAAGCTAGCCCTTAGGAGCTCAGTACGATCACTATCGACAAGTAGCTCAAAATGAGTACCGAACAACCATTGAGCAAGCGCAGTCGATTCGTGATACTTCGGTGCGCCTTATCTCATTGCCAAAGAGAAGCCTGGCCAAAAGAAAAAAACAGATCAATAGATCCCGCAACATTGACGGGTGAAGACCTGCACAAAATCCGGCTAGAAATGAACCTAACCGTTAAGGAGTTTGCTGAAGCCATAGGAGTAACGCCGGCCTCTATTTATCGGTGGGAGCAAATAGAAGGAATTCTAAAGCTACGGAAGCACTCCTTCAAAGCTATCCTAGCAATTCTAGAAAAAGAGTGGCAATGTGAGTTAGTCTCCCTTACTCCTTATTATCAAACAGTTAAGGTAGCCCATAAAGTACGTTTGACGTAATGCATAATAAATGTTAAGATTAAGGAATGATTCGATCATTCAATGATAAGAACGCAAAAGCTCTGTATGAAGGTAAACCTGTAAAGAAATGGAAGTCTTTTGCTCGACAGGTAGAAAAGCGGCTTCTTATTCTAGATATGGCAACATCATTGAATGACTTAAAAAATCTGCCCAGTAATAGATTCGAACTTTTAAAGGGGGATCGAAGGGGGCAATATGGTATTCGAATCAATAGGCAATGGAGGATTTGTTTCCGTTGGACAGAAGGAGAACCACATGATGTGGAAATTATAGATTATCATTAGGAGAGAGGTATTAAAATGCCAAATAAAATGAAACCAATACATCCAGGAGAGATTCTTGAAGGGGAGCTTGAAGAAACTAATTTATCTGCTAGCGCTTTAGCTAAATATCTTTCTGTTCCTCCTAATAGAATCTATTCTATAATTAATAAGCAAAGATCTATTACAGCTGACACTGCTCTACGCCTTGCAAAATTTTTTGGGACTTCTCCAGAGTTCTGGCTAAATCTGCAATCTGATTTTGATTTAAAAACGGCTATCAAGAAAAGCGGGGAAAAAATCGAAAAGGAAGTTATTTCCTCTAGTAAAGTGGCCTGAACCTAAGACTCAGCTAATGACATATCCTTGCTTTTAGTCTCTTTCTTCTTTTCGTAAAGCGCCAATATAGCTTCACAGGCAATTGTCGGAGGAAACATTTTAACTGATTTTGAAAAATGTGCACTGTTTAGATTGAGATCGTTCTTACCCCCGCGACGCTACCAGTGCTTATGAAAGCCTTAAAGAACTAAAAAAGGGACTAGAGGCGTATTTTGAGTTTTATAATGGACAGCGCCGTCACCAGAGTTTGGGATATCAGACGCCGTCAGAGATCTATTATGGAACAGAGGTATAACCGAATGTTGTGTCTGGGAATAAATGAGCGTATCTTTGGAAAGTTGAATAAATTTTCCATAAATAAGGAGATACGCTCATGGAAAAGTATGATAAATTACCAGGATTTCAGCAAGGTTTAGAAGAGGTAGTGCGAGAAGGAGCGCGAAAAATGCTTCACCAAGCGATTGAAAATGAAGTAGAAGAGTTTATAAAACAATGCAGTAATTCAAAAGATGAAAATGGCCATATAACTGTGAAGAGGAACGGCTACCTTCTAGAAAGAGAAATCCAAACTGGAGTAAGTGCCATAAAAGTCAAGAAGCCTCGGGTTAAAGGAGAAGAGTTCACAAGCGCGATCTTGCCAAAATATATGAGGAGGGCCCTAAGCATTGATGCTCTCATTCCAGCCCTTTATCTCAAGGGCATTTCTACAGGGAATATGAGTGAAGATTTGGTAGCGATATTGGGAGATCACGCCAAAGGATTATCAGCAACAAACGTTGGTGGCAAGACCGAGATCTATCGAGTAAAGAGTATATTTACTTTTGGGCTGATGGGATTTATTTCAATGTCAGGTATTCTTCTCGCCGATTTTGGTAACAACTTTCACTACATGATTAAGATCTAATAGACTTCCATGATCTGCATAATTTAATGCATACTTTTTATCCGTGTCTAATGTTTTAATTTCGGTTCCATCCGACAGCTTACCGCTATCTAACGCATATAAAACATTAAAAGAATGTTCATTAACAAAATCGGATCCCTCTAAATTTTTACCAGAAATTAGTTTCTCGCTATTATTGGGATTATATTTGTTCGGAGCTATAAGTAGCTGACCAAGATTTGCTATCTTCTCGTCAGTTTGGTTGATTGTTAGGGCGTCCTCTTGTTCTTCAAAATCATAGCTGGGATTAAATTTTGATTGGACATTATCTAATTTATTCATAATAATTCTTATTATAATTTTTAAATTTTTGGGTTTTTTATGTTAAGTATTAACTTTAATTATAACAAAAACGGAATTAATAATCAGTTAATTGGGTTTGATTTAAAAGAAATAGACCCATATACACAATCTTCTTTTGAAACACTTATTAATCAAAGCTTTACAGAAGATTATGTTCATAACCATCAGATAATAAACCCAATGACTCGACAAGAAATAAAAGATTTCCATATATATGTTATTTCTTCAGAAGAATCTGATTTTAAGTTGTATATGAATAAAGACTCCATTATGCAACCGCCCAATCATCTACCTTTATTTTGGAACAACCCCAACAGATCAGTAGAATCAAGAGTTTATTTTTTATTAGAATACGGTAAACACTTAGAAAATAGTCAGATTGAGTTGTCCATTAATGCTTACGAAATCGCCTCTAGCCTTGGCAGCATTACAGCAAAACTACGGCTATCCCGTATATATGGGCAGAGAGGGAATAAAGATCTAACTATTAAATGGCTAAAATCAAGTATTGATTCTGAAGATATCAGTGTTGGTAATGCTTTTTGCTGTGGAAAACAGTTTGAAATGTGCGAAAGAATCGATTTAGCTTTAGAAGCTTATACTCTTTCTGCAGAAAAAGGTAGTCTAGTGGGTCTTGCGGAATTAATTAAGATTTCAGAGCAAATGCAAAACACTGATAACAGAGTCCAAATAGAAAAATGGCGGCAAAAACTCCCTGAAACATGGAGAGAAGCACTCATAGAAGATTTTTTCAAACACCTTAAAGAAATCAACTATGACTACAAACGTACTGGATATCCATGAGATCCTAGAAAGAGATTAGAAGAGTCTTAATAGGACATTCATTATCCTTGATGTAAGAAATCAGGGATTACGTAAATTTTCTATAAGGGAATAGAAGTAATATTCGCAAGTATTTCATAAACAGTTAAGTGACTCAATTCCTAGCATCTCTCCTAATAGCAAGCCGTGGAAAAAAATGTACGTTCTAATATCCACTTGTGATATACTATCTTTTCATTTATTTACTGAATCACGGAGGTTTAATCATGTCAATGATAAGTCGATTGGTATCTAGTTTTTCAAGCTCTTTATATTTTACTTCAGCAATTAAAACCATTAATCCACACCACTTATCAAAAATAAGTTGATAGATGCTCTATTTCTTGTCTCATTTTGGGAGAAAAACCCCGCATTTGCAATGCGCAGCCTCAACATAGGCCGAATTGACCTTATGACAGAAATACCTGAAACGATTTGTATTTTTGAGCTTAAGTTTGACAAAACAGCAGAGGTTGCATTAACTCAAGCAGAAACAAAAAAATACAGAGAACGTTTTTCCAAAAATAGAAAAAACACTCTCTTAATAGGAGTTAATTTTAGCTCAAAATCTCGTAATATTGATGATTGGAAGGGAAAGCTTCTTTCTGAATCTGGAGAACTGGTCAAAGAAATTCTCTCAGAAAAAGGGAACTAAACAACGCCTCGCCTATAAGTCGAGGGGTTCATTAGGGGTCGATTTAAAATCGACTATTATCTTGTAGAGGCTCACTTTCTTGTTCGTCAATGTATGACTGAATCATTGTTTACAGAAAAGGGATCTCTGCAAAAAATGAGCAAGCTAGAGTTTCTGGAATGAGCGAAGTTGATGCACGGAACCCACAAACATCCTTTCAAAACAGCCATCCCTATGCCAGCGATGAAAGGTACGGAATATGCAATCAAATAAAGCGTTTCATATAAATTAGGGGCAAAATAAACTAGCAATGAGTTGCTACTTTCTTGTGATGCTTTTCCGTATTTTGTCTCTTGGTCTCATTTTGAAATAATTTATTGTTTGAGAAAATAATCTCTATCCCCTATATTCCCCGAATACCAGAGTTAAAGAAGGACTTAAACACCGTGGTTTTTTGTAGATATATCCCAATTTTACTTGGATCACTCTTTATTTCGGTTGTTTCCTCCTCTGTCTTTGCTTCTGTTACCCCTCAAACATTACACGCTTGCTACTTGCTAGTTCTAGATGGGCATAAAGAAGAATCTTCTAATGCTTTGATGTCTTCTTTCGAGTCTCCGAGTGCAGATCTAGAATTTTTGTGTAATCAATTCTTAACATGGTCTGCTGGAGATAATTGTGAGATGAGCTCCCCTCTGAATAAGTCAGCTTATTTTGTTATTCAAGGAGATAAAAAGAGTGCTGTAAATGTGATTGAGGGTTTCTTTCCTTCATTCTCAAAAGACATTCATGATTTCTCTGAATCCTTTTTTGATTGGGGATTGTCTGTTATAGAGCTTGATAAATTGGTTAGAGAAAAATGATTCGATGGTTTCTTGCTTTATTTTTGGTTTTTGGCACTAGTGGTGTGTTGTTTGCTGAAGAAGAGAACGATTCGGATGAAAAACCTCATAGCTCAGCTGAGATAGCTCTTGATATAACTAAAGGCATTGTGTACTCCGCTGGTGCAGGTGTCGCTGCTGCAAGACTAAATGTCCCTGGTGCTATTGGCGGGATTATTGCTGGAGCTGAAAGCTTTAAAAAAGCAGGGGATAAAGCTTTTGAGAATATCGAATATGAGAGAGATAGGGACAGTAATCAGTATGAAAGAGAAACAGAAAATGATCGTGATAGCTGGGATAGGAATTACTAGATGGAAAAACTGCCTTTTATAGTTGCTGCCTTATTGTTCCCCTATCAGCTGATTAGAATATTGAGATCCAAGTCACCTCAAAGTCGATCAGTGGATATTTTGATAACAGCATTAATTATTCCTATGTGTCTAACATCCTGGCCTGTACATTTAAATTTTCGTATTGCTTTCTCCTTGATCAGTGTGGTTTTTTCTGCTGTCATGCTTTGTGAGTATTTCAGGTGGAAAAATACCGTCTACTTAATGACCTTTTTGTTTCTTCTTATTGTGTCTGGGTTGCTCATATTAATGTTTCTTTTCGATTTTTCAAACCTTTGAGCTAATACCATTTCCATGAAGAATAATCATAAATTTAATTGATGTCTGTGGTATATTTTCTCTTCAAAAAAGGAGGAGCAGTTGAGAGGTAGAAAAGCCCTGTCGATAGCAAGACTTAATGAATACAATTTTCCCAAGTTATCCAGAACTGAGGCCAACCCTAGGGAGCGCATTCGTTTTCTTGCAATGGCACATGTTCAAGATGGAAAAAGCTTTCATAAAGTTGCACAAATGTTCAAAGTCAACCCTCGAACTATCATATCCTCTGTCAGCAAGCAAAAAACCACAGCAGTCAGCTCCTAAAAGGGTTCTGTTGCAAAAACCTTCATCTCTGAATAGAAGCTTCCACTTTGTTGGATTTTCTCTTTCTAGGCAGCTAAGCCTCTGACCTCGAAGAGATCTTCAATTTTGTTATGGAGATTCTTGGGGACATTTTCATGGAGGAAAAAATGGCAACATACAAGAATTTAATCTTCAAGAAGATGAAAAAATCACTAAGGTTGAAATTAAAGTAGCTCCATTCAATGCAGGATCAGCTCATCTAGATGCTGTAGTTAATCGAATTAGTTTTGTTACAAATAAAAGTCGACATTTTGGTCCATATGGGGGGAGTGAAAATGGCGGGAGAGTTCGAGAAACAATCAATGTAGATTTTGATCCAGATTATTATTTATCTGCTGTAGAAAGTTATGAAACACCTTATCATCCTGAAAAAGCCACTTATATAGCTTCTATTCAAATGCAATTTATAAGAGACTTTTCTTCTTTGATTGATTCCGATGATATTGAAAGTAAAATTAATGCGTTACCTCATTTAACAGATGCAAACAAACTAAAAATAGAAGATTTAGAAAACATGGCGAATTTACCAGAAGATATCTCAACCATAAACTCAATATCAATGACTTGCTGACATCTCTGTGAAAAGCCACGGGGATATTGAACTTTAGTATTAAGCAATTTTTTAAATTTAAAGGAGTTTTTATAATGTTATCAGGGCCATCGTTACTATCAAGGACTGTATTAGAACCATCAAAACTACCAAGTCATCTGGGGGGGGGGGGAATCAGCACTATCAAAAACTATACCAGACAGAATGAAAGTGGTATCTATCAAGATGTCTACGATTATGGAAAGCCAAATATCAACTGGGAAGGTAGACTTCCCTTTAATCAAAAGTGAAGTCCTTTCGGCTTGCAAAGCTGAATCTATTGATTATAGAGGATTTATTTCGTTTTGCATAAATCAATGTAAAGAAAAAGCATTAGAAGATTCACACGATGTTCAACTTTTAAATTTTTTAAGGAGTGAACAAAGCCCAGATTTACATACTCCTGCTTTAGATAGGCCAGAGAAAACGATAGAGAATAAGGCTCGTGACTTAATTCAAAATACTTCTAATTTGAGATGGAACGCACGATTCGCAACAAGACTTGATGAAATAGAGTACGCTAGGGCTTACACAAAACAAACACTGGATTTTTTAAAAGGCCAAAAAAGTAAGAGCTCTGCATTAATAACCATCTATGATGATTTTCACCAATATCCAGCAGGAGGAAGGTGGGAGTATGCAGGTGAAATATCAGCGCAAGAGCATTACTTAAAATCCCCTCTGTCTGGACATGTATATACTAAATGCCCGATGGATCAGATTAAGCTAACTGATTTCACACAAGTATATCATACCCATCCAGATGAGAGGAATCATGATAAAATCACTTTTACAAGCCCGATTGATGGTTCACTAAGTGAAGGATACTATAATATAGTATGGCTTAATCCAATAAAGGCAGGCTGGGCAACTTTTGATCAAGCAAGTATGGGGAAACACGAGCCGAATGCATGGAAATTTATAAAACGTGAATATGGTTTCTAAAGACTGTGTCATAGGTTTCAGCAGAGCGTTTTGATTCGTTGTTTTAAGACAATTTTCTCCTAATACAGAAATTCAGCTTTGTATCATCCATATGATTCGGAACTCTATCAAATATGTGCCCTCTAAACATGTCAAAGAGTTCTTAAAAGATCTCAAGGAAATTTACCAGGCTCCCACTGAGGTAAAAGGGGAAAGTTCTCTGCTTGCTCTGGACGAAAAATGGGGAAGGAAATATGACTTTATCGTAAGCGTCAACGGAAACCGTCTTGACAGAAGATCAGGAGGTAGGGTCTGATTCTTGGGATTTGGCCCACTGATCAGGAAGAAGCTCTACGAGCTTCTGGGAATTGTGGCTCATAAGCCTTTTCATCACATCTGTGAAATATTTCTCGGGATTGATTCCGGATGCTTTGCAGGACTGAACCAGAGAGAAGAGGGTGGCTGCGACTTCTCCTCCTTCTTCGCTCCCCACGAAGAGCCAGTTCTTTCTTCCAAGAGCTAGGGGTCTAATGGCTCTTTCGGCCACATTATTATCGAGGCGAGCTTGCGAGTGTTTGGTGTAGCTCTTTAGATGAGGGCGCAGGCTACACAGGTAGCCTAGCGCCTCTCTGAGCTTTGATTTAGGGAGGACTCGATAGTCTTTGAGTTTTTCTTGGGTCAGTTCTATGAGCTCCTCGATGAGGGGAATTTCTTTTTCTTTTCGGATCCTGAGTCTTTCTTCGGAATCTCTTGCCCATGCAACTCGTTCAAGTAAGAAGAGGTATCGGATTTTTCTAAGGATGGTTTTTCTAAACTCTCCTCCCTCTGCTTCGAAGAACTTCCTTCTAATGTGACTATAGCAGGGACACCAGTTAAAGCGTTTGTCTTTGGCTAACTGTTCGTAGCACCCATATTTATCAGAGTGGAAAGTCCCTTGGTAGTCCTTAAGGAGTTCTTTAGCATGTTCATGTTTTCGATTGAGTCTAAAGTGATAGGCTCTATAGGGAGGATCAGAGCCTTGCCCCCTACTATGACCCACATATAGGCTTGCTTAAGTTTTTTTGAGGCTTGCATCGAGATGGGGTTTTCATCAATGAAGATGTTTTTGCTTTGGAGTATTTGCTTTTGGAGTTCTTCATAGAGAGGTTTTAGTGCTTTTCCACATCTTATCACCCATTTGCTGAGGGTTTGCCGAGAGATCTTGATGTCTCCTCTTCTTAGGATTTCGCTTTGTCGATATAGGGGAAGGTGATCGGTGTACTTTTGAACGATAATATGAGCAAGTAGGCTTTCATCAGCTTGGCAGCGATCCAGGAGACTCTCTGGAAGTGGCTCTGTTTTGATGCTCCCATCAAGGCTTGCATATTTGGGTCTGATGATCTGCTTGATGTAGTAGCTTCCAGGTCGATAGGCAAGCTTACTGCTGATCTCTTCTCCAATTTTTTCTAAAGGTTTTTTGGTGCTTGGACAAACCTTCTCTTCTTCGGGAAGATCGATGGTTTCTTTTTCGATGGGTAGGTCTGGCGGAAGAATGATTGTGTCTTTTCCTTTATTCTTCTTCTTGCGCGTATGCCCTTTGACTTTTGTTTGTTTATCCTTAGGGGGCTCCTTGATCTCAAATCCTTCAAAAAGAAGTTGCTCTTGATCTTCTTTGTTAAAACTTTTCAGAGCGCTTTCCAAAGAGCTGCTTTTTGAGCCATTCGAGTTGAGAGTTGGCTTGAAGGAGCTGAGTTTCGAGGGATTCTTTCTCTGTTTGAAGCGTTGATGCTTTCGTTTCAAGAGAGAGAACTTGCTCTTGAAGTTGGGCGGTTTTTTGCAGAAAAGCTTGTGGATTCATGGCTGCTATTTTATCATTTTCCCATAGAGAGAAAAAAAGAGATTTTGTTCTTTTTTTCAAGAAAAATTAATCCGCTTGTTTATCCTTTTTGGAACAATGCCTCCAAGAAGCATCAAGAAGTTTTGTCTGCTCATAAGAGGGTCTGGCTTCTTTTGTTTTGGGAACCTCCCTTTTTCAAGTCGTTTTTGCCAAATCGCTAAACCATCTCCATCAAAGTAGAGGATTTTGATCTGGTCTCGATTCCGATTGAGGAAGGCAAAATAAGCATTACTTATGAGATCTTCCTCTAAGAAGTCGGCCACAATAGTGCTGAGCCCTTGAAACCCTTTTCTTAGGTCTGTGGGCTCGTGGCAGACAAAGATCCGAGCAAGTCCGTTCATTGCAAGCAATGGACTTTCCTCAGGCTTTCCAGACAAAGTTCCAAAAGGGATGCGTTGCATCCTTTTGGAAAGGAGATCGTCACATCTCCTTGACGCAGCTCTATCTCGATAGGTTCTGGAGACTCTTCCTTGAGCTCTCTAAATGAAGAACAAGGGCGTGTTATTTTTAAAATGCTCTTCCAATACTGAAACTGGGGATAGTTTTCGTTGTTCCCTATGCACCACTTGGGCCCACTAATCCCACTTGCTTGCCAATCTTCCAACTTCTTTTTCCACTCTTTTCTTTTGGCCAGGCTTCTCTTTGGCATCGATTTTCTCCTCTTAAAAATCTTTGCCACTTACCATGCAATATCCCCGTGCTTTTTTAAACCTGTCTAGAATTGACGCTTACGAAAGGAATGAAAAAGATAACGGTGATTACCTATCCAAAAACGGTGATGGAGCGATTGAGGGAGTACGTTGGAGATCGGAAGGGGAGGGTTTTTGTCACAAGGACGGAGAAACCGGTTCAGCTGAATCGGCTGACGGGGACTTTTGCTAGGGCGGGGAGAAAAGCGGAGATTCCGTTTAAGGTCACGCCTCATGTTTTGAGGACATCGACGGTGACCTATTTGAAGCAGCAGGGTTTCCAAGATAGCGATATCATGAAGGTGACAGGACATGCTAGTGCTTCAATGGTAGCTTCTTATGATAAAACCTCCCAAGAGATCAATGCAACTGAAAAGGTGCAGCTTGTGAACTAGGGGAAGATAGAAATGACTGTCAGGTCAAGTCCTACTCATTTCAGCTGAGGCTCAATTCCCTGATTAAACATAAGAATTTTAATTACAATTCCTTTTAACTGTCTATCAGAGAAAAAAGAAGGTTTCAAATCACTTAAAGCAGATGCTTTCATGGCTTGCAATGTGTAATCACCTCTTGTTGATTCTTCTAAGTTCTTTTCGAGCTTCTTCCATTCTTTCTCTATAATCTCTTTAGCACGAATACCTGCTTCTAATCTATTAAAATGGTGAGATACCTTCTGAGATTTTGAAGCTTCCTGTAAAATAATATTTTTAGCGCTGTCAATCAACGATTGTTTAGACGCGCAGAAGTTTCTTTGTGCTGATATACTGATCATAAGGCGTTTTCCTTGTCTTTTAAATTCTTAAAAAACCAGTGGCTAAATTTTGTGATATTTTTCATAAATAAACAAGTAGAAATTTTAGGTGATATTTTTATCTGCTTCTTCTACATCTGCCGAAGTTGCTATACTCCGAAGCTTTTCATCTACTCCCTTAAAATAAACATTATTTTTTTGGAGAGTAAAGTACGGAACATCTCCGTAAACCCCACCATTGACTAAACTTTTCCTTAATTCTAAACTTTGATCTTTTGTTAGGGGTTGAAACTGCTTGTGTGATGCAATACTATGAATATATGCCAATAAATGACGGTGATATACATCAAAATTAATACTTAATCCAGAGGCAAATTGTGTACTTATTAATAAAATTCTAGCTTCTATATTCTCTTCTGCTATTTTTTGTTTAAAATTTTCAATCTTTTTCATTTCTTCTATTGTAGGTTTTTGTGCCCAAATTTTTTCACTTTCTGAAAAACGAGTTGATTTCCATCCATCATCACCAAATAAAAGTGTCGGATAATCTTTTAGAATTACTTCTAAGTCAACAGGAATGATTTTAATTTTTTTAATATCACAGACTCCCTTTTTCAGACCTTGAATAAGAATATTCTCATTATGCAAGTCGCTGATACTTATAAAATTCAATGCTCGATCAAGGTTTTTTAACTGTCTAAGCAACGCTTCTTGAACCTTGCTCTTGTTAGCAATATCAGTGTATATGCTATTTTTTATATCTTGTATTGAACTTCCAGAACTAATAGATTGATCGCTACTCAAGTTACCCTCACTACCAACTTCATCCACAGGGCTTTTATGCGTAGAAGATGGTAAACTAGTTCCACTTACTTCTTTCCATAAACTGTATGCAGGCCCTTCTTTAGGACCATTTATGATTTGTAAATCATTAGGCTCTGGGAAAGATGTTTCCCCGTTACAGTTAAACTCAGCTAAATACTCAATAACTGCTTTGTCTATGGTTGCATATCGTGGTTTATAGAATATGATTTTTTCATGGGGTTGATTCGAAGTATCGCAAAATTTAACTTTTACTTTTTCTGTTTTTCTTCCTTGATTATGAGTTTCGGTTGGAATAGAGAAACCTAACTTGCCTTTTTTTTCAATAAGTTCAATGCTGACAATTTCTTTAATTTTCACGCCAAAAAAATTACCTAGCTGATCTTTACTTTTTTCGATATGGTCTTTTATCAGCCTTTTGAAAAATGATTTGTTAATCAACGGCCAAATAATTTTTTTATTTATTAGAAAATCAATAAAGACACTGTTTTTTGGGAAATCGTCTATATTAAAAATATTTTCTACATTTTGTATCAACTCGTTAAGCTCTTGTTGATCAATTGAATTCTGAAATAATGCTTCAATCTCATTTATCTTTTTATTTATATCTATTGATAGAGCTTCCTTTTTCTCCTTGGATAGCGCTTCAATTCCTTTCGGATCAGGAAAGAGTTTTTTTATTTCTTCAAGGGCATGTTGAATTCTATCTATTTTGCCTTTCAAGGGTTCATCATTGATGCTGGTAATTATTTCTTTAAACCTGTCTTGGAATTCTTTAACTTCTATTGATAGAAGCGTCTGATGTATTTTTTCTTCATTCTCTTTTGTAAGATCTTCTAATTGAACTTTCCATTCACCAATAATTTTAGTGAAAGGTTTTTTAGCGCAATCTGCACGTGCTGAGAGATATTGGGGACAAAAATCCTCAAGAATTTTTTCCTTATTTAAGGATATTTTTGCTAACTCTCGAGTTAACAGAAATGCAGTTTGTTCGCTTAGAAGGAATCTCTCGCCATCTGAGTTAGCAACAGAAATATTTTTGATCATCTTTATGCAATCCGGATTAAAATTATAATGCTCCAAAATGCTTAAGATGTTCAAAGAATTATTCAAAAAAGATTCATCTCTTTTTAATTCTGGAAGACCGGGACTCTGAGCTGGAATATGAACATCACTCTGAGGTTGAAGTATCTCTGACATTTTAATCCTTTTTAATAAAGGACTTACTAAATTATATCATTTTACCTATTTATTTTAAATAGTTAATTGCTTTTTTAAATAAAAAATAAGCTAAACTTGATTGCGTTGAATATTTAGCAAAGATTTCAACGCTAAGTCTGCAAGTCTGCGTCATATCCAGAAGGAATCCTCTGCACAGATGCTTTTCTAAACTTATCTAAGCTTTTTTCGATGATTTCTTGTACGCATGCTTCTTCCCGACTAAAGCCTCGTATTCCTCCTTGCCCATTCTGGAGGACTCCTGCAACCAAGAATTCAAGAGATCTAGACTCTTGTGAGAATTGACTCTGATGTCTAGCTTGCACAAACTCTCTTTTTCGTAGACAAGAAGGATCAGATGAGGGTAGAGCTGCAATATCATAGAAAAGTGCTCCCATATTGGTTCCTAGCTGTTGGATTGTGTTTACCGCAACTTAAAATCGACTGCGACAAGAAGTCGATTTTAAGTTTCGTTAGGTCTCGATTTTAGATTACGGAATACACAATAGAGACAAGAAACTCTTCAGGCTTGCTTAAAGACAATGTAACCACCTTAACTATGGTCTGCGTGAGTGAAAGTTTCCTTGATGAAGTCCTGTGGCCAGAGTTCCAAAAATACTCAAAGTCCTTGAATGTATTTGTCACGAGTATCACCGATGATCTTATTGCTAAGATCCATCAGGTGGAAGATGATGTAATTGTCAATGGAGAAATGCTTCCTGCCTAAGTAGGGTGCAATTTTTCTAGCTCTTTTTCATACTCCCATGGCACCCAAAGCTCTGGATTTTTTTGCACTCTTTATGAAATATATCCTGTTACCTTGCCTGCTCTATATAAAGCTATTAGAAAAAGCAAAAACTCTTTAAAATCAGCTTTTTTGCTTTTTTAGTCGAATTTAATCAAATGATCAGGCTCGGAAGCTATCCAAACAGAAGTTCCCCACGCAATACTGTCTATATTTTGTTTGAATTTTTTTTCGATCTGCAAAAGCTGTAATGTATTTCTTTTCTCCATTAAAATTTTCTAAAATTTTATTAAACTTTTCAAACTTCGGATTGTCTATTGCACCCGTTACATTATAAGCTTCTATAAAAAGAATCTTATTATATGTACGGTTATAAATTATTATGTCTGGCATTAAATTATCCAAACGGATTCTAAGGGTTTCTAAAGTTTCTTTTTTTAAAACAAGGTCTCTTCCTTGTATAGGGTATCAGGAATTCCACAAATGACCCATTTGCTGTCAGTCTTGTATCAGATAGCTTCTCTCAATGTTAGAGCGGTCTGCAAGGCTGTGGGATGTTCAAAATATAGATAATAACCTGCTATGGCTCGGCTATAATCATCGATAATAATTGTAAACCAGGGGCGTCTTTCTAGACCCTTATCATCTAAAACGAGAATATCTAGCTCTGTGTGGTCGGCTTGCCAAATATGGTTGGGGTGATCGGCTTCTCTGCGATAAAGAAGCTCATAGTTGTTTTCATAGAATTTCCTTCCCCTATGTTCTAAATCTAATGCCCCTTGAGACAACTTATTGACCACGCGTTTTATCGTACTGTAGCTAGGCTGGGGGAATCCCTTTTTCTTAGCATATTCGCAGACATCTAAATGGATTCTAGCGACTGATTTTTTGGGAGACTAAAATGCTAACCCTTCTACGAACTTGATAAGATCTTCAGGAAATTTTCTATGGCTGTTTTTGTCACTGCGTTTCTTCATACCTAAACACTTTCCATTAATCTTTCTGTATTCAGAAATCCACCGCTACACTGTGCGAAGAGGAACATGCAAAGATCTTGAAATTTCAGCAACAGATGTTTCTCCATCGAGATAGGGCTGAATAATTCTGAGTTTTTCAACAGGCTTCTTTCTTTTCATTTTTCAAGGAATCATTATGGTAAGATTTTAGATATTGATACAAGGTTTCTCTACTAATACCGAAATCCCTCGCAATGTCGCTCTTGCTTTCCCCAGTAACAACCCTTGATTTGAGTTTTTCAACCTCTTCATCGTTCAAGCACTTTTTCCTTCCCCTATATGCCCCCCTTTTCTTAGCTAAAGCAATCCCCTCCAGTTGCCGTTCTCGAATAAGGGATCTCTCAAACTCCGCAAATGCTCCCATAATAGATAGCAGCAGCGTTGACATGGCAGAGTCATCCCCACTAAAAATGAGACTCTCTTTGATGAACTGCACTTTTACCTGCTTACCAGTAAACTGGCATACCAGCTTTCTAAGGTCGTCCAAATTTCTCGCCAAACGATCCATACTGTGAATAACAACAATATCTCCATCACGCACATAATCGATCAGTTCTTGTAGCTTTGGTCTGTTTACATCTTTTCCAGAAGCTTTATCAGTGTAAATTTTATCCAGTTCAATATTTTCTAGTTGTCTTTCTGGGTTTTGATCAAACGACGATACCCTCACATACCCAACTTTTTCACCTTTTCCCACTATTTCCTCTAATACATTATAAGTGATTTCACAAACTGTCAGATTAGAATCTATTACCTTGTTCTTGCTTTGTCAAGAAATTTAAAAACAAACCCTAATCTGACAGATTTTGAATATCGAGCCTGACGTCAGGTTAGGGTACACTCTATTCTGACACCGAAAAGATAAGAGCATATAGGTAATGGTGAGGTTTATAATGAAAGAAGTGTTTAAGATGAATTTTCATCTGCGCTAAACATGTTTTAAAAAATAAGACAGGAAAAATGTTCATTAAAATGTTCAAGATTTTGTACTATCATATGTGTAGTTTTAGATAACATGGAAAATGACATAACACATAAAGGAAATGAAAATGGCCAAAACAACTAAAGATGATTTAGTAGAGATGGGTGAATTAGAGGAAGGATCGCAAAAACAAGAAAGCCTTCATGAATCAGTAAAGCTTAAAAAGGTGAGAATTTCGGCTGAGATTTCTGGAGATGTTGCTGATCGGATAAAAAATGCAGTCTACTGGACACCAGGCATGACAATGGCTGGGTTTATTGAAGAGTCGTTAGCTAAGGCAATCGAAGAGCTAGAAGAGGGAAAAGGTGAAAAGTTTCCTCAAAGAGAGCGACAGCTTGTTGGTGGACGCCCAATGATTTGATGTTCCTAAAATATTAAACGCCAGTTTCTTGCAGAAATTCAAGAGTTTAAAGAAACCTTTTTAAGGCGTTAAAATTTTAACTTTAATACAACTGAAAATAGGTTGTAAATATATAGCTAAAAGCTCATCGTAGCTTACGAAAACAATTTCATTAATTACTAACAAGAAGTAGAGTATGTCAATCGGAGGCCTAACAACAGGGATTGTTAATTGGTTTTCTAATATTTATAATAGGCAGCCATTAGAAGATTCTCAGACTGAAAAAAAAATATCTCCTTCTCAATCAGCTCCTTTACCTGATAAACAGATCGAGAAGTTGCGAGAAGACGCAATCGATAGTCTCATGAAGGAAAGAGCCTTATCTCGAGAAGTGGCTGAATCACAAATTGATGCTCTTTCATAAGAGATTAAGAAAAATTAAATAAAAAAGGGGTATTCCCTCACAGCAAGGAATACCCGGTTTTTTATCAGCTACCTTGCTGAATCGCTTGAGCTTCTTTGTAGCTTCCTGATGCTGGAAGTCTTTCAATTGAACTTTCTACGTCTCGGACAAGTTCTTCTGGTGGAGTTCTTGTTGAGTGTTTCATAAAGATAACATCTGGTTCACCATCTCGATCATAGTTCCAATCTTCCGGAGCAAAATCTCTATTAAACGATGTTTTGGAAACAGGCTCGAAACCGTTTCGTGCATATAGCTTTGGTAAAAATCCATTGAAGCAATCTAATCTGTTACCACCATTTTCCAAAGCTTTTGGTATTAAAAACTTATCAACCACACCTCTAACTTTACAGCTGGGGTGTTTGAATACGGAAACAATATCTCCATCTTTCACAGCCAAACCCGCAACGCCTTTTTCTGATCCGTCATTTAGCAGGAAAATTTTCATCTTAGAGTATTCTGCTGCTGGGTATGCATGTACGAATGCCCCATGCTGTTTTGAATTTTTAGTGAGGTAAGCTTTATTAAGCCCTTCATTTACAATGTTATGTGTTTTTGCTGCTGTAATAGATGCATGAAATTTCTCTCCACTAACGCTACGATCCCAATGAGGACCTTCAAGTTGTTGATATCTAGATTGATATAGTTTATATCCGACCAACCCAAGCGCTGCTGTAGTACCAATTCCTATCAACCCCGACTTAACTGGGTTATTTCTCATATAATTAAAAATTGAATTCATTTTATTACCACTTATTATTATAATAAATAGTGTTACATAATATATTATATCATATTAATATTAATTTATGAATTTTTTAAAAGAATTGTCTAAAATTCAGTGATTTATAGTTTTTATACGAAAAATAATAATTATTTGTTTAATAATAAGTAACTTATGAATATTAAGACTTCTCTTCCGCGATCTTGATAGCTATGCTTACATCTTTTCTTCTAAAAGTTATTTGCATCGGCCTAACAATTTTTGAAAAACTTAAGTATCTTAAAATCAAACATTAAAAGAAGTATAAGACTCAATATTCATCAAAGCAATCTCGAGTATGAGCTAGGGTTATGGGAGTTTGTGGTTAATGTGACTAAAATCATGCCAAATAATTTGACCAGTGACACATTAGCCCTTCATGGGTTGGACTCTAGAGCTAAAAAGATTAAAACAGAATTAAAAGATCTTCAAAGTCAGGAAGCTACAGAGGAAATTATTCAAAAAATACAAACTCTTAACACTGAATTTCAAGACGTAAAAAATGCGTATAGCGAAATAAAAAATGCAAATGAAACAGCAATAGACTTCACTACTATGGAGCTATCCAGAGATCTTACACATACAGAAAGCAGGTGGAATGCTGAAAAAAACCGCTTTGAAGGAAAAGAGTTCACCAAACCTGCGCAATGGTTTTTAGGCCCCTTCCAAGATCAAAATCGATTGGATGTTTTAGGGCCAAGCAACGAAAATAATGAGCAGGCTGCCTTAGGTAAGACAAGACAGCGTCGTTTCACCTTAGCAAGACATATAGCAAATGACTACGTCTTTATGCTGTCTACAGAGAATAAAAGCGGTTGGATCTCTCGCAAACACTATGCCCCAATCAAAGCCGACAAGCAGCAAGCAGTTGAAATAGGATCTTTGATTTATCATTTGACTGGTGATGAAAGCCGGTTAGATTTGGTGCAAGATCAGCAGGCCCTCGGAAGGAATGCGTTCACTAGAAAAGCATCTGAAGATAGTGATTCTAGGGTAGAAGATCCAGTGGGAAATAAAGTTTTTAGAGAACCAAGAGCTGAGAAATTTCTACTTAATGGGACGTTAAACATGAGTAGAGATGCGGCACCTTCAGAAGAGCACCTATTAGGATATAAGAGACCGTCTTCAAGTCTACCAGGAAGGAGAATGGCTTCATGTAAAGAAAGTGGGGGATCTAGGAAAAAAAGTGGCACATTCTCTTATCGCCCATTTAAAGCAGCCTAGGTAAATCTCTTGACCGCCCTCCATGCTAGATGACGGGCCATCGTTTTAGGGGAATATTCTTAACAGATGGAGTAACGTCCAAGAAGAGTCATCCTAAAAAGGAAATGAGATTTTTAAGAATGTTTCGAATAATTTCAAGAAAAATCTAGCTTTATTGGGGGTTGAAGGCCTACCTGCGTGGAAACGAGCTCTAAGGACCTAGATTTTTTCAGCAGCTTTTTCTCTCCATTTTTTGGAGATGAAAATTTTCTTAAAGGCGGGTTTTTTCTGGTATCCTTTTTTAACAGAGATGCGTTTCCCCTCCAAAAATTGCCCATTGAGTTTCTCTATCACCATTTGAGCCTCTTCTTCAGAAACTGTCACAAACCCAAACCCTCGTGAAACACCCTCAGACTGGATGATCTTCACTAGATCCTCCTACAATTCTAATACATTAACTTAATCTTCAAACAAATTCAGCTGCAAACACTCCCTTTTAGGAAGCGTTAAGACCTTTTTAGCGAGCTCGTGTTTGATTGGTTCTTCAATTTGACCCCGTACCCCAACCTCCTTAAAAACAATCGAAGGGACAAGCCTTGGTTTGATCCCAGCCTTTTTGTTTGAATGGATCCTAAAGGGAGGTTTTAAAAAGATCTTCCCTTCATGATCAATCCGAAAAATCCCAATATTTCTTCTATTATCTCTAGGTGCTCCTCTTGGAATTTCCGGAGGTCTATGAGTGAAAGGATCTGGTGAAGGAGGAGGCTCTGGTGATCTTAAAATAGAGGGTAGTTTCGGCAAGCTCATTGGAGAACGATCCGCGGTTGTTTTCTTCGAAGATGAGGCTGTATCAACAGATTTAACATTAAAAAAATTGTCGGATGAACTACTGGTTACTGGTGATGTCATGTTTTATTCCCTTGTTTTTTTAAGCTATCCTAAATCGTTTTTTCAGCCCTTTAGCTATTTTTTCAGCTTCTTCATCCCTCCCTTTGTTTGACAGATTATGTAAGCGATTAATGCGAAGAAGGTCCAGAGAAAAATAGAAGAACACTGCAGATTGTAAGATGCCGACCAATGTCAAAATCCACTGGTATGACTCCCATGCAGTAATTTTACACATGGATAACAATATAAAAATTGGAGCGAGAATTAGCTGAATGGTTAGTAGCTTAGTGCCCTTTTTTATATAGGGGAAATAGAAGAAGCTCCATGTCAATCCCACAATAATGGAAGTACTAAATGATAGTGAAACCCATAACATTATATAGTGATCCCCCATGTTAAAAGGTTCGACGGTGAATTCCTTTTTAAAGAGAATTCTATAAATAAAATATATCACCCCCAAAGACATATTAATTATATAAAGGCAAAGCCACCTTTTTCTGATGATTTTTTCTACTTTATCTATCATCTAAAAATCCCTATCCCAGTTATCGCGATCATTCTCATGATCACACTCATTGCTTTCATATGCTTTTTCAGTTTCTATAGGGTTATAGAACATATCCAATCCTTTTGCTTCATTTTCTAATCGGTGTGCCTCATTTCGTTCTGCGCATCCATCTATCAAGTGATGGTGATTTTCACTGATTACTTTAACAGCATTCATTACACCGGTAGGGCTAAGGTTAACTATTACATTAGCAGCGGCCTCTATTGGTGAGATGAAAAAATCTCTGAAGTGTTCGTTAGCCCTATCTTTATGCTCCTGAATCTTAACTTCTCGACCATTAAGATCTCCTATCTGATTTTCTTGTTCATTATCGGAGCCTCCAGAAGGGTCGGATGTTACAGGCTCTATAGACACTTAATACTAACCTCTAAAATTAAAAACTAAATTCCATTGATTATTAACTAAAGAATCATATACCTCTATCCCTTTTGAGTCAAAAACCACCTCATGCACACTATGATATATTATATAATGCTCCCCAAAATTTAGACAGCAACTCATTGCTAGTTTATTTTGCCCCTAATTTGTATGAAACGCTTTATTTGATTGCAGATGGATTGTAACCTTATCTCCGTATAGGAGTAAAAATGAGTAGAAGCAAAAAATACCAAAGCATTCCGACCTATTTGTCAGTAGAGGAATTTAATCAATTTGTCTTGCCCCATCTCACTGAAGGATCAAGAGGACCTAAGACAAAGGTGTCATTTTACCGTCTCTTCAACTACATTTTGAAGTTGATGCATACCGGGTGCCAACGGGAAGAAATTCCCATTAAAAAAGATGCATCTGGCAAGCCGGAAATCCACCACACTCGCATATTCCGCACCTTTCAACGGTGGCATAGGGATGGCTGTTTCGAAAAGATATTTGTGGGTTCCGTTCAGCAGTTTTTTCAAAAAAAATATTGAATACCGATGTGATTCACGGAGATGGTAGCACGACAACGGCTAAAAAAGGGGCGATAATATAGGTTTCAACGGTCACAAGCATATGAAAGGTGATAAGGTTGTCGCCCTATGTGATCGTAACTGCAATGTTATAGCACCTATGATCTTTGCGCCAGGCAACAAGAATGAGTCTCCCCTCATACGCGAAGCAATGGGCCCATTGAAGAGTATTGCAAAGGCTGTGGGGTTCAACATTAAAGGATCCACCATGAGCCTCGATGGGGTCTATGATTGCCGTAAAAACCGTAAAAAAATCTTCAATCTCTTTGGGTTTGATTCCCCGCAGCTTGCTGCGTAAAAGCTGAACAAGTATAGTTTTTTGGCATGAGTGAATATATTCATAAAAGTCATAATGTCTCAGTTTTGATGTACCACATAGTTTGTCCGGCCAAATACAGGAAAGCGGTATTTGACAAGAGTGTTGATGAAGAAATTAAGGTCATATGCCTTGAAATTTCAAAGAGATATGAGATAAATTTTTTAGAGATCGGTGTTGATAAGGACCATGTTCACTTTCTGATACAATTAGTTCCGATGTATAGCCCCAAAAAAACTGTTCAGCTAATAAAAAGCATCACGGCAAAAGAGATTTTTTTGAGAAGGCCTGAAGTAAAGAAGATACTTTGGGGAGGGGAGTTTTGGAGTGATGGATATTTTATAAGTACCGTGGGGAAGCATGGGGACGAGGAGAAAATAGGAAACTACGTCAAAAACCAAGGAAAAAAAGACTATAAAAGGTTACATCAGCAACTGGATTTTTGGAGCTAAGCAAAACCACCTGACAGATGCCCCGTAGCTCTGCTGCGGGGAGCCTTCACTTCAGGCATGAAACCTAACATCAATCCCAACAAACGAAATAGGAAGAAGAGTAAGCGTGGCCGCAAACCCATGTTTAACCTCGAAGTTTTTAAAGAACGCTTCCGTACCATAGAGAGGATTTTCGCATGGGAGGACAAGTTTAAACGGCTTCTTATACGATTCGAGAGAATTAGCTCGCATCATTATGGGATGAAGTATATCGCTTTTGCACTCATTAACTTACGCCACTTTTGTAGTGTCTAGGCCCAAAATGAACCTACTTTCATCGAGACCAGTTTGTTTTGACAATGCACTCGCATGTCCAAAAATGGCTGTTTTCGTTCCATGCAGAGGAAGTAGGGCATTTTTTCGGCTCCAATGTGAATTTTCGACTTAGCTGCATAAATCTTCCATCTGATTTTCTGGGAAAACTAGCAATGAGTTGCTGGATATTGACTTCCTAACGTTCCCTTTTACATGGAAAATTTGCAATCTTGAAATTTTTATTAAATTCCTCTCAAATTTTTTATTGCGAGAGTTGCTGTGACTTGTATTTTCAACTTGACACCTGCCTTATGCTTCTTATAACATTGTCGTATGATGAATTTCTTTTACCAATCTTATCGTCCATCCTTCCATAATTGCTATTAGAGGCAATTGCTCTCTTGTGTTCATCAAAAATTTAGGAAGGATTCTATGAAAACAAATATATTAAGAGTGATCAGCGGCACTTTTCTTATCGCTGGAACAATGATTGGGGCAGGAATGCTTGGCATTCCTCTTATCACAGGCGTTTCAGGGTTTGTTCCTGGGGTTATTGTAACCTCTATTGTATGGTTTTTTATGTATTGCACAGGACTTCTCTTTTTGGAGGTTACCCTGTGGATGCCTGATGGGAGCAATGTTCTCTCGATTGCAGGGCGTTTCTTTGGAAAATGGGGCCGTTTTTTCTCTGGAGGGATGTTCATCTTTCTCTACTACTGCTTAATGGTTGCCTATTTTGCAGCCGGAAGTCCTCTCCTTGCAGAGGCGGTTTCATCGCTTGGACTGACAGTAAGTGGATGGCAGATGTTTGCTCTTTTTGGTTTAGTTTTTGGCACGGTGGTTGCAATTGGCCCTAGGTCTATTAATCGGGTGAATATCATTATGAGCATTGCGATGATTGCTGCGTGGTTTACTCTGATTGGAAGTGGGGGTTCTGAAGTTGAAATGCTTCGCTTAAGCTATACAAAATGGCCTGCTATGGTGATGGCAATGCCCGTTCTTTTCAGCGCCTTCGGATTTCACAACGTGATTCCATCTCTTTGCACCTATCTGAAACGTGATAAGCGTGCACTCCGAACGGCTGTGTTTTGGGGATCTTTTTTGCCTTTGATTGTTTATATCGTGTGGCAATGGCTTATCATCGGAGCAATTCCCCAAGAAGAAATAGCAAAAACATTGGTAGAAGGGACTCCAATAACGGCAGCATTTTCTTCAGTGACTGGAAAAGAGAATTTTTCCCAGATTGGACGTTTTTTTGCATTTTTTGCGATTGTAACATCCATTTTAGGAGTTGCTTTTTCGATGGTCGATTTTTTGGGAGATGGATTCAATATAGAGAGGAGGAAAGGATGGAGACGTATTGCCTTGGCACTTCTTACTTTTATTCCTCCATTTATTTTAGCCACTCTGAACCCAGGAATTTTTACAACAGCACTTGGGATAGCAGGGGGATTTGGGGAAGCCTTTCTCAACGGCCTTCTCCCAATAGGCCTTCTTTGGGTGGGAAAATATACTTGTAAACTCAAAGCTGATTTAGCCTGGCTTGAAAACAAAGGAGTTCTTTCATTTTTGATCATCTACTCGCTCTTTGTCGTTGGGCTTGAAATCGTTCACTTAATTCGATAGCGCGCTATCTCTTATGAGAGATGATCAAAAAAAACACTATCGATCACGATATGACAAGGGTACTGGATTCTCATAAAGAAAGATATCCCAGGACCATGGAAACATTTGTCTTTTCCATATTTTAGGTGTTACTTTCCAATATCATAAATAACGTATCCTCTAAGGTTTGTGTAAAAAAATGGTACTCACTTCTCGATCCCCCCTGGATGCCTCAGCCACTGAAGGGCGTGAGATAAAGCCCTTCTGTTTTGAGAAGATTTCCCCTAGAATAGGAAGCATAAATATTTAGTTTACAACTGTCTAGGAACCTATTTACGAGCATTTTATTTAAAGAAATTGTTGTCGTTAATTGTGGTGTTAGGGAGTTGTGATTGTTCGGGAGATTTCTGTAGTTCAATCTTTGTAGAAGAAAATCTGCGCTCCATTTTACTGCTGATGTATACAAAAGGGATTCAGACATTTTCTCCTCATAAGGCTTTGCATTCAGAAGAAACAGCTTCCAGTGCTTCTTCGTAAGTTTCTTCACAAATTGTTTTGCGGGAATATTGTTTTTCTCCTCGAGTATAATAATCAAGAACTCCATTAGTTGCTGAAATATAATCAATTCTACCTAACGATGGACTTGATCGGTCTGGTTTGCTAATCCAAATTCTGATTTCAACATTTTTTGCTGTAAAAGGGTAGTTGTGAAGATAAGGTCTAACCTCCTCATTACTATTGATATCAGATAAATACTCTCTAATAGCATATACAATCAGTTCCCGCGCTGTTTGAAGGTCTACTTCTTGATAAAAATCAAAACTCATTGCCATCATTTAGCTCGCATCATTATGGGATGAAGTATATCGCTTTTGCACTCATTAACTTACGCCACTTTTGTAGTGTCTAAGCCCAAAATGAACCAACTTTCATCGAGACCAGTTTGTTTTGACAATGCACTCGCATGTCCAAAAATGGCTGTTTTCGTGCCATGCAGAGGAAGTAGAGCATTTTTTCGGCTCCAATGTGAATTTTCGACTTAGCTGCATAAATTTTCCATCTGATTTTCTGGGGAAACTAGCAATGAGTTGCTAGGGTGAATTCTGTGGAGATATTCAGGAGTTTTTTTCTTTTTTTTGTGGCATTTGAATGAAAACTACTCATTTGGAGATTCAAAATGAGGCTTAAGTGATTAAGCTTAAATAATGGGGCAGGTAGGACTTGAACCTACGACCAACGGATTATGAGTCTCTTTTCTCGCAATAATCCACAACTACCCATAAAGCATAGCAGCAATAGAATTAAAAGTTTAGGGATTTTTCACAGTTGCTGAGATTTGCCGATTATTGTGCATATTTGTTCCTAAGTGTAGGTTGTGTTGAGAAATTTACTTTAACCATTGGAGAGCCGCGATAAAATGAAGGAATGCCTTGAACCTTGATGCTAACTTCTCGAACCGAGAAAACAATCGTCTATAATGTTTGAGGAAGCCAAATAAACATTCGATTTTGTGTCGTTCTTTATATATGTCTTTATCATGCTCTCGATGATCAATGCGATTTTTCTTTGAGGGAATGATGGCAACAGCTCCGATGCTCTTTACATGATCAATGATTGCATTGCTGTCGTAGCCTTTGTCAGCCAATAATCTTTTGTAATCCCTACCCTTGAGCAAAGGAATAGCTTGATGACAATCAGCTGCTTGACCACCTGTTAAAATAAAATCAAGTGGATTACCTAATGCATCACAGATACTATGGATTTTAGTCGTAAAACCTCCACAGGATCGACCTAAGGCCTGCTCGCTTTGACCTCCGGTTTTTTTTTATTGGCTCCTGCGGCACAGGCATGAGCGCGGAGGACTGTACTGTCGATCATAATATATTCCATGTCTGGATCATTTGAAAAATAGTAGAGCATCTTGTACCACACACCATGTTCAGCCCAGTCTGCAAAACGATGATAGACGGCATTCCAGTCTCCATATTCCTTTGGTAGCAAACGCCATTGTGCTCCGCTCTTGGCAATCCAAAATACAGCCTCTACAAAGCAACGAGTTTTCTCTTTGTTATTTGTGTGTATTTTGGGGTAATTACTCAGATATTCGTAAAGTTTCGACCAGGCGTGGTCATTTATTTTATGCGGGTATAGCATATGGATCTCCTTCTTCAGGAAGTCAGCTTGCACCACTCATGGAAATTTCTCAACACAACCTAGCAAAAGTGTGGCAAAAAATTGTTTATAGGGTTCTAGGGAAAGGGGCTATTTGTGCTTGTAGGGCTGAGTCACACACCTGGAAAACGTTCTAAAAACAGTGCAATAATATGTTTCAAGAGTATACACCTGGATGAGGTCACGTCCTTTCGAGAAATGCTTTCAGTGTCCTTAATCCCTTCATTACAAGGGAGATGCGTATTCATTATCCACCAAACATCAATTTTTTCAATTAATTCTATAGCTTTATCTAGAAGAGCAATGTTTATCTCCTTATGAGGATCAATTAAAATTTTTGGGAGCTCGTGAGAAATAAAGTTTCTTTCCTTTCGAATGGAAAGTAGGAGGTTGGCTTCCTCATCTGATATCGCACCATTATCTAGAAGCCAATCGCAGCTAGCGCTATATTCATGCCGTTTGTTCCCTTGTTTGGTAAAATAGGTTTTCATTACCTCATTGTATCTTTTTTGAGTCTCTAGTGTCTCGCCTTCAGAAATATTAAAAAAAAGCCTTTGATTTGCTCAACAACGCTAAATTGAAGGAGTTCGAATACCGCCAGGTATAGACCAGCAAGGGCCAGATTATGACACAATTTTTCAGAATCAAAGAGTGTAATATACTCTTTTTCTATTGATTTATTTGTTAATTTAGAGAAACGCATAAATTTTTTATATTTAATGTTATCAAAGTCAAGGTCAATCTATGACTTAAGGATCTAAATTGTAGCATTATTGCATAAAAACCCAGTAAAAACAAAACAAATACTTTTTAATCCGTGTTTTTTTTGGTTTTTATAGTATAATTCTATTTTGTTAATGTTTTTTTACAAAAATAATATGATTAGAATATGACAGTTGATATTGGAGTGATAGGTAGCGAAGTTATGGAGTCTCTTGAGGATAATGAGATGCAGAGTAGTTGGCGCTTCGTAGTTGACAGAGCACTAGCCTTAATTTTTACCTTTTTTCCTTCTTTCCCTTTCCATACAAAAGCTGCGTGGAGTTCTCATTCAAGCTTTTAGGTATGTTTAAGCAGACTCATCTCAGCGAGTTGTGTCGGTTTTTTTGAAATTAAAGGCCTGAAGGACCTTTTTTGATATGGTTCTAATTTCTTCCCATTGTGGAAGCTCTATGAGTTTTTCTGTAGATTTTTCTGAAGAATATATCCCATATGTGTCTGTAAACTTTCTTAATTTAACATGTAATTTCATCAATAGCTTATATTGTATTTCTGTAATTCCAAACTCCTTATATTTCTCTAGAATGTAATCCTCATCAAAAAAATCGCAAATGGTATCATCGATATCGTCGCACTCCGGTCCCTCAGAGCGTACCCATACCCTTTCTTGATAGTCCCTATCAGACATGCAAGCTATGTTCTCAATAAAACTGTCTAATGTTTGCTTCCTATCTGCATAGCTAATCATAATTAATTTTTTCCTAACTCTCTATAAATAAATTCTTCAAGTGGTATATGTGCTTCTGCCGATTTATTTGAAACTATGTTACCATGTTTATCAAGGGATTTTCCATGTATTCTTTGATTCACATAGGATTTCTGTTGACACGGATTTTTGCTATGAACCTTTCCTGGCATGATTCTTACATAAGTCCCTTCATCGTGAGGATGCACGTACTTCATACCACCTGGTTTATCTGCTAGCTTAACTTTATAATTTTGAGGGATCCCTTTTGGCCGACTGAAAGTCGGAATGCCAGTTGTATGAATAAGTTCTTTAACTTCCGATTCCGGCATGTATCTTCCATGAAAAGGTTTTAATTTTTCTTCAGCCTTTTGAAATAGCTCTACAGACTCTTGCATTGATAAACTTAAATGATTGAATTCTTTTTGCAGAGTTGTTTCTAACTTGCCAGCCTGCTTTAATTGGCCCATTTCTTTTGCAGTAAATCCTAATTCGTCTCCTAAAAGAGCAGTCCTCCTTCTGTTACTTATGATTTCCCCCGCCTTGGCGGTATTTCCAACTCCGGCGGCTGTTTCAAGAACCAGCGTTCTTTCAGCCTTTTGGAGATTTTTTAAGACAGCAGCGAGATCTCTCGCACTCTTTGCGCTTTTACTTGCAATTTTGGCTATAGCTCCAGGTGCTGCAATATCTGCGCCATGTTTTCCAAAGGCATATCCAGCAAGCTCTCCTCTTTTATCAGAAGGGAGGGTGTCCCATTGAGTAACCAACTGATGAATCTCTGGGGATAATACCTCTCCGATTACTCCCCACTCATCATCACGAGCAAGTCTAGCAAGTGTTGAGAGAGCATCATACATTTGTGTTGAAGTGTGAATAGGATGAGTGATTAAATCCCCGAGGAATAAAATAATCCCTTTTCCGGATTCGTAGATCCCTTTTGGTAGTCCCTTTGCAAAACTTAGGGTGAATTCTGGTGTAGAAAATGGAATGTTCTCAGGAGCCTTTTCAATTTGAGATGCGAAGTTATTAAAATCTTCGATAGATTTATTGAATTGACCCATATCAAAATAGGAGGCACTTCTCTCTTAGTAGAATGTCACTTTTTTCTTCCATCTTCAAACTCTCTTAACGCTTTTGCAATGTTCATAACCCTATTTTCTGCACAGTATCACAACCCTGGATTTCAAAAAAACAAGATATCTCAAATTTTTTAAAACCTTTTTTTGGATGCCTTTAGCTATTGCAAATCGAAATTCCTTGAAGCTTTGGGAAGATCATATTAACATGCATGTTTTAATTAGAGAGGGCTTTGAGTCACATGAAAAATAAGAAGGCAACTATGGATACCAATGGATCTGACCTATTAAGTTCTCTGAAGGATTACTCTCAAAAATTTATAAACGATCGAGAGTGGTCGAAATTTCATAGCCCAAAAAATGTCGCCATAGGCGTTTCTGTTGAAGCCGCGGAGCTGTTAGAGATTTTTCAATGGCTTACAGAAGAGCAATCATTTGCAATGAAAGATGACCCAGAAACCCTACAGAAAGTTCAGGATGAAGCTGCTGATATTTTTCATTTTCTTATTCGGTTATCTTCGGTTCTTGATTTCGATCTAATTAAGGCTTTTTGGAGAAAAATGAAGCAGAATGAATCGAAGTATCCTGCCCAACTCTGTAAGGGTGGTACTAAAAAATACTCAGAGTTGTGTTGTAATGAAGAAGGTTGATAAAAAAAGTTATAAGAAGGTTACAAGACAAGACTCAGGCTTTAAGCGTGTTGAGCATTACTTTAATAATAGAATTTCTCTGCTGTACGGTAATCAGAAAGAAGCTCTTAAAAAAATTTCTAAAAATAACGATCGAACCTGTGAGCTTCTCGTTGGAGAAACCGGTGAAGATTATGGTGTGATAGTCTATAAAAATGAACTTACCTCAGAATATACGTCTTTATCTTTTCCAGAGGCCTTTGAAATAAAAACTCTCTTCGTCGTAAATCCTTATAAAAATTCTGGACAAGGTATCGCAACTCATCTTTTAAATCATCTATCAAGAAGAGCTTATGCTTTGAAAGCAAAGAGCTTATTTGTAACTGTGAGTTCTAAAAGCCCAGAAGCTCTTGCTTTTTTTCTTTATCATGGGTTTCGAGTAAGGACTATCAAACCAAATCTCTACCTCGAAGGGCAAAATGAGTATTTTCTCTTCCATACAAACCTAAAAAATCTGCTAAAAAGCACTCGAGACATTCTTAGATCTCCTGCTTTAGGAAAAAGTACTCAGCATTTAGAGCATCCTGATTCTAAGAATATTGAATTCACAGAGAAAGAAACACATGTCATCAATTTTCTGAAAACTCAAGAATTTCCGCTGAAGTCTTTTTTTAACTATTATGGCTTTCAGCTCTCGCAAGAGCTAATGCATGAAAGTGTTTGTAAGTTTGTTGATTGGGTTATGAAGTGGCAAAAAAAGGCATTAGCCAAACGGTATGTCATTTTGTTCACAAACTCCTTGTACGCAGATGATCAAAAAAACAATTTGATAGGAGAGCTCATTATTGGAATGACTCAGGACGCAGAAAGGCATCTTCTTGGGTGCATTCCATGCACATCTTTACCGCAGGTTTTTTGGAAACAGATTTTCAAATCTTTTAAAATAAATGGAATACGCACTATCGATATCTTTTGTAGCAGACATATTCAGGAAGTTTTGGATGCAGCGTCTTCTTGCTATCCTTCCATGAAACTTGAAAAATTAAACTACCCGAAATCTTGGTCACCAAAAGGTTTTTCTCCTTATAGCTTGTTCTGTGAATTATCTCGGGACGTCCAATTTAGCGATAGTCTACTTAAAGATGATCTGGTTCTTCAGGAGGGGTATATAGCTAGAGCTCCTTAAAAGTAAAAATTGGAGCGTCTAAAACTAAAAGGTAGAGTATTTGAGTCGATTCAACTGTTGTTGAATTGTGAAAGCGGAGCCCCACCTCCGTCTCCAAGAAACCATTTATCCCTCATTGAGGCTTAGTCTTTTCCTCATATTTTTTAGCAACAATAAGATAATAATCAAAAGTACCCTCGATAAATCCTTTATACCAATTCCTATCCCAAGAAGACTTCAAATCACTTTGGTTTACCCAATCATCCAAAAAACGCCAGACATATTCACCAATAGCGGTGGTGTAGATCTCAGCAAACCCCACGTTTTCGAGATCTTTAACAACTTGAGAAATATTAGTTAGTCTATCCACCCCATTTTTGATGGTAGGAATAAGGTTTGTTGCTAGGTCACGCTTACTTTCATCTTTCCCAAAAAAAGTTGCCACTCCTAACGTCCCTCCAGGTTTAAGTACCCGAAAAGCTTCAGAAAAAAAAGTTGCTAATGAGTTAAAATGTTGCGCAGCTTCAACAGACATAATATGAGAAAAACTCTCTTTTGAAAAAGGAAGTTTTGCACTATCACCAACGACAAAGTCAATCGCTTTATTAACTCTCTTTGCCCTTCGAATTTGGTCTGGAGAAGAATCTAACCCAATAATTTTTCGAGGAAAATACTCTTTTTTTAATAGAGCGGTTCCAACGCCTATCCCACAACCCACTTCAAGGATTAAACTCTCATTAGAAACAGAAAGTCGATTTGCAACAAGCCTATACAAGTCTCTTTGGCTCTCTAGACGATCTTCTATTGTGAGAGACCCTAAAGCATTTTTGGAGTTTTTCCAATATCCAAAGTTAATAAATCCTCCAGCAAACATAGAGAGCTCGTGCAACTTGTCAGCATACATGGCCGCAACAGAATCAAGCCTGGGCAAGTTGTTTTTCAAAGTCATACAACACTCAGGAACGATTCAAGATCAGGCGTATTTCGATAGCCCATTTTCATTAATCCCGGTAGAGCGACTCTACTTTTATATAACCTCTTAGGAGATAAACATCTGTATAAGAATGCAATATAAATTTATATATCCAAAAAATTTGAAATCAGGTATACACGGATTAAAAAAAAATTGCAAATCAGATGCTCAAAAATAAACCTCCTCTGCTTAGTGCTTCAATCGCTATATTTTGTATATTTTATGGCGATTGGGGTAAGATGTATTATTACGAAACAATTAAAGAATTTACTAATGTTTCGTATTACTTAAATTTAAATGTTTTTATTTCAACTGGAGCTTATCTTTTATTAGCATTTCTTTCAGATATCTGGTGCAGAAAGAAAATGCTATACTTATCAACTTTAATGTTAATATCTTCTGGTTTTTTTCTAAGGTTTCACCATCCTATGCTGTCAACAATTGCTATTTCTATAGCACCTGTCACCCCAATAGCAATAGCAGCATACTGTGACGTTCATATGTCAAACGATAGGGAGCCTAACGTTATTAATACTTTCATGATAAGGCCATTACCTTGGATGCTGTTTCCTCTTGTATATCAAGATATTAAGTTGTTTTTTTTAACCGATATCGCCCTTGGCATCTTGGTAGCTATTTTCACGATTTGGTTGTTTGTTGACTATCGCGATAAAGACAACAAGAAATTTAGTTTTGGAATATTGGACGCCGTTAAGGTTTATGGGCTCCGTGTCTGCATAGCAATATCCATTGCCTTTTTTTTCACGAACTGGGCTTGGAGCATGCTGTTTTACTATCTAGAAAAAGTGGAAAATGGATCTGTTGTAGCGACCAACTTTATGCTCTCTCCAGGGATATGTTTTTTTCTAGGCGCTGCTTTTTCTAGGGTATTAATACGAAAAAAACGGATATTTACTACCTATTTCGAAGAAAAAAGCAGTCAAATATTTAAAGCTACCTATTTAAAATTAATAATATATATATCAATTGGAATTATACCGTTTGTGATTTTTATTTCACTCTTAATATCAATATTGAACGGAGATCATTCTAACGTTGTATTAAACAGCCTTCCCTTATTTACATTTTTAGGAGGTGTGTTCATCCCTTCAATCTACGCTTTCTTTGGAAGTCAACTAAAATACCACTCTTTAGGTCTTGTATATGCTGCACTAGAAGTTGTTCAGTCTGTATCAGAATTTACAGGGGCAGAAGTTGGAACACTACCCTTTTTTAAAGAGGAATTGAACCACATAGTTACATTTGCAATTTTTCTTTCACTTCTTTCGTTAGTGGTTCTAAATACTTTACCAAAAGATACATCTCCTAAAAAGCTTCTTTCTCAAGGTAATAATTAACATAATCACAAAGGTGAGTTTTTGCTAATAACTTAGCTTTCTTCTTCCAATATTTATACTCTCTGAAAGTAAATAATGGAGGGGGGCGAAAGCAATTCCATTTGCTAGAGTAAAACAGCCTTGCGCCTAATGGATCAAAATCGGCAATATTCATTTGCCTGTTCAAGCTATGAAAAAGAAGTTGTGTTGGCTGCTCCCACGATACATTCTTTATTTTTATAGGAGCTTTTTCAAAAAGGACCTCCATTCCCTTTCTAGAGGGAAGTACAATGTGATATGGAGCGTGAATCCCTTCCCAAGCTTCCTTAAAAAACTTATAAGAAAATGACTCTATACTAGGAATTCTAATTAAGCATTTTCCTCCAGGGCGCAAAAGTGAGTTGATTGTTTCAGATAGCAAGTGAACTTGTTCTACATGTTCAAACGAGTGATGAAACATAATTAAATCAAACTTCTCTTCTAGATCAAAAATTGTAGCTTTTCTAACCATATCATCAGTGTTGGTATGACAATTAAAATTCAAAAATGGATCTATGCCAAGTACATCCTTAAAACCAATGCTATGTAACTGCCTTACTAGGCTACCATTTCCACAACCTACGTCGAGAATCCTCATTTCTTTTGTAAGATTAAGATTCGTTAAAGCTCTTAATTTAAGGGAGTCATATCTTTTATCAAAAGCTAAAGCTAAAATAGCGAATTTGTTCTTCTTCAAAAGAGCCTGCTTATAAATTGCCCTCTCGAAAAAGCTTAAACCTTTTCCAAGCCCTTGGAAGTTGGGATAGCTTTGATAATATTGGGATAAGTCAGGAGGTATCATATTTATTGATAGCGAATTGCATTTAGAACATTCTATATATTCAAATTCACTTCTTATTCCAAGAGTCATTTCTTTTGGAAAAATGATTTTGTTGTGCCTATTATTTTTACAAATTCTACAAGCTAAATCCATCTCAACATTGGGAGTATTGATAATTTTGTTTTATAATCTCTTTTATTTTTTCTTTTGACTCTTTTTGAACAACAATTTTAAATTCCTTTAAAAACGAGTCAAAGCAACAGTATGGATCTAGAAGGGTTGGAGCATATTTGACGTCATATTCATTCCACTTTGAAGAGTTTGCTTCATTATGCTGAATTTGAGCCTCCATTTTATCAAGGGCTAAAACAAATTTAGCTTCACTCGACGTGCAGTTTTCGAATTCATTCCATAGGTCCAAAATTTCATCTTTGATATTTTCTGGAAGATTTTTTACAAGCAGTTTCATTGCAGCCAATTCACTTTCATGCTTTTCTTGCTGCATCTTTTTATCTTGTATAAAAACAAAGTATGGAGTATCTCCTGTAATAATCTCTGCTAAATCGTGGATTATAGCTAACTTAAGGCATTTTCCGATGTTAATTTCCTCGTCTAACAAAGGGCCAAGCAACATGACCATCAAAGAAACTCTCCAGCAATGATCAGCAACACTTTCTCTGTTGTTACAAGATGTGAACCCATTCCGTTTTTCAGTTTTTAGCTTTTCACTTAAGTGAATAAATTCCAATAAGCTATTCATTATTTTAATACCTCTATCAAACTGGTTTTTTACATATTTAGCACTAAAAAACATGTAAAAATGCAACAAAGAAAGACCCAAACGCTGGGGTATTCTTCCCAATTACACTAAACCAATAACCCAGCAGCATGCCACTATTTTCAGTAAATGTAAACTCTAACTCTGGAGCAAGGGAAAGCTGGGCAGAAGAAGACACGAAAATCTTCGCTGGCATCTGCTCCGAATCAGCACCCCTTCGCCCAGAAAAACTCCCTGGAAAGTTTTGTTGATAATTAGAATCAAATCCTATCGCCCATCTGTCATTTAAATTGTATTCTCCCGATAAATAAAATGTAAAATAACTCCCAGGAGAAACGGTACCTTTTGTACCAAGCCCGCCACCATATGAATTAAAATTTCTTACATTCACCTTTGATGGAAGGAAATAGCCTAAGCTAAATCTTGTTTGAAATTTATGATAATTAGAGATGTAATACAATTTTTGAAAAGCAAAAAAAATACCTGTCTGGTATGATCCCAAACCAGTTGAATCAACACCTCCCTTCTTAGGATTAAGGTTTTGATATTGACCTGTTGGAACAGTTTCTTGAATAATAATCCTAAAGTTTGGCATCAACGATCCCGTCTTTTCGGTATTTATAACTTGGAATCCAACCCTTAAAACGGTGTCTTGCAGCCTTGTAGATTGCTGTCCTTGCTTTTTATTGGAGATCCATGAACCTAAAAATTCAATTCCTATAAATGAATTTAACCCAGCTTGAAAGTCAATATAGTTATAAAAAGACCACGTGTTTGGTGTATTTTTTGCCTTCCAGTTTTTAGAATAAATGCCATAAGTATTTTTTACTCCAAATGTTACTTCAATTCCAGGATGAGATGGATCTGGCGTAATAGCCAATGGTGTAAGTAATGGTCCAGTAAACCACTGTTCGAACGTTTGACTCTCCGGTGGGCTAGCCGCAAGCGCTTGAAGTGTGAAAAAGAAAAGGATTGAAGAATAGGCTTTAATGTTTTTCATTATTTTAACAGGTAAAAGAATCTTTTAAAAAATAGCTAAATGTTCATCCATTCTTCTGCTTGGCATATGAGTTTCGATATACTGATCTAAATTGGAGGTAGTGATCTCTGTTTCATTAATAAGGTGCTCTACAGCCTCTTGAGGAAGAACCTTTAGAAAAAGGGCTGTTTCGATGAGAGGGCTTGAGGCAAGGGTTGAAGCAAGCAATTTCATTTTTTTGTGAATTGTTATGATTGCTTTCTCCTCCTCATTTCCCATTTTCTCAATCTTGCACTCAAGAACCTGATTTGTGATTGAAAGAATAGCCATCGAAACTAAAAAAGTGGTCGCACAAGAAAGTGTGACCTCCATAAAAATTTCTAATCCCTCATGAGAACCATAATAGTCTCTGCTTAGTTCAACCGCAGGGCCATACGATAGTGCAGCAGTTGCAAGCCCTAAAGCTTTAAGTGAAAAAGATAATTTTGGAGTTAGTTGATCAGAAAGTGTAGGCTGATAGCTACAGGTAAATAAATCTTTGAAAAGATTGAAGAGAATAACAGCGGTTTCTGGGATAGCGGTTGCATTGAGATAGAGAGCTGTTCCTACATAAAGACTCGTAACTGTAGTATCTGCGTAGAGGTTATCAGTTAATTCATCTGTTCCTAGCCATGCAATATAACCTAGGGTACCAATGTTGCATGCGGCACACAAATAGCCGTAAGATTTTACAGTGTAGTCTATATATTTAGCATATTTCGGTGGATTAAAAGTGCGATCAGATATTCTGCGTGTGAACAGAGTATAAAGCTCTTTCACACGGTCTGGAGCGCTATCAATTCTTTTGATTCTTTCATATGAGCCGATGAAATCATTTCGTGTCTCTTTCCCAACGACAGCAAGAAGTTGCCGATTTCCTTCGATTAAGGCATGCATTTTTCCTCTCACGCCCGATAGCCATTTTTCGTAATCTGTTAAGGACTGCCTCTCTCTCAGAGTTTTTAATCCCATATATCCCGAATAAACAGAGACCCAAGAATCAATCGCAAAAACCATGATTGGCATAACAAGTCCATCGGGGTTGAGCGTTGAGGGTTCATTGTATTTATAGGCAATATAAGCAAATGGTATTTGGGTGCCGAACCCTAGAACTGTCGAAGCAGCAAAAAAAACTTTTTTAAGGCTAGGGCTAGTCCGAGACTCCATCAGCACCTGTTCTTCACGAGAAAGGGGCTGCATTTGTAAATTAACGATCTCAAGTAAGGAGTAAGAGACTAAGTACCCGAAGGAAGCGCAGGTGCCATAAGCTAGAAAACCTCCATAAACTTTATTATCTCCCCCTAACTGGAGATTTATTTCTATAAAGGGAATCCTACCTGCAAACCCAGCAACTACACTGGCTGCTTGAAGAGCCCTTCGAGCTATCAAATGGACTTGTCCTTCTCTAGCTCCAATTTCTTTGATAAGGCGTTTGTCAATGAAGAGAGCAATATTGCTGTTTTGAAAATAATCACCGCCAACTTGCTGAATAACATAGTTGCGTGGTCTATCTTCGATGGAAATCAGAGGTGAAGAAGAGCTCATATTTTTGACCGATCGATTACCTTTAAAAAAGGATGTTAAACCTATCGACAAAAATCATCAAGGGTTAAGTATAAGTAATTTTTACACATTGAATTCTGAAAAAAGGAAGGAAGAAAGAGTTATGATAATATTTTGAAACTTAGCACATGACCGTTAGGGAAAGAAAAGCTCGGAATACTCACTGATTCGCTGTTAACTCATTATTTTCCCTATTTAAAGCTTTAATCAGGTTACAAGCAGGGAGAATGAGGATCGCAGCTATCAGGAATGGAAAAGACCCTGTAAGGACAGAAAGGTCTGGAGCAAAGCAGGCCACAAAACAAGGCATCATAAGCAGTACTCTTTGCTTTTCGTTGGCGCGTGTGAACACTTCTAGGGAAGCCAAAAGGCTTAGCCCTAGAACAACCCCTCCAACTATGCATGAGTAAATTTTTTCAAAATGCATGGGCACTTCCTTCGGCCAGTTCAGGAGCAGATAAATACTGGAGAGGGTTATCCCTATTGTTGAAAGAAACAGAAGGACCGTTAAAGGGGAGGCTCCACTTCTCTTAGCAAGGAAGGCTAAACAGGCAAAGCCAGCAAGGAGTAGGGAACTTAGGTGTAAGATAGAGAAGCTTCCTGTTGGATAGATTGATATCCCTATTCCCAAAGCTATTATCAGAACGCCGATTAGCTGGAGACGGCTTTTTTGCTGGTTAAAATACATTCGGAATATGACCCAAGTTAAAAAAGGAGCAAATGCGAAAAAGAAAGGCTTTTTTAAGGTGGGGTTGACGACGTCGATGAAGAGAAAGATTCCATAAGCTAGTCCTCCGGAGATCGCAGAGCTTAAAGCAAGAAAAACTCCTTTTGCAGGGGAAAGAAAACTCTCGTAGAGAGAAAAGCGGATCCCTGTGAAAATGCTAAAGCAAGGGATGCTCAGAGCGGTCCCAGTTGCAATCCAAAAAATAGAAGTGGGAAGGGGAAGAAGTTTAATAGGGCCTGTAAAAATGCCTTTTACTACAAGGAGAGCAACCCAAGCACAAATACTAACCAGCAGTAAATAACGGGTCTTTTCTAAATCGCTGGAAAGGTGTTTTTCCATAGATAATCTCCTTATACCAATTGCTGACTTTTATGAAGAAGGTACCGATAGGGAGCAATGGCAAGTTGCCCAAGGATTATTGCCACGATACCAAGAACAGCTCCTTTTAAGGAAGCGGTCACCAAGATGTTTTCCATCCATGCAGAGTATTTCAGGCTTAAAAGGGGGCTTATTCCGAAATTGATTAAAGAAAATGCAATCATCAATGCTGGAGAGATTCTTGCAAATGCGTATCCCATGAGGTACATGCCTTCAAAACTCCCTACAAAATCTCTAAAGTATTGCAGTTGATTACTAGACAACTTTGCTTCTGATCGAAGCCCTTTCATGGTGCAGTCGACGATCTGTGTATCAACAACCCTTTGTTTTTCTAAGTCTTTTGTTCCTAAAAGGAGAGCAAAGCAAAAAATAAAGGTTGTAAATCCTGGGTGAGAAAACTGTGGTTGATCGAGAAGACGCAGGGCAACAAAGATAATCCAAGCAACAAGAAGGCATCCAACTGTCCAATATTTGTACGATTTTAACTTTTCTAAGTGGGATTCATGCTCTTCTTGGATTTCATTGTAACTTCTAACAGATTTACTTGGATTGGTTTTGTAGACTCAGTCTTTTTCTCTGGCTTTTTTCCTTTTTTAAGCATTCCAAAGCCAACCACCAAAAGAAAAACGATCAAACGAAAAAAGAAACTTTTCTGATCGCGAACGGATAGCTCTAAGACATTTTTTATTCCTACGGTTACCCATAATCCACTGAAAATCACTACCAAAGCCCATGTAATAAATCGTCTCATATAGGTTAAAACACCATCATCAAGTTTTGCTTTAGGCTTCAGTATGTCTGATTGTGATCCAAATATCAACCAATCTTTTTATTGTTAGTGCCATTTTCCTTCGCAAAACCGAGTTCGAGGAAAGTATCCCAAAGCTCATAGTCGACCTCGAAGTTACGGGTGCGCTTGATCTATTTCTTTGAGAATCAAAGGAAAAAAAACTCCAGCTTGAGGAAGGACCTCCATAAAAGACCATTTGAAGAAGAAAGACTCTAACTCTTGCAGGGCTTTTGGGAAGATTCTCTCTTCAGATAGCCAATCAAACAAGGGGAAGAAATAGAGTTGCTCTGCTCGCCTTAGTGGGGTTAGATGAAGATAGTCGACCCCTTCTTCCTTCCAGGGGTCTTTTTCTGTAGATTGGCTTAAGACTTCCTTCCCTCTTTTTGAAATGAGCTCTTGAATAGACATAAGATCCCCCTTTTCAATTGCTTCGAAGAGCGTCTGTAGTGGGGAATCTGGAGGGTATAGACGGAGAGAGCCGTTTCTTTTAAGGGAGTTTTTGATTTGAACATTTATTTTCTGTATCTTATCGAGGGCGTAGAACAGAGACAAAGGGGAATCCCTATTCTGAAGGGTTGAAAAAAGCGCTATGGAAAAATCATGATGCTCCCACTCTTTTTTCAGCTTTTTCGAGGGGAATTGAGGGAATTTGTTTAAAAGCATCTTAGCAATAGCCTCTTGCCTTGATGCGATTGCGAGGTGAACGGAAGAACAAAAGTGTCTCATTGGAAAAATAGCTTCATCGCATCTGATGCAATCAAATCCCACATTGCTGGAAATGAGATCTGACAGTTGCACTGACCCTTTACGAATAGCGATATCTAATGGAGTGCCGATCATCGAAAAGTGATTAGAATTAAATCCTTTTTCAATCAGGTGCTTAGTCAGATCTAGATGTTGTCCAAGCACGGCATAATGAAGAGGAGAACAATGGGCATCGTCTTTAAGGGCTTCATCCCAAGGGTTGAAAGAGGTGGCACGCGCTGAAAAAGCCCCATGGCCTAGAAGAAGATTCACCATTTCTAAGTGGCCAAAATAAGCAGCCAGATGAAGAGGCGTTTTTCCGCTGCTGCTTTCCTTTTTATTCACCCTAGCTCCTTTTTCTAAGAGCCATGCGGCACTTTTGAGCTGGTTTAAGGCAGCGCAAACATGCAAAAGAGTCATACCAAGTGGACCTAAGCGCTTGTTAATGCTTAGCTTAGAGCCTTCCACAAAAGCCTTGAAAGCATTAAGGTCTCCCTTAGCAATGAGATCGATGCATTCTTTCCATACTGAGGTATCTGCAGATAGCAGGTTCATTTGAAGCCTCCTGTTTCTTTCCTCATATCAAGAAACTGTTTATGTGGGTAGAGAAAATCTCCCTGCTGTTCCAAGACGTTCAGCCTTGGAACTGTATTTACTTCCGATTTGATTAAGGTTTATTTATACAAGGGCGAACAGGCCTCCAGAAACATGTTTAATGTTAGTACGATACTCAAAATGTATAGTGGGATGAAACAAGAGCGGCGACTATGCCTATAATTTTTTTTTCGATACTGGGATCAGACGAAAAATAAAGTAAAAGGAATTGATAAGGGAACGCATAACCACAAGCCAACAAATACTATTGCAATTGCTGTTGGAACAGTTCCGGCTACCATACCGAATAATCCCGCAAACCACAGTAAGAATGGGAATAACAATGAGTAAATAATTGTTGCGTTTTGAGCATACTTTTTCGTTTTCTTTTGTTCTTCATTTTGCAAAAGGGATTCAGACATTTTCTCCTCGTAAGGCTTTGCTTTCAGAAGAAATAACTTCCAGTGCTTCTTCGTAAGTTTCTTCACAAATTGTTTTGCGAGAATGTTGGTTGTCCTCTCGAGTATAATAATCAAGAATTCCGTTAATTGCTGAAATATAATGAATTTTCCCTGATGATGCCTTTGATCGATCGGGTTTGCTAATCCAAATTCTGATTTCGACATTTTTTGCTGTAAAAGGGTAATTCTGAAGGTAAGGTCTAACTTCCTTGTTGCTATTGATATCAGACAAATACTCTCTAATAGCATATACAATCAGCTCTCGCGCTGTTTGGAGGTCTACTTCTTGATAAAAATCAAAACTCATTGCCATCATTCGGATATTATGCATCATACCCCCTCCTGTCCCTGCAAGGAAAAGTCCTTTTTGCTTTTCTAATTGTTGGGCCGTATTTGCTGTAATTTCATCTGCGATTTTTTCATAATCCACAGGTTGTGGATGACTAAGCGGAGAGCATCCGAAAAGAGAAGAGAAAACAGTCATTATCAATCCAAAAGTAAAAATCAGCTTCATTCTATACCTCCATAAGTTTTAACGTAATCTGCTATATGTTCTTGTATTTTACGCTCAAATGTAGGGCTTGCAAATTCATGATCCCAATACTTCGCATCAGGGTGAGGCTCCAGTATGTGAAGTTCATTTCCATATTTTAACTTCCCCATAATGTCAAGACGTGTAACAAAATCTCGCCTACTCATGTAGTTATAAGATTCATAGCATAATCTTTTTGGAACAATAACAGAGGGATTAAGAGCTAGGACAATAATTTTTTGGCGGACAGACTCTGAAGATGTTAAGAGAGCATTTTTAACGTGTTCAGCCCCACCACTATGACAGTTTTGAAGAAATTTTGCACCAGGTCCATGGGTAGCGATCAAGTGGTTCCAGGTGTTTTTTAAATGTTGGACAGGGAGTGTGTGCATGCCTATACGTCCTGCTATGCATTCTAATATATCGATACCCTGTGAATTGGTCGCGTTGTAGATGCCATACACTTTGGCTCCTTGAGCATATTGGCTGATTCTTGATGCGCTTTCCATAGATTCATATCTTTTGTTATCAATGCCATTGATAAAAAGAAGTGCGCCATTCGAAAGTTCAAAAGAGCCTACTTCATAATTGCTTGAACGTGTCAGATCATAGTTGGCACACACTGAAGAAAAAGCGTTTACCATATGAATCATTGGGGGTTTAGTGACTTGATAGATCTGAGAGGCAAACCGCCCTGAGGGATCAAAATAGTTAACGGGATCGCCACCTGCGTAGGCGTAGAGATCCATGCAGAGAGGATGTCTGATGGGATCAGGGCTTAAGAAACGGCCTCCTCTTGGGTCATAATATCTTTCTCCCATCCAGATGAGTCCGGTGGGGTCTTGGGATTTGCTCTGCCAAGTAAGGGATTGTGCGTAAGAAAGGAGGTCATAAGAAATATGAGGAGGCAATTGAGGGCCATAAGCGGAGCAAACATTTGGGGTGTAGTGGGTGTTTTGCTGAGTGATGACTGCGACAAGCTCGCTCAGCGCATTATGCAGGAGGAAAGCAGAGGCGCCTGTTTCATCGAGGATTGCATCGCATGAGCTGGGGCCATAGAGTTTCCAGAAGGTTTTATTTCCTATCTGAATGCCAATTTCTTGGAATTCTTTTTCCGGGTCGTATAGAGAGGTTGCTTTTAGGGTTTCGCTTCCCTGAGTGGTATAGCGGGTTTGGAGACGTCTCCCGAGGGCATCATAGGAGGCTTCCCATGTGAAGGTCTCATTAGAGACTGTGAGGAGGCGTCCCCAGGGGTCCCACTCAAAGGTTTTTCCTCCTTGAGAGGTGACTTGTCCCATTGGATTGTAGTCTGTCGTGAGTCGGTCTTTTCCGATGGTTTCTAGGGTCACTTTCCCGAAGGGGTCAAGCTTAGAAACTTGGGCATAAGGTGCTGCAGTGCGGACACCTGTTCCTTCTTTTTCAAAGTCAAATGTATAGTGTTCTTCCCCTGCAGATTTTAGGTGTCCTAGGGGTGTATAGGTGAAATGCTTTTGTTTTGAAGGAGAATGATAGGTAGAGAGTTTTCCTGAGGGGGTCCAGTCAAGGGATTCTTGAAAGCCTCCTGAGATAATGGTTTCGGGAAGGCCAGAAGGATTATAAGTTACTCTTGAGGAGTAGAGGGGTGTGAGTTTGTCTTTGAGAGCTCCGCTTAGATAATAGGTGTATGCAAGCTCGAGATTTTTAGTGGATAGTTGAGTCAGTTGGTTGTTTTGATATACGAGTGTTCGCTTGTGATCTTCGATCTGTAGGGTTCTATAGGAGGGGCCCCATTCTTGGTGGGTTTCTTGAATCTGCTTAGAATTAAGGTAAATGGACTCATAGGTAAGGTGTCCATCTGCATCGTAAGAGCGCTCTACTATTGAATGCTCTTCTCGAGGGGTGTAAAACCAGCTCGAAACCCAAGAAAGGCTTTGGGAGCCTATTTGCTCTGCGGAGAGGAGAAACCCTCTTGGATCGTAGGTATAGGCTCTCTCCCATCCATAGGTGGTTTCTTGAGCAAGTCTGCCATGAGAGTCATAGGTGTATCTGCGACTGCGACCCATAGGGTCTATGATTTCTTTGAGATGACCTTCTTCATAAGAATAGTTCCATTCTTGCGCAGTTTCTCTTCCTGCTTGGATTTTTTCAGAGGTTTTTCTCTTCATAGAATCATAGGAGGCTTCCCAGATATTCCCATTGGGAAGGTGGTACTCTATGAGGTTTGAGTCGAGGTCATAGTCAAACGCAAGGAGACTCCCATCAGGAAACTCTTTTTGCGTAATACGATGGAGCCGATCAAATGTTTGCCTTGTCATGTATCCTTCTCCATCGATGATGGCGGTGCAGTTTCCACATTTGTCGTATTCATAAGTCGTTATGACGGTTCCTTTTTGTACTTTAATGGGGAGACCGAAGGTGTTCATCCATGTGGTGGTTGTGACTTCCCCTTGTCTGATGATTTGAATATCATTTTCAGGATCATAAGCATAGGACGAGGTGGCGATCAGGTTTCCGCAGGGGTCAAAAGTTTTCGATTCAGCAACTTTCCCTCCTTCATACCGATCGATAACTTGCTCTCCACTGGAGAGGGGGGTGGTCGTTGTATCGTTTTGATAGTTCCAGGTTGTTTGCTTGCCGCTAAGCATTGTTTCTGTCTTGATGCGTCCGAGTCCGTCATAGGTCTTTTCTATGGCATATCCTGCTCCATCTATAATACGGATAAGGTTGCCATTAGCATCAAACTCTTTGGTTTCTGAAATTCCTGTTTCAACATGGATGCAAGTTATTTGATGGTTTGAGTCATCATAGGTCATTTCCCATGTGATGCCGTTTTTAGTTTCTTGAATGGGACGGCCAAAAAAATCATAGACGATGGTGGTTTTTGTTCCATCGGGATAGATTTCTTCTTTGAGAAGACCATTTGTTGTATAGTGACGGGTTGTTGTTGCTCCTGAAGGAGAGGTCATGGTTTTGACAAGACCTCCAGCTTCATAGGTATATTGGGTGCTATGCCCCTCTATTGTTTCACATGAGATATTTCCAAGAGCGTCATAGTCTCGGATGGTGCAGATGCCAAGGGGGTCGACTTCTTGAGTGAGGAACCCTCGAGGATCATACTCATAGAGGTGGTAGGCTTTTTTATTGCTAGGGGTAAGGGTTTGCCATGAGGCTTTGAGAAGCCCTGAGGAGTTATAATCGAGGTGAAGGGTATTGTCAGGATTTGCTGTTTGCTTCCAAATGGGTTGATTATTTTGATTGTATCCTATGTAGGTTGCAGAAAGGAGCTTTCCTGATGGTGAAAAAACTTCCGATTGAATCAGGTTCCCCATTATGTCATAAGCATTTTCTTCGATGGCATCTGGTGACTCGGTTTTTGTGCACCGCCCCTGATAATTGTAGGAGTAAGTTGTCGTGTAGTCTGGATCCTCTGTCCCTGTTTTCTGCACTTTTTGATCAGGAAGATTGCGGCTATTATAGTGCCAAAAGGTGATTGATCCATTCCGATCTTCTCTTGTCACAAGACCCTGCGTGTTGTAATCGAAATCGATATAGGAGATCAGGTTTTTTTTATGATATTTTTCAATCCTTTTAGGTTGGTAAGGAAATGTATCATCATAAATGGTATGGACTGTTTGTCCACAGGTCGCTTCTTCTGTGCAAAGGTTGTTTTCATTGTAAGCAAGCTTTTTGAAAACACGAGTATGCCCACCTCCAGTCAGATCTTTCCCTTTTAGCTCGATCTGAATAGGGTTCTCCCTTTGATCATACAGATAGGTGGTTGTCAGACCCCGTTTATCTGTGGTTGATTTAAGACTTTTTGGAAAAGCTCCTGACTCTTCCCAAGGAAGAATTTGCTCGGTTTCAGCGTCAAACCACGAGTCTTCTGTGACAAACCAAGATTGAAAAATCACGGATCCTACAGGGTCAATAACTTTATAGATTTGCTTATCATAAATCTTATAATTCGTTTTTCCTTGCATCCCATCTGTGGCTGTTGTTACCCCTTCCGTATAGGCAAAAGTTGCAGTGGTGACCATGACCTGGTCTGGCCCTGCTGGAGATCTCTGCTCTTTGACTCTTCCTTCATTGTCATAGATATTTTCTAAGATTTGCCCATGAGGTTTAGTTTCGCGAATAATGCGGTGATGTCGATCGTACTCATAAATGATGTTAGCAGTATTGGGAAGTGTGACTTTAACAAGGTTTCCTTGGGAGTTGTAGTCATAAGAGATCGGTCTTCCATCTTTTGCATAGATCTCTGAAATATATCCTTGGTGGTTGTAATGGAATCCTAAAGAGTCTCCATTTGAGCTTTCTATACGGGAAAGGTTTTCATCATCATAGTGGAAGGTAAGAGTAATTCCTTTATGGTTAACCCACCTTTTCAAAAGTCCCTCTTCGAAAAACCGTTTTGAACCATCGGCTCCATAAAGGACATTATTCTGAATATAGGAATGAAAAAGACTTGCGTTTCCTCCAATTCCTTTTTGGTTAAAGTTATAAAGATCCGGATTATCATCTGGATCGACTTCATACCGGGAGTTTAAGCTATTATAGCTGTAGCAAATCACGCTACCGTCAGCCTCTGCGGCAAAAAGTTTCCCCTTTTGTTTTACCAGAAAGGGGTTTAAGCTGAGCTTCCAGCCAGCCCCAAGGTTTCCATGAACAGGGTTTTGGCTATTGTAGTTGCGCCTAATTTCTAGCGGAAAATGACCAGGAAGCTCTAAGTCAAGCTCATCGACGTAAAAAGCTCCTGTAATAGTGTCGACGGGGTCTGCAACGCTAGTCATCTAAGACTTATTCCACGACCTGATATCGCTTGCTTGTCTTGTGATTTGCGGCACTGATACAGGGGCATTTGTGTGGCAAGAAAGAGAAGGGGAAGTTTCAAGAGAGTATTGGTTAAAACTCCCATTGTAAGTTGGAGTAAGTTCCCAGCTTTTAATGGAGTCAGGGGTTAGATAATAAGAGGGCAATGGAGAGCCGAGTCTTCCATGAAAAAGCAGGTTGTTATTAGAGATCAGAGCATATTGGGTATAGGGATGCAAAATAAGCGCTCCCGTCTCATTGTAGTTGCCATCTTGACTGGAGATAAGTCCTGGGGTGAGATAAGCGTAGCTCCACGGAGCTAGTGGATCTTTTTTATCGAGGAGACTTTTGGTGGCATCCCACTGTCCAGGTGATGCTTTTTTCACGCTCTGAAAATCGAGGCCTTTTAGTTCGGAAAAGTAAAGGCTCTTTGCAACCTCTGGTGTTTTGTCTGAGGCTTCAAAGCTTTCTGGAGTCAAAACGATGAATCCCTCCCCTTCGCCTCCTTGTTTTTCATGCTCAAGATGAGCAAGCTGCAGAAGTTTGACAGTGGAAATGGCATAAGGATCAGAGAAAACTTCTCGCAAAATCTGGTGCCCATTGGAAGAAGAATCTACTGTAGTAAGAGCCTCCCATTGCATATAAGCAGAGTGCGTTTCTTGATTCCATACGACTGGAAGCGGATGGGAGGGTAGCTGGGAGCGGAACCAGAACATATCGACTTGAGGGAGACAAAGATCGTTTTGGTCCTTAAAGAGTCCTTTTGATAAATCGGGAGAAAGTTTGGCTAAGCCAAAAGCAAAAATAGTTCTTGGACTTATTTTATGCAATTCTGCAAGGAGCTCTTCCCCATAACCACATTTTTCAAAATAGGCAGCTCCTACAAAGCTGAGCAAGGCATGGAGTTTCTTTTTTTCATCTTTTTCAAAAGAAAATTGTTTGTGAAACTGAGATGTCTTATGAGGGGTTACTCCTCCAAAATGAAAGCAAAGAGCTGCACTTGTTCCTTTGGCGATTGAGAGTGTTTTGATGGCATGAAATCCGTCACTTCCTACGGGAACGCTGTAACTGATTTTGATGTCGATAAGCTGGTCTTGGCTATCGAGGTCTAATGAACGTTCCTTATCCTCACCAATGAACTGAACGAGAAGGCGATGTTGATCTTCTCCATTGGGAGTGAATTGAATAGGAACCGTTGAGCAGATAAAGTAGGTAAGCGGGAGTGTACACGAGAGGTGCTTCTGAGGGTTTTCGTGGGACGAAATATCAATGATAACAAAGGCTTCAACATTTGGAATACTTCTAATAAAATCGAAAATTTGATGATTTCCTTGAACTCTGGGGCGAGGGAAATCTTCCCACGAGGAGAATTGCCTCTTAAGTTGTGTACGCCTAATGCCAACGTCTGCAAGGGAAAGGCCTTGTTTTCTGAGCTTCTCCTCAATAAAGCGGGAAAAAAGGAGAGCTGCTGTGTCATTTCCATCGGAGGCCACATGCTTTAAAATGTTTTCATCCCCTTTCAAATAGCGCAAAATCCACCGATCTGCGCTCGCATAGTCTTCAGGCACGAGGTTGTACAAATCATACCCTTCATTGATTTGGATCTCTTTCATCCAAGGAAACAGAGAAATAGCGTCTTGTCCCTTTACAAAAATGACCCAAGGATATTTAGCTAAGGCTTCTTCTTGGGCCTTAGGTAGCTTTGTGAAGAGCATTCTTTCGGCAAAGTCTCTAGGGATAGACAGGGGATCACCCATAACATAACTTGCTTGATACCCTGCTTTTCGAAGTAAATAGACGAGCAGTTGGCATTGCTCCCAGGGAGAACCTCTTCGTTCTAAGTAGGTCATGAGAGGATTTCGATGAATGCCTGGAGCTTGAAACACCCCATTCTCTTGCTTAAGATAAGGGTCGACAAGGGCAATTTCTTGGTAGACATATTGGGCAATAAGCAAAGGATCTTGCTTAAGCTCAAGAGCAAGTGTATCCAAAATGGGAAAAGGAACAGACTCGATGGGGGTGGGCTTTGTTTGAGCTGTATCGATATGACAGGAAAGAAAATCTTCAATGACTTGTTTAGTTGGCGTATAGGTGTTTGGCAAAGCAGGTTTTTGAAGGCTGCTGAGTTGCCAGGGAGGAGGAAGAGAAAAGTGGCAACAAAAGAGAGGATCTTCTTCATCTAAAGAAAAAGAGAGTTGTAATCCAGGCTTCATTCCTTTCTGGGCAATAATCATGGAAAAAGTGCTTTTTGGATCGCAGACAAATTTTAGTCGCAAATCTACCCCAAAATCCATTTTTAGTTTGGTTTCTGGGATGAATACCATTCCATCTGCTCTGAGTTTCTGTAAGCCTATTTTGGTCTGCTTCTTCTTCAAAAAGAGCGATCGAAGTTTTTAATTCCTCAAATCTCTTTTGGAAGCTTTTCTTTTCTTCTCCTTCACTGTTCTCCACAAGCGTTTCTAAAATGGGAAGGGTTTGCTTCTGTCGCTGATAACGACTTCGTTTTAAACCTCTCTCTTCAAAAAGTTTAGAGTCTTCAGTTAAAATCTCTAACTGCTCTTTTAGGGCAGCTTTTTGGGCTAAAACTTTTTCTGGCCACTCTTTGGCTTCTTTTTCGGCGGAGATTGCGGCTTGCTTGGCATTTTCAATGGTTTGCAAGAGGGTTGCTTTGCTTGTCTCATCACACGACGGGGCGGAGGTCAAAATGGTATAGGCCTTTTCAGCAAGAGATTCTGCTTCCCTGTATAGTTTTGCACTTTCGCTTAAAGAGGAAACAACACTATTGACATTGCTCAAAGTACGAGGACATTCTTGCATTTTGGTGTATGCAAGGTGGGTCTTTTCTAAGCTCTCATTATAAAGGGCTTTGGCTTTTTCAAAAGCGATAGATGAGCGGATATTATTAATGCCTTTTTTGAGTTCGCTGATCTCAGTATTGAGGTTTTTTTGATCTTGCTCACACACCTCCTTCATCGAAACACGCCATGGCTCTTTCCGTTTCTTTTTAGGCTTTCCAGCAATATCATTTAGGATGGCATCTACTTTCGAAAGTGCTCTTTGACAGCAAGCAAGAGATGCTTGCAAAAGGCGAAGCTTTTCTGTATTTGATCCAACCGTTTTAAACTGTTCTATAAGCTCATTATGCCTTGCCCACTCAGAAGTGATTTGGGTCCTAATATCCGTGCATTCTTTTTGATTAAGCCCAAATAGTAAGCTAGGAATCAAAAACAAAAGGAAAAAACTGCAGTGCCATTTCATGAAAATGCCCAGTACGATTTAATTTCTTCATGTTAATGGTCGAATGGTACTAGGTTGTGTTGAGAAATTTACTTTAACCATTGGAGAGCCGCGATAAAATGAAGGAATGCCTTGAACCTTGATGCTAACTTCTCGAACCGAGAAAACAATCGTCTATAATGTTTGAGGAAGCCAAATAAACATTCGATTTTGTGTCGTTCTTTATATATGTCTTTATCATGCTCTCGATGATCAATGCGATTTTTCTTTGAGGGAATGATGGCAACAGCTCCGATGCTCTTTACATGATCAATGATTGCATTGCTGTCGTAGCCTTTGTCAGCCAATAATCTTTTGTAATCCCTACCCTTGAGCAAAGGAATAGCTTGATGACAATCAGCTGCTTGACCACCTGTTAAAATAAAATCAAGTGGATTACCTAATGCATCACAGATACTATGGATTTTAGTCGTAAAACCTCCACAGGACCGACCTAAGGCCTGCTCGTCTTGACCTCCGGTTTTTTTTTATTGGCTCCTGCGGCACAGGCATGAGCGCGGAGGACTGTACTGTCGATCATAATATATTCCATGTCTGGATCATTTGAAAAATAGTAGAGCATCTTGTACCACACACCATGTTCAGCCCAGTCTGCAAAACGATGATAGACGGCATTCCAGTCTCCATATTCCTTTGGTAGCAAACGCTATTGTGCTCCGCTCTTGGCAATCCAAAATACAGCCTCTACAAAGCAACGAGTTTTCTCTTTGTTATTTGTGTGTATTTTGGGGTAATTACTCAGATATTCGTAAAGTTTCGACCAGGCGTGGTCATTTATTTTATGCGGGTATAGCATATAGATCTCCTTCTTCAGGAAGTCAGCTTGCACCACTCATGAAAATTTCTCAACACAACCTATGATGGCTTCCACTCCCCAACGGAGCTCGTGAGTATTTATGAGGCAGTCATCTGAAATTAGGGGGGGCTTTTGAGAAGGGTTATCTGGTTTCTTTACTGTAAAAGCTCCAGCATATTCGCGTTGCCCTCGTTTAACTTTCTTTTTAAATTGTTTTAGAGCAGAAGTGAAACGCTGGAGCCTAGTTTGGTGCATTACTCTTCCTCAATGAGTTGATCGACATGTTCAGACAACCGTTTAGTGAGCTTTGAGTCTAAATGGCAATAACGTTTGAGCATTTGCAGAGTGCGATGGCCCATAGCGGTTGCCAATTCTAGATTAGAAGCCCCGGTTTGAGCTGCGAAAGTGCAAAAATTGTGGCGCAAATCATGTAGTCGCAGATCCACCAATTCTGCCTCTTTGCAAGCTCGTATCCAAGCTTTACGGATATCAAGTTGACTAAACCGTTTTTTTCCTGGAAAGACTTTTTCTTGTTGGGGATTTTTTTCTATATGTAATTGACGTAGTGTTTCTAGAGTTTTTCCAACAAGTGCGATAGATCTAGGATGGTTATTTTTTGTTTTTTTGAGTTGAATGGTCCCTCTTTCAAAGCTGATACAATTCCAGGTTAATGAGAGGATTTCTCCTTTTCTGGCACCTGTTGTTAAAGCAAGCAAGACAATCGCATAAAGATATTAGTTTGTGTGAGCACATGAGCTGAAGAATGTTGTAGGGTATTGAGGCTGAGTGTGCCAAAATTGTGCCATAAGCTATTTTTCGCCTGGTTTTTCTAATGATTTTTTATCATTATAGTAAACCATCTTTACTTATGCTACAACGACTTAAGGAAAATTGGGGCAGGTAGGACTTGAACCTACGACCAACGGATTATGAGTCCGCGGCTCTAACCACTGAGCTACTGCCCCAAATGAACCATTATATCAATTGAAGAATTATTTGTAACCGTTTTTGCGTTTGAGCACTGTGGGCAAATCTCTCTAAGGAGCTCCTGTAAAAGAGCCTTAGTTGTTATTCTTTACTCACTAGGAAAAGCATCGTATGGTTTTATAGCCAAATTGTTTGGAGTTACAAGAGCTGCCGTATTAAAGTGGATACGCAAAGAAGGTGAGCTCATAAATAAGCCTAAAATTCCTTCGAATATTAAGGAAATGGAGTTTGATGAGGTGTGGCACTTTATTGGTTCAAAAAAAACAAATTGTGGATCATCAAGGCCTTGGATCGTGCTTCAAGAAAAACTATCGCATGGGTGCTCGGTCGTCGTAGCGCTGCAACGTTCCGAAAGCTCTATGATAAAGTCTGTCATTTAAAAGAGTGTATATTTTTCACAGACGACTGGTCCGCTTTCGCAAAGGTTCTTCCCAAATCTCAGCATGTAATAGGAAAGTCTGGGATTACTGCTATCGAGCAGGATAATAGCAACACTCGCCATCACCTTGGGAAAATGACAAGGAGGAGAAAAGTGCTTTCTAAAACAAAGGAAATGGTTGATACAACTATTAAGTTGTGGTGTGCTCTTTCAGATCCCAAAATATTCACTGCGTTTCAAAAATTAGGGATATCAACAGATAAAGAGAAACATATTAGAATACATATCAGGAACAAAATCTGATGAAAGAAATAGAGGTTTAACCCCTCACCCCCCTCCCTTCCAAACAGAAGAGATCCAGATGACCTTACACTTGGTGAATTAGATGATGACCACATCCGCAATTATTTTTATGATACTGATGATGATTTTGTATAGCCTAAACTATCTCAAACCGTTAAATTCAAAAAAAACTACAAACAGCCCATTTAGCAAAAAGTTTGCTTGAAGCTTCTATCAATTGCCAAACAAATGCTCCCGCAAACATACTCCCAATTAAGCGATTGGTTATGGGGTTTTTGTCTTATCTCTTTTATAATTAATTTATTGAACTATACAAGTACCAACTGGGCATGCCAGATAGCTATAAAGTAGTTCGATGATTCACAGAAAAGCGGGAAGGCTAAAAGGCTTTCAATGAATTTTGCAACAAAGCTGCATACTCATTAATTTTTTTTGATCATAATTCTAATGACTGGGTATATATAGAAGTAAGGGTCTTCTATAGACCAAATATCAGTGAAAGATGAGTATTAAGAGTTTAGTAATAGTTACTTCCATTTTCTTTTGGGTTTGTTCTTTTTGTTTTGCAGATGAACCATTTTTTTCTGCGGGTCCGCCAACACGCTCGGACAGTATTCCACGTGAACATGTTGAAAGTGAAGAAGATGCTTATTTAGAAGGATATATTCAGGCGCTAGTCAATGCTAATTTTTATGAATTCGATGTCCTTGTGTATGTGGAAAATGAGGACGTATATCTTTACAATTTGCCGAAAAATGCTCTGATCAAAAATAGTATCATTTCTTTTGTGAGCGATATTCCTGATGTGAATTCTGTGACTCCTGTTGATAAGTTTCCTGACGAAAAGTTAGCAAAACTTGAAAAAAGGGAGGTTCAGCCTCAGATTAAAGGAGTTTGGTTTCCCCAACAAACTGTTCTCTATCCTCCAATGATTGCGAATCCCAGAGCAATGATCTATTCAGCGGCGTACCATATTGGAGATAACGTCATTGGAAAAAAATCCATTGCTGTTTCTTTAGGGGACAACTTTCCGATTTTTCGATGGCGTAATGTTCTTCCTTGGCAAGGAGATATGCAAATTGACATTCAGGCAGGAATTTGGTCTGTGTTTAAGATGGGTGTGGACTTCAATGGGGAGATTTCTGAACTCGTTAATACCGACTATCTTGTTGGATTTCCCTTAAGTTATGCTTTTGATAAATGGGCGTTTCGCCTCCGTGCATATCATGTTTCGTCTCACTTAGGAGATGAGTATCTTGTTCATAACCCAGGGATTGAGCGATTGAACCCTAGTATGGAAGCGGTTGATCTATTTACTTCATACCAGGTGAATAGTGCTCTTCGAATCTATGGTGGATTTGGTTGGGTTTTTCATAGTGACAAGACTTACCCTATTAAGCCACCTCTCTATTTTGAGTGGGGAGGAGAAGTGCGTCTGTTTGGCCGCAAGTTTTTCTACCATCGCCTTTATGGAACAGCGTTTCTATCTGTTTACCTTAGAAATTGGCAAGTCAATGACTGGAATCTTGATGGGACATATATGGCAGGATATGAGATCAGTAAACTTCAAGGAGTGGGGAGGAAAATGCGGATTTTTGTTAATTATCACCGCGGCTACTCCGAAGGGCAATTCTTTAAAGATCGCACATCATGGACGGGTTTTGGCTTTTCTTGGGGCTTCTAGCTCCTTGCTTAATATTGTTTGAAAGTGGATAATCCGCTCCTATTATGAGTGTTTATCGGAATAAAACGTTTGGAAGTACTCTCTTAGTTGGGGGAACCTCGATTGGGGCTGGAATGCTTGCTCTCCCGTTGACGACTGGAGCTGGAGGATTTTTCCCTTCGAGTATCTTACTTTTTATTGCATTTGCTTTTATGCTTATGAGCCTATTTTTCTTGCTCGAAGTCACTTTGATGTCAGAGAAGATTAATGCTAATTTGATCACGATCTGTAAAGAACGTCTAGGTTCCGTAGGTAAATTTACCGCTTGGGTCTCTTTTTTGATGCTTCTTTACTCTGTGGCTGCTGCCTATCTTTCAGGTGGAGGCTCATTAATTGCAGATGTTCTGGGTTCAAGTCTTAAGATGAATGTTCCTGCAAATATTGGAATATTTATTTTCCTGGCTGTTTTTGGATTTATTGTAGTGTTTGAAACCAAGGCAGTTGATGCCATCAATCGCATTTGTATGATTGGATTAGCTCTTTCGTTTTTATTTCTCCTTATTTTTGTGACTCCTCACGTGGAAGCTAGCAATTATAGCGGAGGAAAGCCAAAATATTTATGGGCGGCTGTACCGGTAGTAGTCCTCTCCTTTACTTCGCATATTATTGTACCAAGTTTAAGGAGCTATTTGGGTGGCGATGTTGCAAAACTCAAAAAGGCCCTTTTGTATGGGAGTTTGATCTCTCTTGTCTTCTATTTAGTGTGGGAATTTTTAATTATTGGAATGCTCCCTTTATCTGGAAAGTATGGTCTCGAGACCATTGGGGGTTCACCTCATCCGGTTGCAGGCCTAACGGATGCTCTAAGTGCTATCTTGGGAGTTCCTTGGGTTGCAGTTGTTGTGGGTCTATTTTCGTTTTTTGCTCTTGTAACATCATTTTTTGGTGTAGCTCTCAGCTTGTATGATTTTTTAGCTGATGGTTTTAAGATTAAGAAGACGATCAAAGGAAAAGCCTTTCTTCTTCTATTAATATTTGCACCACCCCTTCTTTTTTCTCTATTCTATCCAGGAGGATTTATTTTAGCTCTAGGATATGCTGGAGTTTTTGTAGCGATCCTTTATGGACTTCTTCCAGCTTTTATGGTCTGGCGTGGACGCTATTTTGAAAAGAAGAAAGAACATTTTCGTGTCTTTGGTGGAAAGCTTACACTTTTGATTATGTTCGTAGGATCTCTGGCAATTATCTTTTTTCAGATTGCTGCGACTCAAGGGTGGCTTCCAACACTTACAGTTTAGGAAAAGAAAATATGAAGCCAAGAAAGACAAACAAAAAGGTTATGATTGGGCTTTTGATTCTTTTTACTCTTTTTTTCTTGGTTTATTATTTTGCTTCGCTACTCTCAATCAGCTAATTCTTCTTGTAGAATAACCGGGTAACTTCTCCCAGATTTCCCTGACAAGATTGTCTTCTCTGTGGATGGTTGGGAACCCTCGCCTTTAAGAGGTTATTTAGGGGTGAGCTATTGGCGAACAAGAAGGTAAGCCCCCGCAAGACAACAGTCGATTTGTAGGGGAGAGGTTGCTTAGTTCTTTACAAGAGAAAGACCGAAAGTAAATTGGTTATTTTTCTTATGAGGAGCAAAGGAGTGAACAAAGGTGAGGTGGAGACGCCAACTTGTGCTAATCATTGTGATTAGATCAAACCTTCCTTCATTATAATTAGGCTCTCCTCCACGCCCCCAACCAATATGAGATTCAAGGCGCACAATCCACTGTGGAGCGATCTTAATTTGCAATCTGGAAAGAAGGGTATTTCTTCCATCTGATAGAAGAGAATGGAGGAGATTGTGGATAGCTCTTGTCACTTCCATGATGAAGTCATCGGGGTTATCTTTTCTCCAATCAAAGCAGTTGCAATGGCGGAACTCTGTTTTACTTGAGAGGCGACGATGACTGCTATTGTTCCATCATTTTGGAGTGGCGCAGGAAGCGCAGTCCTAGCCGGTGGGGTCCATTTTTTTGAGTTTACGGATATTTTTGGAAAAGTGCCAAGGATGCCTCAAGCAGCCCTTTTTGCGACGACCATTAGCCTAGTCGATCGGGTGATTGAGTTTGAGGTGCGGCATGAGCTCAAAGATGTGCCCACGACAAAATTCAAGAGCGTCATCATGACGGCTCTTTTAGTCGGCATCAAAATCCTTACCCCTTATGTTCTTAAGTCGTCACTTGAAAAAGCTTTTCAGGTGAAAATTCCCACCTCTTTTCTTCACCTTCAAACTGCTATTTATGTAGGCGCTCTTGCTGACGGGGAGTTTGAAAACTTAGCAGCTAAGTGCTTACATCATCTGTGGACTGACCACGAAGACCACCGCCAGTTTACTGCTTTCGTCCGACGCATACACCTTAATTTCCTTGGCCTCTTAGGCGCAGACATTTAGACACGGCTTGTTGGACAAATCTTATAAAAACAAAATAAGTAATGGTTTTTTCTCGTTCTTGTTGTTCTTCGCAATTTTTTCTATATTGCTTTCTAGTTCTTTTATAATTTTGGGAAATTGTTTTTTGTCTCCAATTTTGTCATTATAATCAAATAGCACTTTTTCAGCATACATGAATACGTACCCCTGGGATTTGAAATCTGAATCAATGTCATCAGGAACAGCAGTTATATATTCGCTTGTTAATTGGTCATAAGGCTTGCCAGAATAAGAAGAACTAGGTCCAGCATCGGGAGGTCTTACAAACTCTAATCTCGCTAAAATGGAACCGATTGCGGATTCTTTTTTTTTGTTTTTCCAAGAACAATCGTCTACGAAAGCAACTTCAATAGCGTATTGCTTTTCTAGCTGTCTCAGGGCAGATTCTACTTTCTTTCTTTCTTTCTACTTTAGATTCGGTTTCTACAAAAACTCCAAAAATGTCTCTATCGTTTTTGAGTGCAAATGCCTGAGTTTTTAATAAAACAAGACAAACGAATAGAAAACTCACAATTAATTTTTTCATAATCTTTCTCTAATGTTTAACATAATGGCTTTGTATAGTGGGGGTTACCTGTATAATGAGGATTTTCATTATAATGCCTCGAAGATTCATCTGCATCTAAGATAATTCCTTTCGTAATAAGGTCCTCCCTGTTTCTTTCTATTTCTTCCGCCCAATTGTAAAATCTCACATCAGAAAAGTCTTTTCCCTGATCCTTTACGTGTTTTTTGAATTCATCCACAGTCCTCAAGCAATCATTAGCTATATCCAAAACAACAATCCCTGTTGTTAACGCAGCACTCTTATAATCTCTTTTTATCACTAATGCGGCAATAGTTCCTATTTTTATGACTGTATTAGCTAGAGATGTGAACATTTTTTTCTTTCGCTCTTCTTCTTCTGGTGATTGGCAATGTATTGCTCAAATCATCATTTGAATCTCAAATTCTTGTTCTTCTTTCTTTTCAGGATCAAAATATCCCCATAGGAAACTACAGGGCTTAGATTGGCTATTCAACATACTAAGGACCCTTTGACTAAAACAATCACCTAGATCTTTTTGATGTGCAACCACTCTGCCATTCATTTCGCCAGTGTCTTCTTTATCTACTTCACTCAGAGCTGTTATCTCCGAGGACACCGCTTCAATTGCCATCTTTTCACCTCCATTCCTATTAAAAGACTAAGGGAATTATGGATAATAATAGTTTTAAATAGAATGGCTTTATTTCTTAACAAGAGAGAGGCCGAAGGTAAATCGGTCGTTTTTCTTATGAGGAGCAAGGGAGTGAATAAAGGTGAGGCGGAGACGCCAACTTGTGCTAATCATTGTGATGAGATCAAACTTTCCTTCGTTATAATTGAGCTCTCCTCCACGTCCCCAACCAATATGAGATTCAAGGCGCACAATCCACTGTGGAGCGATCTTAATTTGCAATCTAGAAAGAAGGGTATTTCTTCCATCTGATAGAGGAGAATGGAGGAGATTGTGGATATCTCTTGTCACTTCCATGATGAAGTCATCGGGGTTATCTTTTCTCCAATCAAAGCAGCTGCGATGGCGGAACTCTGTTTTAAAGGCAAAGTTCTTGTTGATCGTCCAAGCTAAAGCTATGTTGGCGTAGTCGAGCACTTGCTTTTCTATGTTCCATCCCAGCTGGCTATTCAGGTTCCAAGAAGGAAAGTTCCAAATAAGGTTTCCCTGGATTTTTGGAACAGTTTTAGCAAAGGTCTGATCCCCAAAAAAACTGTAGATATAAAGATCTGCAATGATATTGGGCTCGAAAAGGGGAGAACTCTTCATGTAAAAAAGGTTGCGTATTCCAGACTTAATCACATTGAGACGGTTAAACCCATCGTGGATGCTAAAAATATAGGGAGTATTTGTGGCGATCGTCGGGTGGGTCATCCCTTCATAATTGATATAGGGTTGCAGGGTATGACGGACCGTTTCAAAATTGCGCTTTAAAGTTAAATCAAAAAGGAGCTGGTAGACTAAGACGCCTAGGGCTGCTGGTTTGTCTCTTTGGCTGTTTCCATATAAGACCCCTTCGACACCAACAAGCGGGGTGAGAGCAAATCCCCGATGCGCAAAAGGGCGGTAAAGGGTATTGCGAGTGGATAAGCGCACTGCATTAAAATCAAGGACGGCAGGTTCAATATCCTTTGCTGATACGTAGTCCAAGTATGCAACCTTCATTCGATTTTCTGAAATGATCCCTGAGTCTCCTATTGCAAAGGATTTAGGGGCCCAAAATGATTCAGGAAGTTCTTGTTTCATCCCCTGAAATCCGTTTACACGAAACTTTCCATCAATCCCAAAGATCATCCAATCTTGGTAGTTTCGCATTTCAATGCGGGTCTGCTTGGCAGTGGTAAGCTCAAAATCCTCACTTCCAAAGTCTGTTTGCATGTTTTTGTCGCTTAGCCAGTCGTAAGTTGCTAAAAGATGGGACTTTTCATCCTCACTTGTTGAGGTATAGATTCCTTGCAGTCGGTAGTGAGTTCGTGCTTTATCTGGATTGGAATCTCTATAGAAAGCATCGTGATCAATGTAACTGCGGGTTCGAAAATTTGTCCGTTTCTCTAAGGATTGATAGTCTGACTCAAGCGCAGCACCGATTCCTTTCGAAGGGCGGACATTGAGGCGAAAAAAAAGGTCAAGATGCTCCCAAGAATAGATTCGGTAACGCATACTTGCCTTTGGCCATAGTCCCTTATCCAGACCTATTTTATATCTCACAGGAGACTCTGCTATTGATTTTAAATTGCTTTTAAAAGCGGGGAGCCAAAAAATTGGTGTTTCAAAAAATCTAAAGGTCACATTTTTTGCAGCTAAATAATTTTTCTTTGTAATCTCAACCTCGCGCGAATGGATTTTCCAGTCGGCATTCTTACTCTCACTTGTCGTTACAAAAGCATTATAGAGGTAGAAACTCCGGTCCGAGTTAAGGCGAATTTTTTCTCCACCTAAAAACCAGAGATCAATAGCCGTTACTCCATCGTAAACAATCCCAGTTTTAGTGACAAAATCATACTCTAAACGGCGTCCAACATAGGTGTGCCCTCCGCTGTCTAGCATCAAGTTTCCCTCTGCCACAACTCGGTGGATTGCCCCTCCTTTCTCCATGCGATTGGTATAGACAATATGGCGCGCTTGAACGCGCAACTCTGGAGAGCTAATCACTCCTCCAGCGTTGGTTGAAATTACTCCATTTTGATATTCAGGGTCTTTAAGATTAACGGTAAATTCCTGCGCGCCATACAGGGGGATCGCCAACAGAAAAAAGAAAAAAATACAAAGACGCATGGAGCCATCCAACTTTCAAAGGCCACAAGTATACCTTATTGAATTGCCTTGAGCAAGAGTCCAGCGAGAAGAAAGCGGTTTTTTTCATGTCCCAAGCGGATTGCAGAGAGGAGAATATTGATCCCCTCAATCTCATGATTATCTACAAGAGTTTCATAGCTCTCAATGAGCAGCCTGGAGGTTTCCTTCGGGGTTAAAATATAAGAGCCTTCCGTTTCTTTTCGGTCTGTCCAAGAAAGCATTTCTCGAAATTGAAACAGCTCATGATCCCGTTGGCTTCCTACCCATTGGTAGATGTAATTTTTATGGGGTCCCTCAGCGCGCATCCGATGAAGTGCTAAGTGACAATATGTGCGAATAAAAGGAGCTCCTGCGTGGCGACACTCTTTCTTTAGAAGATTTTCAGCTCCCGGAGTACCCAGACTCTCAAGGAGGTGAATTAAGATAGGAATCAATTCATTTTCTTTTTTATCAAAGACTGCTTGAGCGATTTTTAGAAATTCCTCTTCTGGGAGTTCTAAAGCATCTTGCAAAATCTGTTCGCGCAGTGCCAGCGTAATACCTGGGATATCTTGCTGAGTTTTCTTAGCATAATGAGTAGATGAGGGGATAACTTTCCAAGCCATTAAAGCGTGTCCTAAAGAGTAGATTGGCTGAAACCCCAAGTCTTTTTCATCTTTGATAAGCATTTGTAGAAGAGTAGGAACACATTTTGGATTACGCTTCTTCAATAGTATCAGGGCAGCATTTGCACGAATATGGAAGTTGTAATCCGAGAGAAGTGTAATTAGAAAAGGTTCTGTATTGGGCATATCTAGAAGCATCGGAATTGCGAGGTTTTTTTTTTGAAGTGCGCTCTCAAGGATCGGTTCTCGATATGAGAGATCTCCAAGCAGCGCCAATGAATGGCAAGCAACAAGTTTCACATTGAGATGATTTGACTTAGAAAGCTCTTTTAAGCGAGGAATGGAATGAGAATCCTTTAGATACCCAAGAGCTGCTGCGCAGGTCTCTTGCTCCGCATGATCAGAGTGGGTTGCTCCTGCCCGAATCTCTGATAAAAAATCATCCCGACCAAAGCGTGCTGCTGAAAGAATCGTAGAGAGTCGCACATTTAATTCGGAGTGCCCCACCATGCGCTTTAAGACTCCCATGGCATCTGGAGTTCCAATCATCGCAAAAAGTTCGGGAAAATAGACATGGAAAAAAGGGGGGAGTTTTTGCATCAAAGAATCGATCATTCCTGCCACTGCCTCAGAGCGGCGCTGTGCTAAAGAATGGGCAGCCTCCATCCGAATTACTAAATATGGGGAAGAGAAAGCCTTAAATAAGAGTTCCTCAACCTTATCTTCTTGGAGACGGCTAAGAAACTGAATCGTTGCCATTTGGGTCGTGGGATTATGACTATTCATCCCTATCTCGTAAAGTTCCATTCCTTCCGTTGAACCAGCAATTCCCAGACCATACATACTGAGCAGAAGAGTTTCCTCATCTCCGCTAGTAGCCCCTTGTTTCAGGAGAATGAACCCCATCTGCTCAAGGATGTCAAAGTCATGATTTTCATTTTCTTTGACCCAATCTTGATAGAGTTGAATTCCTCTTTCAACTTCTCCCGCCTGCACCAAATAGAGGACTTGATTCTTAGAAATAGTTGCGCAAAGAGGAGTAAAAAATATAAGGGTTATAAGGAGAAAGCGTCCCATAAGTCGATTCCAAATTGACCAAGTAATTTTCAAAGAGTATTTACTAGTAACCCTATCACATTGTAGAAACACCCTTCAATCCCTTTTCTAAGAAGACTTCTCATTAGTTCCCTTAGTGTATATAGCTAAAGTGAGTTGTTTTAGTTATATCATCTATGGAATAGAATAGGATTTTCAGGGAGTACTGACAATAACTAATTTAAGTCACTTTAGCCATATCATCGCACAGATGTCGCTCGTACCCTATAAAGAATTCTGTTGCAATATTTTCCAGTTTGATCTACCATTATCTAAAAGATAATGAGGTTATATTTTAGTGGAAGCAGTTTCAAATGATGACCCTCTAAAGGGTGGTGATATTCCCCCTGACTTTCCCTTAGAGGCTTATGAAGTCGAAGAAACTCCAAAAAATGAGAGTATTGAATCGACCAATTCAATAAATTTTCTAAAAAAGTTTATTGAGAACGGTGGGTCTCAGGATGAATATCGTGATATCTTAAAAATTATCTATGGAGAAAATCTTACTCAGAGGATATTTCCGAAAGGATGGAAGCAGGAACTTTCCAAAGAAAACTGCCTTGAAATCTTGGAACGGATCGGCCATGGGATCACCATTGAGGATTTAGAAGGCTTTTATGCTGAGCTGAAGAGCGGGGTTATTGAAAGTAAAATATTGAAGCACGTAACGGTTCCTTATCTAAGGATGTGGTGGTCTTCAAGTGTTCGTGAGCTTCCTCCATATTGGATGGGGAAGTTTATTGATCTTTTTAAGAATCCTTTGGAGGAATTAAAAGTAGAATTTGGGTTTGATAAGGCTAACTATATTAATCGAGGGGCAACTCTTTTTACCCATTATAGTGATCAAATCAACCGTCTTCAGGAAAGAGGGGACCGCTCTCGTCCAGAATTTTTTTATGCCTCTCGCGAACTTTTAGCAAAGTCAATTGCTGGTACAGACCCTAAAAGTGTCTTTGATGGAGCGGTTATCCCTGTTTTTAGTGAAGAATTGGGCCGAAGGGTGTTTTATACATTAAAGGGACAAATTCATGAAAATGGTCTTCATGCTTATCTGTTTGTTCCCCTTAAAAAGGGAGAAAAATTGCCTGCAAATCTTATTTTTCGAGGGACAAAGGGTCATGCAAGTTTTGGAAGAGACCTCGATCCAAAAGGAATTGGTAAGCGGGTCTTTGAAGCAAACATTGATAAAATCGAAGCACTTGTGAAGGAAGCCAAAACAAGTCAGATTGAGGTGATTGGGCATTCACTTGGAGCTGCTGATGTCCAAAGATCTGTTGCGCTTCTTGTCGATCCCAACAGAGAGTTTAATTTTAAGGAAATTTCTATTTATGCTTTTTGTGCACCAAAACTAGAGATCGAAAGGGTTACTAAATGGAAAGAAGAGTTGAAAATTCTAGCTGAAGAAAATAAACATCCAGTGATCCACCTTAACTTTGCCCACCATGAAAAAGACATTGTCACATGGACGGGAGACTCTTACTTATCGGGGGCTGAGCTTGATTTTATCTACACTAATTATCTTATTGTTAAATCAAATTCAGGAGCACTAAACAGCCATATTCACCACACAAGCTCATTTTTCCTTGATGGAAATTTTAACTTTGATATCGATGGACGAACTTTTGAGTTAAGAAAGAGTTTTCCAAATAAAGAGCTCTCTTCTCAGCTCCAAAAGCTTGAAGAAACAAAAAACTCCTGGAGGTTTTGGCGAGGAGTTAAGAGCTATTTTATCGCAGTGGAATCGGAAGAAGAGATTGAAAAAAGAATTGAAGAAATGAAAGGCAATCAGGAGGATATTAGTGCTCTAGAGAAAGGGGGCTCGCAGAACTCTTGGATAGTTTACTCTGGTTGGAGCCTTGTTCGTTATACCGTTCAGCCAGTTATTTATCATACTTTTGAAGCAATACGTGGGATCGGACTAAGGAGCGTACCTAAAAGATAGCCCATTGAAGAATACATCCAATCCTTAAATCGATTATAACAGGAGCTCCAAGGGCCATATTCTGGTGGGAGATAGGTCTGAAGGCAAGTGAATGCGGCTTAGGACTCCTTTGCAGAGCCGCAAAGGAGCTGTTGGCAATATAATACCAGTAGTGCTATCCTTGCTCTATGAGCAAGTTATTGTCTCTCTTTAGACATAAAAATTCTTATCCTCTTCCCCCATTTTCGGAGCGCGTAGCAACTCTTCGCCCTTACCTTGGGTCTATGGGAGCTCAGAAACGCGTAGAAGCTTTGATAGATGTTTCGAAAGTCTGGACCTACGATTACGACGAGCGTAAGGAATTTATGCAAGAACTCTTCAACTTCCTTCCAAAAGAGATTCAATCCTCGCTCATTGACTTTCTCTCAAAATGCATCCCTGGTCGGAATATCGTTCAGGACATTCCCCTAGCACTTAGCGAAGTCAAAAAGGAAAAATTGGCTGAATTTGTAACTTTAATTGCTTAATATCTCCTTTACGAAGTCCCTTTTAAAGACGAAAAGAAAGGAATATATGCGCCCCATTCTTGGATAGAATGGCCTTTAGCTGTTTTATGGAAAATCCAACAGGAAAATTCACCAAAGAGGCTCTACCAGCCTTTATTGGTAAAGTTTCAATCCCCTTGATGCCTAAGCAGGATTTGGGAAAGTATGTTCGTGGAGGTACGTCGATGGATGCATACTATAAGGATAATATGCCATACTTAAGAGAGTTGTTTAATGCTCATCGTGAGGGTTAGCTTTTTCCTTCTTGTGACACACGGTGCATTCTTTTTTTTCAGGATTTCCACATCGCCTGCAGTTTAAAGGGTGTTTTGATTTCAAGAGTCGCCCTAGTCCCAACAACAATGCACATAAAAGAATGAGCGCAGTCGCTAAAATAAAAATCACTTTTTCTTCTTTTCTAAAGTAACAGGGGCTCCTAGATCAATCCAGATCGGGGACGTCCAAGCGATGTGCCCGTCTTCTTGCTCTACTCGCATATAATAGTAGGTAAAAGGAGGAGCTTCATCCTTCGGTTTTAAAGCAACGTTTTCGAGGGGTTCATCATCATCAAAAATAAATTCAAAAGCGTCATTTTTGGGATTGAAGGTATGGTAAGGTTTTCCATTGCGGATGATAAGAACTTCTTTAATATGGCCGAGTCCCACAGCATATCCCGTGATATGCCGATTATATTCTAAGCCGGGCTTTGCTTTGGTGTTAAGTTCTGACCCCATTGGAGCCCCAGCAATTTCAAGCCCTGCAATGATGCGCGGCCCTGTTGTTGCATAGCATGATTTTTTATTCACCGCTTGGATTAATCCATCACGGGAGTGGTTTGTAGAGAGAATAGCAGTAAGCCCAGGTGTATATTGAACTTGCTCTGCATCAAAAAGATTACCGAAAACCCCACGGTCATCAAGCCCTCCAGAAACAAAGCCAAAGCGGATGTTTTTATTGAGGGCTTTTCGTATAGATCCTTCCGCTTTTTCTTTTATTCCCTTCTTTCCTTTGGAAGTAATCGGGCGAGGGTTTCCTTCAGCTTTTGTGCACTCCGAAGATCCCCACGCATTATAAATTTCTACGACTTTCTCATATTCTGGAGCAAAATTTTCAAAGTCAAAGCACGTTTCAGACCCCATTGTGAACATTGGAACTGCAATAAAGTCTTTAGGAGTATGGCTTTTGTAAATCTTTTTTAGGTGGTTAGCCTTACTCTCCTTCTTTCGGAGAATGGGTTTTGAGTCCTTGAGATAGATGATTTGTCTGAGGCCCTCTTCAATGGAGGTTCCTGACCACTGCATTCCTAGGAAAGTGGAAAATCGGTCATCCTCATTAAACTCGGCGACGTGAGATCCAACCCCTTTCCAAACATCGGAGGGAGTTTCTGCCTCACTTTCAAATGAAGAGGTGCTGTAAAACTGGTGAGCTTCTTCATCTCGCACGTAGCGGAGGCAAGATTCAATGTTTTCCCCAGCATCATGAAGAGCGGTTTCTCCATGGAAGGTTCCCCAATAGAGCTGTCTATCAGTACTAGAAAAGCACTTTATGGGTGAGGAGAAAAAGTTTTCTTCTGTGGAGAGATTCTTTAGCTTAATCTTATAAATTCCGGGCTCGTTGAAGTAGAGGTTAGGGAGGTTAATAAACCCTGTTTCAGGAACAAAAAGCTTCCAACTGATATTTTCTCGGAGTCTCTCATATGAAAATTCAATCAAAGTTCCTTCAGGAGCATTTCCAGTGAGGTTTCCAAATGCGTCTTCAAAGCGGACGATGACATCAAAACGCTGGTTCTTATTGATGACTGAAGGGACAATGATGCGGATTGAATGCAATATATTTCCTTTTACGTCAACGTGGAAAGTCTCACTTTCTTTATATTCTCCTTTTCCCTTAGGGTCGATATAAAGGTTGAAGGGCCGACGACGCAAGGTATGATTTTGAGCACGGTTTCCCTTTTTTTTGCCATCTGTAGTTTCAGGGCTTCCTATAAAAATAGCGATTTCCTCACCAGCTTTTACATCACCAGGAAGAATAAATTCAAATTGTGGAAGAGTATTTTCTGGAGTGGGGACTTCTACAGCGTTTAAAGCTTTTTTGCTGGGGGTCTGCATCCAAATAAGATTTTTTTTGCTCTTTAAATTAGTCTGAGGGATTTCCCAATCAAAAGCGCGCCCTTTTGAGCCTAAATCAAACTTCAGTCGCGCACCTTTGGGAAGGTCGTTTGCGGGAGTATAGATGAATTTCCAGGTTTTGGTTTCACCTGCAAGAGCGGTTTTAGGTTCAGCATAACTTATGGAGCGGCGCATACATTTCTCTTTTAAATTTTTATGATCACTGTACTATAAAAATCATAGGATTTCAACCCCTAAGTCATGCCTTGTGTTCTGTCAACTTTAAGTTTGCCCCAATATTTTTAAAGTAGACACGCTCTAGGAAGAGCAGGGGGTGATTAAAACTTGATCGATAACTCTTTCACTGGATGCCAGTACTTCAAGAATGAAGTTGTCGTTGTGAATTTTCCAACCTTTTGTAGGGATCATTCCAGCGCGGTGAAAGACATATCCTCCAATGCTATCGTATTCTGGGCCTTTTGGGATAACAATTTTCAACTCTTTTTCAATATCGAGGATGGTCATTTTTCCATCGACGATGAAACCACCATGGGGGTGGGGGGAATAGAGCAGCTCTTCTTCAAGAAGATCATGTTCATCGGCAATCTCTCCAACAAGTTCTTCAAGGATATCCTCGATTGTGACAATCCCTTTGGTTCCACCATACTCATCAACAACAATGGCTAGGTGGATCTGATTACTTCTAAATTCTTGAAGGAGCTGAGAGATTTTTTTGGTTTCAGGGGAATATAGGATGGGTTTCACTAGTTTTTCTAAGGGTGTTTCAAGAGGCGATTGATCATTTTTTTCAATGCTACGGAAATAATATTCAATGACATCTTTATAGAGAAGGACTCCAATAATGTCATCGACAGTCTCTCTATAGACAGGAATTCTAGAATAGCCCTCGGAAATAAATTTTTGAGCGGCTTCATGGACTGTTTGATTAACTGAGAGGGAAAACATATCAATGCGAGGAACCATAATTTCTCGGACAATTCGATCTCGCATTGAAGCAACCGCACTAATGGTGCGTCTGTCAAAAGGATCAAGGTGGATCGAGAGCTCTGATTCATGAGCCAGTTCTAAAATTTTGTCCTTCACACGCGCTCTTGAAAATCCATGGGGTCTGGATTGTTTCGGATGGAATAGGAGCTTTTGAAGCTTTAGGAGAAGGAATGTAATTGGGGAGAAAATAAATAGAAAAAAAGTAGTGGAGGGGGTAACAATTCTTAGAAAAAGAGAAGGATTATATCCCGCAATAAATTGGAAGAAAAAATCAAAAATAAGGGCTACAGCAGCGATGACTCCAATCGCTGAAAAAATATGAGGAAACTGTAGGGCTGCATCATCGAAAAAAATGGTAATAAGGTAGAGCAGAAAAGTTGTGGAGTAGAGAAGGCGGAGAAGGTGCTTGGTAAAACTGAGAAAGTAGAAGAGATTATCCCAAGGATCGTGCAAAAATATCCATTTGATGAAGTTATAGACAAAGAAATAATGGGGCTTTTTCTTGAATTCTTTCTTGCTCTGAATGCGACCTAGAATTTGCAGCGCCTTTGTGAACGCCGTAATTGAGCTGGATCCTAGAATGAAAATCAAAGGAAAAAGGAAAGATTGGAAGCTCATTTTCTCTTCTTTTTATGGTTTATAAGAGTTTTTTGGATGATTGACACTGCGGTAAGGTCGAAGGGGGTTTTCCCTCCTTCACACTTTATAGTGGGATCGGCTCCCTTATCGAGGAGGAGATTAACAACCTCTAAAACATTGACGGTGTCAGGATTTAAAACGGCATAATGAAGGGGTGTAAAACCGGTCTGGGATCCTCGGGTGACCGCAGCATTCACTTGAATTTTTGGACTGGAGAGAAGATAGGAGACAATTTCAGTTTGCGCTTGCATAGCAGCAAAATGAAGTGGAGTGGCTCCCGAGTAGATCGCGTCATGTTGAGGGGCGTTGATGTCAGTGCAGGGGTGATCGATTAAGATTTTGGCCTCTTCAACAAGTCCTTGCATAGCGGCATAGTGGAGAGGGGTAGCGCCATCTGTAGTTCCAAAGTTGGGGTTTATATCAGGGTGGGATAAGAGAAGTTTAATCAATGGTGGAATTTGAGCAATTACCGCAAGGTGAAGAGGTGTAAAATTTTGCTGATAGGTTTGATTTACACGGATTCCTTTAGCTGATAGTAAGAGCTTTGTAGCTTCATAATTTCCGTTCGAAACTGCGATGGTAAGAGGCGTTGATTCATATTTATTCTGTGCATTAATATTGACCCCTTTGTCGATTAAAAATGCGACAACTTTTGCCTTGCTTCCCCCTTTTTTTGAACAACAAGCTATGTGCAAAGGAGTATTGCCATCTTTGTCACGGGTATATGTTAACCGGAGACCTTCTTTTTCATAGAGTTCTACAATTTTATCGTAATCTCCTTTTAGGTTAGCTCGCAAAAAATCGTTTTCTGGAGTTGCAATGAGAGTAAAGCTAAAAGATACAAGGAGAAAAAATAGACCTTTATTCATGAAGTAATACCTTATTTTTTTTAAGATACTCCATTGCAGAATTTTCTTCACCCTGCATAATCATTCGTTCTTCTTCTTTTTGGTCATCAAACCCTAGCAAATGAAGAAGACCGTGTATGACATAGAGGGAAACTTCGGTATAAGGGTCTTTTTTTTCGTTGTTTGCGTATTCGATTCCTACCTCAGGGCAGACAAAGACTTCTCCTAATACTGAATAGTCTTCTTGCGAACTTTCAGGATGATCGATAGGAAATGAGATGCAATCGGTTGCCATGGGGTCGTCGAAAAAATTGTCGTGTAGGCGACAAATCTCTTCTTTTTCAACGAAGTGGATACTCACTTCGTCACAAGACACTTTCTTCCATTGAAGGAATGTTTGAACAAGGCGCTCTACCGCTCCTTGAGGAGTGGAAAGAGCACGTTGTCGATTGGCAAACAGAACGTTCACTGCATAGTTGGAGTTTTAGGAAGACTGGTGACTTTTTTATCCTCTCCTTCCTTCCATCGTCCTAATTTTTTAAGAACGTCAATACGCTCAAAGCGCTTTAAAACATTCCGTTTTTTGTCAGATTTACTTGATTTTCCGTAACTTGGGTGGCGGGACATGATTCAGATTCCTTATTTAACCTTTGGGATAAACACGGTTTGAGAAGCCTCTCCCGTGAAAACGTTTGCGTGTTCCTTAAACCCCTTTGGGAGGTTATCCTTTTTAGGGCCTGTTTTAACCGATCCGTAGTGAGGCTTGCGAGGGCATCGCTTTAGGCGATCTTTCTTACTTACTCTAGTCATAGATATTCTCCAGTGTAAAGTCAGAATCATACTCCGAGAAAGAGATAATTTCAAGCGATAAATTACAATCGGTGTAGGTTAAATCGTGATAACTGTAAACCCAGCCCCTTTATAGGTTTTATAACTTTCTTGAGCCGCATGATGCCGCTGTATTGAAGAGAGATCTTCCAGCTCATAAATTTTGATAAAGCAAAGTTTTTCATTGTCAACGGGTTCTGGGCAGAGGTTTAAAATGCTTCGCGCTCCATTGGGATTTTCCTTTGTTGAGGTAAGTACCAAATAGTCATTGCAGGGCTGATCCTTGATGACATGGGGTAAAAAGCTATCTTGAGGGGAGCGCCAAAGAAGAAGATCGACATACTCAAGTGCTTTTAAATGGGGAAGTCGGATCAAGAGAGGCTCTTTTTTTTCAAAATATTCTTCCGCTATTTGAACAATTTTTTGTCGCTTCTGAGTATCATCGTGTACCTGAAAAAGGGTGACTCTTACATCACGACTCATTTTTTTCTTCTCCAGGATGATAAAGACCGCAGGAAAGGAGGAATTTGAAGAGGTCTTCAGTCTCTATATTTGTATTTTGAATCTCATTTTGGTCATACATGACAAGAAATCCGGAGACTGGGTGGGGAGCAGTAGGAATAAAAACAGATTGGAGGTTTTTTTGTTTTTCCTGAACCTGATGGGGTGGTTCTCCCGAAAGAAGGCCCAAGGCTCGACATTTTTCGTGAGGGAAGGGGACGGATACAGTCTCTTTAAATAGCTTTTTCTTGTCATTGGAGAAAACGCTAGCACTAATCTCTCTAGAGATACGGTAGATAGTTTTGATGATCGGGATTTTATAGAAGACCCTGTGCGCGCAGTTAATGAACCAGGAGAAAGCTAGCTTTCGACCGAAGAAGCCCAATATCAAAATAACAAAGAAAAATATGACGAGAACTACGACCCGACTAATAATAATAAGGAGGTATTTATGCTTTTCGGCAAGCTCAGTTGTTCCGTGCTTCGTGATGGCTCCTTCCACAGTCCCTACAAAGGGGGCTGTTAAAAGATCGACGACAAAAACGACGAGAAAGATAGTGACTGCAATCGGGAGAAGCGTAGCAAGGCCTGCTAAAAAAGTTTTCTTCATTCGGGACTTGAGAGGCTTGCAGGGTGTTCGGGAGTAATTACTCCGCAGGAAACGATATATTTAATCGCTTGCTCGGGTTTTAGATCGAGGAAGATGATCTCTTCTTTTTTATACATCAAAAGAAACCCTGTAGTGGGATTCGGCGTCGTAGGAACAAGCACAGATAAGAGTTCTGAACCTGCTTTGTCGGAGCATGTTTCTGGGGCTTCCCTTGAGATAAGTCCCATTACGTAAGAGCCTCCCTTAGGAAAGGGAACCATGACAACTTGTTTGAAAGAGCTTTTGTCAGTAACGAAGATGGTCTTGATAATTTCCTGGGTGGTTTTATACACCTTATTAATCAATGGAATGCGATGGAGGACTTTATCACTTACCGTCAATAAGGCTTTGAAAAAGAACCATCGTGCAATCATCCCGAGAAAGAGGGTAAAGACAAAGAGGCAAATCAAGATCAGGAGCTTGCTTCCATAAAGGACCACTTGGTCAGGGGTTAGAAACAAAAAATCTTTGTTAATAAGATTGAAGTCTTTGAAGAAACCTGAGACGATTCCAATAAAGGGTTTAGTAAGAAAATTTACGATAAACACAACAATTGCAATTGTGACTGCGAGGGGCAGTAAAATAACAAGACCAGTGATGAAATATTTTTTCATGTTATAAAAACCTTTTCAACGAAGTTTATGCTTCCTGGATTTATTCTGCAATAGAAGCTGACCTAGCGTTTTTTTCGCTTTTTGGAGAATTTCTTTTGTTTAGGAAAACGTTTCTTGGGTTTCTTAAGGATGCAGTTTAAGGCCCACTTAGTCTCCATAACGGTTAAATTGACCTCTTCTAGAAGGACTTCAATCGGTTCTCCTATTTTATAGCACTTTCCGGCATTTTGACCAGTTAAGCTTCCTGTATTGCTGTTATATTCGTAGTAATCATCTTTTAGGTCAGAGATGTGGATAAACCCTTCGTATTGAATGGGCGGGACTTCAAAGGAGATTCCAAACGGCTTTATTTTGCTGACTGTTGCAATGTATAGTCTATTGAGGTCCTCTGCTTGATAGGAGCGAAGAAGGCGAAGCTTCTTCATTGTAAGAACACTCATTTCTGCCTTAAAAGAGATTCTCTCTTTTTCAGAACAATTTTTAGCAATGAGGGTAAGGTCTTCTTCACTTTTTTCGAAGAGACGGCGGTGGACAATTAGATCACTGTAGCGGCGGATGGGACTGGTGAAATGACAGTAATTTTCGAGAGATAAGCCGTAATGTCCGACATTTTCTTTTGAGTAAACTGCGAGTTTCATGCTGCGGATGTAGGCAATTGAGAGCTGCTCGGCATGAGGGCTGCTCTTGGCTAGTTCAAAAAGTTTCTGGATATCTTCAATCTCGACCTTATTCGGGAGGGGGAAGCCTAAGCTCCGTGCTAGGGCAAAGAAATCGCCAAGGTTATCATCACCTGGGGGCTCATGGACTCGAAAGATCGCTTGCTCTCCTCGTTTCATAAACTCTTCTGCAACGATCTCATTGGCTTTCAGCATGAATTCTTCCACAAGTTGGTGGGTGATATCATATTCAACGACTTCATAACCAGTAGGGTTCCCTTCTTTATCGATTTTAATGACGACATCGGGAAGGGCTAGGTCAACAGATCCTCTCTTAAATCGTTGTTCCTTTAGACGAAGACAGAGTTTTTCCATCCTTTTAAGGGTCTCGTAGTGAGGGCTTTTTACTCTTTTGTCAAGAACTTCTTTTGCTCCCTTGTAGGTAAATCGTTTTTGGCTATTGATAAATCCACGGACAATCTTGTATCCAAGAACAATTCCTGTGGGATCAAGCTCTATGAGAACGGTGATCGTAAGGCGAATAACCTTTTCTTTTAAACTGCAAAGGTGGTTCGATAGCTCTTCGGGAAGCATAGGAACACACGCGCCGGGAAAGTAAGTAGAGTTAGAGCGTATTTTTGCCTCAGTATCAAGAGGAGAGTCCTCTTTAACATAGTGAGAGACATCAGCAATGTGCACAGCGAGATGAAAATGTCCGTTTTTATCTTCGCTAAGAGAAAGGGCATCGTCGAAATCTCTGGCGGTATCGGGGTCAATTGTGAAAGTTTCGAGATGAGTAAGATTCGTTCTGCCTTCTAGATCCTTTTTCTCTACGCTACTCGATAGAGAGCTTACTTGACTATGGACTGCTTTTAGAAACTCTTTGCGTATCCCAAAGTCTTTGATTGCAGCGGGGATGTCGGTATGCGCTTGTTCAATCGTTCCCAATTTATCAATCACATTGCAGATTGCGGGTTCTTTTTCATCCCCCCAATCGACAATTTCTACAAGGAGGCGATCCCCAATATTGTATTGAATTTTGTTACTTTTTTTGACAAGAGCTGTTTTTGACTGGCCTAGGGATTGGATGTACAGGAGATAGTCTCCGTTTGATTTAATGATCCAAACAACTCCAACGAGTTCTTTTTTTGACCGTTCAATAATTGAAGAGACCAATCCTTCGGGTCCTTTATCTGGCTTTCTATCAGGAGAAATCACGATTTCAACCCGGTCGCCATCGACAGCATTCCCCTTCAGATGTTTGGGTATAAAGATATCTTCAGGAAACTTTTCGCAATCATCTGGAGAGACAAAAGCGAAGCCTTTGTGGTGGACGTGGATCGTACCTTGAGTTAAAATTCCCTTCGATACTTGAAACTTTTTATTTAACTTTTCCATCATACTTCCTATGACTGTATATAAAACTGACGATAAGAGCAAACGATACCTTCATGAAAAAATTTCGCACGACCCTGATCATCAATTTAATCGGATTAACTGCTCTCTTCGTTTGTCTCTTTGGACATCAAGGAATTGCATCTGGAGGATCTTCTTTTTCTCATCAAGATGTTGTCATCGATGCTTCAACATTAAAAAATACGTTAAACAAGTATTCAAGAAAAGAGCTAGAGGAAATGCTTTATGCTGGAGAAGAAATTCTTGAGTGGAACAAGGTGCTTTCTAAAGCAGAGTCTCATATTGTTGATCAGGTGTTAAAGGGGCAGGGAGTGTTTTGGGAGTCGGATCATTACCCTATGCAGGATACGTTTGATCAGGAGACCTATTCTCAGTATTATTACCATGCTCACCGCAAGGGGGAACATGGTCACTTTCATCTTTTCCTCCGGAAAGGCGGGATGAGAAAAGATACTTTTCCCATATTCTATGATGCAAGAAACGATACGTTGAGTGATATCGACACCTACGCTCATCTCATTGCAATTTCAATGGACAATGCAGGGTATCCCTTAGCCCTTTTTACCACGAATCGGTGGGTTACTGGAGAAGATTGGTACTCTTCAAGAGATGTAAAAAAAATGGTGGATCATTTCCACGTAAAGCACGCCCCCCCCTCTTATGTTGTTAATCGGTGGTTGAATGCTATGCTGATTCTCTTTCGTCCCCAAATTAATCGTCTAATTGAAGAAAGAGAAGAGACTCTTGTGAGATACGCGAATGGTGTTTCTCTTAAGAAAATTCTTGAGGATCACAAAGTTGAGGCGATTTCAGAGATGCCAATCTCGATTGACAAGCAAATTGAGGTTATCCGATCTTTGTTGGAATAGAGAATAGTTACCTTAACAAAAAGCCAAGTATTGCTGGATTTTTTGTTTTCTAATAAATAGAAGAGAAATTCTAAAAAATTCTGGCTTCAAGCGTGAATCCTTAGAGACTGAGACTGCCTTCTAACTTGTATTAACGTGAAAAGGAGAGCTTTGAAGGCTCTCCTTCAAGGTTTAGTAACGCTTGCAGGGACTGCAAGGTTTACAAGGTTGATCCATATTGGATGGTGCGCACTTCCCACGTTCTGGCTGAACTTCTTTCTTCTCACAAGAAGCAAGAAGACCTCCAGCAATCATAAGAGTTCCTAGGAATAAAAACGTAATTTTTTTCATCATAACCTCCGGGGTATAATCTAATCTTACCCATAGAAGATTTTTATTAGAGAGTCAACCCCTATCTCAATTAGCTTGAGTCAGAGGATACCTGATTGGATGAGATCTTCCATAAGATGAGCAGGAGAGGTGAAGTGATGGCCGTGGATGCCAAGGCGTTCAGCGGCGTGGACATTTTCGAGAAGGTCATCGATGAAGAAGCAATTAGAAGGGTGGGAAGTGGCCTTTTTGAGAGCGTGTTCAAAGATGGCTTTCTCGGGCTTGATGGATCCTACTTCATAGGAAAGAATAATGTGATCAAAATGAGAGAGAAAGGGGTAATTGGATTGGATATAGGAGAAGTGAGGCTTAATAGTATTAGAAAGGAGAAGAAGCTGATATCCTTTTTTTTTTAAGGTCTGAGTGAGAGATTCCATTTCTGTGCGAGGGGTAAAGATTGAAGAGGCGGCATGGAGTAGATCGTAAAGCTGAAAGGTTTTAGGAGATTTTTCTTGGACGATGGAATAAATCTCTTCATTCGTTAGAAGGCCTCGTTCATATTGATGGCTGATTCGGCGATCGATCAGCATGTTTTGAATTTGTTTTGGGGAGAGACCTGTAAGCGTTGCCACTTGGGAAAACATCTTTTCATGGCTAAAGGAAACAAGAACGTTTCCAAGGTCAAAAATTATCGTTTGATATCCCATGTTTCTATCCAAAAATCAACGTCATATTCTTCTTTTATTTCATCTGCAAATGTAGAGGCATCCTCAAAAACTTCGCAGGCCATTGTGGCAGTTGCCAGGGCATCAGCCAAAGCGCAGGTGGGAGCTCGAACGGTCACTTTATGGACCATGCCATTTTCAACTTTTAACATGGCTCCTGTCAGGGGATTAATAATATGGGTATAAGTGGTATCTTCTATGTCCCACAGTTGCTCCTCGCACCCACTAGTTGCAAGTGCTCCTTCTTCGAATTCTATGATTTCTTTATCAATCAATATTTTCCAATTCCTTCCACTTGGGTGCCTTCCTTTGACCCGGATATCCCCTCCCCACTCTACGTACATATGTTTATAGCCTTTTTCTGTCAATTTCTCAGTGATTTTATCAATGGTAAATCCTTTGAGCATTCCATCAAGATCATAGACTTTTGGATAGAAACCTCCAGGAAGTCTTGAGGAGGTTTTAAACAGTTTGAGCTGCACTCCAAGACCAGGATCAAATCGCCCTTTGGTGATCTTTTTGTAGTGGTGGGCCAGAACAAGAATCGGAAGGAGTTTTGAGGAGGTAGGGTCTGTAGAGAGCAGAGATTTGGGGTTCCAGTGATTATATAATCTGTCGATTTCCTTAAAGGTGTCGGAAAGAAGTTTCTCAACCTCTTTTTTTTCTCCGGAAGAAATAGAGCATCCAAGTTGAATATGGTAAGGGTGGGTATGTGCTAGTCCTTTAAAATGGGTAGGGGATTTTGAGCAGCTAAAGCAGAAAAAGAGAAGAAGGAAAATTATATGTATCCCACTGCATTTAAAAATTAGTTTTGAGCAATGTGAAAGTTTTCGAAATTTTTCTATCATAAATAACCTAATATTAATGAGATATAGTTGTTTATGATCAGAAAATTGCGGTGCTTTGGCGCCGCTAAACATCCAATTTTTGCGTTTATTTGGGTATGTTTTTGCATGCGTTCTTGTAACTCTCGTAGGTATTGGTAAAAAGTGTTGCGATGGTCATGGGGCCCACACCACCTGGAACAGGGGTAATGGCTGATGCAACATCTTTGACGTTTTCGAAATCGACATCTCCAAGGAGGCCTTGGTCTGTTTGGTTAATGCCGACATCAATCACGACTGCTCCTGGCTTCACCATATCTGCTGTGATAAAGTGGGGGCGTCCTATGGCTGCAATGAGAAGATCGGCTCGTTTGCAAACCTCTTTGAGGTTTGTGGTCCGACTATGAGCAATCGTAACCGTGGCATTTGTTCCTTTTTGAATCAAGAGGGCTGCAAGGGGTTTGCCAACGATGTTGCTCCGTCCAATCACAGCTGCTTCTATTCCATCCGTTGTGATTCCACTTCGCTCAATCATTTTCATAATTCCAAGAGGGGTGCAAGCAATAAAACCTCCAGTGGTACCTAAGAGGAGCCGTCCTAGATTGGCTGGGTGAAACCCGTCGACATCTTTACTGGGGTCGATAGCCTCAACAATCTTAGCTGTTGAAATGTGATTGGGAAAAGGTTGTTGGATGAGGATTCCATCGATATTAGGATCGTTATTGAGACGATTGATTTTTTTAAGCAGATCTTTTTCCGTGACATCTGCAGGGAGTCTAAGGATTTCAGAGTGGATTCCCACTTCAAGACATCCTTTTCTCTTCATTTGGACATAGGTTTTTGAGGCATGGTCTTCGCCGATTAAAATAAAGGCTAGCCCAGGTTTTCTTCCAGAAATTTTGTCGATGTCTGTTTTGAGTTCTTCCTGGATTTTTTTTGCTATGGCCTTGCCATCAATTAGCTTCATCCTTTTTCTCCAAAGTCGTATGCACCTATTTCGGAGAGAAAATGTAGAATGGGTTCAGAGGTTTCCAAAGAAAATAGGCTTTTAGGTCGAAACAAACCACAGGTTGGTTTGTGAGAGCGAAAAGCCTGTTTTAATTGAAAAATCGAGCCTTACTCACTGCTTTCTTTCTCAAGATTGGTACTAATTCGTTTTACCACTTGATCGTGGAGCATCCCATTTGAGGCGACAATGGGCCCCTCTATAAGAGAGGCATAGGGTTTCCCTTCAAAGTTAGTGACCAAACCACCAGCTTCCTCGATGAGGAGTTTTCCTGCGGCATAGTCCCATGGTTTCAAAGAGACTTCCCAAAAAGTGTCATAGCGTCCCGCTGCAACATACGCTAAATCGATTGCTGCAGACCCAATGCGCCGAAGTGGGATACCCATTCTAGCAAATGAGTTAAAATGGTCCAAGCAACAAAGTGGATTTTCATGCACGTTATAGGGAAAACCGGTTGCAGCTATGGCGCTATCGAGTACAGCGGTCTCTGTAACTTTGAGCTTTTCTCCATTGAAATAGGCTCCATTTCCCTTTTCGGCAATAAAAAGTTCATTCACCATCGGGTTATAGACGACTCCTGAAAGAACTTCATTTTGGCAGCAAGCAGCAACGCTAATTGAAAACATGGGAATTTTATGGGCAAAATTTACCGTTCCATCGATTGGATCGATGATCCACTGAATTCCCCCTTTTCCATTTCCTGATATACCGCTCTCTTCTGCTAAAAACGCGTGGTCAGAAAAATGAGCTTTAATAGATTCAATGATCACTGCTTCAGATTTTTTATCCCATTCAGTAACAATATGATGACGCCCTTCTTTTGTTTCAAAATTCATTGGAGTTCCAAACCCCTTCTTTAGAACTTCCCCAGCTTTTTGAGCTGCGAGGACTGCTACTAAAGTTAGTCTTGAACGGAGAAGGTTAGGTAAATCGAGATCATTAGGTGCCATGGATATTCTCCTCTTCCTTCTTTCTAGATTCTTTTTTCAAAAAATGGAAGCGAAACCACTGCTTTTTTAGGAAGCGGTAGATTATCAAGGGATAAGAAAAAAAGAAAAGGGCATAAAGGGCATCAGCAAGTGGAAGAAGAAGAAAATCAGTGACAAAACCCTTTAAAGTAAAAGGGAAAGTAGGATCATGGAGGAAGTAAGAGATACGGTTTAAGAGGGTCAAAAAAACCGAAATAATTAAGGTGTAGGAAAAAAGACCCACTGGCTTATCTACAAAGTAGATTCGATAGCGGTAGAGAAAAAAAGTCGCGGCTATGGCAATAAGGGTTTGAGTGCCAAAGAAGCTCATTGAAAGAAGGTCGAGGATAAATCCACATCCTGCTGAAATCCAAAGCGCCATGATTAAGCTAGAGCGTCGGTATGTAATTGCATAGAAGGGGGTAAAAAGCATCAATGGAAGAGGAACAAAAAGAGTGAAGCAAAAAGCAAGTAGAAAGTAGGGCCAAATGCGTTGCTTTTTCATACTGTTGCGGCTGCGTTCTGCCAATCCCAAGCGGTTTCAATGATTGTCCGTATATCAGAATATTGAGGAGTCCAACCAAGGATACTTTGAGCTTTTTCGGCATTGGCGATAAGAATCGGAGGATCTCCTGGGACCCTCTCTCCTGATACAATTGGAATTTTTAGATCCCACCCTCTTTCAATGGTGTCTATCACCTCCTTGACGGAGTGCCCTTTTCCTGTCCCCAAGTTTAAGGTGAAATTTTTCTCCTGCGCAATCATGCATTCAAATGCTCTCACATGAGCGTCTGCTAGGTCCGTTACGTGGATAAAATCACGAACCGGAGTCCCATCTTTAGTTTCATGATCTTCTCCAAAGAGAGTAAAGTGGGGGCGCTTGCCCATTGCAGTTTGGATGAGAAGGGGGATAAGATGAGTTTCGGGATGGTGGGACTCTCCAATCTCTCCATCAGGGTCGGCGCCCGCAGCATTAAAGTAGCGAAGCGTTGCAATTTTTAGTCCATGAGATTGGCTTGCTGTTTGAAGAATTCTCTCAACCACCCATTTGGACTCCCCATAAGTATTAATGGGACATTTTGGATGCGTTTCATCTATGGGGATTTTCTTTGGCATTCCATAGATGGAGCAGGTGCTTGAAAAAACAAAGTATGAGACTCTTCGTTGTTTTAAGACTTCTAAGAGATTAAGAGTTGCACCTACGTTGTTTTGATAGTATTGAAGAGGAATACGGTGGGATTCTCGAACATTAGAAAGCGCTGCAAGATGAATGGCCCCAAGGATTGGATAATCACCAAGGAGTTTGTGGAGTAGTACTTTATCCCCGCAGCTTCCTTGGATAAGGGGCCCCCACTTGACAGCCGATTTGTGCCCCAAGGAAAGGTTGTCGATTGTAACAGGGGTGTATCCTTGTTGAAACAAGGATTTGCAGACATGGCTTCCAATGTATCCTGCGCCTCCTGTAACAAGGACATGTTTCATCAAACAGCTCCCCTAGAAATAAGGACGAGAGGAATGGTTTTAAGCACTACTTTTATATCATAAAAAAAGGACTGTTTTTTGTAGTATAGACTGTCGAGTTCAACTCGATCTGCATAGGAGAGATGGCTCCTTCCTGAAATCTGCCAAAGCCCTGTGATTCCCGGTTTAACGGCGAGGATTAGGTGAGCATACTTTCTGAGAGGGCTCTTTTCCTTTTCCTCAAGCTCCTTGATGTAATGAGGACGGGGGCCCACAACGCTCAGATCTCCACTCAGAACGTTAAAGAATTGAGGGAACTCATCGAGAGAAGTTCGTCTTAAAAATTTTCCTAAGGCTGTACAGCGAGGATCTTTTTGGAATTTTTGAAAAACTTCCCATTCTTCTTTCATTTGAGGGCTACTTCTGAGCATCTCCTCAAGACGATCCTCGGCGTCGATGTACATTGTCCGGAATTTAAAAATTTCAATATACTTTCCTTTTTTCCCTAGGCGCTTTCCAACATAGAATATAGGTCCCTTGGAATTGAGCTTAACTAATAGGGCTAAAAAGAGATAAACAGGGGAGAAGACAAGAATGAACATCAGACTAAAGAAAACGTCAAATACTCTTTTGAAAAAGGGGTATAGAGGATGAGTTTGTTTGTCGAAGGCTGTATCCATGAAAGTCATGCTCCCATTTTTTTTAATATATTTCAATTCTTAAGTCGCATATTCTCCTCGATTTGAAACGGTACTGAAATAAAAAGACTCAGATTTAGTTATTAAATTAAATTTATTAATATTATATAATTAATTAACATTGTTTATTATAATGACTTTAAAATTAATAGGATCGTTAATGTATGGCGCTTGGAGTTAATCCAAATCTAAACCAAAATAATGGAATGTTGCATAAATTTCTACCGATGGCCAGGTTGAATGCAATGCAAGCGACTCTCGTTTCGATGGTTCAAAAGGCTGGGGGACTCATCAACTATGAGTTGAATCGAGCCAAACATGTTTTTTCATTTAACCCAAATACTCGCCGCTTATACGATCTTTTTCAAAAGTATTTTCCTGAAGGACTCTTTCCTGAAACTGAAGCGATTGCTCGCCTAAAAACCCGTTTAACAGAGTTGTCATTTGCTTCTGAAGAAGCTAGACATGAATTTATGGGAAATAAAGAGGCTCTTCTTGAAATGTCTTTGCTTTATGAAAAAAGAGATCATATTCCTGTTTCTCCTGAAGTCTTCCGAGCCATTTTACATAAACGACAGAGAGACCAAGAAGCTTCTTTCAACGACGTACTTGATTATTCTATTGCTGTTTCTAGAAGGGAAGAAAATTCTCGGATCGATGAGATTATTGCTCAAACTGAGCAAGGTGCGGCTCTTTTAGATAAAGAGGCTGCAATTCTCGAGGAAGGCGGCCAACAAGAAAAAGCTGCAGCAAAAAAAACAAAATCTGAGGAAATAAGAAGGGGAGCTGTTGAGCGAAGAAAGCATGAAACTGAACGTCGAACGGGCCAGGTTGAAAGCGAAGATCATTCTGCTACTCGAGGAGAAACTGATCTGAGGGAAGATGCGGCTCAATCGTTAAAAGAGGCGCAGGGCGTCCGTGAATCGATTACCGAAAAAGCAACTGAAGCTCTTAAATCTGAAACTCTATCTCAGTTTGTTGAAGACACTGCAAAGCATCTTTATAGTTTGCTAGAAAAGACTCCCAAGGGTAAGCATCTTGTGTACATGGGAAAGGCAGGAACATCGTCTGTTGGGGTGAGTGGGGTTGTCAATATTCCTGGACTGGAAGATCATATTCCTCCTGAGATAAAGACTCTTCTTTCAGAAAAAGACCCTAAGGTGATTGGTCAAATGGCCAAAGCGAATGTCATCAAAAAGATGGGCCCAATGATTATGGAATTCTTGGGAAAGGAGACGGTTGTGAGGCTCACTGAAGAGCACCGGCTTGCTCACCCAGGAGAGCCTGTCACACTAGATCCTGTTGCTCTTTTTGAAAAATGGATTGGAAAATCTTTTGAAAGATTAGAAGGGGTTTTAAATGAGCAAATGCCCGAGCAGCTGACAGCAGAGATTGTTCACAGTTTGAGAGAAGATGCGAGGGAAGTTTTCTGTGGAGTTCGCACAGAAACAACTGGTGAAAAAAGAAGAATAGAAGAGCTGTTTGACGAAATTGCTGGTCAAGGGTTTGAGGCGTTTCTTGGAAGAGCTGTTGGGGAATCTTTAGTTAGTACCCGTGCGCTTTTTACAGAGAAGTTGGATGGTGTTGTTCAAGGTATGACTCAGTTTCTCCCCTCTTCTGCACATGCGGCGCTAACATCTTTAGGGCTAATCCCAAATATTGAAAAGCCATTTTGGATTGATATTGTTAAAAATTTTGATGAAACCTTCACGGTTAAACTTTTTGCAAATGGACTTTCTGCTGAGGCTTTTAAAGAAGTACAGATCGCTCAAAAAACGGGGCTTCAAGTTCCTCTTGTTTTTGAAAATGTTGATGCAAAAAAACTTGCTCAAGATTTTTTTCACCTCCTTGTTGATTATGAATATCGCCCGAAGTACAAGAAAGGACTGCATTCATTCTCAGTAGAGCATGTTGTTTCTGGACTCACTCACTACTTGGGAATGCCAAAAATTGCGAGCGATATCAGTGAGATTATGCCTCACCGCGTTGTTGAGGATCAAGGGCCTCTATCTCTGATGTACCTTTATCTCTTCAATCATCAAAGTAGAGATATTTCATTATTCCATGCAGAGCATTCCTTTGATTTATCCTGGCATGCTCTTATTGATTATTGGAAAGTATTCGGCACGCCTGATGGTTTAAAGGAAGATCGGGAACTAAGAAGTGGAATACGTGTTGCGATCGACCATATTTCTAAGGAAGCGATTCTCCTTTATGATGATAAGGCTATTTCAAATCACAAACTTCAACAAGTCTATGCGACGCTTTGGGAGATTGAAGGTGCAATGCACAAAGCTGAGAAGCATCAGGTTAAGACGCGCAATGGTGGGATTATCATTCCTCTGGGGATGCAGAACTATCTGAAGGCTCTCTTGCTAGATTCTGGGGCAGACCCTTCTTATCTAGAAGCTCTCAAAGAAGCTTTTCTGGTGGCTGCCGGCGACGACTGTGAGGAGATTTTTGATGCAGTTCTCAACGAGCTTCTTCCTGAACTTGTCACATCTAGTGCAGTTAAAGAAGCCGAAGTTCTAGACTGGCAAGACATCTTCAAGATTGAGGCTGTTAAGAAGAAGATCGAATATATCAAAATGAACCGTTTCTCAATTCTTCAACTTGTGAAGTTTTATGCAAAAATGATGGTCATTCTTTTTTCTATCTACCAGGTAACGCTGTCTGCAAAAACGATTGCTACAACGATTGAAAAGTATTATCCTAATCTCAAAAAAAAGTTCCCCTTTAGCCCATTCTATTTAGGGGTGGCTATGACCTTGTTTGGGCCTCAAGTGTTTGCTAAAACGCTTCCTAAAGACGTTTACGAGTCTGTCGCTGCTATTTATCACCTATCAACACAAGTCAGTTGTTACATCTTTAAGCGCCTCTTAATGCATGGATTTAAACAGGTCCTTAAGAAGGTTATTAAGGAAGAAGACAAAAACAGTATTCGCACATTGGCTAAGCAAATGCAGCAGGAAGTCTTGCGAAAGGGAGAACTGGGTTATGAAGTTACTTCATCTCAAGGAAATCATGATAAGGTTGAGGTGAATTTTATCCAGGGACCTGCACAGGAGAGTCTTTCTGCCTACGAAACTACTGCTTTATTTAAAAATGAAGTCCCTAAGCCTATATCGGTTACAATTACATCAGAAAATTATGAAAAAACTCTAGATGATTGGGTTAATCATGCACAAACGCTGCACAATGACTTTAAAGAAGATCATTACGATTTAATTTATCTAAATGAGCAGATCCGCAATCTTCCTATTCCCGGTGCATGTGATTATGAAGACAATGTATGGAGCTGTATTCCTAAAGAGGCAATGGATCTATTTGAGAAAGCGGATACTTTAGCTAAAGAGACACAGCAGACATTAGATGAAGCTGAGCAATTAAGAGATAAAGCCAAAGATTTGGTTCAAGAGGCAATTCCTGTTGCGCTTGAAAAGCTTCATTCCCTTTTAGTTTCTCTTTATAAAGCTTCTCAAAACACGCAAAAAAATCCTCAGCATCGCACTGAAACGGTGATCAGCTTCTACTCTCTATATGCGATCATAAATAGTTTTGTTACGAGGTCTAATAATGCGGGTTTTAACAGCCTCTCTCGCCAGGCAAATGGTGAAGACCTCTTCCATTTTACGCAGAAAGCAGGGCTAAAAGTCACTCACAAAAAATCTTTACAGCAGCTTCGAGCTGTTTGTAGTTATTTCGACTTTGAACTAGGAGAACGGCTAACTCCAGAAGAAATCCAAAATAAGTTTTCTTCAGTACACTTTAATTATGCTGGGACTGGATCATACATAGGTGGAAAAGCCTTTAACAGCAAGGGAGTCAAAGTAACAGTCACTCCTTATCAGCAATTGTTCAGTACAGACAGTCCCTATTTCAGTGACCTCCTCAAAAGACCTGAAATAAAAGCGAGGTTAGAGGCTCATGGTATCGATCGCAGATCAACTAATATGGATAAACAGTTGATGTTATTTCGCGATCCTCCAATGCTCGATGCTCCGACTGAGGCTAGAAACGCGTGGGAAGATAACACGAGCGATCTCGATCTAAGAAAAGGAATTCTTCCCCGAGAATACTACATTCTAAGAGTTGCCCATTTTATGTCTTCATCAAAGGCAATCTTTGGCACTGAACTCAAAGAAGATTTCCTTAAGGATCCAATCAAAAGAGGGCTTAGCATTTCTAAAGTTGAAGTCCAAGAAGACATCCCAACGGGTATCTTTGGAAACATCAAGGCACTTACTTCAAAAATGTACCATGCTGCAACCCAAGAAGCATTTCAGGCTCAATTGCTTAAAGGAAACCTTGCAATACTGGAAAAGCAGGATGAAAGGTTAGAAGCGATTAGAGATCGTACCATTGGCCGCGCAGTCCATGGAAAGGGGACGGAGTATGCAGTAGGTGCATCTCAGCGGGAGCAGGATAGGTATAAAGAAAAAACGTTTGGTGTAAGGCGCGTTGATCAAACATTTGTGATTGGAACCATTCAAACAGTAGATGAGCTGAGTCTTTTGAGCGTTGCAGAAAAGCAGATTCTCGAGATGGTTCAATCCTACGATAAAGATCGCCTTATCAGAGCACTTGAAATCTTTAGCTATCGAGAGGACCGTTTGCGCCATCCCGAGTTCCGCGTTCTCTTTGACTTGTTATGCCAGAACTTAGTTGCCCTAGAAGCTCAAGCGAAAGATCGCGTAGAAATTGGAAAATATGTAGGTCAATTCTTTGCGAATAAAATGAACTCTCTCAAGAGGATTGGTGATTTAGAAACAGCTCTCTTCATGACGAAAATGGGGATTGAGCTTGAAGGGTTCTTTATCTCTCATGATCAAACAATTAAAAATCACTTTCCAGATTTTGCTTCGGAAATTCGAAAACACATTATTCCTGCGTACCAGGCGCTTCCTAAAGAGAAACGCGTGATTAATGTCGGTGAGTCTGGAAAGATGAGTGGGATTCATTTAGCGCTCACGACTCTTGCAGTTTCCTATATGAATGTTGATTTAAAAGTCTTAGATACGAAAACTTATAATCAGGCACTTGAAGACATTGGTAGGTTTGCATTTTACCAAGGAAGGCAGCATCCAGAGTTTCAGGCGCAGTGGCTTTTTGGAGAAGCTAAAGGAGTTGTTTTCAAATGGGCAAATTGCTTGAGGGAATATTGCAACTCTGTTGGAACAAAGCTTCGAGATGATCTATTAGGCCAACTCTTTGCTGATGCTGGAATTGATTTATGCAAAGAGCTTGGTGCTTGGCAAGGGGAGTTCCCTACCTTTAAAAATGTTAAACAGGAGCTAATAGTCAATCTTGCTCAAAAAACAATTCATGGGCATGCATCCGTATTTTTGAAGGAAAAAGGGGAAGAAGAACTCCGAAGGGTTTTTGGAAAAGAAGATCTTGGCAAGTGTCAATTTAGAGAAAATAACACCTTTAAATACCCAACACTTGAGATAGAGATTCATTGGGATCTTGATCAACGCCGCTTCATAATTTCGAAGGACATTGAAGAGGAAATTGCGACATATTTTTCTCAGAAAGAGATTACGATTAACTGGGGTTTTTCTCCATTTGTTTTTGAAGCCAAGGATCTTATTTTTGCTAACAACTCAAGGATTTTTGTCTATAGAGATCGAGAATTGATTGCGCGTTTCACGCTTTCTAAATGCAAAGAATTGATTACGAATTTTCCACTTGAAGGCGCAACAGTCACTAAGCGGGAACATGTTATCAATGGAAAGTGGCATCAGGCTGTTGACCTGAGTCAACAAAAGCACGAGTTGACACTGCTTAATTGGTTTGTGAAGCTTGATGATATTGAAGCCTATAGTCAGCCTCAGCCGGCCGTCGAAGGGAGACCTGCGAGAGATCGCTTAACATATGTGAAGCTGAAGCCACTAAATCTTGAGTTTAAAATTGTTGAAAAAGAAGATGGAACGCTTCAAGCCGTTTCGATGAGCGAAGGAACTAGAGGCTATGTTCTCTGTAAACGCCAGGAAGACGCCCGTCTTTACGCTTATCCCCACGCCATTATTCTTCACAATGAAGCGGGAGCCGAAAAGGTAATCCTTAAGAGCCTTCCTTTTGCAACGATATTCTTAAAGTTTATCGTGAATAACATTGCAAAAACAAAGACTTCTCCGATGATTGATGAGCTTATCAATAGCCAAGCAGTTGAAGGCTACGATAAACATGGTCTTGGTCTGATTGAGAGAGAAATGGAAGATCTCGATGATATCGGTGCTCAGATGATTCGAACGGTTTATACGGGTGGATATAGAAGAGTAACCTTGGACAAGGCTCAATATTTCACAACGAACTTTGATGAAAATGGGGAACTCTCTTCAAAAGACCCCAATATGATGGCCTACTTGGCATGTTACCACTTTTGTAGTGGAGATATTGAAACAGCTAAGCACTATTTCGATCGACTAGAAGTTTTTGGAAATCAGTATCCCTTTACAGAAGACGCATTGAACTATATCGATCGATTGATCCTTTTACTGGGATATTCTCGTAAGTCTCTAGCAACAGAGCTAGCTCTTCGCCTTGCTGCAATTCGAGAAAAGAACTATCTGGTACAAATGCCAACAGATTCTGAAAAGGCTTTAGGAGAGGGTGAGGAAGCAGTCACAGAAAGCGGCAAGAAGCTGGACCGCCTCCAGATTTTCAGAGTATTGGTTTTGCAGGAAAAGTACATCGAGTACCTTGAAAATTTGAAGTTTGGTGGAAGGCAATATTTAACTCCTGAGGATGAGCTGTTTATTTTCAAGACGCTTACACGGGCAGCAAAGGAAATTTTTGATGCAAAATCTTGGAATTTAGATGAAGATTGGCAAAGTGTTTTAGAACATTTTAAGGGGGATTATACCTCTGAAGTTCTTATGCCCCCAACACTTGTCCGTAGATTTCATTACCTCCACTCTAAATATAATGAGCCCGGAATTTGGAAATCTTATCAGAATCGCCTCCTTTTTGAAGAGTTTTGGTATGATAGAATAAACCCTTACACAAGATTTTTGGGAAACCCAAAGCGCAGCGGTTTCTTTGGTCAAATCAATTCTATCGTGAAAGACATTGTTCAAAGTCCTCTTTTAAAGCCGCAGACTGTCGATTATGCCATGGAACTGTCAACGCCTACTTATACACTTGAAAACCTTCCTCTGTCTCCAATTAAAATGGAGCCTAAGCTTTTGCTTTCAGAGTTTGTTCATTACTATGCTTTAGCATCAAATGGGATACCTCCTGAATGGAAAGTCAATGTTGAGAAGGTAAATATTTTTGCATCGAAAAAAGCCGAATTTATGAAGAACTTTCCTCTTTTAATGGGAAATTTTTCGCCAAAATATGCTCTTTTCTATGATCTTCTTGACCGGGTAATTAAGGGAGCGTCTTTATGGGAGCCTTCAAATTTTTTTGGTGAATTTCCTACAGCTGATCAGATACGTGTAGAGCTCTTAGCTGTTCAAGCGGGAGAGGCTGCAGTACAGTCTGCTACGCAAGAGGAAGGACAGATGATTAATAAAGCTACTGTGCGTGATAATGCAGCAAGGAATGCTCTTAAAAAGAGACTTGAGGAGATTCAATCAAAAAAAGTCTCGTCTGACATTTATTCAAGCGAAATTGAGTATATTAAAAAATATTTAGAGAATTCGAAAGATACGCATTCATTGCTTGAATGGGCTGAAGGTAGAGTTTCTAAATTGTGTGAATTAGGAGAGGAACATACAGTTACTTACCCCTTCTCGCAGGCTGCTAAAGGCGTTATGGCGTTTGGTAAGGGTGCTCAAAAGCTGAGATCTAGCTTTAAAGTTGGAGACCCAAGTGACTTTAATAACATGATGCAGAACTTTGTGAACAAGTCGAGAGTTAGGTTAGGGCTGGACACCTTAGAGAAAGCTACAATTCTTGAAAATGCTTGTGGTGTGGCAAAGAAAGTAGGCTGTTTGTCAATGGGTTTAACAGCATTTACTCTTGAAAGTGCTTTAACTCCTGGATTTGTCAGGATGAAAGAGCGTTTAACTTGCGGCATTTCTAGGGTTTGGAAGCAAGAGCGCGACGTAATGATGGAAAACGAAGCGCCAAGGCAAGAGCCTGAAAAGATAAGTGTTGAGTTGGCGCAGGTTCTTGGTCAGAGGGAACTCTTGATCACGACTGCTATGAGGGAACTTCTAGAAGAGTATTGCACTGTCGTAACTACCGAAAATCCAGCAAGGAAAGAGGTTAAGTACTTTAATTCCGAAGGGCTAGATGACGAAGCTATTAGACAAGGTTTTGAAGAATTTAACGGTGCCCTTGTTGAGTATTATAGCCGGGAGCCAGGAATGGTTCATGCCTTCACTCTTAGAGAAGGGGGATCAGTAGAAGAATTTATTCATGCGATTCGCAGGCTTAAACAAGAGGTTACAGTTGTCTTAGAGAAAGAGCAGCAAGCAATTGTGGATTTTGTTAGTCAGGAGAAGCTTACAAGTGATGACGGGGTCGAGCGTACACTAAGCCGTCTTGAAAAGACAAAGGTTCGAAATAAACCTCTTACATTTAATGATATTCTTAAGTGGTTCTTAACTGAAGACAACACGATTCTTCTCAACCGTTCTGAAACGAGCAAAGAACACATCCCTATTATTAAAGAGAAGGTCTATCTCTATCTAATGACTCTTTCTCGCTTTAACATTCTCTTTGAGAAAGTCAATAGCGCAACTCCACAAGAAGGAATTGCTCCGCTTGCATCAGAGCTTCTAAGAGAGAGAACATACCAAGTAAGAGCAGATGAGCCTGAACGGCTTTTGAAAGCGAAGGTTGCTTATGAAGCACATACTGGAAAAATGCTATGGGAAGTTCAAGCAAGCCATTTAGATAGAATCATTCTTCAGGGTAGCAGTCACTTGATGAATGTGATGATTATGGGTGATGGAAAAAGTAGCGCTGTCATCCCTGGTTCTGATTATGCGGCAGCAGATGGTAGAGATGCCCTTGTTGTTAACGTCTGGCCTAAGTCGGTCAAAGGACAAAGTCTTGATATGATGGAGCAAAATGCTCTTGGAGTTTATGGACAAGGGGTCAATGCATTTGTGGTTGATAGAAGAAGAAATTGGGATAGCGAGCGTTTATGGGCCCTTGCAAAGGTCTTTGCTGGAGCACTCAAAAAAAGAGAGCAGATAAATGTGACGCAAGAAGATCTACAGTCCCTCCTTCTTCGGTTTCTAGATGAAGGGCTCGATCTTGATGAGAAATTTAGAGTCGAAAAACTTGAATATGACAAGCGGATTGATCTCTATAAGGAAATTCTTCTTGCTCTTCGAACTCAAGGAATTGGAAATATTGATGAAATTCATGAAGCGGCTCGCGAAGATAAAGAGCTTAACTTTCCCCTTGGAAAGAGAAAGACTCTTAAGTTGGAATATGCAGAGTGTTTGGAAGAGGTGCTACTTCAACTCGTGAGTACTCCTGAAGTGGCTCAGTATATCATGATTAAAGACAAAGACCCTAAAAGGCTTGAAGCAAGTGTATTTGAAGAGCATGTGGCACCAGTCATTGCGGCTAAACTTGTAGCTCTTAGAAAGTTTAAGATCGCTGAGGGAGATAGAGAAGTAATTGCAGCTTATTTATGTGGTCAATCTGCAACGATCCCGGAAAGCGCCACCCGTCATCCCCAATTTAAGCAGATCGCGCTGATGCGGGGCGCTTTGATGATTATAATACCAAAGACGCTTGAAAGGATTATTCATAAGCATTTTCATCTAGCTTCATCGGATGTAGGTGTTGAGTATGTGAAGCCAAGTGAAGGAAATGTGAATACGGTGGATGATTCTGACTTCCTTTCTCCGTTTGAGACATTTTGTAAAACGGCGTGCCTTTACCTGAAAGACCGCCTATCGGATGCTCAAGTGCTTAAGATGATTGGCTACTTGAAAACAAAGGCTGAAAACGAGGCAAAAAAGAAAGGAAGCGCATTCGAGCTAACGGATACAGCAAAAATCTTCAAAGAGAATTTATGTCCGGGGGTTAACCTTAGCGATCTTGGAGAAGAAGTGAGTGCTGAGATTATTAAGCAGCTCAGAAAAAGTGATGCTTTAACACTAGCTTATGTCCGAAACTACATTCGTACTGAGATCAAGTATTACCCCACAATCTTAGAGAGCAATGGGCAAGATTTGATCAATATATTTGCAAAAATCCGTACACACACGGGAACCCCTGAACCTGAGCTTCTTCCAGATGGAACAAAAATTATTGCGCGCGAAGGAATTTTGGGGCAGAGCTTGCACACTTTTGAAACGCGCAACAAAGAAGTGAGAGTCTTCACCGAAAGCGATCCTGTGGCAGTTCTTGAAACCGATGTGATTCAAGGCTTTTTCAACCAGAGCAAGAGTAACATGAATTTTATTGACCGTGGAGCAGCGGTTAATGGTTTAACAACAGAGAGTGTTGCTACAGAAATTTGGAAAGGAATCCAAGACGCTCGCACCGAGATCAAAGGTGTTGTGTTCTATCTAAATGCGACGGCGGTGATCCTTACAGAAGCGGGGGTCAGACCACTGAGTGAGAGTAGAATTCAGCCTCATGAGTATGTAACTTATTTTGATGAGCCCCACACTTATGCTGCAGATGTTAAGGGAAAGAAAATTGATGAAGTGGTGAGTTTGTTAACAGTTGGAGAAACCACAACTTTTGAAAAGGAAATGAACCAGGCTGAATATCGTGATCGTGGAATCGAAGCTGAGGGGCATTCTCAGGTCATTGCTATGACAAAACATGTCAGAAATAAGGTAATTGATGAGGAGAGAACTCCAAGCATCCGGGAAGTTACAGTTTTCCTAAGGACGAATGGGAGAACTGCTAAGAAGAAACGCAGATTTTTTATCGATAGTCAAAAACTTGAAGGACTTGTTAAACAAGCGGTTATTCAAAAAGCGCTTGAAGCTAAGGATTCGAATGCAACATGTAGGATTTTGAGAGCCTTCGAAGAGATTTTAGTTTCTAAGGCATCCGATAATCCAGTTGAACTCTTTGGTCTACTTAGGGTGACTGAAGACCGCAAGGTTGTTCTAAAGGCTATTCGAGATAGGCTCTTGAAAAAGCTCTCTGGTAAGGGTGTGTTTAACGAAGAAGAGATACTCCAATTAAAAGCAAAGCTTGCAGCGGTTATCGAGGGAGATCGATTTAAGCTTGCGGTAGAAATGTATGAAACAGTGAAAACAAGCATTCGTGCAAAATTTATTAATGGAAATGATACACATAATAAATCAATTACGAATCATTGTTCTTCCTTTCTCGATATAGATATTGGGACAACAGTGTCTCCATTCTTTGATTCCGAAGAAGCGTTAAAAGAGAACTCTCTTATGATTATTCAAGAAACAGTATTGCAAGTCATACACAATAAGTTTTTTACAGAATTTCAATATAAAGAAATGGTAGATATTTTAACCTCAATTGCAGGGAGGAAAACTCTACCGGTTGCCGAAGAAAGAGTCCATGCATTTCAGTCAGCAGAAGGACTTTCTGTTGAGGTTCTTGAATCAATGGGAAGAACCGTTCAGGTTCAAGCTGTTGCTGAAGCTGAGAATGAAGAGCAGGAGCAAGAGATTGATAACGTCAATAACTTAGCACAAGCAGGTCTTGAAGATCCTTACCGGGTAGCTCCAGATACCGACATCAGTTGGTCCGAATATCTTACCCCTACGAATTTAGATCAGTGGTTTAAAATGATAGAACCAAAGGGCTATAGATTTCCCTTTGGAGAGAGCTGGAGAGGGCACAGCCCCCCACTATTTGAGTTAAAAAAAGGCCTCAAGTTATCTTCAGATGATGCAGTAAGAAACTTTGCGGATACACTCCCTTCTTCAATTTGCTGTTCTTGGAATATGTTTAAGGTATTCACCTCTTCATTTAGAAGTAGAATTGTTGAACCTTTTGGCCCACGTCAGAAGCCAATCTTTGAGTTCCTTGTTGTTCAAAAAAAAATTAAGAAGACGATTATTCTTCTAGATCAGAAAGAAGTAGATTTCTGGCGCAGAAAACTTAAAGAAGACCGGGGTCGAAAAGGTGATGTTACAGATACCGTAAGCTATAATTGGAATGAAGAGATAGATAAAAGAGGAGAAATCAAGCTTGCTCTTGTTGATAATATTTCTGGCGCTATTGTTGCAACAGGAGCCAACGAGATGACTGATAATGACATCGATACGCCTGTTACTAATCAAGCAAGAGTCATCCTTAAGCTGGCATCGGGCTATACCAATTTCTCTGATACAGAGCTTGAAATTCTAGAGTCATGGATGAACCGCACAGGTGTTAATCGTGTGATAAATTTCTTTGAGTCAATGGCTTACTGCATGCATAAGAAAGAAGACTTTGACCAATCAAATCTCCAAGCACTATTTTTCAAACTCCAAAACAGAGTAAAAGAGCCAGATATTATTCGCGTATAATTTTTTGCAAGATGTTATCAACACATAGGAAGGGAGCGTCTTAGGAGATTCCTTTGACGCTATTAAGCAACCCTTTGGATTTTGTTTTAACAGGTGGTCAAGTAGTAGTCAGCTTTTTTTGTTGCTAGAGGAAAGGTGTTTTTGGCATAACCTTATATATGAATCTATCTCACTATTCTAAACACCATCTTGTCGAGTCTTTTTTTCTAGAATCTGAAGTTTCTAACTATCTTACTTTATTAAGTATGGTGTGCAAAGAAATCTCAGATTCTGAAAAAGAACCTTCAAAATTCTGGAATTTTTAATAATGAGATAGGTTTATGCAATTAGGAAAATATTTTGGATCTGGACTTAGGCGGTTCTTTTCGGGGATGATGCTCAGTCGTGTGAGCGGGTTGGGAAGAGACCTTGTGATGGCCTACTCTTTTGGGGATCATGCGGCGGTAGCGGCGTTCATTGTGGCGTTTCGGTTTGCAAATGTCTTGAGGCGTTTTTTTGGTGAGGGACCCTTGCAATCGGCGCTCATCCCCCAGTTCGAAGGGATGCGCAATGAGAATCGCGAAGAGGCATACTCCTTTTTCCAGAAGCTGTCTGTGCTTATTGGAGGGTTGGTTCTAGCAATTATTATTGTTTTAGAGCTAGGCATGCAGTTGTGGATAGGATCAGAGATTATTCAACTAACAGGATGGATGCTCCCTAGCCTTCTCTTCATTTCTTTGTATGGGCTGAATGTTTCATTTTTGCAGTGCCATAGCCGCTTTTTTATTTCGAGTATGGCTCCCTTTTTATGCAATATAATGTGGATCATTGGGGCGTTAAGTTTGCGGCATCAAGAGATTCATGGGGCGATGATAGGGCTTGCAAAGTGGGTGCTGTGCGGTTTTGTGATTCAATGGGGGATTACGGCGTGGCAGCTACGGGGAAGTTTAAGTTGGAAAGGATGGTTCCAGGGGAAATTATTTCATCCAGGAGTGAAGCAACTTGCCAAAGCATTTAGCCTGGGGGCGCTAGGGGTCGGTGCGGTGCAGATTAATACATTTTTCGATGCGATTTTTGCGCGGTGTGCCTATATTTCAGGGCCTGTCTACTTGTGGTATGCAAATCGATTTCAGCAACTCGCCTTGGCAATTTTTGGAATTGCGGCAGTGAGCACCCTTGTACCGGTTCTTTCAAGGGCGATTAAGAAAGGGGAGATTGAGAGAGGAAAAGAAATCTTTTCCTTTGGGTGCCGCAGGGTCATGATGCTCATGATTCCGATGACCTTTGCGATTTGCATTCTTGGGTTTTCTGCGATTGATTTAGTCTTTGGGAGAGGAAGTTTTTCGCTCTATGCAACAAAGCAAACGGCGTGGTGCTTATCGGCGTATTCATTGGGCCTTGTTCCTGCAACGCTCGTAATGTATTTTGCGGCAGTTTTGTATGCAAAGGGAAATTTTCGGACAGCGACTTTATTTTCTGTAATGACGGTAGGGATCAATTTAGGGCTGAATTCTTTATTCATTTTTGGAATGGGGCTGGGACCTATTTCGACAGCCCTAGCGACGAGTATTGGGGCATGGTGCAACTTTATTGGTCTGCGCACCGCTGTGAAAGGGTGGAATATGGGGATGAAAGGGAAAGAACTTGCGGGAGTGCTTCTAGGAAGTGGCGGAGCAAGTATGGCAGCTTTTCTAGTGCAAGGACAATGTTCTCATAAGGTGCTCGCCTTTGCCGTTCCAGGAGTGGTATTTGTGGGAGTCTATGCTCTACTCTTTTGGAAGCGCCTCTTTGATGATCGCTCCACCGAGGCAGGTGTTGCCGTCATAGAAGACCACTGATTGACGAGGAGTAACCGCCCTTTGGGGCTGATCAAAAGCGACAGAAAGCATAGAGCCTTGTTTTGAAACAGTGCAGTGCTTTTCAACCTGCCTGTAACGCACTTTTGCTTTGCATGTAAAGGGGAATTTTGGAGCAGATCCTACCCAAGAGACATCGGTGGCTGTCAAAGTATCTGTAAAGAGAGCAGGGTGATTTTCTCCTTGCGCAACGATCAACTTGCGAAATTCTTTTTGCTTATCAACCACAAACCATGCATCACCAGGCCCTCCGATTCCCATTCCTTTCCGTTGCCCGATTGTGTAGTAATAAATGCCGTCATGGGTCCCTATCTCAGTCCCCTCTACGGTTTCAATTATTCCAGGCTCATGAGGAATATATTTTTCAAGAAACTCACGGAAGTTGCGCTTTCCGATGAAGCAGATCCCTGTGCTATCTTTTTTATTAAAGACAGGAAGATTTGCTTGCTCAGCGATTTTTCGGACCTCAGTCTTTTCCATGTGACCGATAGGGAAGAGCACTTTGTTTAGAACCTGGTTTTTTACAGTATAGAGGAAGTAGCTTTGGTCTTTTCCTGGGTCACTTCCCTTAAGCAAAGTGCCACTTTTGGTTTGGCAGTAGTGACCAGTTGCAAGAGCATCAGCACCGAGCATTTTAGCTTTTTCAAAGAGGAGTTTGAATTTGATTTCACGGTTGCAGAGGATATCGGGATTGGGTGTGTGACCGAGCTCAATTTCTTTAAGAAAATGAGTGAAGACGTTGTCCCAATATTCCTGGGCAAAGTTCACGTTGTAATAGGGGACATCAAGAAGATTGCATACCGCGCGGGCATCTATGGCATCTTTTTCAGCAATGCAGGCACCATCCTGCTCCTCTTCCCAATTTTTCATGAAGAGACCAAAGACGTCATGTCCTGCCTTTTTGAGCAAGTAAAGTGAGGTGGAAGAGTCGACTCCACCAGAGAGGGCAACAGCTATTTTCATGGACACATTTTATACCTTTTCATCTTACTTTCAAAGTTGTATAAAAAAAACTATGAACAAAGATCACCGTGTTCTAGGTATTTTTATATATACTCTGATGACTCTCTTTCTCCTATTTGAGATGGCACTACAGGTATCCCCAAGTGTGATGATGGTTTCGTTAATGCACGATTTTAATATCGGAGCAGCAACGCTCGGTGTGATGGCTTCCTTCTACTTTTATAGTTATACTTTGATGCAAATTCCCGTGGGTCTTTTATACGATCGCTATAGCGCACGAGGGCTGATTACTTTTGCCGCGATCATATGTACGATTGGATCTTTTTTCTTTGCCTTTACCCATCATGTGGTTTGGGCAGGTTTAGGTCGCTTCATGATGGGAATTGGATCTGCCTTTGCTTTTGTGGGAGTGCTTATAGTTGCTGCTCGATGGTTTCCTCGTAGATATTTTGCTTTTCTAGTGGGGACTGCTCAGTTTCTTGCAGCAATGGGAGCTCTTTGTGGAGAATTGCCGATTGCAGCATTGCTCAATCATGTCATTTGGAGGGTCGTCATGGTCATTTTTGGAATGATTGGTCTTGTTATGACAGTCTTATGTTTCATGATTGTTAGAGATAACCCCTACAATAATCGCGACATTCTCAAGAGGCAACACCTCAAACAAGAATTGAAAGAAATTGTGAGGTCGGCGCAGACTTGGTGGGTTGCCCTGTATGCTTTTTGTGGGTGGGGACCTATTGCTGTATTTGCAGCGTTATGGGGAGTTCCTTATCTAATGGTTCGGTTTCGAGTGCCTACAACGAAAGCTGCACTCGCAATGGCTCTTGTATGGATCGGGGTAGGAGTGATGAGTCCCATTCTAGGATGGTTTTCTGATAAATTAGGGCGTCGATGCATTCTTCTCCGTGTGACTTCCTTAATCGGTCTTCTTAGTTCTCTTGCTCTTTTCTATCTTCCAGGCATCTCGTTTGAGTTTTCCTTTGTTTTTCTCCTAGGAATTGGAATTGCAGCTTCTGGACAGATCTTGACCTTTGCTCTTGTCAAAGATAATAACCGACCCACGACAACTGGAACTGCAGTTGGTTTGAACAACATGGCTGTTGTTGCTGGTGGGGCAATTTTTCAACCTTTAGTTGGGCTCCTTCTCCATCTCTTTTGGGATCATAAAATGAGTGACAGTGGGGTTCCTTTCTATTCAGTTGAGAACTACCATCTCGGCTTGCTGATTGTTCCTCTCTGCTTTCTTGTCGGCTTGATCGTCAGCTTTTTTCTCATCAAGGAGACTTATTGCCATCAAAAATATGATGCAGATGCTCTAAAACAATAGCTTATGGTATTATTATTTGTTTATCCCCATACCCAAAACAGGTAGAGCGTTGCGCAAGATTACGACAACGCGTGCGCCTTTGAAGGTTCTTCGGGGCTTTGCTTCTCTGATCTGTGATTTTCTTTTACAAAGAAGGCAAGGATAAAGGAGAGAAAAAGGGAGATGGGGAGAACCGAGAGGGCTACAGCATAATCGTTGTGGGCATAGGTATTGAGCTTATTGATAGGCTCGCAATTGCAAGACCATTTCAAAAGGAATCCAATAAGAGGCTGGTAGAGAGGGGCACCAAATATAATGCAAAGCATATTAGTAAACCCCATGGCCACACCCTTCGTAGAAGGGTCCACACAGGTATCTGTAAGAGCAAAAGAAAGGGCGTAAGAACTCAAGAAAAAGCCAAAGACAAACATTAGAGCAAACATTGTCCCTAGTGGAATATAGGGCATATAGATCATAGCGATGCTTAAAAAAAATGAAATAAGTGAGCCCCAAATCATGATGGGGCGACGACGGGTGATATAGACAGAGACCCAGCCAAGAGTTAGGGTTCCAAAACAAGCCCCTAGGAAAACCGTTGAAGCGAGCATTGCGGAAGAATCTATTGAAATAGAGTATCTCTTAGCAAAATATGGAACTCCCCAAAGAGCAGCAAAAGCAGGAAAGATTCCAAAAACAAGTCCCCCATAAACACCATTAACCCATAGATTTTTGATTGCCAAAACACTGAGGGTGCTCTTCCAAGTTTTTTTGCACATTTCTCGAAAGTTTATCCCGTTGTGAAGAGGCTGGTCATGTCTAGGGAAGTCATGGATAATAAAAAGGGAGATAAAGGTTAAGAGGAGGCCGATAACGGCTACAGCTATCATTGTCTCGCGCCATCCAAAGGTAACGACCGCTTTCGCAAGCCCCCCTTCTCCAATCACTCCGCCAGCGAGAGCTAAAAACTCTGTAAGAGCGACGATGAGAGTAAATAGGGCCGGCTTAAACCATCTAGCACCGAGGCAAAAAGCGCAGATAATTGCGGGGGCTGTGAAAAAACCCATGAGCATTCGACTTATTTGACCCTCCCAAAATGCATGTGAATACGCAAACCATCCAGTAGCAATCGAGCAAAAAAGGAAGCTAATTTTTAAGATGCGGCGGGGACCCCATAGGTCTACGATCATTCCTGCAGGGATTTGCATGATAATGTAGGTATAAAAAAAACTGGAGGTTAAGACTCCAATTTTGATAACATCGATTTGGTAGGTTTTCATAAGTTGAGGAATCATGATACTTGGTGTTCCTTGCAGGAGAAAGGCATAGAGGCCAAAAATAGCCGCTAGTCCCCAGACAAGCCAAGGCATTAGGCGAGATCTGTGTAAAACATCCATCAACTTCATCAGGTCATGATATGAAGTTGATGGATTATAAGCTATAAATTAGAGTAGTTCAAAACCACCCATGACGGTCTCTCTTGAGCCAGATGAAACCCTTTTGAAGGGATTGGACGAGGACTTCCCTCTCTCATATACTCTATACTCTCGAATTCCTTCGCGAAGGGCAGCGGTGAAGACACTTGGGTCTCTATACAGCGAGATCATCCCTTCAAAGCGGGGTCCTAAGCGACTCTTCACATATTCTCTAACAACTGGAGAAAGGTTCTCAGCTCCCCATTTTACAAATGCTTTGGATTTCTCAGAGAGATGATCCATCACCGTTTTCCCCTGAGTTTTGACGTTGTAGCGAATCGCAACAAGGGTATTCTCTTCTTTGCGCATCACGTATGCTAAATGTTGGAGACATTTCTTGATTTCAAGAAGGTTTCCTGCAGCTATCTTGCTTGAAAGAGGACGTAAATTGAGGTTTACAAGTCGCGAGACCATCCGCTCAAACATTTGAATTTGGAGATTACTACGATTGTCTCTTCCTTTGCGCCCCTTCATTTCTGCTAGTTGAATTTGCAGCTGGTTTAAGAAAAGAGCATGTTTCTTTTTCAACCCTTCAATATCGCCGCAATGTGCTAAGACTTGCATTTTCTCGATATAGGACGTTTCACTTTGCATAGTTTGCGTGAGCTGCACGTGAGGAAGTAATTGATTTTCAAGGAAAGTTGTCAATCCAAGAATCGTATCTTGCGGAGTCTTCAAAATAGAGTCGACTTGTTCTTTTACGACTTTTTCCACGGTATTGTGAAGAATACGACCGAGCACATCTTGAAGCTCCTGCTCTCTTGAAGCATAGAGCTTTTGGAGTGCAACATCAATATCACGCTTAATAATTTGTGTAGGGGCTTTCCCACGTTTTCTTGCAAAATCTTCTTCAAGGGCTGCAATTGTTTCTGGCTGGGCAGAGTTAGCACCAAGGGCTGTTTGTTCTTCTTCAGAATAAAATTCCCAAAGGCGACCGAGATCATTAGGTTTCATCGATTGAGTTGCTTGATCTAAAACTTGGAAAAATAAGTTATTCACGCTTTGTTCTGTTCGGATCAACTCGTAAGAGAAGATGATGATATCGCGCATAATGTCTTTTAAAGCATTATCAGACATTCCATTAAAGGAGTCCACAAGCTCAGCAAGAAGATTATCTCGTCGACGTTGTTTTCCAGGAGTCAACTGCATTCGGTCATCAATTAACCTAAAGAGATTGGAAACAAGCTCTGAAACAAGGAGTTTTTCATTGCTTCCTGCAAGAAGTTGTGCGCCACCGCCTTCTTCGTTTTCTAGAAGTTTTTCGACTGCCTTTAATTGATCAAGGAGGATTTTATCAAAGACATTGGTATACTTACTATCGCTATAAACCGAGTCGCGGACGCTATCGAGCGTTGAGTTGATTAGATCTAGCTGACTAATGAGCATTGAAGCACCAACTCGAGTGCCCCAAACCGTTACTGCATACCCTAAGAAAAATGGTAGAGTTACGATTGCAAGCATCCCATGTCCTGCAAGAGAGACTATAGTTTTGAAAAATCGACTGACAGGGTTGTTACCTGTTTCTGAGTAAACAGTAAGGGAGGCTTTCCATCCTTTAAAAAAATCTCCGTAAGAGTTGTAGGTTAAGAAATGATTTAGAGCTTTATCGACAACTCCTTTAAAAAGCTTTTCAGTTGAGATTCCATCACTGTTTTCAATAATTTCAAAAATCTTTTTTTGCTTGTCGGAGGTTCCCAATGCTCCAGTGGTATCAGATCTCCACTGATCTTCAGAATAGAGAAGCGCAAGCATTGCATTGTTTGCTGCTCGAACAGGACCCATGTGATTGTTTGTCAAAGGATCATTAATCGGATCGAGCATCATTGCTTGAAGGTGCCCTGTGATCGAATTTGCAAATTGTCTTGAGAAATACTCCACTAAGCTAACAGTAAACGAGCAAAGCTTTTTCCCCATCCATTTATCAAAGAAGCCAAGTTCACCTTTAACATCGATTTTATCATTGAGTAGAGATAAAAATAACGTTTTTCTTGCTTCAAGATCTTCGATTCCTTCAAGCCTTGTATAGAAGGCTTTATACCGTCTCTGAACAGCTTCTTCTTTTGCTTCAGCTCCTGTATAACCGCAATATTTATCGACAACTTGGAAGGCTGAAAAGAATGTCAAACTTTCAACAAGAGCGGCTTTTTTATCCTCAACCATCTGTTCGGTGCGAATATCTGGAACCGACGCTGCAACTTCTTCAGTGTTTTTAGTAAAGCTTAAAGCAAGCTCTCCGACAACTGATTGAGGATCTTCTTCCTGGTTCCCTCTAACAGCTAAATGAGCAACAGGTCCCGACTCATAGAGAGTATTGAGCTCCTTCAATGCGCCCTCTAAATTTCCTGATCTTAGTTTTTTATTAGACTCTATTAGAGTTGCTTCAACTTCTCCTGCTTGCTTGGGATGGAGATCGCTTCTAACCAGTTTATAGGTTGCTTCACCGAAAGCTGCGATTTGTTCAACCATTGACTCAACCATCCGACTTGCCTCAGGGATACTTCGGACCGAAGAAAGATACGAAAGGGTGCGATCAATCTTTTCAGAGATCTCTGAAAGGGTCGTGTCCTCCCCAATAGCAAGAGAATCTCCAAGTACAGTGACTTTATCGAGGTCGAGCACATAATCAACAGCTTGCCACAGAAGCTTTCGTTGAGCTGGGGTATCAAGAGGGCCTTCAAGAACACTTTTTCCAAAATCATGTTGATCTTTTCCTTCATAGGAAGTCCCGTAGTTTCTTGAGGCAAAATCATAAATTGCTTGGTAAATGAATTGTCTGTATCTAGGTTTCACTGAGGAATCTCTCAGCTTTTCTACTATATAATCCGTGACTAATAGGTCAATTGAGGTCAATAGTGGGGATTTTAGATCCTGTTTTTCATTAATATATTTCGGGAATTCAGCAAAAAACGGGTTAGACTTTGCAAGAGTTTTGATGTCCTCACTTAATCGGTTTTTAGCTAAATAGGCTGGAATATATGGGTCAGTCTTGAATTCTCCGATATCAGCTAAAAGCTTCATTAAAGGCGAAGCGGGTGAATGGGCCACTTTTTTTGGAGTATGAACACCTATAATATCGTCGCGTATATCCTTAGCTTTATTTACGGCAGCGTTTCCAATCGCATCTGCCATTTTATTGGCACATCCCTTTTGCGCCTTGATTGTGTGGTTGATGAATTGAACGGCATTATTAAGAGGACTACCCATATTTGAGAGGTCATACCCCTGAGCCGAGGTGGCCTCACGTTGCAACTGTGTCAGCTCTGCATTCAGGTTGTAGAGAGGCTTCAAATAGTTTTTCCAACGTGCAGATCTTTGCCAAGGCCATGAGATATTATCTCGAGAGAAAAAGCGAGACCATCCTTGGAAATTGCTATAGTAACTGCTTTCATTTTCTAGAAGAGGCTTCAACTTTTCTTGGACATGCTTTGCTGTGGCAAGGATTTCTTGAACATCCTTACCTTTGTAGGCGGTTTCAAGATAACCTAGTGCTTTATGGAAATCTTTAATCTGCGGAGTTTCACTGCCGGTAAAGTGCAATAGCTCTGTCACATAGGGGAGTGCCCCAATAATCTTAAAACCAGCATAGAATCCATTTGCGGCTCCAACAAGTGGAATCCCAGCTTCTATAAGAGAATTACCGAGCGGAATCATAACACCAACCTTCTTTTTCATTAGAAAAATATAATTATAACACTTTTTATATTAATTGTATTGTAAATAATTTATTATTATGTTTATTAATAATATTAAAATTTTAAATATTATATTTAAAATTTTTTATATAAAATAAAGATATGAGTAATAATAAGAAATTTATTGAATTCACCGAGGAAGAGCTCCGACTCCTTCAAAAAGGAGGAGATATTGAACCTTGGCAGAAATGGGGTCCCTATGTATCTGATAGAGAGTGGGGTACGGTTAGAGAAGACTACAGCAAAGATGGAAATGCCTGGGATCATTTCACCTACGAAATGGCTCCTTATCGTGCCTATAGGTGGGGAGAAGATGGGATCGCAGGAATCTGTGATAGGTATCAGATTCTTGTAATGGCACAAGCATTTTGGAATGGAAACGACCCTATTTTGAAAGAAAGACTATATGGATTAGGAACGAATAAAGCCAATCATGGTGAAGATGTTAAAGAATATTACTATTATCTTGACTCCCTTCCAAGCCATGCCTACATGCGTTATCTCTATAAGTACCCCTGTGGTGAGTTCCCTTATGAGGAGCTTGCTAAGGAGAATCAAAACCGCCATATTGAAGACCGGGAATTCGAGCTTCTAGATACCGGAATTTTCAAAGATAATCGATACTTTGATATTACCATCGAATACGCAAAAGCTGGAAAAAATGATATCTGCGTGAAGATTGAGATACAGAATCGAAGTGCTATGGAAGAGTCGATTCATGTGATTCCCCAATTGATCTTTCGGAATACATGGGGATGGAGCAATGAAAAGCTTCCAGAGCCGATCCTTAAGAGGAGTGATCACGAGCCCATAAATGCTCATTGTATCGAGGCAGATGATTCGATGACGACTCCTCCAGCGCGTCTGAGTTTTGACTATCACCTAGGGAAACGCTATTTTTATGCGGATGAGAGAGCAGAGGTTCTCTTTACCGATAATGAAACCAATCGTGAACATTTGTATAACGAAAAGAACACCCGCCCCTATACCAAAGACGCTTTTCATCGCTACATCGTCATGGGGGAGAAAGATAAAGTTAGTCCCAAAGAGGCGGGGACAAAAGCGTGCTTTTATTTTCGAGACTTGAAAATTCCTGCAGGGGGATCTGAATCCCTTTACCTTCGCCTTTCAAACATGGAATACTCGCACCCTCTAACGGGGGTTGAAGAGATTATTCATAATCGCAAGGCACAAGCTGATGAGTACTATGACAGGATTCATCCCAAAGGGATCAGCGATGAGGAAAAACTCATCCAGCGGCAAGCCCTTGCGGGAATGTTATGGAGCAAGCAAATTTATCTCTATGATGTGAATCTGTGGCTTCGTGGAGATGATCCTAAAAAGCTTCCTCCAGACTTAAGAAAAAACATTAGGAATACTCACTGGAAACATCTCATTTCTAAACGGATTTTATCTATGCCCGACAAATGGGAATATCCTTGGTTTGCGGCTTGGGATCTTGCCTTTCATTGCATTTCCTTCGCACTTGTTGATATGGACTTTGCAAAGGAGCAACTCTGGTTTCTTTTATTCGATCAATTTCAGCACCCCAATGGACAAGTTCCTGCCTACGAGTGGGAGTTTTCAGACCTTAACCCCCCGGTGCAAGGGTGGGCAGCTCTTCGTCTTTTTTATATGGAAGAGGCGAAGACAGGAAAGCGAGATATTGACTTTCTGAAAAAATGTTTTCACAAGCTCCTTCTGAATTTTGTATGGTGGGTCAATAAAGTCGATGCTAAAGGAAGCAATGTTTTTGAAGGGGGATTTCTTGGGATGGATAACATCACCGTTATCGACAGAAGTCAAGCGATTCCTGGAGGGGGTAAGCTCGAACAATCGGACGGAACAGGATGGATGGGATTCTTTTGTCTCAATCTCATGCGTATGGCCCTTGAGCTCTCGAAAAAAGATTCCGTTTATGAAGGAATGGCCATTAAATTTTACGAACATTTTGTCTATATTTCCAACGCCTTAGTCAATGCAGAAAATCGAGAAGTTCAAAATTGGGATGAGAAAGATGGCTTTTTCTATGATGTTCTCAGTAGAAGTGAAACAAACGATCATGTGCGTATTAAGGTCCGTTCAATGGTGGGGCTAATCCCTCTTTATGCAGTGGATTGCATCACTTCTAAGGATCTTGAAGATTTTAAGGAATTTGCTGAAAGCTTTAAGTGGTTTTCTAAAAACAGAACCGATCTCTGTAAACACTGCGTGACTCCCATTGAAGAAGATGGAAAGACAAAATATGTCCTCACCCTCATGGAAATGGATAAGGTAAAAAAAGTGCTTGAGAAAGCATGGGATCCCAAGGAATTCCGCTCTGAATATGGTCTTCGGTCTCTCTCTAAATTTCATGAAAAAAAACCTTACGAACTTTTAGGTCATCGGATTAAATATGAGCCTGCTGAGGCGGAATCAATCCTTATGGGAGGTAACTCAAACTGGCGAGGTCCTCTCTGGTTCCCCACGTCCTTTCTTTTTATCGAAGCCCTTAAAAATCTTCATACACATACCGGTGATCTTATTAAAATCGATGGAAAAAACCCTTATGATATGGCTAACTATTTTGCACATGCCATGATCAACCTCTTTAAGAAGGGGGCTGATGGCAATCGCCCTATCTATGGTGATTATGAACTTTTCCAAACGGATCCTCACTTTCAAGATCTCATTCTTTTCTATGAGCATTTTCACGGCGATACTGGTCGAGGTCTGGGCGCTTCACACCAAACTGGATGGACAGGTTTAGTCGCTAATCTCATTGATGAATGGTGTGGGCACTAATAAGTAGGGCGTTTGAATCGATTTTAATAAGATATTTTTCTAGAATCTGTATAGATTCACCACTGATTATTTCAATAGTATATGATCATTCACTCCCGATACAATCATAGGCAGTAGCAGCAGCTTCTGAATCTATGCCAATCTCCGAAGGGTAATACTTCCCCGGTGCATCTTTTGAAATCTTTATTGTTTCTCCACAAATTAAAGAATGACGAAGCACTAGCTGTCATGGGCGTGGATCAGAGATTTAATAGAAGCGGGATTGAGAAGGGACCCAAGGATTCCTGACCCGAAAATGAGGGGGATTCCCTAAAGGACCCAATGCCAGGTATAAAATCCTTTTTCACCAAAGTAGAGGAAAGAAAAAAGTCCCCAGGAAAAACCGACGATGTTACTGAGTATTGCGCCTGTCATTGAGGCTTTCTTCCAGTAAAATCCCGCAAGCAGCGCAAAGGAGAGGGCTACGATGGGGATGTTTGCGAGAATGAGTTTATCAAGGATTTTATCAACAAGGGTGCTTCCAAGTACGTAGGAGATGGCAGCAAAGAGCAGGGTTAGAAGAAGTCCCTGTTTGTAGTTTTTGTTGGAACGGCCAAAGTCTGTAATGACCATTGAGCTCATGGCACTCCATACGCTAGCAAGAGTTGTTCCTGAAATTATAAAGAGCGTGGCATAGGCAACTCCTTTAAGTCCTACAGGAAAATAGAGGTTGATAATCGCAGGGATTGCCATGCCTGGAGAAGAAATAATCGCGCCACTTGCCTTGAGATAGGCAGTGGAAAGTACTCCAATTCCATAAAAGATGAAGACAAAAATGGCCGCAAGAATCACCGCTGAAAAAGCAACACGCTTTGATTTAGCAGAGAATATTTTCTGTCCATATCAAGGAGCGAGGATATAGGTGAACATTGTCAGGATCACTAGAGAAATAATAAAGCGGTAGGGGAGAAGGTCTGGAATATTCTGGATTTCAGAAACTCCAGCATCCCGTTTTGTATAGAAAAGAAAAAGAGGAAATATGAGGCAGATGAGCAGAAAGGATGTCATGTCTGTTCGGATGATTACGATCAGTCCTCCCCGTAGGGTCATGATAAGAATGATAAGAACGAGATAACCACTTAGAATCCATGCATTCTACTTGGAAAAGACAGGGGAGAAGATCAAAGTCACTGATTTCACATATGTGGCTGTAAACCCCATCATCGATCCAATTAAAAAAATGGATGCGAGTTGAGCGAAAGGCTTCCCGTAGCGCTCTCTTAATAGAGCCGTCACCGAGGAGGCATTGAGTTCCTTATATTTTTTCGCGACGCTCAAGCCATAAAATACGAGTCCAATCAGGAAGATAAGAGGAAAGAAAAGGGCGCTGGAGGCCCACAACATAGCCAAGCCCTGCAAAGGCAAGGAGGGTTGCTGTGTTGAGCTCTGTCATGATAAGCGTGCAAGTCAGTCCAAGGAGACCGCACTTCCTCTCGGCAAAAAGATAACTTTCTTCAGATTGGATCTTTCTGTTTTTGGCAATGCCAATAATGACAAATAGGGCAAGAATAGCAATGAAGACCCTAGCGTCAGGGCTCATTCGACAGTCACTGACTTTGCAAGGTTGCGGGGTTGATCAATATCAGTTCCTCGCAATAGCGCAATGTAGTAAGCGAAGAGTTGTCCGGCAATGGAGTATAGGACCGAGGCTAAGGGATCGATAGTCTTAGGGATCCACAAAACGTCTTTGGTGATCGTGAGAGCTTCTTCTTTTCCTTTCGGAGCAAAGATTAAGATTTTTCCTCCACGGGCTTTGACTTCCATTAAGTTGTTCATCACCTTATCGAAGGTTTGCAGATTTCCACAAAGCCCGACGACTGCAAGCTCTGAGTTGACAAGTGCAATTGGCCCATGTTTCATCTCGCCCGCCGGATAGCCGTTGGCGTTGAGATAACTAATTTCTTTGAGCTTTAATGCTGCCTCGAGACTCGTAGGGTACATATAACGTCGCCCCATAAAGAAAAAGTGCTCAAACTTGGCATATTTTTCGGCAAAGGCTTCAATTTGCGACCCTTGTGCGAGAACCTGAGTAATCTTTGTCGGAAGGTGTTTGAGTTCTTTAAGGAATTGTTGACCCTCCTCTTTACTTAGATGGCGGAGGCGAGCCATGTAAAGGGTGAACAGAGCTAAAACAGTGAGTTGACTCGTAAAAGCTTTTGTCGAACAGACGCTTACTTCAGGCCCAGCCTTTAGAAATAAGGTCGAGTCGGCTTCTCTGACAAGGGTGGAGTTGTCGACGTTGCAAATGGCAACGACTTTTGCTCCTTTTGCTTTTGCCTCGCGTACAGCAGCAATGGTATCTGCTGTCTCACCTGACTGGCTAAGCGCAATTACAAGAGTATCTTCAGAGATAATGGGGTTGGTATAGCGGAATTCCGAGGCAATTGCGGTCTCTGTGGGAATTCGTGCTAGATGCTCAAACATGGATGCTGCAATCGAACCCGCATGCCACGATGTTCCACATGCCAAGATAAGGATTCTTTTAATGGATTGAAGACGGTGGGGTGAGAGGGTCAGTTCCTCAAACTCTGCCGTACCAAACTCTTCCCTGCATCGATCTAGCATTGACTGCTGCACGGTTTGAGGTTGCTCGAAGATTTCTTTGAGCATATAGTGATCATAGCCATTTTTTGAAATAGCTTCTCCTTGAAACTCAACTCTCTTCATCTCCTTGTGAATCTTTTTTCCTTGAGAGCTATAAAGGGTAAAATGGTTATGTTTGAGAACAGCAATTTCATCATCTTTTAAATAGAGGACATCGAGCACTTTCCCATTGAAGGAGTTTGCATCTGAGGAGAGGTAGGCCTCGCCATTTGAGGGGTCAATTCCTACAACAAGGGGACTTTCCCTTGAGGCACCAATCATTTCATCGGGATGGTCTTTGTGGATAACGGCAATCGCAAAAGAACCGTGAAGCTCTTTCATTGTTTTTTGAACAGCCTGTCGCAGTGTTCCTTGATAGTGGTGAGAAATAAGGGCAGCAATCACTTCAGTGTCTGTATCAGAGCTGAAAATCACCCCTTTTGCAATGAGTCTATTACGGATAGCATTGTGATTTTCAATGATTCCATTGTGGACAAGAGCGAGGGTTTCATATTGGTCGAGGTGAGGATGAGCATTTTCTTCATTAGGGATGCCATGGGTTGCCCATCTGGTATGAGCAATTGTCGTGTTCAGCCTAATTTTTTCGCTTGAAACAGCTTTTTGAAGTGCATTGATTTTTCCGGCTCGTTTGCAAGAGCGAATTTTTCCGTCAATAATACCTGCAATTCCCGAGGAATCGTATCCTCGATATTCCAATAGCTTAAGCCCATCGATGCAAACATCGACGGGACTCTTTTCACTCGTTGAAGATCGGATGTACCCAAAAATTCCACACATGGCATTACTTTAGCGTAAGAGTTCCTTCAAGAGCAAGAAAAAGGGGAAATTCTTTGCGCGCTCTATTTTCCATTTTTGCCTTCCCTCCGCTTGATGTTTTTGTTGAGAACCATTCCTCAAGCCGCGTAATGGAAAATCCTGCTTTCACCATCCACTCTACATAGGTGGATAAAGGGTTATGATAGGAGAAGGTTTTTTCTGACTTCTCCTTTTTGCTAGGGTGCATTTGAATGGGAATCTCGAGTGGAGAGAGATAGCGATCCACCCGCCGGTATTGGAGCTTCTTATTCTCATCGATTCCCCAGCTTGATTGCCTCGGGATCCGATAGCAAGGATGATTAAGAATTACGATGAATTTGCCTCCCTCCCTTAGATGGCGCGCTCCATTTTTAACAGCCTCTTCTCCCTTCTCCATATTTTGAAGCGAGAGGATCATAAATGCATGGCTAAAATCTTCCTTAGATATTTTTAGAGGTTTTGTGGCATCTCTAATCTGAAACTTATGGCCTGAATATCCCTTGGCTTTTTGAACAAGGGGCTTTGCTAAATCTAGCCCTAGATAGGAGACTTTTTCTGGGATCTGCCTCGCTAAAATGCCCTGACCACAGCCAAGATCTAGTACCGAGTCTCGATCGTTGAAAGAAAGCCACTTTTTTAGTGCAGGAAAGATCACTTCTTGGTGATAGGTATGTCCCCCTTTCGAGACAATATCATCGTACCATTTCCCAACCTGTTTCCAAGACGTATCATTCTTCATAACAGCAGAGTTTACGTTATTGACTTTTATCACGAAAGAAGTAATCTATGGGCATGTCAGAAAAAGATTTGAATAAGCCACTTCGAGATTTCATTGTTCCAGTCCGAACTACGATTCATGTGGAACATACAGTGGAGGAAGCCCTCCGCTATCTTCGCGATAAACGCATTACTGACGAGATTATTTATATTTATGTGGTTGATGAAGAAAGAAAGCTCATTGGCGTCGTTCCAACTCGCCGCCTTCTATTAACTAAGCCTCAAACTCCCATTAGAGATTTAATGGGGACACACCTTATTAGCTTAAGAGGGGACCAAACTCTTCAGGAAGCAATGGAGTTTTTGGAAACCCATCACCTTCTGGCTCTCCCTGTAGTGGATGATAAAAATCATCTTCTTGGAGTAATTGATGTGGGCCTCTACTTAGAAGAAAAAATTGATGTGGCTTCATCCCGCCGCCGATCTGATATTTTTCAAATGATTGGTATGTACGTCGAAGAAGGTAAAAAGCCTAGTCCCTGGCAAGGATACCGAGCCCGTATGCCATGGATTTTTTGCAATATGTTTGGAGGTTTTGCCTGCGCTATTATCTCAAGAGTTTTTGAGATTGTCCTTTCGCAAGTCCTTCTTCTGGCAATGTTTATTCCTCTAGTCTTAACCCTTTCTGAATCGATTTCTATGCAATCAATGACTCAGAGTATGCAGCTTCTTAAGAAACATAATCGCCGCTGGAGCTACACTATTGGATGCCTTTTGCGTGAATGGCAAGTCGTTGCTCTTATCGCGATTACATCAGGAATTATCGTTGGTATTGTTTCACTCCTCTGGGGAAATGGAATCACCCCAGGATTCGTCATTATGTTTGGAATTATGTGCTCAGTTTATATTACGTCAATAATCGGATCGGCTGTTCCCCTGATTCTTCATGCCCGAAAATGGGACCCCCGCGTTGCTGCAGGGCCTGTTGTTCTCATGTTTGCGGATGTTATCACCACACTCATCTATCTTTCCTTGGGAACCTGGTGGCTTTTATAGTTGCTTTACTTAATTACTGAGAGTTAGAAAGCCCGTATCAAATTCTCTGAAGAGAGATCTCTTCTTTTTACAAGCCTTGGGATGGTTAAGTGTTTTTTTTATAGCTAATTCTTAGCCGCTTCATGGCACAACGAACACCTGAAGGGCTTACATTGAGACGATATGCTCGTTCATAGTTGAAGGCATCAGGGTATTTTTTGATATCCTCCATCAAGCGATCTCTTTCAACCTTTATTGCAGGTCTATTTTTAGTGCGCTTTGCTTCTAGCCTCTTAGACCAAAGAAATATGCTATTTACACTTACACCAAAACGTTTTGCTGTCTTGGCAAAACTTAAATTTTCTGTGCTTCGGATCAGCAGTACCTTTTTTCTAAAATCTAGCGAAATATGTTATTCAAAAAAGTATAACTAAAACGAAATATTTTAGCTATATAGGTAATATCGCTGACCCATTTAGCATTCTTTTTCTCTGCCGTAAAATTCTGGTTAATCAAGTTCGGCTTCTTCTCTTTTACTACTAACTTCTTTCCTTTCCATTTCTTTCTTTGAATTTTTTCATTTACTTTTACTCTTCTTTAATTTCGAGAAGTCTATATCATAACTGTCCTATTTTTCGGGGGAAGATCAATCATCGTTCTTTATAAGGACGTAGGTTTTTCGGAAGAGCAACTCCATATGATCAAGAAGTTGTATGATATGGTTGAGAATTACGATAGTACTACGGGGGAAAGAGATCACAACAACGATGCAATAGGAAAAACGGATGCACAGATAGCAGACGATCCAAAATGGCATGTGATTCGAGACTATGATAAACAGGTTTATAAAGAGTTAACTAAGGAGTGAAATTGGAAAACTAACTTGCTTATTTAGAACCCTTATATGAAGAATTATTATTCTTGTGGGTGTGGTTGTAGATCGTTGATGAATTGAGTAAAGGCTTCGGTTTCTCTAAGGTTTTCGAGCCAATCATCTTCGATGAGGTCCTCAAGAAAGGGGAGTGCATCGAAAGTTTTTGCTTTTTGCAAAAAGCGGAAAGAGTTTTTAAGATCCCCTATTAGAGAGTAAAGACAAGCTAGAGCGTAGTAGGCATGGACATTTCCAAGCTTGGCGGCCTGAATCATTTTGTATTCAGACTCGCGGAGGTACTGATCCGATTCAACGTCATTTTCGAGGAGGTGACCAAGGTTAATGAGGGTTAGCGCCCAGTCGAGAATTACCTGGTCGTTTTCTTTTTCTTTTTGATTTGCAATTCGATAATGGTGGATCGCTCGCATGAAGATATCTGGTTTGTTAACAAGCTCTGCATAATGACTATAGGTGAGCGCTAGACGGTAGTGAATGCGAGAAAACTCTGGACAAAGCATCAGGATATGGTTAAGGATATCAAGGGCTTTAACATAGTGACTATCGCTCTCAATAAATCCCGCAAGCTGGTCGAGGGCAGATGCGTAGTAGCACATCCAATCGGGATGGAGGTAGGCGGCATTTTTCTGTAAGGCGATAGCCTTTTCAAAGTGGGAAACAGCAAATTCTATTGTGGATTGGTCATGGATTAATTCACCATATTTGAGGAGACACATTGCATAATGACTGTGAATTGTACTGTTTTTTTTCAATCCTATGGTTCTTTCAAAAAAGTGCAGAGAGCGTTCATAACTTTTTTCATCATTGTCTAAAAGAGATGAATCGAAGCTACTTCGGGCAATTGCTGCCCACAAGCGGTCATGTGAGCGGTCAAGACTCAGCCCTTCTTGAAAGGTTTCTATAGCCTGGTAGTGATAGTCGATGTCTTCGTAATATCTACCAAGGGAGGAATAGCACATGCCGTGAGCATAGAAAACTTCTGGGTCGTCGAGCTTGTCTATAAAAGGCTCAATTTTATTGAGCGCTTCATGGATAAGTTCCAGCCGTTCAGTTGCACTGCCGAGTTGGGCTAAAGCACAGGTCCAAGTTGTTATGATATAAGGATTCTCCTTTTCACATCGGTGGGCACGGTTGCACTTGTCAATAGCTGCGCGGAGCTTTTTTTCGTCATTAAAAGCGGTTCCTGACTCAAGCAATAAGTGGGCCCATTCTAGCCAAATAGCACTGTTTTTTCCAGAGAGTTGAACTGCTGTAGAGAAGCATTCATTTGATTGGGAAAAATGATCTTCATCATGAGAGACACTGTAGAGAGCTTTAAGGGCTTTTCCAAGCATGAACCACCCATCTTCCAAGGAAATTGAAATCGAAACAGCATTTTTATATGCGTTGATTGACTTGACGTAGAAACGGTAATCATTTGTTTTTGTCCCCATAAGCATGGTGACATTGCCAAAGTTAATCCAGAATTCAGAAGGAAGGTCTTCTTGGTAAGTTGTTGCTCTTTCATAAGCTTTGATCGCGTAGTGAAGATCAGAGATCTCCCCTGATTTTTGTGCGAGCTTTCCCCAAATATCCCCAAAATCCCAAAAAAGATCAGCAAGAACATCCGAGGGTTGCCCATCGGCAAGGGAAATCGCTTTCTCATATTTTCTTAAGGCATTTGCAAAATAGCTGGGTTCTTTTTTGCGGTTTCCAAGAAAAAAGAGGGTGTTTCCCCATAAATGCCATGCTTCAAAACAAGTAGGATTCAGGGTTGTTGCTCTTTTAAAGCGCTTGCTAGCAAGCGTGAGACCTTCTTCGTTTCCGTCATGACTTCCAAACTCAAAAAGAGATAGTCCTTGTTTTAAAAATAGTTCACTATTTGAGGGGTTGAGCTTTGCAGCCATATCAAAATAGGCAAGGCCTCCTTTATCTCCATGAAGGAGACGGAATTCCCCCTTTTGAAGCAGGGTTGTAGTGAGCGCAGAATAGTCCTTATTTTTTAGATCTTCAATAGAAGCTCCAAGATTTTCAGTTTCTTGAGGCGGAAGCTCAAAGCTAGAGGTTTCATTAATATGCTCGATCTTTGCCATAATATGCCCAATTTAAAGGATGTCGAAAGGGTGATTATAAGAGAGGGGGCTATTTTCGACAATGGGACGATTCGTTAAAAGATAGATTTCAACCCCATTCACATGATTAAAATTTTAATTGATCACCTCAAAATAAGTGGTTTAAAAAAAAATATTCTTAACGTAAAATTTAACCATGTTTATTTATCATCGTACGATACGTGTTCAAGATACCGATGCAACTGGGGTTCTCTACTTTGCAAATCAGCTTCAGATAGCGCTCGAAGCGTTTGAAGAGCTTCTATTAACCCGAGGGTTTTCATTTGGGGAAATGGTTCGTAAAAATCAATTTTTACTTCCAATCGTCCACACTGAAGGGGATTTTTTTGCCCCACTCACTCTTGGAGATCAAATAGAGGTTCACCTTTCTTTTTCAAAGATTGGGACAACTTCTATTACCCATTCATCAGAACTATTCAAACAAGGCCACAGCATGGGGACGACATCAATTGTACACGCTGTCTACTGTCCTAATAAGGGAGAGGCAATCCCGATCCCACAAGAATTAAAAACACTAATAACATTATAGGTGGAATATGGATGTAATTCATAAAGCTGGGTATTCTAATCCCATGTTAACAGGACAAAGATTGCTTTACTGCTGCAGTTCGGTGACGCTTGCGGCACTCTTAGCAAAAACATTGATTCCGTCATCGGATTTAAAAACTCACTTTGCATTTGGCTGTTCGGTTGGAACTGTTGCAACTTTATCCTGGGAAAATGCCCATCCTAAAGAGTGGGTTAAAACAGGCAGCAAAGAGAAGCAGAGATTGAAAAATAATGTATTATGCGTCCTATTCATGACAATTTCTCTAATGTCAGGAAAGTTTTCAACTAGGATTTTTGCGGAAAGAATCTCTTACAAAGGAATGCTGGGAAGGGGACTTTACTTCTTCACTTGCAGTACCGCTATTACTTATGCGTCCAATTCTTATCAAAAGGCTGTTTAGAACCGAGGAGTTTTAGAGGGACATATAAGGTGCACCCCACTGTCAAGACAGTTTTTTCGTGATTTTTTAGGAGACTTTCTGTCTCGAAAGGTTCTTCATTTATTAGGCTAATGCCTCCATATATTTTATTTTTCCTGAGCTCTCAGCCCCATGCACTATTCAACCTGAAGCTGTGCAGCAAGTTCAGGAATAATGCTTTTTCTATATTCAGCCCGCTCATTATTAAGTATCTCTTTGTCAATTCGAGATCCTATATGCCAATTGAGTAGCACCTGAGTATGATTGAATTCTCTAGCTAGTTTGCTCCTTGCAGATATAATTATTTTTTGAATATCTATTAAAACGCTAGTTGTCAGTGACTTATTCATAAACCAATTCTCGTGGGTAAAATTGTTGCGACGTGTCGCAACAATTCAAATTCATCTCGGAATAATACAGAAAAGCTAGATATCTCACAAGATCCTAAGGGATTCGTTTTTAGGGAAATATGAAAGAGAGTAATTTTTTTGTTTAAGTTTCATCCGCTGCAATTTTTTATTGGTATATAAAATTTCGGATGCAAAGATGGTAAGCCCTAAAAAAGTCTTTTTCAGATGAATTAGGGCTGGAAGAAGCATATTCTTCCTTCCACTTTTCTATTAATATAGAAAGCTTTTCCCAAAGACTTTTAGGAAGTTGGGTGACGCTTCCTAGCAATAAATAAGCACCAAATTCTTTGTCGGCTGGCATTGCGCGACCAATAAATATATCTCCTTGCTTGAGTGATATTGATGTTGACCTGTCTTGAACCTTTAGAAATCTTTTTTCCTGAGAAAGGATATCTTGGGCCAAATAAGTGCCCTTTTCTAATTTCAAGCTTTTGTCACTACGCATTTTCACTACTCGATAGATCGAAGGCCTATCCCGAAGCTGGGACTCAAGCAGATGTTTTTCGTCGGAAGGGAGCTCGCCAACTTTATCTGCAAAAAGCTCTATCATCCTCTTTGAGAAACCAGGTACTATCTTGTCGTGCATTATCCATTGGGCAAATGCTTCAGATTCCCGTGTAGGATCCATATACACTGTATTCCCTTGCACTGCTTCTTCTCCACAAAATTCCCTAATCAGGCCTAAGTATTTGTCTTGACCAACATGCTCCATCAAGAACTGCGTCATCCGTTGGTTTAATCGTTTTTGAGCAGATGCTGCTAAGTCAGGAGGAGCTCCTGATTGAATTGATTCAGCTATTGATTTTCCAGCTGATAAGCCAACGGCCCATTGTATAAACATCTCTAATTAATTCAAAACCTGTTGTATTGGTACTAGATCTTGTTGGTTTGCCCTTTTTAGGGCTATCTCTAGGTCTGATAAAGCTTGAGGAGCTGTTTTAATGATATGTCGAACTTGTTCCGGCAATTCATGAGCGACTTCAGGAGATTTGCTAACGAAGTTGCTTCAATTTTTCGGTTTTTGCTAAAAGAGCTGCTTTATTAAGCTTCATGATTTTGAACTCTACCAATCTATTTGATTAATACACTTCCAATTTTTCTCATTAGACTATATGGAAATCAAGATAATTTTGTAAAAATTATTTTTCGGGAACGTTTGAATCATATTTAAAAATGACTGAATCCTAGTAATTTATCAGTTTTGTGATATTTTCAAGGGGAGATAACAGTGACTTCAATAACAATAAGGGAATAAGGTTCGGGTTTTGGGAATTCTCCATAAGCAAGATCTGGATGGATAAATATTTTTCTTTTTTCTCCCACTCTAATTCCTTTTAATCCATTTCGGAGTCCGGCAATCATTTCAGAAAGAGGCAGACGTATTCCTGAGATGTTCTCAGAAAGAATTTCCTCATTCAGCGATTTCTCTTTAAAAGAAATTAAAGGAGAAGAGCCGTTCAGATCCTTGATGATTTCGCCTGTTCCAGAAGTTATCACTTTATAATAGAGCTTGTCTTTGACTAACTCATGAATACCGTTAACTGTTTTTAGTTTTTGTAGATGAGAATCAGCAGCTTGAAGATTAAAAATCCCTTGATCGGTTGCTTTTTTCTCTAGGGATTCCATTAGGGAAGTGAAGCATTCATCTAAGGGCTTAGACTTTTGCCTTCCTGTATTAAGCTTCCAAAGATTAACGGTAAGCTCTTCGAAAGAGTAGTTGCCCTCATAGGTTTTCATGACGCTCCAAAGGACTTGAGCAAGATCTTCAGAGACTTGTGATTGATAGTTTTTAACAGTCTGATTTTCATCCTCTTCGGAATAGCAAAAGGTTAGATAAAGAAAAGTCATTAAAAAGCAGCAGCATTTAGTCCAAATCATAATGAAGTTAACATCTCTAAAACAGTTTCCAAGAAGTTATCTGACTCATATATCTTGAGGATTTTGTCATTTAGTTTGTCATAATTTTCGATTATAGCTTCTGTCTGAGGATGTTTTTTGCTTCCCCAAAATAATGATCTTTTTATTGGAAGAAAAGGATTATTTTTGTTTGTTCCACTGATCAAACAAGTCTTATCGATCAGATTTTTTAATTCAGAAGCTATAGAAGCAATTTCCACAGCGCTTTGGAGTTGGCATTGTTCAAATGTTTTTTGGGATTCTTCCATCTCTAGACAATTCATCACTTCTGAAGGAAGCGATTTAACTTCAACAGGAAAACTCTTTAGTTTTTGTATCAACTGCTCTCTTTGTACAAAAGCTTTCACGTTTTCCTCTCCGTATCCATATAAAAGGCCTAAAGCTTTGTAGTAAGTGATCAAAAAAGATGCTTTGGAATGGTAGTAACCGAATTTACCTTCGCAAAGCATTGTGAGAATCTTGCTCGCGCAAATTTCCTCTTCTACTAGTTCTTGGAAAATTGGGAGATTATCTTTGATAACTGCATAGGCCTTCTTTTTATTGATCAGTATGAATCCAAAGAAACTACCATGTTTTACTTTGATAAAACTATATTTTTTTATAAGGAAAAGATTTTTGTACTTCTCCCAAACCTTCCATCCTTTTTCATCTAGAGCCATCAGAAAGAGGTGTTTTTGAGGCTCTTTATAGAACTGAGGGAAGGCGAGCAAGTTCAAGTTGTAATCGATGCTTCCCATTGGTTTCTGCCCCAAAAGAGTATACGAAAAATCTCCGTGGTAAAACAGTCTTTTAAAGAACCTCGACAAGATCTCTCTGTCTTTAAATGGAATCAAATTGACTTGAGAGGTTACTGATTCGTTTACATCTGTTTCTTGTGCACTTAGATTGGTTAGGGAATGAGTTGCTAACAGACAAAAGAGCAAAAAGAGCCTCATGACTCTCCCTCAGTATTGGTTACGCTGCTAAAGATCCAAGCTTTTAGATTATGGGGGTCCCCAAGGCCAGCCACAATACCAACAGTTGTTATTTTTGGGGTCATTATATTTTCCACAGTTACCACATTTCCATTTAGCTTCTTTTTTCAAAACATAGTATCTGTTTTCATCTTTATCAAATACAATTGCATCAACTTCTTGATAACAGTTATCCGCTTCTATATAGATTCCTGTGGCATCAAATATTACCCGATCTAACTCTACATAAAGCTTTTCAAGAGGATTTCCAAAAACGGAAGCTGAAGCGATTATGGCAACCATCATCACAAAAATCGAAATTCTCTTCATGCTACCCTCCTTTTAACTTGTGAAAGGGCATTCATGCTCGTAATTTACACAACACTCGTAAAATTATCACCAACAAAAATTTTAAATGCTCTGATCAGACTTAGATATAACCTCCTCATCTTCAACATAAGAATCTACGATGTCTCTTTGTTTGAAGTACTTAAATTTAGATTTAAGAGCTGGCCAATTTCCTGGAAGCTTGATAAACGCCTCCAAGTCCGGCAAGTTTAAAATCTGGGTTGGAGAGATGGTTGGTCTAGTGCGCTCTACGCTTGATAGGTTGACCCCATCTCGCATTTCATGAGCCCATAAGAAAGCCCCTCTTGAGTCTCTCTAAATTCGCGTTGCCCAAAGAATGAGGACATTCTTTTTGCGATTTCTGCATCACTTTGCCTAAAGCTGACCTTTGTGTCACACTGATCCAAAATAATCCGAGCTCCATGATGTCTATAGATCTTATCAAGTTGTGAAACGTTTTGCGTTGCAAGAACGATAGCCCCTCCGTATTTCCTGAGTTCAGCAAGAGACTCTTCTAAGTATTCAAGCTTTTGAAGAGCATGAAGTTCATCGATGATCAGCCTTCCTTGATCAGAGTTCACCATCTTCGGGGACTCTTTTTTTAACCCCTGATTTAAAGCTTCTAAACAAGAGCTTGCATCCAAAAAAGGACTCAAATTCCAGCCCATAATACGCCGGCTTACCCAATCAATAATCGCTCTTAAATAAGCATATCCTCCACATATTCTTATGTATGTGATGTCAACCGCCCAACAATCATTTGGCTTGAGTGGTGGATTTTCCTTTAAGAGATAAGGATAAACTGGATCATCCTCATTTCTATTTGACAGCTTTCTTTTAGGATAAACAGCCATGAGTCCCATTTTTCTCATGAGCCTCAAGATTTTCTTTCTATTAATTTTTGTCGCCATTCTCTTGTTTAAAATCTCAGTGATCCTTCGATACCCCAAAAAACAATGCTTTTCATAGAGGTCTCAGATTTCATTCATCAGATCTACATCCTCTTTTTTACAAGACTGATAATAAATCGTAGATCTATTGATCTTTAGCAGCTTAGCCTTTTTTGCTATGCTTAAATTGCCTTTCAATTGTACTAGCGCCTGTCTCTCCTTTAATGGGAGCTTCCAAGCGCTCTCTCTAAAAAATCATTTTCAACCTTCAGTTTCCCTATGACTCTATGAAGTTTATCAACTTCTAACCGATGAGAGTGCTCTGGGCTCTTCGTTTCAAAAATTTCAGCTCCTCTTTCTTCAAGATCCTTTTTCCAGGCATAAATTTGACTGGAAGCCACACCAAATTCTTGGCATAGCTCTGCTATCGTCTTGTCTCCCTTTAAAGCAGCCAAAGCAACCCTAAACTTAAGAGTGGGTGAGTATTTACTGCTCATTTTTCTCCGTTTCATAAACTATCTTCTTTTAGTATATCCGAGACAGCTTATTCTCCTAAACACACCTGTCTAAATTTTGGAGAGCATTATAATACGTGTTTGAAGCCTGAAGCATCTGTGGCATCTAGAAAGGATATAGGAACTTTAAATTTTGGAAGAAATAGGCTGAGATAACTTATAAGTTCTTCCTTTTTTATAGACTTTTCACTTTCAATATATGCGGTGGGGCGGAATCCAAATTCTTCATCAGGGGTTGGGACGACTTGTGCATGGGTAATTCCATCAATACTTTTAAGAACTTTCTCAATTTCCTCTGGCTGGATGTTTTCCCCTCCACTAATAAAGAGGCGATCTTTTCTTCCTGTCACTTGAAGTCCGGAGGTTGGGGAATAAATACCTAAATCCGAGGTTGCAAAATATCCTTCTTCATTTAGAGGAAGAAAGAGAGAACCGTCTCCTTGAAGATATCCTTGAAAAAGAGTTTTTCCTTTTACCCAAATTTCTCCCAAGCTGGATATTCTCATCTCTCGGTAGGGAAGGGGGTGGCCTAAAGAAAACGAACCGTCTCCAAAGTGGGTAGCTATTTGGGAGCTCATTTCTGTCATTCCATAAGTGGGATGCACCGTCAGTCCTCTACCTGCTGCTTTATAATAAAGCGAAGGTGAGATCCCTGCCCCTCCGAGGAGTATGTGACGATACTTGGGGAGAGATTCTTCTTTGAGCAGGCGGAAAAGCTGCGTTGGCACCATTGAAGTGTGCGTGATACCCTCTATCTCCTTGGACAAGGCAACACTTCCTCCACCCATAAATGTTCGAAATAGAAGAGCGATTCCTGCAATATGGTAAAGAGGAAGAGAAATCTGATACAGATCCCCTCTTTTAACTGGGAGGTAAGCGTTGGATCCAAGGGCACTATAGTAGTGATTTCCAAGAGTGTGACAAGCGATTTTGGGTTTTGAGGTTGTTCCAGAAGTAAAGAGGTACGTTGAGAGCGCGGTTTTATTTAGGAAGGATTGTCCCCTTTTTCTTCCTTTCACTGCGAGTTTCGAAAAGAGGATTTTAATTTGTTTGAGCTTGGGGAGATCTTCTTCATCGGAATGGAGTATAAAGGGGGCACGAAGCTCATCAAGCTGCTCAGAGAGAGTTTCTAGAGGATAATGGGTATTAATTGGACATGCAATGGCTCCAATTCTAAATAGGGCGAAAAAAATGAGGGGAGTTAGAAAGGCTATACTTGGAATCAACGCGACAGAATCTCCGGGCTTAACTCCTTCTTTCTTTAATACAGAAGCGCAACCCTCAATGAACATTTCGCAGTCGAGATAATTCCATTTTTTCTCACGAGAAACAAGAGCCCATTCTTTGGGAGACTTTCTGGCATGAAGCGAGAAAGGACATTCAAACACATTCATCTAGGATGACCTGAACCTTATTCATTTTTAAGCTCCATGCTCTTGGAAAATAGAGCCGACCATTTTTTATTTGAGGTACCTCTTCAAAGAGGGATTCTTCGAAAAGGTGGCATGTTCCAAGCCCCATTGGTTTTAGTGGAATCTTCAACCGCAAAGCAAGCTTTGCGATTTGGTAGATCCCTATTTCACTCTCATAACTGCTGCTTAAAATAAAATCGACCCCTTTTACCATTTTTGGAAGAGGATACCCATACAGTGTAGGTTTGATGACGTGCTGCTTCACGTTTGGATAAGAAGATGTTTCGCCTTGTCTTAGCGATTCGTCTAAGGCTACTGGATGAGGAAATAGCGCATGGTTCTCGCCCTCTTTAAGAGGTTCCTCAAAATAATCAAGATGGGGAAAGTGACTTGCTAGGGTAAGGGCATCCTCTAGAGGCCATTTCTGATTCATATCAACTCCAACTGCCTCTAATTGTTCAATCTTTTGAACCGCAGCATCTAAAGAAAGATGGCCTATTTTCACTTTATCTTGGTTGAGCTGGCGCACAGGAATCGACTTAACTTGTACCGGGTCCATTAGGTCGAGCATAGCTGCTGCACGCCCCCACTGAACGGAGGGGTAATTGGAGTCATTCCCCTCGATGAGGTCTTCTAATGCCTCTTCAAGGGTTTCCTTGCTAAACCCTGGCAATGGCGCAACTTCTCCCCATCCAACTTGCCCTTTTTCTGATTCGAGACGGATCAAAATCCCAGAACGTAGACCTCCTTGAAACGGGCGGGAATATTGGTAAAGGGTCCGCTTCAAAGTAGCCATCCCACGCAAAAAAAGAATGTGTATATTGTTTGAAGACGTCCTACTTTTGGGAATAGAGGAGCCATTGTCTCGGCCTTTCCTGCTTTAAAGACACTTCCGATTAAAGGTGTTCCTAGTGCAAGGGTTGTAATTGAAGGAAGGTAGTTTTGTTGAAAGAGAGGAATCAAAGCTGCACCAATCAAGCAGAGAGCAAACTCCCACTTTCCAAAACTTAGTCCGAAGCGGACTGGGAGGGTTTTCTTTCCCACCTTTTGATCTTGCTCACGATCTCGCAGATTATTCACTGCCAAAATTGCTGTTGATAAAAGACCTGGAGGAAAGCCCGCTAAAATAGCCACAGGATTTACCACCCCCGTTTGCAGATAAGTCACTCCAGCAACAGCTACTGGGCCAAAAAAGACTAGAACAAATAGATCACCAAGACCTAAATAGCCTAGTGGATGAGGGCCTCCAGTATAGAGATATCCTAAGAGAATAGCCATTAGCGATAAGACGCCGATTTGCCAGCCACCTATCCACGTCAAATAGAGGCCGACAAATGTTGCTACCCCGAACACACTAAAGGTTACTGTGCGCATCTTTTCGGGAGATACGAGTCCTGCTTGAACCAGTCGGCGTGGTCCTTTTCGTTCTTTGGTGTCGGCACCTTTCAAAAAGTCAATGTAGTCGTTGGCAAAATTGGTTCCAATCTGCACTGCGAGAGAAAAAATAACACAGGCCAGAAAAATTCCCCAGTCGAGGCTGCCTGATTTAAAAGCAATTACATTCCCAATCAAGACAGGAGACAAAGAGGCAATAAGCGTTTTAGGGCGCGCTCCTTCTATCCACATCTTCATGGGCGCTTAGGGAATTTTGAAAAGTCTGGTTTTCTTTTTTCTAAGAAGGCCCTATGTCCTTCTTGAGCCTCTTCCGACATATAGTAGAGGAGGGTCGCATTTCCAGCGAGTTCTTGTAGTCCTATTTCTCCATCACAATCGGCGTTTAGACCAGATTTTAAACAACGCAGAGCTAATGGAGAGTGTTCGAGCATTTTCTCGCACCACTCAATGGTTGTTTTTTCGAGATCTTCTAAAGGGACAACAGTATTTACGAGTCCCATTTCCAAGGCTTCTTTGGCATTATACTGCTTACAGAGGAACCAAATTTCCCGCGCCTTTTTCTGCCCAACGACCCGAGCTAAGTAACTTGCCCCGAGACCCCCGTCAAATGACCCTACCTTTGGTCCTGTTTGACCAAAAATTGCATTGTCTGCTGCAATCGTAAGATCGCACACTACATGGAGGACATGGCCTCCTCCAATGGCGTAGCCTGCAACCATGGCTACAACTGGTTTTGGACATGTGCGAATTTGTCTTTGAAAATCAAGGATATTTAGGCGGAAAGCCCCTTCTCCATCGTTGTATCCTGCTTCTCCTCGTATCGATTGATCTCCACCTGAACAAAACGCCTTTTCTCCTGAGCCTGTCAAAATAATCACACCAATTTCCTGATCATTTCGAGCATTTTCTAAAGCATTTCCCATTTCTTGGGCGGTTAGTGGGCGAAATGCGTTGTGAATTCGAGGGCGATTAATCGTGATTTTTGCGATTCCACCCATTTTATGAAATAAAATGTCGGTATATTCTCCAGCAACGTGCCAGTTTACTTGTGTTTCAGTAGCACTGCTCATAATGCCTCCATAATGTATTTAGCACACTTTTTTGGGTTTTCTAAATGGATGGCATGCCCGCTGCTTGGGATCCATGCCACGGGAAATTGCTCCTGCAATCTCTTTCCAATCAAGCGATATTTTATATCATTTTCTCCAAATAAAAACATCAGTGGGCATAAAAAATCCTCCAATTCTGTCCATAAATTAGGAAGACGAGCTGGGCTAAACTTTCGGATCACCTTTGCAAGCATCAGTGGGTCATGGTGTCTTCTTTCTCGATTAATATGAAGGTCTGCAAATAGAGGCTGAGCATACCACTGATCTAAAAATCGGTCCATTCCCTCATCTTCTAAGAGTCTAGCCCATTTTTCATCTTGCTGAAGACGCTTTTCTCCTTCTTCTCCAGGATTTGCGGACAGGAGGATCAGTTTCTTTACTCGATGTGGATGTTTTTTTGCATAGTGCATCGCAAGGCGGCCCCCCATCGAATATCCCACAAGAGTGACACCATTCCCGATTTCATTTTCAAAATCATTAAGATCTAGGGAACGCCCATTGTGCCCAGGCAGTGTCAAGCAACGGTACGGTGCATTTAGATGCTCAGTGATAGCTTCCCAGTCCTCCTTCACTCCTAAGAAACCATGGAGAAAGGTTATGCTATTTCTACAAAATACATTCACAAACGCATCCTACTCTCTTTTATTCTCTCCCATCCTCTACCCTAAATAGTATCATCAAATAATCTACGCTGTCATCAAAAAGATGATGTTTCTTGAGGGGGTTGTCTCGTTTTGCATTTGTCCTCCCTTTTGCTCCCCAGTCATGGGTGCCGAAGCACCTCTCTCCTATTTTTGAGTAACCATGCGTTTGGGGCATATCATGGGCAAACCCACTTTTATCGATGTATACAATCGGTTTTCCCAAGCATTCATACCTTGCAATCTTTTCTCTGAAGAGAGATCTCTTCTTTTTGCAAGCCTTGGGATGGTTAAGTGTTTTTTTATAGCTAATTCTTAGCCGCTTCATGGCACAACGAACACCTGAAGGGCTTACATTGAGACGATATGCTCGTTCATAGTTGAAGGCATCAGGGTATTTTTTGATATCGCTCCATCAAGCGATCTCTTTCAATCTTTATTGCAGGTCTATTTTTAGTGCGCTTTGCCTCTAGCCTCTTAGACCAAAGAAATATGCTATTTACACTTACACCAAAACGTTTTGCTGTCTTGGCAAAACTTAAATTTTCTGTGCTTCGGATCAACAGTACCTTTTTTCTAAAATCTAGCGAAATATGTTATTCAAAACATCCTCGAAGTCAAGCTCGATAGCAACCCAAAAATCGCTTTAGAGCAGATCCGAAAAAAGGAGTACTTTAGGCCCTACATTCACAAAGGAAAAGAAGTTGCTATCGTGGGGGGTAACTTTTCTTCTGAAAACGGAATATTTCTGAATAGAAGAGAGATCTCCTTAGCACAAGACGGCCGGAGTCACTCGAGAAGAAATTTCCTGTAGGTTTGAAAGGAGATCCTTGTGGATCGCAAGGTTTTGTCCTTGAAGAGTATTAACTTCGATAACAAGAGGTCCAGGCTCGCTTAAAAGGCCTATTAGGTTATCTACTGTCTGAGGGTTTTCATATGGGAGATTGAACAGTAGAGCGGCGTGTTTTAAAAGGTGATTTTGAGGAGTAGTGAAAATCTCTTTTTCTTTCCCAATCGGAAGAAAATTAAAAATATCTCCGCCATTGTTATTTACAACAATGAGTTTTACTGGGAGATTCTTGAGTTGGGCCAGTGAATTAAGGTCGTGCAGAAAAGCGAGATCCCCCACAAATGCAATCACAGGCTTTCTGCTCCCACGAGCAATTCCGGCAATTGTAGCAATATTTCCATCGATTCCTGAAAGGCCTCGGTTTCCAAAAATGGGCCCGACAGGTCTCTCAGGAGCAAAAAAAGCGTCGCCATTTCTAACGTTCATACTATTTGAGAAAAAGAGAGCAGCTCTTGAGGGGATATTGTCTTTAAGTGAATGAAAAAGAAGAGGTTCAGAAAAGTCATTATGTTCAACAAAATAGCTTTTGATTCCCCTTTTTGTAAGTTGATTAAGTTCTTTCCATGTCTCAAACCACTTTGAGAGGGGGCGTCCGGAAAAATAGAGGGGAAAGTGATCGAGAAAATGGTTAAGATCAGAAGAGATTCTGTGGGTCACTGAGTGAGTGGGATCCTTTCGGTCACTATGGGGAGAGACGTGGTAGTGAACTTTTGGATTTTTCGATGCGATCCAATCGGTTAGTTTGTTGGAAACAAAACGATCCCCAAGTTGCAAAATTGCCTCTGGAACATAATCTTCGTGGGCACCAATGGCTTTTAGGAGTAGGTCGTAGTGAGGGATAACACCATATCCACCTCCGAAGCTGCGAACAGATGAGAAAACATCAGGGAAAATAGGCCATTGCAGTGCGCGTGACAAACTATAAATTTGTTCGGCCTCTTCGAAATGGGTACTTCCACTGGCTATAATTAATCCTTTTTCATACTCAGAAAGTTCATCGGCAAGACGTTCTAAAGTAGCTTCGTCAAGCACTATTTTTCCAAGGGAAAGAGTTGTTTCAGCTGAATGGACAGAACGATTTGAAAGATGCAGTGAAACAGGGGAGGATCTTTCAAGATCAAGGAAGGGCTTACGGAACATGCAGTTGAGATGAACAGGTCCCTGGGATCCACTTAGAGCGTGACCCATCGCCTGAGCGATTGTTGTTCCAATATAACTTTGGGAAATTTTGCTGTCAGGGCAGGGAAGATCTCCTTGCCACTTAACAAAATTTGAAAAAATTTTTACTTGGTCAGTTGTTTGATTGGCCCCGCAGTCACGGAGCTCTGGAGGACGATCAGCGGACAAAACGATGAGAGGGACATGGTCATGATGGGCCTCCATAATGGCAGGAAGGAGGTTTCCAACAGCCGTTCCAGATGTTACAATCAAAGCAACAGGTTGTCTACTCCCTTTGGCATAGCCAAGAGCGTGGTAGGCCATTCCTCTCTCATCATAGTGGACAAAGGTTTCTGAAAGGGGGTGGTTATCTGCAGCAATAGTTAAGGATGTTGATCGGGCACCGGGGCTGATGCAAAAAGATCGGATTCCATGGTGAATAAGTTCTTTGATAATGAGTCGTGTCCAGAGTTCATTGAGGGCTCCTGTATCAGTTTTCATAAAATCCTCATATATTGAGATATTTTATGCTCAAGTTCATCCCACTCCCTTGCAGGAGTAGATCCACTAACTAATCCGGTTCCAGCAAAAAGACGGATGTCTTCTTCTTCGATGAGCGCTGAGCGAATCGCAACAAGGTGATGCGATTGATTAGGTGAGATATAGCCGATAGGAGCAGCATACCACCCTCGATCAAAAGCTTCTCTTTTTCCAATTTCCATAAAGGCTATTTCTTTAGGAAACCCACCGACTGCTGGAGTGGGGTGCAACGCATTTATTAGTGACTCATCTGAAAAACCCTCCTTTAGAATACCCTCAATATGGTGATGGAGGTGTTGAACATTGGGAGTTTGCAATACTTTACAGCTATCGATCTGTAAAGACTGGCAAAGAGGGGATAAAGTAGAAACAATTGTGTCTCGTACGACTTGCAATTCGTGCCTTTCTTTAGGACAATTTAAAAGAGCATCTTCTAATTTGGCATTCTCTTTAAGAGTCTTGCCCCGGACACGGGTTCCTGCAATTGCAGCACTTTCGATTCGATTATCCATTCTGCGGTAGAGGGTTTCAGGAGAATTTCCAATAAACGTTTGTCCCTTTGAAAATTGGAAGGCAAAACGATTTTTCCCTTGAAGCCTCTTCAGAATCGAGTATGCAGAAGCTTTTTTCTCAGTTTCAATTTTCGTGCATCTTGCAAGAACGACCTTTAAAGAGTCTCCTTGTCGGATCCCTTTTAAAATCTTGTTAACCTCTCGTTCCCATACAGGATAGGAAGGAGAGTCAAAACGAGACCTGAGCTTGTGAGAATCGACCAATGGAGTTTCGAGTTCTAGAGAAAGGTCGAGGGTTTCGGAGACGCGATTAATACAAAGGTAGGTTCCTGTGTCTCGTTTTTCGATTTGAACTAAGGGGAGAAAATAAGCACATTCTGGAAACTCCTTCCAAGTTTTTCTTTTCCGTTTCATAAAATCTTTCCCACCGAAAAATCGAGGTGCAGATCCGTCACTAAAGTGGGGGAAGTGATTGATTTTCACCGCGCTTCCAACTCCTGCAATAATTCCATCATGAGAGGTTTCAAAATAGATTTTTGGATAAAGAGTTTGAGCTTCAAGCCACGCAAAAAGATCATTGACCGGGAAAGGGATTTCAAGACGCATATGAGGGATAGTTTTTCCATTCAGAGTAAATGGCACTGGGCGAAAGGGGGTGTCTAATAAAGTTTTAAGAATTTCAGAAGAGGGGGTTACAAGTCGTTGCCGCACGGAAGTTTTTCTCCAACATATAGGGTTGCAATTCCAAAAGTTAAGGGATAGGCTTTAACACGGTAAAATCCTGCCTTTTTGATTTTGTCACAAAAGGCTTCTCCATAAGGAAAGGATTCGACAGTGTTATTCAAGTAGCGGTAGGCTTCACGATTTCTGGAAATCCACCCAGCAAGGTTAGGAAGCACATGACGCAAATAAAAGAGATGAAGCCCCCGAATAACCCGATTCCTAGGGAGTGAAAACTCCAAGATCATCACACGACCATAAGGGGTTAGAACGCGGAAACATTCCTCTAAGCATTTATCGACATCTGTAACGTTGCGAATGCCAAATGACATCGTGACACAATCAACCGTCTCGTCTAATAGGTTGATTGCTGTAGCATTCCCTTCCATTAAGATAATCTGGTGGGCATAGGGTTTGTCGATAATTTTTTTCTGCCCTCTTCGAATCATCTCCAAAGACATGTCAATCCCTAGTGCAGAGTTAACTTGTTTAGCCTTTTTAACAATAGTGATCAGCTGATCACCCGTGCCCGTTGCTAAATCAAGAAGGCGGACATCCTTTCCTTTAGGTAAATGGTGGATTAACTGTCGGCGCCAGTACTTATCAATTCCAAACGAAAGTAGGTGATTAACCAAATCATATTTTGGTGAGATTTGATCGAACATCTTCCAAACTTCTTCTCTAGATTCTTCAGCTACTTGATTCACAAAAACTCCGCTTAAGAATTCAACCCTATCAACCTGCTTTGAAAAAAACAAGATTATTAACAGTGGCGAAAAAAGATGACAGTTAGGTGTAGTAAGGCAAAATTAGGTCAAAACATTAGCTCTCCGAGTAAGGAAGTCATACTAAAGCTATGGCTGATAAAAGAGGGCTAATGTGGCAAAGTTGGAGCAAGAAAAAGGGCATTTTTTTCCGCGCTAACGAGGTGAGTGCTATATGCATTTGAGTCGGGGAAATAAGTATCCATAACGCATTAGAATATAGCGTTAAAATAAAGATCATGCTTTTTCAAAATAGACAATAAAAAACATTCGTAAATCACTCGTGTTAAGGATGTAAGTGTTGTAAAACAAAACAGTTTGTATCAAGGAAAACTTTGTGATTTTAGAGTCCATTTATATCGTGTTTCCTGTTATAATTTACTTGCACTTTTGAACCAGTTTTTTTATAGTGTGAAAAAGCAAGTAGTGTAGCGGTGGATGAAAAAACGGATACCTAGAAATTATGATGGAGCTACGCCGACAGGAAGACAAATCAAGGAATTACTTCCTGAGATTTTGTTCGATCTTTCTGCGAAGTTAAACGATAAACCAGACCGAATGCTAGCCGCGTGGCCTGAGATTGTGGGGAAGAGAATCAGTAAAATGTCCCGCGCAGTTAGCTTTGAGGATGGAGTTCTCAGAGTTCAAGTGAAAAACTCTACTCTTAATAGTTTGCTCGTTGAGCACGAAAAACCTCGCCTTGTGGCGGCGTTTCGAAAGAGATTTCCAAAAGTTACTTTTCGGAACATTTTTTTTAGGATAGGATAAAAACGAATAGGGAATTATGACAATGACAAAAGATAAAGATCCTAGCCAGCAGGACTATACTGCTAGCTCGATCACAGTTCTTGAGGGTCTTCAAGCCGTTAGAGAGAGACCTGGGATGTACATTGGTGATACGGCTACGAATGGTCTGCATCAATTAGTCTACGAGGTAGTGGATAACTGTATTGATGAAGCCATGGCTGGTTACTGCTCCCTTATTCAAGTCATTGTTCATAAGGATAATTCTGTGACTGTTGAAGACAACGGTCGAGGGATTCCTGTTGAAAAACATGAGAAGGAATCGAAAAAACAGGGCAGAGAAGTTTCTGCTGTTGAAGTGGTCATGACTATCCTTCATGCAGGCGGTAAATTTGATAAGAGTAGCTACAAAGTTTCTGGTGGTCTGCATGGTGTGGGTGTCAGCTGTGTTAACGCTCTATCAAAACTTCTGAATGTAGAAATTTATAAGGATGGAAAAGCACACAATATTGAATTTTCTCGAGGAAAGGTCTCTCAATCTCTAAAAGTAGAGGGAGAAACCACTAAAAGAGGAACAAAAGTCCATTTTGTTCCTGATGACAAGATTTTTTCTGTGATAGAATATGATCATGGAATTCTTCTTAATCGTCTTCGTGAACTTGCATTCCTTAACTGTGGCATTCAAATTCTTTTCCGCGATGAAAGGGATGATGGCATGGAAGAGATGGTTTTCAAGTATGAAGGGGGAATCTCTTCGTTTGTAGAATATCTCAATGAGAATAAAACGGTTCTTTTTGAGAAGCCGATTTATATCACTGGTGGCAAAGAGCTTCACGATGGTCCTATTGAATTTGAAATTGCGATGCAGTGGAACGGGACCTATTCCGAATCGATCTACTCATATGTGAATAACATTGCAACAAAGTACGGAGGAACGCACGTTTCAGGTTTCTCTGCAGCACTTACTCGTTCACTCAATATGTATATCAAAAGTAACAATCTCCTTAGAAACGCGAAAGTTTCTGTAACTGGGGAAGATATGAGAGAAGGACTCACAACTGTCCTTTCGATAAAGATTGCAAATCCTCAGTTTGAAGGGCAGACCAAGCAAAAACTTGGGAATAGTGAAGTTGCTTCTATTGTTCAGCAATTTGTTGGCGAAGAATTCACTGCATTCCTCAATGAAAACCCTCCCATTGCTCGAACAATTGTTGACAAAGCTATTTTAGCTGCACAAGCGCGCGAAGCAGCTAAGAAGGCGAGAGAATTAACGCTTAGAAAAACGGCACTGGATAGCGGCCGTTTGCCTGGAAAGTTGAGCGATTGTCAAGAGAGTGACCCTACTAAATGTGAAATTTATATCGTTGAAGGGGACTCTGCTGGAGGTTCTGCAAAAATGGGACGAGATCGTCGTTTCCAGGCGATTTTACCGATTCGCGGTAAGATCTTAAACGTTGAAAAAGCAAGGCTTCAAAAAGTTTTACAAAACACAGAAGTAGGGACGATGGTCTCTGCCTTTGGATGTGGAATCGGAAAGGATAACTTCAGCATTGAAAAGCTTCGTTATCACCGAATTATTGTGATGACGGATGCCGATGTTGATGGTTCCCATATTAGGACACTGCTATTGACCTTCTTTTACCGTCATATGCCGGCACTTATTGAAAATAACTACGTATACATTGCGCAGCCACCTCTTTATCGAGTCAGTCGAAAGAAAAAGGGCCAATATATCCATTCTGAACAAGAAATGGATGAGTATCTCCTTAATCTAGGGATTAGTGACGTTACATTCAGACTCTCTTCTCACAACGAATGCTTAGAGCATGATGAAGTCAAAAATCTCCTTTATGGAATTTTAGAGGTAGAGCGGCTCATCTCATCAATCGAAAGGAAAGGAATTCCTTTCCGTGAATTTTTAGGAGCCCAAAATAAAGAAGGGGCTCTTCCTCGTTTTCATGTGATCATGAATGGTGAGCATACTTTTGTTTATTCAAATGATGAGTTTGCAGAGTTGAAGAAGCAAAATGAAGAGAATCAGCGCGTAGAGCACGGAGCGACTCTTGCATCGATTCCTGAGGAGGAGCAAACCGACGAGATGAAGAAATTCACTCCAAGATCTCTCTCTTTTGTTGAGATTTACGAGGATGGGAAGCTTAAAGTTCTGAGGGAAAAACTTTCCAACTATAGCTTTTCTCTTGATCAGTATGTGAAGGCTGAGGGAAAGCTCTTGGAGATTCTTGAGGAAGATGGGCAAAAAACCTCGATTTACACCCTAAAAGAACTCATCGAATTCCTCCGAAAAAACGGAAGGAAGGGAATCGAGATTCAACGGTATAAAGGTCTGGGTGAGATGAATGCAGACCAGCTCTGGGAGACGACAATGGAACCCGCTAACCGAACTCTTGTTCAGGTCACGATGCCTGATGCTGTTGCTGCAGACCACATGTTTACAATGCTTATGGGAGATGAAGTCGCGCCACGCCGTGCATTTATTGAATCACATGCCCTTTCGGTTAAAAACTTAGATATTTAATAGGAGAAATCATGTCCTACCTTGAAGGAGAAACAGTTGTTCCACGGAGTGTGGAAGAGGAGATGAAGGAGAGTTATCTTCGTTACTCCATGTCGGTCATTATTGCCCGCGCTCTTCCAGATGTTCGCGACGGCCTCAAACCATCGCAGCGTCGTATCCTTTTTGCGATGCGTCAGCTTAATTTGAGCCCAGGGGCTAAACACAGAAAGTGTGCGAAAATTTGTGGTGACACCTCCGGGGATTACCATCCTCATGGTGAACAAGTTATCTACCCTACCCTTGTCCGGATGGCACAAGACTGGGTAATGCGCTACACAATGGTGCAGGGACAAGGAAACTTCGGTTCTATCGATGGGGATCCTCCTGCTGCAATGAGATACACCGAAGCACGCCTTACGAAACCTTCAATGGCTCTTATGGAGGACCTCGATAAAGAAACAGTCGAGTATGTTCCCAACTATGATGAAACTAAGAGAGAACCAACAGTTTTTCCTGCAAAATTCCCTAATCTTCTTTGCAATGGATCCTCTGGAATTGCGGTTGGGATGGCGACTAACATTCCTCCCCACAACTTGAAAGAACTCTGCAGAGCGACTGAACTGGTGATCGACAATCCAAAAGTTTCGATCGATGAGATTATGGAAGTGATGCCTGCTCCTGATTTTCCAACAGGTGGAATGATTTGTGGTTATCGAGGGATTAAAGAAGCTTTCCATACCGGTCGCGGTAAGCTCATGCTCCGAGGAACGCTTCATGTCGAAGATATCAAAAACTCAGATAAGCAACGTATTGTGATTGACGAAGTTCCATACAATATGAACAAGTCCCGTCTCGTAGAGAGGATTGCTAATCTTGTGAATGATAAGCAGATTACTGGGGTTTCTGATATCAGAGATGAGTCTGACAAAGATGGAATGCGAGTGGTGATTGAGATGAAGAAGGGAGAAATTCCTGACGTCATTATCAATCAGCTCTATAAATTCACCGATATGCAAGTGACTTTCGGTTGTAACATGCTAGCCCTTGATAAAGGTCTTCCGCGTATCATGAACGTTAAGCAGATGATTGCTGCTTGGGTTGATCACCGTATTGAGGTTGTCCGTGCAAGAACACGCTTTGAACTCAATAAGGCGGAAGCACGCGCGCACATCCTAGAAGGTTACCTTAAAGCCCTAGATCATCTCGATGAAGTTGTTAAGTTGATTCGAAGAAGCCAAAACAGGGATGAAGCTAAGGTCAAACTGATCGAGAAATATGAATTCTCCGACCGCCAAGTTAACGCTGTTCTTGACCTCAAACTCTACCAACTAACCGGAATGGAGAAAGAGAAAATTGAAGGAGAATACGCCGATCTTCAAGCAAAAATTGCTCATTATCGCGCTATTCTTGCAAGGGAAACCCTTGTAAGAGGAATCATTAAAGAAGAACTTCAAGAAGTGCAAGCTTTTGATAAGACAGACAGAAAGACACAGATTGTTCCTGCTGAAGGAGAGTTTCAGATGGAAGATCTGATTGCTGATGAGCCAGTGATCCTGACCATCTCCAATGATGATTACATCAAGAGAATGCCGATTGGAACCTTTAAAGAGCAGAAAAGAGGTGGGCAGGGCGTGATTGGTTTTGATCATAAGAAAGAGACTGACACAATTAAAGACATTTATGTAGCCTCAACCCATGATACTATTATGTTCTTTACAAACTTTGGTCGTGTTTACTGGGTCAAAGTATGGCAAATTCCTGAATCAGGTAGACGCTCAAAAGGAAAACCTCTTGTTAATCTTCTTGAAGGGTTAAGTAAAGGGGAGCAAATTGCAGCGCAGCTCCGGGTCCGTCGCTTTGATGAAGAAGGAGCTTCGATTCTTTTAGCTACTAAGCAGGGCGTGGTGAAAAAAACTCTTTTAGAGTCTTTCAGTTCCCCTCGCCGAAAAGGGGTCTATGCGATCAATATCGATGATGCTGATGAAGTGATTGCTGCTCATATCGTTCGTTTTAAAGAGCAAGTAATGCTCTTTACTCATGAAGGAATGGCAGTTCGTTTTGACCAAGACCAAGTGCGTACAATGGGAAGAGTGGCTCGAGGGGTTCGCGGAGTCAAACTCAAAAGCAGCAGTGATCGCGTTGTTTCTTGTGAAGTGGTGCGTGGCAATGAAACTGTCCTTGTTGTCTGCGAAAATGGTTTTGGAAAGAGATCTAGTGTTGAGCAGTTTAGACACACTAAGCGAGGAGGGGTAGGAGTTCGTTCGATTATCACCAGCAAACGTAATGGACAAGTGGTCGGAGCTCTTTCTGTTGGTGATAAGGACAGCGTTGTCTTAATGGCGAGCTCTGGACATACCCTTCGTCTTAGCATGCAAGATATCCGAGTGATGGGACGCTCTACTCAAGGAGTGAAAGTCGTCAATTTGAAAAATAGCGACACCCTAATTGCAATGCAAAAGATCGAACACCTCGAAGAAGAAGAAAAAGAGAGTGAAGAAGAGAAGTAAAGGTTTCTTCTTAACCTTTGAAGGTGGAGAAGGGGCAGGGAAAACCACCCTGATCAATCGCGTTTACGGTGTGCTCACAGCAAAAGGACACTCTGTGATCCGGACGCTGGAGCCAGGTGGAACTTCTTTGGGAAAAGAAATCCGAAACCTTCTCCTTCATCAAAAAAAAAGCCCTATCTGTCGGCAAAGTGAATTATTCCTCTATCTAGCTGACCGTGCTCAGCACGTTCAGGAACTTATTCTGCCCGCTCTTGAAGAAGGGAAAATCGTTCTTTGTGATCGGTTTAACGATTCCACACTAGCTTATCAGGGCATGGCTCGTTCTTTAAATGTGGACCTTCTCCGTGGGCTCTGTTTAGCTGCCACGGATGGGCTGATTCCTCACCTGACCCTGTATCTAGATCTTGATCCGAAAGTTGGACTCGTACGGGCGAAACAAAAAAACACCTACGATCGCCTAGAAGAGGAAAATCTTAGCTTTCACACAAAAGTGCGTGAAGCTTTTCTCTCTCTAGCTAAGGATGAACCTGATCGGTTCCATGTCATCGACGCTTCAAAAGATATAGAGTCTGTTTATACCGCTGCTATTGGAGAGATTAACGGTTTACTATGTCTAAAATAGAAGAACTTCCTGGAAATTCAAAAGTAAAAAAACATCTAAGCAAGCTAATTGAAAAGACGCCTCATGCTCTCCTTTTTGAAGGGCCTAAAGGAGTGGGAAAAAGAGAGTTTGCAAGAGAGTTTGCTCGGGAACTTCTTAAAACAACAAAAAAAGACCCTCCTGACCTTCGCCTTCTTTATCCAGAGGGGAAAGCGCATCTTCATCCAATGCATTCCATTCGCCAGTTTATTGATGAAACCGCTCTACCCCCTTTTGAAGCCGATCGAAAAGTCTTCATCATCTATGAAGCCGATCGCATGCTTCCATCAAGTAGTAATGCTCTCTTAAAGACACTAGAAGAGCCCCTTGGACCAGTCACTATTATTCTTGTTTCTTCTCGCCCTGATGTCCTTCTTCCTACGATCACCTCAAGGTGTTTCCGTGTTCCCTTTTCTTTGCTATCAGAAGAAGAAATCATTGCAACCTTGATTCCTGAAAAAAAACCTAGTGAAGCACGAAAAATTGCCCTCCTCTCTCATGGGAGTCTCCATAAAGCACAGACCCTTGCTTCAAAAGAAAAGGATTTGCTTCCCGAGCAGATGTTTCATATAGGTTTCCGTCTCCTTCGCGGCGATCTCCCTAATGCAAAAGAACTTCCCGAAGGTGCTAATGCAGAAGAAGCCCTTTCCTACCTCTTCTATTTTTACCGGGATCTTCATCTTCTCCAAAGCGGTGCGAGCTCTTCTCTTCTCTTCTATCAAGACAAAGCAGAAGTCCTCTCTCGTATTACTGTCTCATTACCCTCTCTAGAAATCATTCAGAATCGGATTGAGAAGGTCCTTCTTGCCACTGAGCTCCACCTTCCTCTTTCTCATGCTTTACCAACATTCATAAAATAGTTTGTTATATATTTTCGATTATTAAAAGGTTGGGTATTCTAGTTCTCTTTGCCTAATTCATTCTTTGTTTTCTAGTCTTCTTTCCACTAGAGCCGTCACTTGATAGATCTGTCCTATTAAAGGAAACTATTGAAAAGCAAAATGCTACGGTAAAAGAAGAGTTCAGCCAAAAGCCTGTGATAGATAACAACGCATTGAATATTCCAGAGAAAGAGCAAGCTTCGTTTTCGTCACAAGCGGCCGATAAAGCATAGCAAACAGCGTATTTTTCATCGTGTATAATCAGTTTATAGCTGCAGGAAAGCCGACAACAGCTTCATAACAGAGCATAAGGTGATCAACGCCGTTCATAGCTTTGTGTGGCTCTGCCTCAGTAGAGAGGTCAAGAGCTTCAGCGATTTTGTTTTTAGAGATGCCTGTATCCCAGGGGGAGGGACCTTTTCTACTGAGACATTTCATCCAATACATCGAGGCTAAATCGAGCCAATGATAGGGCCAGTTGAGCTCTTCTTGGACGTCTGCATCGATAAGCTGTGTAAAAAAAGCGCGGTCAAATGAAGGGTTCTGGCAGATAAACACTGCGTTGCCTCTTTTGATACCCCACCGTTTGAAGGAAATCTTTACTTCTTCAACAACCTCTTGGAGCGGCATTCCATCCTTTAGATCATTCCAGGTAAAGCCATTAACTTTGAGACTCTCGGGATCACTTTTTTTCCACTCTTCAAAGAGAATATGGATGAGGGTTTCGAAAGCTTCAAGGGTTTCGCCACTCTCCACATCAACAATTTTGTAAGCAAGCTCGCAGATATGGTGTTTGTGGGCATTAAGACCGTTGGTTTCTGAGTCTAAAAATATACCGAGCACATCAATCTCCCAATCGCTAGCGAGCAATTATACAGTTGCTCAAATAAAATTCACACATTAATTGGAAGGAAAAAATTTGTAAATAGGTAAATATTGTTTCTTAATTACTGTAGGAAGCAAGAGTTGGTCACTGGTAGCTTCTCGGTAGGGCCAAATCTAAGAGAGTTTGAGGACTCTCTTTTATCCTCCATATAAACCCCTTTTCTTTCTTGACGAAAACCGCTTAAAAAGATTAAATTGGATCTTTTATCACCTGCCCAGGTGGTGGAATTGGTAGACACGCCAGATTTAGGTTCTGGTGCCGCAAGGTGTGGAGGTTCGAGTCCTCTCCTGGGCAACTTTTTCAATACAAACCCAATTAAATAATTTCTGCAAATCAGCTCATTTTTTTTCATAGACAGGATAGACGTGAAACCCTTCTTCATTCATGGAATAGATGAGCTTAGCAATAGGTTGCCACTCGGCGTGTTTGTCGATATGGAGGAGGATATGTGTTTTTTGATGTTTATTGAGCTCCTGCTTGATTGTTTCGATGTCATCAAGAATGAAACTTTCTTTTGCATCAAGTAACTGATATTCCCCATTGGGAGAGATACTAAGGCTTACAGTCTGGTTGGCGTGATGCTCAGAGGTTTTCGCGTTTCCAGTTGCTTCAACAAGGGAGAGGTGGGAGTCAAAAAGTGCTTTTCTTGAGATGGCAATTACAGCGAAGATCGCAATGACGATAAAGAGAAAGTCGACCATTGGTGCGAAATTTATCGTGGGTTTTGGTGCAAGCTCATCATCGGGGATCATGAAAAAGGGTTCCTGCAAATTGCATCGCTTTGTTTTCGACGGATGTCATGGAGCGGATGAGTCGAAATTTTAGGAAGGTATAAAGCAGCATTGCAAGAATGGCTACGATGAGCCCTGCAACGGTGGTTCCTACAGAAATGCCTAGACCATCAAAAAGCGTGGAAAGAGATTCCATAGAGCGGTTGAGGTCATAGAAGGCGTAGAACATTCCGGTGACTGTTCCCAAAAGACCAAGCATCGGAGCAAGGACGGCAATGTCGTTAAGAAGAGTGATTTTTTGCCAGAAGGGAGCAGATCCTCGTTTTCCCGCGGTTTTCATGGCATCAAGAATTCCTTGATTCCCTAAAGGGCGGGAGATGATTCCTGCTGCGACCATTTTAGAAAAGAGGGAAGGGTTTTCATCGCATAGAGCTAGGGCTTTTTCATAATTTTGCGATTGAAGCATCTGCCCGATGGCTCCTTGAGTATTTTTCGGTAATATTTTTGAAGAGCGCGCTGTCAAAAGGATATAGAGGGCGATCATTACAGTGCATATAGAAAGAAGAGCGAGGGTCGTATAGATCCATGGAGCCGCTGAGAAAACCTGGGTTAGATCAATATTTATAGATTCCATAGTAACTCAATTTTTTCCTGCATTCTAGCATATCCCATACTTTTTGGAAGCAATTTATTGAAGAGAATGCTAAAATTACTCCCTATGAAACCGAAAGATTTACCTTATCCTTATGCCTGGAAAGAGCGCCGTCCTCTGCTTAAAGATAAGATTTTCTATGTCCCTAAATATTACCAGAAACACCAAAAAGAGTTATTTCCTAGTTTTTCTGAATACTTTGGGAACGACAATTCTGTACACTTGGAGTATTGTAGTGGAAATGGAGAGTGGGTTATCCAGCGTGCTCAGGAAAATCCTGATAAGAACTGGGTAGCTGTCGAGATGTGGTTTGAAAGAGTAAGAAAAATCTACTCAAAAATAGTGAATTTTAGAATCAAAAATCTTTTGATTATTTCAGGAGAGGGGTTGACATTTTCTCAAGAATATCTGCCAGATCATTGTTTAGATGCAGTTTGTGTCAACTTTCCCGATCCTTGGCCAAAGAGTCGTCATGCCAAGCATCGAATCATTCAGCGCCCCTTTGTAGAAGAACTAAAGAGAACAGTAATCCATGAGGGGACTGTGACGCTTGTGACGGACAATAGCCCCTATAAAGATCAGATGGAACAAGAAATGCAGGAGTGGCCTAAGATTTCTGCTTCTCATGAAAACTATGGCTCTTCTTTTTTTGAGCGTCTTTGGCTCTCCAAGGGCCTAGAAATCCACCACATGTGTTATGAGAACTGTTGACCATCGAGGGTTTTCATCCCTCCCTTCTTCCATTACTTTGATTGAACTTGATGCTTCGCTTTCTTCAGATTTGAAATGGGAAGTAGCCTCAGATGAGCCTCATCTTTTGTGGGAACTCGATTTCCAACTTGAGCAGATGAACCTGGCCCATCTTTCCTCTCATCAGCTAGCGGTGAAATGTTTTGCTGAATCAATTTGGGAGCTACACCAGGAATCGACTCTTGGAGTTATTCTCTATAAGGGTAAGGTTCCGGCTACTCCGCTCAATGAGTTTGCAGAATACTTGCACCATCTAGCTGCTTATCTTCCAGATGAAGTACCTCCTTTCGCTCTTTTCGATTGCATTGGCGATCCTCTCAAGTTTTCAAAGGAAATTTTCCCACATATTCACTTAGGTTTTCGTTCAGGACCAATCGGCGCAATTAAATGGGAGGAAACTCTTATACCCCTGCGTTATAATGAATCATTGGGAGTTGTCCTTCCATTAAGGGAGAAGGGGCTTCGATTTGATGTAGTGGATAGATGCTTAGAGAAGCTCGATAGACCCTGCCGCTTGATTGCAGAACCTTATATTGCAGAAGAGTGGGATGAGCTTGATGAACTTCTGATCTTTCCTGATCATATTTCTTCATGGGGAATGCGCATGGTCCAAGGATTTGAAGCTGCTGGTGGTAAAATAACTCGTTATAAAGAATCGGGGTAGAGGGATTCGAACCCCCGGCCTTCTGCTCCCAAAGCAGACGCGCTAGCCAAGCTGCGCTATACCCCGAACGGGAAAGTTACAAATGGTAGCAATTAGGGGGATAATCAGCAACATTTTTTGATGAAAAATTTAGAAAGATCTACTAACTTTCTACCCATAAGCCAAACATCTGATCTGAACCGCAGCCAAGAAAGAGGATGCGTGCTTAGCATAGTGTGTAGCAATTCCTCTCCATCGCTTCAAATGTAAAAAAGCATTTTCTACAAGATGTCTCAATTTATAGAGATGCTTATCATAAGCTCTCTTGCTTTTCCTATTTTTTCTGAGAGGGATAACCGCCTTCATTCCTTGAGAGATCGCTTGAGTTACGATTGCATCGCTGTTATAACCCCGATCTGCTAGTAGGTAATCGGCGTTAATTCCCTCTATTAGGTGTTTGGCCTGAAGGTAGTCTGATTGAGTACCTGACGTAATAATCGCTCTGATCGGCATACCATGCGAATCCACGGCCAAATGTAATTTCGTATTGAGCCCCCTTTTGTCCGAGCCATATCTTGATTACCACCTTGTGCACCTGCTGCGTGAGGGTGAACTTTGATATGGGTTGCATCGATCATTAACCACTCGTAATCAGGATCGTCCACTACTTTTTCCAGAAGAAGTTCCCAGACACCTTTATTCCTCCAACGGATAAAACGACGATGCACATTTCCCCAGTTCCCATAGTCTGGAGGTAAGTCACGCCATGGAGCTCCGGTACGAATAATCCAAAAAACCGCGTTGATAAATCGCCGATTATCTTGTGCTACCCCTCCCCACACCCCTCTTCTTTCTGGAAGATAAGGCTCAAGTTTTTTCCAAATTCGACCTGACATATCGTGACGTCTGTGCGCTGGTACGGTCATCTCTAAACCTCTCCTTGAAAGTTTAAGAAACCAGCTTAGCGCAAATTTAAACTTGTGTCTACACTATCTAGCGAAAATTTTAAATGGGGAAATCTACTTATGGAATCGGTTAGCAGAGAGGCTGAAGCTATAGGATACCACTCTGAGACTTCAAAAGACGATGTAGCTGAACAATTAAAATCACTTGGCGCTCAAGCTTTGCTCTAAAGAGGATTGAAGAGGCCCGCCTCGAGCATCCGAAGGAAACCGATCATGCAAAGAAATATCTGTGTTAATAGGATAAAGCTACTTGCTGTTTATTTACTAAATAGGGCAATATCTCCCCCCTGTAATATGGTTAATATGGAGAAAGAATGTCTGTAGAATCTGCAAATGGAGAAGGAGTTGATAATATCCCTTTGTTTGACGGGGAAATTGAGGTTAAGGATAAGGTCAGTGAAAAAATCACAGATTTTGCTATGCAGGTTATTCATTTAAATTCATACCTTAGGCAGTCTCTAGAGCTTAATTTTGCTCCATTGCATTCTGGAGAATATGGACAGACCAGTTCTTTGATTCAAGAGGTTGTTGGTCGCATAGTCCGTTTTGTTATCTGTTTTCCGTCATGGATGGGAACATTGCCCTTCGTATCAGTAGCAGCAGCAATAACGGCTGTTGGTAATTTTTTTCACAACTCCCCATACAGAACTACTCATGGAACCTTCAGTGGAGAGATTAATAAAAGCCCTAAACTGTGTCTCTTGAATCCTAGAATGTTAACTGGGATCAGTCCTCAGAGAAATGCAGGAATTTCCGTTAGAAGTGACCGCTTCGATTGCCTTGTTTCAACGATTAGAGACAACAATCCCGATGTGGTTTTTTTTCCAGAAGTCAATCGCTTTAATGCTCCTAGTCTTGCAGCAAGTCTCAAAGAGGGATACCATTTTTTCTTCACAGGGATGGGTGAAAAAATACTGGGAGAAGACACCTCTTTCTTTATTGCTTTCCGTGGAGCTCTATTGAAGTCTCCAGAATATGTTCCTTTCAGAAAACAGGATTGGTTGATGGAAAGGGGATATTTTATTATGGAAACTGAAGAAAGAATTTACGTCTGCACTTACAAGCCAACCCGCGAAGATTGGAACGAAATTTTCTCTCGTGAATTTGGGGATAAAAAGCAGGTTGTGTTGATGGGAGAAATGGAGTCTGAAGACGGAGAAATCCTGCTCCAAAAGGGTTTTGTCTCTGGAATTTCTAAAGATGCTCAAACAACAACTTCTGTTCCTTATATGCACTATCATAGCGTTGAAGAGGGGGAAAGCACTTCAATACCGCTTCTCTATTTTAGCAAAATGGAGGGAAAAACGGATGTGATTTCCATGCATGGACCTGAAAATGTTGCAGAGGCGCTATCAGATCACGCTCTAATCTTGCATAGATAATCCCATTTGGTATATCTATAAATTATTTACATGTATTAATTTGGAACAAAGATGTCAGCATTCAATGAATATCATTCTGTCGAAACCTTACGCAAAATTGCCGAAAAACCCGTAGATCTTTCGAAAGGAGGATACCTCTGTCCTAAGCGGATGGAGGAGATGATGGTGGAATGCCTCAATCTCAAGCTTTTCTATGGAACGGAAAGGGTTAATGAAAAAACAATGGAGACTCTTTTTGAGCTAGCAAATGAAGCTGGTGTGCATGAGAAAATGCTTTCTATGCAAAATGGGGAAGTGATCAATAAGATCGAAGGATTTGAGAGTGAAAACCGCATGGTTCTCCATACTGCAATGCGCGATTTTTTTGATCGTCAAGCTGAAGGGGAGCAGGCGCGTCAAGCTGCAGCTCTTGCTTACGCCGAAATGGAGAAGTTGAAGAGCTTCCTTGACGGAATCGAAAAAGAAGACTATACCGATATGATTCAAGTAGGGATTGGGGGATCTGAGCTTGGGCCGAAAGCTATTTATCTCGCTTTAGAAGCCTTTAACAAACCTGAAAAGAGAGTTCACTTTATCTCGAATGTTGATCCTGATGATGTGGCAAATGTAATTCGCAGAGTGAACTTAAGCAAAACTCTTGTGGTGATCGTTTCTAAGTCAGGAACAACTCTTGAAACCCTAACAAATGAAGAGCTCATCCGAAAGAAATTTCAAGAGGAAGGACTTTCCCCAAAGAACCACTTTCTTGCCGTTACAGGAAAGGGAAGTCCTATGGATAATCCAGAAATATACCGCAAATCGTTTTATATTTGGGATTATGTCGGGGGGCGGTATTCCGCAACCTCGATGGTGGGGTGTGTAATGCTGGCCTTTGCTCTAGGAATGGAAAAACTCTTAGATTTTCTTCGTGGGGCTAATTCTATGGATAAAATAGCATTGGAGCAGGACCCAAAAAAGAATCTTCCCCTTCTTTCAGCGCTCTTGGGGATTTGGAACCATAACTTTTTGGGTCACCCCACCACAGCAATTATTCCCTACTCTCAGGCGATGTCTCGCTTCCCAGCTCATTTGCAACAGTGTGATATGGAATCCAATGGAAAGCGTATCGATAAACAGGGGAGACCAGTTGATTTTTGGACAGGGCCGATTATCTGGGGAGAGCCTGGCACCAATGGACAACATTCTTTTTATCAACTCATTCATCAGGGGACTATTGTCGTTCCTGTAGAGTTTATTGGTTTTGCAGAAAGCCAGTTTGGAGAAAACCTTTCTTTTAAAGGAACTACCTCTCAGGAGAAGCTTCTCTCAAACCTTTTTGCTCAGTCGATTGGTCTTGCAACTGGGCAAAAGAGTGACAACCCCAATAAGGGATTCCCTGGAAACCGTCCTAACCGTGTCCTGATAGCTAAAAAATGTGATCCCTTTACTATGGGAGCTATTCTTTCCTATTTTGAGAACAAAGTGGCTTTTCAGGGCTTTATTTGGGATATCAATTCCTTTGACCAAGAAGGAGTGCAGCTTGGGAAAGTCTTGGCAAATAAAATTATCGAACAATTTTCTAAGAAAAATAAAGAAGAGGAGTATGAAAAAGATTTCCCTCTTGGGGCTGTATACATTGACCACCTTAAGGGGCTCTAGTGCATAAGAAATCGATTGTTGCTTGGTGGACATGGAGTCTTGCTGTTCTCTTTTTATTTTATGAGTTTTTTGTCAGGGTCTATCCCTCTATCATGGTGAAAGAGCTAATGGGATCTTTCAAGGCAACAGCAGGGCAGCTTGGAACTTTGAGCGCCTTTTTCTTCTATGCTTATGCCCCAATGCAAATCCCTGTTGGGATTCTGATGGACCGCTATGGAGCGCGGAAGCTTCTTACTTTTGCAGCTCTTTTTTGCGGGGTTGGTAGTTTTTTATTTGGGATGGCTCAGACATTAGCTCCTGCAGAATTTGGTCGGTTCTTTATGGGAATTGGCTCCTCATTTGCTTTTGTAGGGATGATTTACGTTTGCTCTCATTGGTTTCCTGCAAAAAAATTGGCTCTTCTTGTAGGAGTGGGGAATTCAATCGGAATGCTTGGTGCTGTTGGTGCTGAGGGTCCCCTAAGTTTTGCTGTCGAAAATTTTGGTTGGCGTATGACTGTCAATGTTTTTGGGTTTATCGGTCTTTTTCTTGCTGTAATTCTTTACGTGTTTATTCGAAAAGAGCCAGAAAAAAAGAAAATTGAGACGAAAAAAGCCTCAAGCGATCTTCTGCATAATTTAAAAACTGTCGCTTCTAATCCTCGAACATGGCTCAATGCAGCCATTGCTCTTCTTTTTTATATGACAACAGCTGCATTTGCCTCTCTTTGGGGTATTCCTTTCCTTATTGAAAGTTATGGAATTTCAAAAGATGTTGCAGGGTTTGCTGTTTCGATGATTTTTGTAGGTTGGATCATTGGAGGACCGATCATCGGCTTTATTTCAGATCATTTCAGTAGACGAAAGCCTTTCCTTTATGCGGGCACCCTTCTTTGTTTAGCCTGTATTCTTCCTGTTATTTATATGGAGAACCTTCCCCTTTCACTCATCTTTATTCTTCTATTTCTTGTGGGATTCTTTCAAGCTGCTCAACTACTCAATTTCTCTTTGGGAATCGAGCTAAATCCTATTGAGGCAAAGGGGACTAGTATTGCAATTACCAATTTCTCTGTTGCAGCCGGAACTTCTCTCATGCAGCCTTTATTAGGAGTGCTTCTTGACCTTCGATGGTCTAGAGCAATGAAAGACGGAATTCCAATCTACTCTCTAGAAGATTATCACTATGCAATGCTTAGTTTCCCGATCACCATTCTCCTCGCTTTCTTCCTTCTTTTTTTCCTTAAAGAGAAAAAACATGAACCCGATAAAATCTTCTGGAACAAAATTATAGGGATAGGTTCATAATCCTTCAGATGGTATATTTTTTCTCAAAAACTAAAAAATCCCCCTTTTTGTAAATTGTTTTTTAGAAAAACTAGTAATTCAAAAGGAGGCTAATTGTTATAACCGATATCATAAAATTACATTTTCAATATAAATAATTTCTAGTTTTGTACCGGAATCTACTAAAACCATTGATCTTTAACGTTGTTAATAAGGGTTGATGGAACACAAGTAGTTCCTTTATCGTGTGGGAGGACTTCAAGATCTGATAACATTTTCCCTACAATTGTTGTGCAATTCATAACTTGTGCAGGGGTTAATCTTGAAGTCTTTGAATAATTAGAGCTGGTCTTATTTATGGCATAGTGAGTTACCTGGCTAATTTTCGGAAGCATTCCGTATAAAATTTCCCCTTTGTCTACTTTTTCATGGTGTTCATCGATAAACTTAAAAGCTCTTTCTGCCTGATCTTGTGTAATACTTAGTTCTATGGTATCTGTAGGTGGAATTTCTTCTCTTTTAATGTCTTCTTCTAAACTTTTCATCGCTTCCCCCGCACATGGGAAAAAAGTAGAGAAGGGAGTCCCTCCAGCTATAGTCCCTGGCCACAAGGAGAGGTGGCTAACTGTTTCTTCACCCTGTTTAAGCGCTACAGCTACATGCCCACATCGAGAGGTTTCATGGTCGGTTTTCCATCCATAGAATTCTATAGAATGCTTGCTATTTTCATCAAATTCTTTTTTGGAAACAGAATGTACATCTTTTGCATTTTGGAGACAGGGTTCGATTTGATTCTGAGCAAAAAGGACAATTCCAACCAGCCCGGTACCAACCCTGAAAGCTCTTGATAATATTGTATTAACAGTCATAATAAATACCTCTTTTTAGTTTTAATAATTAATGTAATTAATGTAATTAATATAATAACATTATTAATTATTTAATTAAAACTACAATTATGTTTTATTTATTATCTCATTGATTATTAGTGTTAAGTGAGCTTTCCATAGAAAGCTCTTACGCTAAAGTTACTAAAAATGGTAAACTCTAAGAGAGTTTTAAATATTTTGTGTGGGTATGACAGAAAACATAAGTTACAGATCGAGGGTCTACATTTGGGAAACGGTGGTAGGAGGTTCCGAAGATGAAAGTCTATTGCAAAGGCCATCATCTGTAGGTCATTCATCCTTAGGAATTTTCAAAAAAAATGAAGAGGGATCAGAAGTCAGTTCAGCTTATTTAAGCTTAAGGCCTAAATATCCGGTCTCGGTCAATCCACTCACGGTATTGTTCCCTGTTCCTTCTCGTAATTTCACTTCACTAAAAGAAGACTTTACCCATGAGGGTCGACTTCCAGACAGGACTTATGAAAAGCATTTAAATCCCAAACAATTTTCTCAGCTATCTGCAGAGATACAAAACCAACAAAATTCTTTTACTAAAAATAAGACTTGGTATCAATTAATGCCAAAAATGAGTATTTTCAATCCTATAAGAGCTCTAACACATATAGAACTTCCAATCTCTTCTCACTGCGCACTTGCTGTAAGAACAGCACTACTATCTACAGGTGTTCTTATCCCGCTCACACCTTTTCCTTGGAAAATAACCCCAAAAGAGTTAGGAAACTCTTTAGAATCAGTTGGTTTCCAAGAGACCCCCTCCTCTAGTACACTCTAGAACTCGAAGTATCCTTTGATGCCGCCGTAGGCCGCTGTATCGAAATGGAAGTAAGTGCTTTTGGCTCCATGTTGATTGCGGATTTGAACCCATCCCCCAAAGTTAGCACCTCCGAAGAGTCCTGCTGAAAAACGGCATGTATTGAGGTAGATTCTGAGGTCTATGCCGTTTACATGGACAGAGACCATGGATTCTCGGTTATTTTCTCTTTTTCCAACGGGGTGAAAGGAACGGTACCAGCCCCCGAAGCTGCGATAGCTGAGAGCTGAAGACCAGTGCTCTGCTAAGAAGTAGTGAAGAGAGAAGTCAAAAGAGAACACAGCGTTAACTTTCTATTATTTATGAAAATGCCAATCAAGTCCCAAAATGGAGAATAGGTAAGTGCTTTTGACTCCCGTTTGCCCGATAACTTCACTATGGATTCCCAGTGGTTTACTATAGGCAAGTCGCCCCCAAATCATCCCTGTATAGAAGGCGTTGCTTTCCATATTAAAGTGAGTGAAGGCTCCCCGCAGCAGAGCTACGGGGCATCTGTCAGGTGGTTTTGCTTAGCTCCAAAAATCCAGTTGCTGATGTAACCTTTTATAGTCTTTTTTTCCTTGGTTTTTGACGTAGTTTCCTATTTTCTCCTCGTCCCCATGCTTCCCCACGGTACTTATAAAATATCCATCACTCCAAAACTCCCCTCCCCAAAGTATCTTCTTTACTTCAGGCCTTCTCAAAAAAATCTCTTTTGCCGTGATGCTTTTTATTAGCTGAACAGTTTTTTTTGGGCTATACATCGGAACTGATTGTATCAGAAAGTGAACATGGTCCTTATCAACACCGATCTCTAAAAAATTTATCTCATATCTCTTTGAAATTTCAAGGCATATGACCTTAATTTCTTCATCAACACTCTTGTCAAATACCGCTTTCCTGTATTTGGCCGGACAAACTATGTGGTACATCAAAACTGAGACATTATGACTTTTATGAATATATTCACTCATGCCAAAAAACTATACTTGTTCAGCTTTTACGCAGCAAGCTGCGGGGAATCAAACCCAAAGAGATTGATATTAGCATGAACGCCAAGGCTTACGATCCAGCGCCAGTCTTTAATTGCTGTTGTAATGTATCCGATGGAGTAAAACGGCATCGTTGAAATTTTTCTGGTTAAAGGAGGGGTTCTCATCCCAGTTAAGGCGCATATAGCCATACCCAAACCCGAAAGACAGGGCGTGATTTTCAACGGGATAGGCGTTAATAAAAATGGCTACAGCCCCTTCGGTATACCGAAGGTCAGATCCCTTAAAGCTCTGTTTGTTAATGTCGGCTCTAGTAACGGGTGCAAAACATCTATCGATATAGATTCGATCTTTCTTATGGATAAAGCAATAATCGGTCGTAAGCAAATAGTCTAGGGAATGCGCTAAAGCGGTGAGTATCAATAGTATTAGGAAAAGCAGAACTTTCTTCATCTTCCCTCCTAGCCTTCTTTTTGCCATCAGTAGGGAAATAAATTCAACGATTCTCCACCTAACATGCGGAGAAGTTCCTTTTCTTTTTCAGAGGCTTTTAAGGAAGAGACTTCGGTGATAGTTCGACCATTATTCTCTTTTTTAGAGATTTGAAGATGGTGGTCTGCATAGCGCGCTACTTGGGGGAAGTGGGTGATTGCCAGGATTTGGGAGTTTTTTCCAAGCTCTTTCAGTTTTTCCCCGACAATAGAAGCTGTTTCTCCTCCGATATTCGCATCAATCTCATCAAAAATAAGCGTAGGAAGAGAACCTTTCTCTGCAAGGATGATTTTAAGGGCAAAAAGAAAGCGGGCAATTTCTCCACCGCTACTGCGGGTTGAAAGTGAGGCAGGTTCCTCTCCTGGGTTTGCAGCAAGGGAAAAGGAAATTTGATCTTTCCCTGTGGGTCCTATTTCCTTGGGATCTATGGAGATTAAAACCTTAGCATGGGGGAAGTTAAGGGATCGGAGCTGTGTTGTAAGCTTATTCTCTAGCTGCCTAGCAGTTTTTGTGCGCTGCTTGGTGAGAGATTCAGCAAGCTTCTCAGTGTTTAAAGTTAGAGTGTGAAATTCTTGTTTTACTTCCTCGATACTTTCATTGAGGTTTTCAAAGGTATCGATTTGAGTTTTGAGGGATTCAAGGTGGGGATTGATCTCATGGGACTCAACATGGTATTTTCTTTTGAGCTGATTTAGAATGGAGAGACGGCTTTCAAGGGCTTGGAGTTTTTCAGGAGAGCATTCAAGAGACTCTAGTTGTTTTGAAACAAGGAATGAGGCTTCTTGCAAATGGACAACAGCGGCTTGAAGGTGCTCATAGAGGGAGGGGTCATCTATCAGCTTTTGGAATTGGGCGAGCGTAGGGATGAGACTTGGATGGTCGAGTCCGCTGCGAACGGACGTTAGTTTTTCTGTGACTTCTTGAGAGTTTGCGAGGATTTTATACTCCTCAAAGAGGTTTTCTTCTTCGCCTTCCTGGTAATTAAAGGATTCCCATTCTTCAAGCTCCCACTTCAATTGTTTTAGACGGTCTCCTTGTTTCTCTGAATTGAGGGTAATAAGCTTCTTTTCAAGGGATTGAAGAGACTGGTATAAGGAAGTGAAAGAGGAAAGGTTGATATCTCCATACAGGTCAAGTAGGGCGCGTTGCGTTTCGGTCTGGCGGATAGAGTCAGAGCTATTTTGGCTGATGAGATCTAATAGATGGGGGGCTAAACGGGAAAGAAGAGATAGGGGAGCCATCTGAGAATTGATAAAGATGCGATTCTTTGCCGTCCTTGAGATTTCTCGCTTAAGGATAAGAAGCTCATGAGGGGAAAAGTCGATCCCACTTTCCTGAAGGATTGCCTGGACTTTAGGAAGATTTTGAATATCGAAGGTTGCTTCAATGACTGCTTTTTCTGCTCCTTTGCGAATGAGATCCGTGCTTACTTTGCGCCCAGAAAGAAGGTGTATAGCTTGAACTAAAAGAGTTTTGCCTGCGCCGGTTTCTCCGGTTAGAACATGAAAGCCTCGATCGAAGGTGATCGTCGCTGAATCAATGAGAACGAAAAAAGAAAGTGAGAGAGCATTTAACATACTCTCCCACTATAGTGTATTAGAGCTTTTTTCTTAAAGTGCTTGCCAGTGCTTTTGTTGTGCAGATTTTGCTGCGCGATCAAAATCGGTGTTTGTGGCTTCACTGAAACCATAAATTCCACCTACAATACTTCCAATCCAAGCGCAATAACCGACACCCATAGGTCCACTAAGAACGAGCCCGATGCCCATCCCAATGAGCATCCCATCTATGGAGCAATGAGCTGTCATGCGGATGGTTGTAACCATATTGACGGCTTTATTCTTTAGGTACTGAGCTCGGCTCGCAAGATTAGATGTGGCATCTGAAATTGTGCCCATTACAGATGATGAAACGTCAGAAATAGTCTCAACTTTACTTGAAAAGGTAGAAGTAACAGATTTTTTTGAACTAGTCAAAAAATGCATTGCAGACTCGCCATATGGCTTAAAAGTCTTTATTGCGCTATTTAAATAATACGACATATTCTCCCCTTGTTACTAGCGATATTAATAATATCAATTAATTAAATTAATTACAAAATATAAAATAATTATAATTTATTTTTATTATAATTATAAATAAAATTTAACATTAACATTAACATGAATTTTGAGTTTGTTTTTGCTTAAATTCCCCCTCATTTTTAAGCCAAAAAGATGGGGAAGGAAGCGAAAGATTTCTTAACTAAGGGAAAAAGGGGAGCTCGAGGTGATATAGTGGTTTAAATTTAAACTACTATAGTATAAGAGATGTTTGGGTATGTTCTAAGCAGCTCAGTACAGGGTATTTTTTAACAGACTCCAAATTTCTCATTAATAATCAGTAGCTTAAAGTTCTTTAAGAATAGTCCAAATTTTTCAGAAATTGTCGCTTTAACGATTTTGTGCTACTTTTCCTCTTCGGTGTAAATGGTTTCCATATTGTGCTCAATTTAAAGATATAGAATGTTTTACGTATATCTTGATACGCACATTACCTGCAAGAAAAGTTAGTGCAGAGTCTTATAATCTTATCTTATTTCTTCTTCGATGGGCAGTTTGGATTTTTGCATGTGACAAAGTACTCCTCTCCACAGAAAGGGCAGTCGTTAAGTATCTTAATCCGTTCTGCATGGACCCAACACCCACGGTCATCAGAACGTAGAAGGGGAATGTGAAGGTGTTCGTTACCATTGAGATTTAGAAAAAGCCCATCAGAAGTTGGGTAGATGTTGTCTGAGTTAAGATAGATTTTATCGTGATCATATTCCTGAACGCAATAGGTTTCATTGCTGATGATTTTATTGAGCATTTCTTCTGAAATGGGGTTAGCCATTACTGCTTGAGATAAAGTCAAAAAAACTGTTACAATAAAGGCTAAAAAGTATGAGTGAGTATTCATAAGCACCTCGCAAACATGAAAAATATAAAAAAGAGACCTCCATTAAAATTTTTAATTGCTTTGATGTCAATATTAATGTTCTGTGCATGTTCCAAAGTAGAGCATAAAAATGAATTGCCAATTGAAGAAAAGATCTGGATGAGCAGATTCTTTGAGCATCTTTTATTAGATAATCATGGGATTTATACTCTATGGGGATCAAAACCTATGGTGAGGTTTGAGATGTGCCTTTATACAGATGAGGAGCTGAGTAAACTACAGGACGAAGTCGAAGAAAACGCGAATGTTGAAAGAGTAGTTATTGAAAACTATGACTTTCCTGAGAACTGGTTAAAATGGGAAAAGGTGCGCCATCAATATGGAATCAGTCAATTTCTTCTTTTTAAAAAGGACAACCCATACGACCCTAAGTTACCATTAATTTTCTTCGTCAATATTTTCGAGACAGCTTTGATCATTCAAGAAAACTACTCATTGTTTAGGAAGTATATTGGTGAAGATTTTGACAGCCTCGAAATGGTCTTTGATCTACAGAAAGATTCTTCTGAATTTTGGGATATCGTATTTGAAAGATCAGAATTAGTGGGAATTTTGTATGGTTTCGGTCTCAAAAACACTCTTTGCTTCAATTGGAAACATAGAGAAAATCAATCTAATATTCAAGACTTTGCACATTCTCTCAGTTTTGAATTTTCTAACAAAATAAGAAATTATGGAAGTGCGACAATGAACACAGTTTCTTTGCCAACTTTTGCTGAATTTGATGCAGATGGATCGATGATCCATAGATATGAAGCTGAGAGAGAAAAAATCCAAAAAATCTATAAAAACCAAGACTTCGTTGATTGCACAATTGATAGGTTAACAGGAAATTAGGCCAGTGGGCCTATTTGAACAGAGAGGCACTGTTTCAAATAAGGATCAAACTTGAGAAACCGAAAGAATCTTTTTTTTGTCTTGCACTGAGTCTAGGCAGTTAAAAAGTCTTGGGTGGTCTTGAAGTGAAGTTTAGCAACCTGATGGAGGGCTTGTTCTCCATGGACTCTAACAAACTTTTGGCCTGCCTTGACGACAAGGGCAGAGGCTCCTTTGGGAAGTTCGAGCTCGAATTCTTTTGATAGGCAGTCGATCCCTTGGACAAAAGCTGCGCGCGCTAGAATCGAGGCTCCAGCAACGACAATGTCCTCCTCCCCCCGGTGGCGCTGGGTAAGATCGACTTTTAAAGCTTTTTTCTTTAGGGCATTTTCGACAACATGTTCGCTAGCAAACTGGTCAATAATCACTTCGGTGCACTGGGATTTTTCCACCAGCTCTTCTATAGCTGTGGCATGTCCCCAGGCAAGGAGATGATTTAGATTTCTAAACTGATTGTAGAGCTCGTTATAGCGTTTAGGGAAGATTTTGATTAGGGAATAGTCACATTCTTTCTTAATTTTCTCAGCAATTTTAATGATCTTTGGATCGGAGAGGCGCTTGCTGTCACGAATTCCCATTTGAATAAGGGATGTAATTTGATTGCTATCTGCGTAAAGCGCAGCGACACACAGGGGGCCAAAGACATCTCCTTTCCCGGCTTCATCTACGCCGATACGGGAGAGGGTGTTCATTGTTGTTTCAGGGTAGGAATAGGAGAGATTGCCAAGGATTTCGGGTTCAAGGTAAAAGGAAATAAAGTCATCCTTTCCTTTTCCCTGGACCATGAGCTTTCCTGACTGATACAGAGTGCACGAAACTCCTTGCTTTTTCGCCTGAAATACCGTGTAGGTAGGCTCTGAGAGCTCGAATCCTTGATCGATTAGATCTTGCTTCATTTTGGGAGCGAAGGAAGTATCGATCTCTGTTACAAAACTTGCTGACTTTGCCATATTGGGAATTTTACCAAATCCTTTAATTAAAATCACCTATCGGGTAAATTGATAAAAAAATAAAAGTGTGTCTATGAAAGATAAAATGAAGAAGTTTGGTGAGCTCTTTAAATCGAAGCGGAAAGAGCTCAATTTATCGTTGAAAGAAGTGGAAAATGCCACCTCAATTCGAATCAATCATTTGGAATCGATTGAAGAAGGAAAGGATGAGGATTTCCTTTCTCCTGTATACATGCTGGGATTTATGCGCCAATATGCGACATTTTTAGGACTCGATGGAGATAAGCTCCTTGAGGAGAATCCAGAAGCTGTAAAGCTTACTCAGAATAAACAAGATTTTGCATATGGAATCGGGACTCTAGAAGTTCGAGGAAGTATGGGTGGAGGGGTGAAATGGCTTCCCAATTTAATTTGGGCATCGGTGACTGTTGTGGTCATTGTTGGTGCTTATTATTTAGCTAAATACTTAGGTGTGATTTAACTTAAGAAAGGTTTATGTCGACTGAACCCTATAAAAACCGCTTGATCAAAGAGAAATCTCCATACCTTCTTCAACATGCGCATAACCCTGTTGATTGGTATCCCTGGGGTCCTGAGGCTTTTGAAAAAGCAAGGGTGGAGGATAAGCCGATTTTTCTTTCTATCGGGTATGCGACCTGCCACTGGTGCCACGTCATGAGTCGAGAATCTTTTGAGAATCTTGGGGTTGCCTCAAGGATGAATGAAGTTTTCATCAATATCAAAGTTGATCGAGAAGAGCTTCCTGAAATTGATAGCCTTTACATGGAATTTGCTCAGGCATTAATGGCATCGGGAACAGGCTGGCCTCTTAACGTCATATTAACTCCAGATCTCAAACCTTTTTATGCTGCGACTTATCTTTCACCTGAAGAAAGGCAAGGAACGATGGGCCTTAAACAGCTCACAGAACACATCCAAAAACTCTGGGAGAGTGAAGAAAAAGAACTCCTCTTTGATCAGGCCAATAAGCTAGTAGATCTATTTGAGAAATCGGTGATGACGCGTGGAGATGAGCTACCTACCGATAGTGTTGTTAATGAGGCGGTTCAAGTGCTTTTTGACTCTGCTGACCCTATCTATGGGGGGCAGAAAGGGGCTCCGAAGTTTCCTGTTGGCTATCAATGTCAGTTTTTTCTGGCCTATGCAAAACTTTACGAAGATGCCCGCCCTCTCTTTTTTGTAGAAAAGACCTTATCAAAGATCTACCAGGGGGGGATTTATGACCATGTCGGCGGCGGTTTTTCTAGATATAGTGTCGACGAGAAATGGCTTGTTCCTCACTTTGAAAAAATGCTTTACGATAATGCTCTTCTTGCGGCGGCTTATCTGGATGCATGGCGTTACACGAAGGATAAGCAGCATAAAAAGGTTTGCAATGAGGTCCTTGAGTATGTCCTTCGAGATATGAGGCATCCCGATGGGGCTTTTTATTCTGCTGAAGATGCGGATACTGATGGTGTTGAGGGAGTCTTTTATTTATGGACAAAAAAAGAAATTGAGGCTTTGCTTTCCGTTGACGATGCTTCTCTTTTCTGTGAGTATTTCGATGTCACTGAAATAGGGAGTTTTGAGGAGAAAAATATTCTTCACCGTCCCCTTTCTATTGAGGAGTTTTGTGATTATCGGGGATTTAATCAAATAGATGTTGAAGAGTCGCTAGAAAATTCTCTCAAACTCCTCAAAAAGGAGCGTAGCAAGCGAAAGCATCCCTTTAAGGACGATAAGATTTTGGTCTCGTGGAATGCTCTAATGATAGATACTCTTGTGAAAGCAGGGATGGCCTTTGAAAATGAAACATATGTGACTGCGGGGATTGAAGCAGTGACGTTTATTAAAAAGCACCTCTGGAAAAGAGGTAAACTCTTAAGGCGGTTTCGTGAGGGAGAAGCCGGTTATGAAGGGGGGCTTGATGATTATGCTTCACTGATTCGAGCATTGATTACTCTATATGAATCCGGCCAGGGAGAAGAGTACCTTGATTGGGCTCTTGAAATGACGACCCATCTAGAATGTGATTATAAAGCTGATAATGGGGCATTTTATCTCACAGGGCCTGATCATTCGATCCTTCTCAGGAGATGCGAACTTTATGACAGCTCTCAGCCTTCTGGAAATGCTCTCCATGCTGAGAATCTCCTCCGCTTGTATCAAATCACGCATAATCGAGATTATTGGATTCAAGCCGAAGATATCTTGAAAGTTGCTAAAGGCTTTATTGAAGCCTACCCGCAAGGCTCGTCGTATCATCTTATCAATTTACTGAGGTATTTGGACAAGGAACTGCCAATCTTGGTTGTGGCCCTGGATTCAAAAATGACTTACCAAAAAGAGATCCGAAAGTTTGTCTATTCAAATCTTATTCCCCATCTTACGTTGTGTTTCAAAAAAAAATCAAAAACGTACCCATTAGTTGACGGAAGAACAACCTTTTATTTGTGCATGCAAGGAAAATGTCAATCTCCAGTTACCGATTTTTCAACAATAGAGAATTTCATAGACAGACTCTAATCTTCATGCTATATATTAGTCTTAAAATTGTATGTTTTTTTGCTGAATTTCCGTACGGCAGAAGTGTGCGAAATGTAAGATGCTGGAATTGAATTAAGGATTAACGAATGGATAAAAGTACTCTTGGAGATTACTCAATCATCAAGCAAATCGGTCAGGGAACGCTTGGCAGCGTGTATCTTGCTGAACACCGGTTTGTTAAGCAGCAATACATTTTAAAGGTTCTTCCTGAGGAATTATCGACGGACCGAAACTTTATCCAGCGATTTGAAAAGGAAGTGGTAACTCTCTCAAAACTTGACCACCCACACATTGTTAAAGTGCATAATATTTCATTTTCTGAAGGGTATTACTTTTTAGTCACAGACTGCATTGTTGATTGTTTAGGAGAAACGACAAACTTAACCCAATATCTAGGAGTAAATAAGCAAAGCCTTAACGAAAATGAAATCTTGGAGCTGTTGACCCAGGTCGCATCAGCATTGGCTTATGCGCATCAAATTCAACTAGGGGGCTCTCCTCTAGCGCACCGAGGACTCAAACTCAATAATATCTTGATTGGAAAAGGAGAGAGAGGACTACATGTTTACCTTTCTGATTTTGGCCTTTCTCATATTGTTGGAGAAGGTGCGATTCTAACCCGAATGTATAAAAATCTCGCGGATGTTCTTTCCCTAGATTTACATCAGTCAACCTTTACGAAACCTGGCGAAGAAAAATATATGACGGGAACTTTTGACTCTGGTAAACTTTCAAAACTTCATGCATCATTCCTGCAGACTTACCATTTTCTTGCCCCAGAACAAAAGATTTATCGTGAAAAACCAGTGGGACCTAAAGCTGACATGTATGCTTTTGGTATTCTTGCCTATTTCCTTTTGATGCATTCCTTTCCTGAGGGTAATTTTCACCTTCCTTGCGAGATCTATCCTGACTTCCGGTTAAATTGGGACAACCTCATTCAAGAATGTTTAAAACCTGACCCAAATAAGCGTCCTGATTCACTTCTCAGAATGCTAAATGGGCTTTCCTCGTCTCAGGTGAAGAAAGTAGCTACAGTTAGTTCGATTGAAGAAGGGGAGATTTTAGATTGGGACGAAAGAGCAGAAATGCCTGCAATTCCTGAAGAATCAGGGGTTGCGCTTGCGACTGAGGAAAAAGAAGAAGAAATGACTCTAAAGCAAGCTGATATGCTACATGAGGTGTCTGAAATGGTGAGAGGGAATGCAAAACCCGTTCTTAACCCTCAGGAGATCAAACGCCCTGAATACGATCCAGATCCTGCAGCGGCCTTTCATATCGATAGCACTGTTGCTAGATATGTTCCAAAGGAAGAAAAAGCGAAAAATATTGAGCCAATTCAATCCGATATGGATGTTGTTAAAGGAGGAGAGTATTACCGAGGAAGTGACGAGGGAGGAAGAGATGAGCGCCCCCGGCACGCAGTGAAACTTTCAAGTTTTGCCCTTGATGTGCATCCTGTAACAAACGAGCAGTTTAAGCGCTTTTTAGATGCTATGGGTGGCGAAAAAGATGCAAATAATAACGACATTATAAGACCCAGAGAATCGCGTATTCGTCGTCATGAAGGAACGTTGACCATTGAGTCAGGCTATTCTAAACACCCTGTCATTGGCGTGACTTGGTATGGTGCCATTGCCTATGCTAAGTGGGTAGGAAAACGCCTTCCAACCGAAGCGGAATGGGAAATTGCTGCATCAGGAGGAGAGGAACTCATGTATCCAACTGGAGCAAGCATTGAACGAACTCAAGCAAATTTCTTTAGCTCTGATACAACATCTGTTAAAAGCTATCCTCCCAATAAGTATGGTTTCTACGACATGGTGGGGAACGTTTATGAGTGGTGCCAGGATTGGTACGATTACAATTACTACGAGGTGGCAATGCAGCGCCCTGACAATCCAAAAGGACCCATGCAGGGTGTTTATCGTGTTCTTCGTGGTGGGTGTTGGAAGAGTCTCAAGGACGATCTTCGATGCTCTCATCGCCACAGGAATAATCCGGGTATTGTGAACCGTACCTATGGTTTCCGATGCGCTGCTGATGTCGATGAATAGTTTTTTATTTGTCTGTGTGGGGAATATCTGTCGCTCTCCAGCTCTAAAAAGAAGGGATTAACGGCTTATGTAGAAAGTTATGGTCTTCATGCGACTTTTCTTGGAAATCCTCCAGATAGGCGGATGCAAGAGGTGGCTCAGAAGCACGGGGTCATTCTGCAAAATCAAGCAAAAATTTTTGAGAATGCCTATTTTGATCAGTTTGATGTGATCTTTTGTGTCACTGCAGATGCTCTTTCAGCGATCCGCAGTATGGCACATTCTTCTGAGCACCATAAGAAAGTCTTGATGGCAACCCATTATTCTGAGCTGTACCCTGACAATCCGATTCCGGACCCTTATTTCAAGGACTCCGATGGATTCGAAACTGTTTGGTCGATGATCGAGGATGCCTGCAAGGGAATTATTGATAAGTTTTATCTTGATAAGAAAATAGAATAAGTTAGACCATGTCTCTATGAAATTGTTATTGTCAAAGCCTAGGGGGTTCTGTGCTGGCGTGGTACGTGCGATCGAGACGGTGGAGCGAGCCCTTGAACTTTGGGGACGACCTATCTATGTTAAGCATCAGATTGTTCACAATCGCCATGTTGTAGAAGATTTAGAGGAAAAAGGCGCAATTTTTGTCGAGAATCTTGATGAAGTGCCTGAAGGCTCTAGGATCATTTATTCTGCTCATGGTATCCCTCCTTTTGTGCGAAAGCACGCAAAGCGAAGAGGACTGATTGAAATTGATGCTTCTTGCGGTTTGGTTATTCGTGTTCACTCTGCTGCCAAACGATTTGCTAATAAAGGTTATCATGTCCTTTTAATTGGTCACAAAAAACATGTGGAAGTCATAGGTACAGCTGGAGAAGCTCCTGATGCAACGACAATTATCGAATCTCCTGCAGATGTCGAAAAACTTTCCTTTTCTCAAGAGCAACGCTTATTTTACACGACACAGACAACGCTTAGCCTGGATGATGTTAAAGACATTACTGATGCCCTTAAAGCAAAGTATCCGCTTATCGAGACTCTCCCTAGTTCTTCAATTTGCTATGCAACGACAAATCGGCAATTAGCACTAAGAGAAATTACTTCTTCTGTTGGGCTTGTTCTTGTTGTAGGAGACCCCACAAGTTCAAATTCAAATCGTCTCTGCGAAGTCGCTCGAAAAAGACATGTTCCTGGATATCTCATTAATTCTCCAGATGATATCGATCCTGAGTGGCTAAATGGTGTAGAAGCTATTGGACTCACTGCCGGTGCATCCACGCCTGAATTGGTGGTGCAAAAGTGCATTGAGCACCTTAAAACTCTCGGAGTGACTGAAACTGAAGAGGTCGAATACACTGAGGAGAACGTATTTTTTGAGCTTCCGAAGCAAGTGCTTACCCCAGGTTAGGGAGAAATCCCTATCGTTCAATTAATTTCTGATAACAGTTATAGATAAACTGATCTTCCCCCGTTTCTGTAGACATTTTTAACATAGACTATTCTCATGTTTTTCTTCAAATTTCACCGGGCTCAAACATCCCAATGTTGAATGTCTTCTCTTATTGTTATAGTAGCATTCTATATAGTTAAATATTTCCTTTTCAGCAACTTCTGTATCTTTAAAAACTTTAGCTCCTACGCATTCTCTCTTAAGAGAATTGAAAAAACTTTCCATTGGGGCATTGTCATAGCAACTTCCTTTTCCACTCATGCTTCCAAGCATGTTGTTTTTCTTTAGATTTTTATCTATTGCTTCAGAGCCGTATAGTGACCCTTGATCGCTATGAAATATTATCCCTTCTACAGCTCCTCTTCTTGAGACTGCCTGCTCTAAAGCTTGTATGACCAGTTCTTTTCTCATATGCTTTTTGATGGAATGTCCAACGATTTTCCTAGAGTAAAGAGCCATGACTGTACATAAATATGCCCACCCTTTGCCTGTCCTTATATAGGTAATATCGCTAACCCATTTAGCATTCTTTTTCTCTGCCGTAAAATTCTGGTGAAGCAAGTTCGGCTTCTTCTCTTTTACTACTAACTTCTTTCTTTTCCATTTCATAATTTTAGCAACTCTCTTTTCACTACAGTGCACCCCTTTTTCCTTCAGTTCCATAAAAATTCTTGGGCTTCCATATCGTTTTTTGTGCTCATAAAAGATCTGTTCTACTTCCTCGGTAAGCTTCTCTTCTTCTTGAACTCTTTTCCTTTTTGGAGATGACACGAAGCGGTAGTACCCGCTTCTTGTCATTCCAAAGACTTGCAACATTTTCTCTATGAAAAATTCCTTTCTCAATTTCTTCATAGCTCTGTATTTGCTTTTGACATCGAGGAGAAAATGCCCATGGCCTTTTTTAAGATTTCTCTTTCCTGCTTTAAGATCCTATTTTCTTTTTTCAGTCGCTTAATCTCTTCTTTTTCCCTTGCCTGCTTCTCAGTCTTAATCAATCGACCATAGTTATGCTTACTGAGCCATACTTTTAGCGTAGAAACATCTATACCCAGATCACTTCCTACCCCTTCTATCTTCAGTCCTTCTTCTCTCACTAACTTGACCGCATTCCATTTAAATTCATCATTGAATTTTTTCATTTGCTTTTACTCCTCTTTAAGTTCGAGAAGTCTATATCATAACTATCCTATTTTTCGGGGGAAGATCAGATTTCGCTGAAAACCATCTCTAGATGGTCAGATATTATGACGACAAATCCTAATAAATTCGATCTGAATACAGAATAGATGCTTCCGTAGAAATGGTAGAAGAAGAGCTTCGAGAAGACACTTATATCACCCTATTTTTTCCGTGGATTGCATTTTTTTGAAGTATACCCCAAAGTATAAGGATAGAAAAAACAAGGCCCTTGGAACCTTAATTTCCCCGTATTGTTTTATGGAAGGTTTAATGAATAGAATAAGAGCGGCAATGATTGCGCAGACAGCTCCCGCATAAATAGGGAAGCTATTGGCCTTCACCATAAAAAAGCCACCGGCAAGCGCAGTTGCAGCTTCAGCAAAAACCTGAATAGATTGGTTGGTTCCTAGAGACTGCCCTTGCCATTTTCTGCTCACTACATCTGAAACCATAATAGCAGGGAAGGCAAATCCCATTGACAGAAAGAACCCAATCGGAAGGAGAGTAAAAGTAAGAGCCCATGGGGATGCAGACATGTCAAAGATTAAGTAGCTGATACAGATAAAAAAAGAACTGAGGCGCATTGATTCCCTTGAGGTCCAGCGTTTCGCAAAAAAGCCAAAGAAAAAGGGGGCGATGATGAAAGGGATGGAAAGGTACGCGTTGGCCTCTCCAAGCAATGAGAAAGAAAATCCGAACCGGTTTACAAGATAAGCGGAGAAAAAGTTCAAAAAGAAAAACATTGCTAAATAGACGAAAAAATTTGCTGAAAATGTCACTCTAAGAGGTTGATAACGTATCACATGTATAAAGGATTTAGCAACCGATTTAAAAGATATTTTCATTCTACTCTCAGGAGAGTGTGTTTCTTTAAACAGATGGAAAACAACAAGAAAACCGATGAATGTGAGAAGCGCAGCACACCAAAAAGGAGTGTCATAGTGGAACCAAGGAATAGTCGTAGAGTAGGCTAATTTCCCTCCAATCAAAGGGCCAAAGAAAAATGCTGTACTGCTTAATGATACAATCCATCCAAAGCTTTTCGCTTTTGCTTTTGAATTTTCACTGACATCGGCAACAGCTGCTTGAGCAATCACAATATTACCCTCTAGGAGACCGCTAAAAAATCGGCTCACAAATAGAAACGGAGGAAGAGTATAGAGAATTGAAAGTGCTGATCCAATAAATGCAGGAATCACAGCAAGAAGAGAAATCAATAAAATCGGTTTCCTTCCATATTTATCAGAAAGTTTTCCAAGGACTGGGGCTCCTATAAACTGACCAATTGGATACATAGAAAATAGGACGCCTAATAAAATTCTTCGCCTTCCTATCCCCATCGAATCTGGAAGAAAACCATGCGAAGGTTCTAAAAAGAGAGGAGGGAAAAGAGGAAGCGCTAGAGAAAACCCTAAGTATCCTAGGAATAAAACAGTAAAGACTGGAAATATTCTAGTTACTTGCGACGAGGCCAAATGGGGTTTCCTTAATTTTATAGACACTATCATGTTAAACTATTTTTATGTTTTTTCTCAAATTCACTTTAGGTGTTTGATAAAATGACGGATCTCATTTGACAACATAGGAGACTCGTATTTATGAGAGAAGGAGCTAAGCGATCAAAGAACCTGAGAGAATTTTGGAAGGGGAAATTACAGGAGTGTCAGGCAAATAGCCTAAGTGGTCCGAATTGGTGTCGTGCAAACCAACTCCTTTATCACCAGTTCATCTCATTCATCGATGATTTTTTCAGCAACAGTGTCGTAGAAGAGGCGTCCGTGATCAGTTAGGGTTGCGTGGCCATCTTGGTAGGTGATCCAACCTTCTCGGTCGAGATCTGTTAGTAGGGTCTGAGTATCAAGGGGAATATTACCCAGGGGGATCCCTTCGGTAAGGCGAAGGCCTATCGCAATCTTTTCATGGAGACTGGCAGGGAAGGGCAGCTTTTCTTCAAAATCAACAGGAAATTTTCCTTGCTCAAGCTTTTTGAGATAGCGATTTAAATGACAGATATTCTGAAAACGCTTGCCCTCGTAGTAACTAAAGGCAGATGGGCCGTATCCTAAAAATTCTCTCTCTGTCCAGTAACCACTATTGTGAATGGAAACTTTTCCATTGCGTGCGAAGGCAGAAATTTCGTAGCGATGGAGGTGCGCTTTTTTGAAGCGCTCGCAGGCATATTGGAGCATTTTGGTAGCTGTTTCTTCATCGGGGAGATGGGGACGAAGCTCCTGTTCTTTTTTCTTGAAAACTGTATGGGGCTCAATTGTGAGATTGTATAGAGAAAGGTGGGTAATGGGTAGCTCAACTGCGGCGTCAACGGTTTCTTTCCACGCCTGAAAGGTTTGGTGAGGGATTTCATACATGAGATCAATTGTGATGTTTTTGATTCCTGCAGCATGGGTGATGTTGACTGCATCGATTGCTTTTTGTGCGGTGTGGGCTCTTCCAAGATGATTAAGGAGGGTATTGTTTAAGGATTGGACTCCGATGCTCACACGATTAACGCCTAGATCATGCAATATTTTCATGAGCTCTGGTGTGACGTCTTCAGGATTTGCCTCCACTGTGATTTCCGGTGCTGTGGTTTTTTGCAAGATTTGTTTGATTCCTTCAACACAAAGAGTAGGCGTACCCCCTCCAAAATAGAGAGATGCAATCTCTTTTCCTTCAATTTGGGGGAGGCGCAGCTCCCATTCTTTGAGCAAAGCTTCAATAAAAGAATCTTGATCACGATTAGGAATTACATAGAAATGGCAGTAGGGACATTTACGTGTGCAAAAGGGAAGATGGAAATATAGAGAAATTACCACGAATCGCCGTCAGGATCTTCGAGGATTCCTCGACGCCATCGGTTTTTATCACTATAAGGGTCTTCATCATCGTCAGAGATGGTGGTTGCGGATTCTTCATCATCAGCAACGGTTCCAGTCTCTGTGCCAAAAGTTGTTGGAGAATCATTCTCGAGACCAGAGTCAGTCATTCCGCCTCCGCCTCCACTTTCGTCTATATCGACGCCTGGGAGGGTATGAGGTTCTTGATAGGCTGCACGCTGTTGAGCGTTACGCTTCGGGACAGAGTATTCTTCGCTATCCCCATTTTCTTTGATGCTTTGGAGACGAGATTTCTCATCGTCTAAGCGCTTTTTAAGAAGCTCAATTTCACCCTTGTGCTTTTCGATGTCCTTCTTAGGGACAAGACCCAAGTTGAGCCATTGCTCCAAGTCGTGAAGTTCAAGTTCTAGCTTTTTCATTCGTTCGCTTTTCATAACCACAGTACTATACTCCACAAGGTAATATATTCAAAGTACCTTTTAATTAATGGGGAACAAATTTTTTGGAAAGAGAAATCATTTTTCTTTTTGAGAAAGGGAGAGATTTTGATATAGCAAAGGGGAGAGGGGAGATGATATGAGCCGTGGCGAAGAATATGCGAATCTATCAAACTTAAGTTATATCGAAGGGATTTACGCAGAGTATTTAAAGGATCCTGGCAGCGTTGAAAAAAGCTGGCAACATTTTTTTGAAGGAATGGCTCTTGGATCTGCACTCAAAGGTCCTGCAGTTGAAGGCAGAAGAAGCCCTGACTTGCGCATTTTTAGGATGATTGAAGCGTATCGTCTTTATGGTCATAAAGGTGCAACATTCAATCCTATTGGTATTGATCTGACAAAACCAGATGAAGTTGAAGAGTTGAAACTTGAAACTTTGGGTTTCAAAAAAGAAGAGTTGGAGCAAGAATTTCCAACCTGTGGATTTCTCAAAGATCAAACAGCGCCCCTTTCTGCCATTATTGACGCACTAAATAAGACCTACTGCAATTCAGTAGGATTTGAATATATGGGAATGCAAACTCCTGACATGGAGCGGTTTTTTCAACAAAAAATTGAACCCCTTTTTCAATTTTCGCTCTCTAGGAAAGAAAAAATAGAAGTGCTTCATCATCTAAATCGGTCGGAGATTTTAGAGTCATTTATCCATATGAAGTATCCAGGTCAAAAACGATTTTCTCTTGAGGGTGGAGAGACGCTCATTCCAATGCTCATGGAAATGATTCAGCATGGTAGCGCTAAAGGAATTGAGCAAATTGTTCTTGGAATGGCACATCGAGGCCGTTTAAATGTTTTGGCGAATGTTTTGGGAAAATCTTATTCCGATCTTTTTCGAGAATTTGAAAAAACCTATGTTCCTGATACGTATGAAGGTTCTGGAGATGTGAAATACCATATGGGGTATTTCTCAGATCTTTCTACAAAAAATAGGAAAAGTGTTCACCTTGCCCTTTGTGCAAACCCGAGCCATCTCGAGGCTGTTGATCCCGTTGTTGAGGGAAAAGCGCGGGCTAAACAGGAGGAATTTTTCCAAGGAAAGACAGATGCTGTTCTTCCGGTTCTGATCCATGGGGATGCCTCAATCGCAGGGCAAGGTGTGGTTTATGAAACGATGCAGCTTTCTAAGCTTGCGGGTTATCAGACCGGGGGAACGATGCATATCGTTATCAATAACCAAGTGGGATTTACCGCGGCTCCAAAAGAGACCAAATCGACCCCTTATTGCACGGATATCGCAAAATCGTTTGGCGCACCCGTCTTTCATGTGAATGCCGAGGATCCCGAGAGGGCCGTGATTGTAATGAAACTCGCGATTGAGCTGCGACAAAAGTTTGGGTGCGATGTCTTTATCGAGCTTAACTGTCACCGAAAATATGGTCATAACGAAAATGATGAACCGGCTTTTACCCAACCTGAAATTTATAAAGTTATTAAGCAAAAGCAGGTTATTCGCAATCTCTATCGCGATGCTCTTATTCAAGAAGGAACACTTTCACAAAAGGCAGCAGACGCGCTTGAAAAAGATTTTAAAGACAGCTTAGAAGAAGCTCTCAAAGTGACTCAAGAAGAGATTAAGACGAAAAAAGCTGGAAAAGTTAAAGAAAAATTCTCTCTCCTCGCCCCTATAAAAACTGCAATTCCTCTGGAGCGCTTGATTGAACTTGCTAAAAAATTCACAACGATTCCAAGTAGTTTTGTCCTTAATTCTAAACTTAAACGTTTGATGAATGATCGGATAAAGATGATCTCAGGGGATAAAGATGCCCCTATTGTTGACTGGGGAATGGCGGAGCACCTTGCTTATGCGACTTTATTAACAGAAGGGGTGCATGTGCGTTTGTCGGGCCAAGATTCTGGTCGCGGAACTTTTTCTCACCGCCATGCGACACTGACAGATCAAGAGACTTCACAACGTTACTGCCCTCTTTCTCATTTAAGTAATGATCAAGCAAATTTTGATGTCTACAACTCGCCTCTTTCGGAATATGCTGTGATGGGATTTGAATATGGATATAGTCTTTCCTATAAGAAAGCCTTAACCATTTGGGAAGGGCAGTTTGGAGACTTTGCAAATGGTGCGCAGATTGTGATTGATCAGTTTATCGTTTCTGCGGAGCAGAAATGGGGGCGGTTTTCTCCTTTAACTCTTCTTCTTCCTCACGGGTATGAGGGACAGGGACCGGAGCACTCTTCTGCACGGATTGAAAGATTTTTGCAACTTGCAGCAAATGATAGCCTATATATCATCTACCCATCAACTCCATCGCAACACTTCCATGCGCTGCGCCGTCAGGGAATCAGCGAGCTCTTAAAACCTCTAGTTCTCTTTACTCCTAAAGCACTTCTACGTTATCCGCCCTCGTTAAGTATGCCTAAGGAGCTTGCAGGTGGTGAATTTCAGGAGGTAATTGATGATCCTAAAACTCTCAAAAGCGTAAGGCGCGTGATCTTTTGCTCTGGAAAAGTCTATTATGACCTTATCGAAAATAACAAACGCTCTGATATTGCAATTATACGGATAGAGCAGCTCTATCCTTTCTACGCAGAAAAGGTTCAAGCGATTCTCAAAAAATACAACGAACTCTCAGAGTGTTTTTGGGTTCAAGAGGAACCTCAAAACCAAGGGGTCTACTCCTACATTCAGCCTTTGCTTCAAAACCTCCTTCCCGAAAAAATCTCATTAAGGTATGTCGGAAGAGATAGAGGCGCATCCACAGCAGCTGGAACAAGTGCTCTCCATATAAAAGAACTCGAGAAATTTCTAAAAGAGGCCCTCGAATGAAAGTAGACATCCAAGTTCCCTCAGCAGGGGAGTCGGTTACTGAAGCAATTGTTGCAGCGATCATGAAAGAAAACGGCGCCTCTGTAAATAAAGAAGAAGAGATTCTAGAGCTTGAAACCGACAAAGTAAATCAAGTTCTTTATGCCCCAGAGGGAGGTGTTCTGCACCTTACTGTTTCAGTTGACGATGTCGTCACCCCCAATCAAATTATTGGCTATGTGGATACCGAAGGAAAAGGGGAAGTAGCTCAGCCTGTATCTGCAAAAAAAGAAGAGAAGAAAAATGAAATGCTACCCCCGCCAAAAGAAGGTGCAAGCGGAGGGGCTAGAAAATCTCCAGAATCTTTCGTTGCGTCTCTTGGAAAGGAAACTCCTGCAGCATCTTCGCCTCCTTCAAAGCCCTCTCGACCTAAGGCTCCTCTCCAAGAAGGCCAAACGCGAAAGCGCATGAGTGGGCTCCGCAAGACCATAGCAAAGCGCCTCGTTGAGGTTAAAAATACCACTGCGATGCTCACCACGTTTAATGAAGTCGATATGTCAGCAGTCATGGAGATCCGCGCGCGCGAAAAAGATCTCTTTTTAAAGAAACACGATGTGAAACTTGGCTTTATGTCCTTTTTTGTGAAGTCCTGTGTTGCCGCATTAAAAGAGCTTCCAGATGTGAATGGATTTATCGATGGGGAGGAGATCGTGTACAATGACGGATGCCACATTAGCATCTCGGTATCGACGCCCAAAGGACTAATGGTTCCCGTTCTCCTCAACGCAGAAAAGCTCTCCTTTGCAAGGGTCGAAAAAGGGATTCAGGAGTTTGCAGCAAAAGCACGCAAAGGGAAGATTTCTATTGAAGATCTTCAGGGAGGAACCTTTACCATTACGAATGGGGGAGTCTTTGGATCTATGCTTTCAACGCCTATTATTAATCCTCCTCAAAGTGCCATTTTAGGGATGCATAACATCGTCCAAAGAGCGGTTGTTATCGATGGAAAAATCGAAATTCGCCCGATGATGTATTTAGCACTGAGCTATGATCATCGGATTGTTGACGGCAAGGAAGCTGTCACCTTCTTAGTACGGGTGAAAGAAATGCTCGAAAAGCCCGAACGCCTCCTCCTTGGAGAAACCGATGGTTGATTCCTTTGATGTCGTGATCATTGGGTCAGGGCCGGGAGGGTATGTGGCTGCGATTCGTGCAGCTCAGCTTGGTTTAAAAACGGCCTGCGTTGAAAAGGAAAAAGCTCTGGGAGGGACCTGCCTGAATGTAGGATGTATTCCCTCAAAGTGTCTCTTGCACTCCTCCGAAATGTATTACAATCTACTCCATGAAGGAAAAACCCACGGGATTGAAGCCACCCCTAAAATCAACTTTCCCCAAATGATGAAGCGCAAGGAAGAAGTCGTTTCGGGGTTCAATGTGGGAATCGAAGGGCTCTTTAAAAAGAATAAAGTGACCCACATCAAAGGGAGCGCAACCTTTAAGGATTCTCATACGATTACAGTTGAAGGGCAAGACTACACTTCAAAGAATTTTATTCTAGCGACTGGGTCTGAACCCACCCCTCTTCCTTTTCTTCCCTTTGATGAAGAGAGAGTCCTCTCCTCAACAGAAGCTCTTGCTCTCAAAGAGGTCCCGAAAAAGATGATCGTTGTAGGAGCAGGCATTATTGGCGTGGAGCTAGGTTCGGTCTATAGCCGATTAGGTGCCGAGGTCCATTTCGTTGAATTCCTCGATAAGATCTGTCCAACCCTTGATGATGCGATTTCAAAAGCCTTAGAGCAAACCCTTACAAAGCAGGGACTCACCTTTCAGCTCTCCTCAAAGGTTTCAAGCGCTGAGGTGACCTCCTCGGGGGTTAAGCTCTCAATCGAAGGGGGAAACACCCTCTCTGCAGAGTATGTTCTAGTCTCAGTTGGTCGCCGTCCCTACACCCAAGGACTGGGGCTAGAATCAGCTCAAATCACCCCAGATCAGAGGGGATTCATCCCGATTGATGATAATTTCCGTACCTCCCAGCCTCATATCTATGCGATTGGGGATATCGTTGATGGCCCCATGCTGGCCCATAAAGCCTCAGAAGAAGGGTATGCGGCGGCGGAGATTATAGCTGGGCAGAGTCCCCATATCGAGTACATTGCGATTCCCAGCGTTGTTTATACCCATCCTGAGGTGGGAGCTGTAGGCTTGACCGAGGTCGAGGCTAAGGGGATGGGGCTTTCCATCAAAACAGGAGAATTCCCCTTTAAGGCGAATGCTCGCGCCCGTTGCAGCGGGGACGATTTTGGGTTTGTCAAAATGATTGCAGACGCAGAAACTGGGGTTTTACTAGGTGTCCATATCATCTCTTCCTATGCTGGGGAATTGATTGCTGAAGCCACTCTTGCCCTTGAAAAACGGGCGACAGTAGCTGATCTTGCTCGCACTTTCCATGCCCATCCAACGCTCTCCGAGGCCCTCAAAGAAGCAGCTCTAGCCCTTGTTTCAAAACCGATCCATATGTAAAAAAAGGTTCGTGTGAACCTCACACGAACCTTTTTAGAATATGTTTTAGAAGCAACTCTTAATAAGAGATTATCCCTAGTTTAAGAATCTTCCCCTTCTCTAAGAACTGCATCTAGCTCTTCGCGATCAATAACAAGAGGTTCTCTGGGGAGTTTGCTTGCTTTAACGATTTTCTTAAGGCAGTCAGCTGCATCGTCTTTTTGATCAGTGAATGCTAAGTTATTCAGGTTATCTTGAATTTCCTTTAGAAGTGGAGCTCTTTCAACCCCTTCTAAAGCTGGACTGATTGCTTCTGCAATCACCTGAGCAAGAACAGGAATGCCCAGTGTATTAACAGCGGCAATTACACCATCAAAATTGTCGTTTTCAATCATGAAAATAGGAGTCTTAATGTCAGCTATGTAGCGAGTCAGTGCTGGTTGAGCCACATCTTGAAGGTGCGTTCTGAACTCATCGATTTGATTAGTGAATTGCGCTAGAGTCACGCTTTCTTCAAGACCTCTTAGTCTCATACTGATCGTATCGATGCCGTGTGCATCAGAAGTGATTCCTTTAAGTAGTTCAATGATTCTTTTATCAGCAGCTTTGACAGCTTTAGAGCCGGTGTAAAGTTTGGCATACTCATCCCAAGAGATTTTTCCTTCGGTGATGAGTAGGTATGCTGCGACTTTATTCGCATCAACTTCAGCACCATTTGCTAAAGCTTCAGCACCTTCCTCATTAAGGTGAGTGAGCAATTCTCTTGTAAGTGTTGCAGAACCTGTAGTTCCTGCTTCAAGAAGCCCAAGAGATTTACTTAGCATGCTGTAGTAGTCTCCAACTTGTAGGTTGAATCGTTTTTCAAGAGCGCCAGTATTGATGTTCCCAGTTTTAAAGAGCCCTAGGCTTCTAGCATAAGAGTCTTGAAGCTCTAATTCTAGAGTGTTTTTTTGATCATCTCTAGCTGCTTGTAGATTTTCGCTAACAGTTCCCTGCGTTGCAAGCGTTGTCAAGGCAGCAAGATGGTTGCTAAGTGCATCGATTTCATCCTGCTTTCCATCTGCATCATAATGCTCAAGTGCTCGCGTAGAAGGAGCCTCCTCAACTCTCATGAAATCAAGAGCATTTTGGTATTGCCCCATGATTCCACCATTAGAGTATCCAATCCAACGGCTGAATAGAGCAGCTTTTGCTTCTGCTTTAGTACTTCCAGCTCTTAGCGTCTCAGTGGTTACTGCGCTGTGCTTAAGAAGGCTTGGGTCTGTAAATACATTAAAGATGTTTACTTGCGCTGTGTCGTTGTTAGTATGCTTTCTAACAACCTCAGCAAGGAGGAAATTAGAAGGAACTATGTTTTTTAGAAGAGCAGCAGATCCTTGAGCATTCTTAACAACAGCGGAGATGTTTACCATTTGCGTCGCAGGATTAAAGTTAGCTGCGATTACTTGCGCCTGATCAGCGGGGATAGCATCATTATTTAGAGTAGCTTGTAAAGCGCTACGACTGATTGCTTGGTTTTCTTCATATGGAGCTACCATTTTAGTTTCTGCATTAAAATTCGCTACAAGACGTTGTACCTGTGTATAATGCCAACCGGCGTATGTTAGAGTGTCTGCGAGTGTTTCATTAGTGAATTGTTTATTCCGTATTATTCCTGTAATGTTAGCACCATTTTCGTCTGTAGTGATGTTGGATTCTGATAGAACAGTATAGATATCACCACCTACTTCCTGAAACTTTATGACATTACCCCCTGCTGATTTTTCTATCCCCAGTGCAGTTAATAGATCAGAAGAACTCATAGATACATCTTCTCGAGCCAAGGTTGGATCGATTTCATGGAGGCGATTTAAAGACATTTCTTGTGTTCCTGTAGCAACTTCTTCAGGAGTAAAGCCGTTAAGGATACTGAACATTTCGGTAGGCATTCTTGTTCCAAGAGCTTCAAGCTGCATGTTGAAGAACTCTTCTCCAGACTGGTTGCCTCGGTTGGATTCTGAAATTTCTTGGAAGCTTCCAATCACTGATTCAGCAACAGCATCGGTTGTCAGAGCGTAGTTGTGAAATCTTGTGTGATCTACTGTGATGGTTCCAACGGTAGACTTCACTTTAGCCGTGAAGGTATCGTTAGCCTTTAGAGAATCCCAGATTTGAGTTTCAAAGCTAGCTTGAGCCTCTTTTAGCGTTGCAGCGTAATTTTCAGCCCCTTCTTCTTCACCAGGTTTTTCTGTAAGTAATGCTTCAGCAAAAAGTTGTGCGTGATTTCTAACATCATCATAAATTGCATTAAAAGACTCAGGTTTATTAGCATTAAAGTTTGTTGCAATTTCGTCTGTAAATTTAGTCACAGCGTATGGAGTTGCATTCTTTCCAACAGGAGCTGATTGAATCCATAGGCTACTCATTTGATCACTTAGGAAGCTCGTTTTTGCTTGATCAATGATTTCCCCATCAGCATTGATAATTCCAGCTTCCATTGCGATGTTGTGCGTGACAGCAGCAACCATTTGTCTTTGCGTATCAAATGATGGTGCGAGAGCTGAAATTGCGTTTATTGCAGCTTCTATCTGTACAATAGAAGTTTGTTTTGCAGCAAAAATATCTGCAGTTCCTGACAGTTTACTTCTCATGCTTTCTGGAAGTCTTGCTTCAAAAGCTTTTGCAGAAAGAATAAACCCCTCCTCTTTGCCTCTAGCCGTCGCAAGGTTTACATTAGAACCTTTAGCTTGTTTGAGCTTATCATCACGATATTGACTGACATCAACCGTTACTCCCTTAGCTCTTAGATCAGCTAGATAAGAAATAGCTTCAGTTGCTAGAACAGGATTCTTTAGAAGTTCTTGGTTAGTTTTAGCGTCTGTAACAAGTTGAGATCCATTAACAACAAAATTCCAGATGGATTTCAGCCCAACTAGAATTGTTTTCGCGAACCCATTATAGGTCGTATTTGTTTTGGCAGCCGTTGCTGATAAATCCCATCTAGAGAAGTCTTGATTTAGAAGAGCTTGTCCTTTAGATAGATCTCTTTCTTTAATTCCCAATGCTGTTCCAATTTGTTGTTTTGATGGAGTTACTACAGGGAGAGCCTCTACAGTTCTCATATCATCCATAGATTTTGCTCTTTGCATTCTGCCTTGAGTGCTCTTTAGAGCGTCAGATTTTATTAGGTTGTTGAGGGAAGAGGCTCTTGTTAGTCTTGTTTGTTCCATTTTTCACCTTTTATGTTTCTAATGTATTTTTTTATTCATTTATGTAATTATTATAACATTTTTATCATTAATGATAAATAACTTTTAATTAATAACATATTTAAAATAATGTAGTAAGGTTTTTATAAGTATTTCATTTAATCTAGTTATGTATTAATAAATATTTAATTTATTAAAAATATGAGGTTTTATTTGATAAATAGAGATAAAAATCATATAATAGGTGGTATATTAATAACAAAATAATAGTTTAAGGAGTCTTCAAATGGATGAAAAGCTTAGAACACGTGTAGCTACTCTGGAGAGTCAGGTAGACCTTTTAGAGTCAGAATTGACCTACTTAAATAGTCTTCTTATCGAGGTTGGATTCCCTGAGGGGATCGAGACCTTGAAAGCTACTGCTGAAGAACTTCTCACTGAAGGGGTCACTGCCCCTCAGGAGCATTTAGAAGGGATGTAATCTTGATTTGAACCATTCTTACTTGTAAAGGCAACCTCCTTCTGGAGGCTGCCTTTCTTTTTCTTGAGAACCAATTGCAAGAATCGACTGATCAGGAGTTTTGCAATTGTCTCTTGAGTTTTTTCTCTTAATCCGCTTTAATCCATCTCTAAAAGGCTAGTTATAGGACGATTTTTAGTTTCAAAGGGCAAATGAGACAAAACTAGATTTTTCTGATCGATGAATTTCATAGACAAAGTGTTATGGATGAGGAGGAAAGGGAATATGGTGAAATCACAGTTGCTCCTTGGTCCAAAAACCGTCCTAATACTCAGTCTACAAAGGTATAGATGATATGGCTAAGCTAATATTGAATGAAGATGAGGTAGAGATCGAAGATGGCTCGCCCCTAAAAGACCCTTGCGAGGAAGCCGGAGTTCCCTTTGCTTGTACAGAAGGGGTTTGTGGTACATGCGTGATTGAAGTGAAAGAGGGGAGTAAGAACCTTTCTGAGCTCACTCAAGAGGAGCTTGATTTCTTAGGGGAGACTGATGAAGAGCGTCTCGCCTGCCAATGCACGATTAAACAAGGGACTGTTAAAATTGACTACTAAAGAACCAATCACACGGGATATGACGATCGACTCGATTTTGGGAAAGTACCCCCAGAAGAGCCAGAGAATTGCTCAGGAGCTCTCAAATGCGGGGCTGCAGTGCGTTGGGTGCCAAGCTTCAACCTGGGAGACTCTCGAAGTTGGAATGCTTGGGCACGGCTATTCTGAGGATGAAATTGAGAGTCTTCTAAAGAAACTCAATGGAGTGATTGAGGAAAAAAGCGACCCGACAACGATCTCTATGACCAAGAGAGCTGCTAAAAAATTCAAGACGATTTTGGCTGCTGATAAAAAAGAGGGATGGTCTCTTCGCTTTGCTGATAAGCCTGGTGGGTGCGGTGGTTTCGAATATATTCTTGATTTTTCTGAAAAACCAATGGATGATGACGAAATATTTAATTCTCAAGATGTTAAGATCTTTGTAAACCGAAAGATGCTTCAACGACTACTCGGATGTGAAATTGACTATTTGGAAGGTCTTATGGGATCAGGGTTTAAGGTAACAAATCCTAATGTAAAAGGGTCCTGTTCTTGTGGAAGTTCACAAAGCTATTAACCTAATTCTTGGTAATGAGCGAAATACGCTCAAAACTTAGGGTATTAATGTCCTTGAGAAATAGTTTCTAGTCCACCTAAAATTGTTGTAAGCTGAGAATTATGACTTCTCCCCTGCATAAATTTAGCGTTTCTAGTGATTGCTTCCCTGATAATTTTTTGTTCATTTTCAGTAAAGGCTTCAATATCCTCTTCTTTTCTTATCTTTGCTCTAATTTTCTCAAGAGAATTTTTAGCTGCGGCTTGTTTGCTTGAAGGTGGAATATTGCCTACGGGAGCTCTTTGAGCCTCTAGAAGTAATTCATTATGCACTTCTTGTGCTGTGAGAGGTGCAACATGGACCTCTTTGCACTCATGAGTAGAGTGTAGTACTAAGGGCTCGTGAAGGGCAGAATCAAGCCAACCCTTTTCTTCATCGCTGCTGCTGTAGTTTGAGTATTCTTCCTCTCCATCAACGCCGTGACCTGAACCAAGCTCCACAATTCTGGAGCTAATCATTGACTTCAGATCAACGTCTCCTTCAACACGTGAAACAGGGGTTGATACAGAGAAAACCCTTCCTACAAACGGAAGGGATGTTCGAGATGGGAGATAACTGCAGGAGTACGATCCGAATTGAGATAACCAATTTCCGCTAGTTCGTGTTGGAGTCACGGATGCAAATGGATCTAATTCTTCGCTTTCTCTGTCTCTATGTTCCTCTGAAAGAATTTCTTGTGATCTTAAGGGAACAGAGCCTAATGAATTTAAATGTTCAAAGGGATCACTTTCTAGTGGAAAGGCTTCTCCAAGCTCAAGGGCATCGTCCTCTTCCTCGATGTCTCTAACTAGAATGAGCTGCTCTGGAAGAAGAACGTTTATCATTGCTTTCCAGACGGTTTGCGCGGTCATATGCTGTCTTAGAATGTTGCAGGATTCGTTTATCACGCCTTCAAAGCTGATCGAAACTCTTGAAGTTGTTTCTAATTGTCTTTCTATAGACTCTTGAGCTCCAGGATTGGCGCTTACGACAATATTTTTAACGCCGTTGAATCGAGCCAGAGTATAATGATTAATCGCAGCTTTGACTGCAGCTTCGTCGTATAATCCATCTTCATCTTCCAGTCCTTCTTCTAAATAGGGGCGATATTGAGTAGGAATTGCCTCTTTAGCGACTGGGGCGGGTCTAGCTTGGTTATAGTGTTGAAAGATAGCATTTTTCTCTGAGTCAAACCCTGCCATCAAGAGATCTTCTGTCTCTTTATCTATCCCAGTCTCACGACTGAGCTGAATCTCTCTTTCTCTAAAGTGTATTCCTAGGGAGTCAATGTGTGTAATATCGCTGTTACTTAGGTTGGTTTCTGAGGCCTCTTGGTGAGCGTTGAAGAAGGTTTTGGAGAGGTCTCTGAGTTTTACTGTATCGTGAGCTTGCATGCGGGAGGGGACTCCACCTTGAAAGATCATGGCAAAGTAGTTTTTACCACCAATTTTTACTTTTTGGTAATAGTCTCTTCCCATTGTTTGAGCTGTTTTGAAGCAAGCTTCTTGAACTATAGGTCTTGATTTTTCCATTATATATTATCACCTTATAATTAACTCTTTTCAATTATATCATATTTTACAATTAAATTTAACTATATTGTATATCTCTTACAACTAAATAATTATATTATTTTCTGGATTAATAATGAGGGTATGTTATGCTCGGGTTTAGAGGAGTTAGCTTAAATTGCTACTTATTAGTATGTTATGAACGAACTAATTCTCCCTCAGATTGAGGAGAAATTTCAGTCTGTACTTATTTTTGGTCCTCCGGGGGCTGGAAAGGGGACAATAGGGAAGTTTTTGAGTAGCGCTGGAAACCATTTCCACCTCTCTTCTGGAGATATTTTTAGAGGTCTCTCTCCAGAATCTCCAGCGGGGAAGCTCTATCACAGCTTTGCGGGGAAGGGGCAACTCCTCCCTGATGATGTAACGATTGAGATCTGGCACCACTATGTGATGGGGCTGATTGCAACAAACCGGTATTTTCCTAAAGATCAGCTTCTTCTTCTAGATGGAATTCCAAGGACAGTCAAGCAGGTCAAAATTTTGCAGAGGTACATTTCTGTGAAAAAGATTATCCTTTTGGAGTCGAAACATCCTGACACTTTGATCCAAAGAATTCAAAGAAGAGCTTTGATTGAAAAAAGGCTTGATGATCGGGATGCTAAAGTACTCAAGAAGCGGATGGAAATCTACGAAAAAGAGACTTTTCCTGTTTTAGAGCATTACGATGAAAAACTGATTATGCGTTTTGATGCGGAGCAAAAATCTCTCGAAGTCTTCAGAGACATTCTCGTCTCATTATGTGACACTTTATCCTAGTTCGGTTATCCTTTGAAGGCATGAACTGGGAACCACGAATCCACGAATTTTTATCATATATTTCCTCTGAAAAAGGGCTCTCTGTGAACACGATTCAGGCGTATGGAAGAGATATTCGGCGTTTTGCAGAAGATCTAGATGGAGAGGCTACAGAAGAAGAAATCGTGAATCACATGAGCTACCTAAAGAAGAAGGGGTATGCGAGTAGCTCAATCTATCGGACACTGATGGCTCTCCGTGGTTTTTTCCGTTTTTTGAAGCGAGAAGGGCATGTTGAAAAGGATCCGACGGCTCTTTTGGAGTCACCAAAGATGTGGCAACTGGTTCCTGAGGTACTTTCAAGTGAAGAGATTGAAAGGCTGTTAGGAGCTCCTGGAAATGGAGAGGAAGAAATGCGCGATAAGGCAGTGCTTGAGACTTTGTATGCAACGGGAATTCGGGTGTCTGAGTTATGCAATTTAGATATTCATGATGTTGGGGAAAATACCGTTCGAGTGCTTGGAAAAGGAGGGAAAGAACGCATTGTCCCTATTGGAGAAGAAGCAATCGCTGCGATTGATGCATACCTTGGGAACTACCGTCATGACAAGGGGGACCATCGTCCTCTTTTTGTGTCTAAAAGGGGAAAGCGTATGAGTCGGGTGACTGTTTGGGAAAAGGTGAAGTTTTATGCGCGAGTGTCGGGAATCGAAAAAAAAATTTCTCCTCATACTTTACGTCATTCATTCGCAACGCATCTTTTAGACCATGGGGCGGATCTTCGGGTGATTCAGGAAATGCTTGGTCATGCCGATATTGGGACAACGGATCGCTACACCCATCTTTCGAAAAAGCGTCTTTTTGACGCCTTCGACACATTTCATCCCCGGCAGTAAAGTAAAGATTTTTTATAGCAGGCATTTGTTTTACCTTATCCTTAGCTATATCTAGATTTCTGGCGTAGCAGTTTTTTTCTTGCGGCCTATATGGAATTTTTGTCGCATCTCTTCAAGATAGATAAAAATGATTGGGGTGAAGTAAAGCGTTAGAATCTGAGAGATAATTAACCCTCCAACGACAACCATTCCAAGAGGGCGGCGTGATTGTGCAGTGGCCCCTCCAATTCCAAGGGCAATAGGAACGGCTCCCATCATGGCTGCAAAGGTCGTCATCAAGATGGGTCGGAAACGGGCACAACACGCTTCATAAATGGCGGTATGAATATCTTTTCCTTTGAGAATCCCTTCATTAGCAAAGTCGACAAGCATAATTCCATTTTTTAAGACGATCCCAAGCAGCATAATGATACCGATACAAGCATAGAGGGAGAGGGGCTCCCCAAAGATGATGAGAGTTGTGATTGCGCCAAGTGCGGCGGGAGGAATCGCAGACATGACAGTGAGGGGATGGGTAAAGTTTTCATAGAGAATTCCAAGGATTACATAGATTGCAAAGATGGTAATCACAAAAAGAAACTCTAGGCTTGAAAAGGACTGTTGAAAGATTTGACTCGAACCAATTTGGATGGGATGGACATCGCTCGAAAGTGTACTGTCTGCAATCGTATCGAGCTTGGAGAGCGCGGTTCCTAAAGGAACGCCTTTTCCTAGATCGTACGAGATAGTAACGGCGGGGAGTGTATTGATATGAGCAACACTTAAAGGACCAATGGTTTCTTTCCACGAGGCGACTGCTGAAAGGGGAACTTGAGTGGGGAATTTTGTTCCAATGTTGTTGTTAACATTGCGACCATTAATGGCGGTATTTATAGAGGCAGAGACATAGAGCTTATCTAAGACACTGGGGTTTTTGTAGGCACTTGGTATGGTTTCAATAATGACATGGTATTGGTCTGCAATGCCGTTGATGAGAGAAAGTCTTCCTCCTGAATAGGCGTATTCAAATGTTGATTCAATCGCGTTAGCAGAAACATTAAGCTCATAGGCGCGGTCTCTATCAATATGCACGCCGAGATAGAGGGCTTTATTGTGTATATTACTGATTACTTGTCTGAAATCAGAAGACTGTCGCATTTTTGTGAGGATTTTCTCCCCGTCTTCGTAGAGAGCATCGGTATTAGTAGATTGAAGAGTGTATTGATAATTTCCCATGCTCATAGATGTTCCGGCATCGAGGTTAATCAGAGGAAGAGGGCGGAGAAATGCACTAACTCCAGGAACTTCCTGAAGCTTAGGCAGGAGCTGTTGGATACATTTAGTCATGCTGGCCCTATCCTTAAAAGGCTTCAAGCGGATAAACATGAGGGATTGGTTAGGATTTGGAATGGCGGCGACGGCAACATGATCTTGGACGTTCGGATCGTTTCGGATGATTTCTGAGAGTTTGTTTTGGTAGTCTATCATCTTATAGGGGGATGTGGGATCTGATGCAACGGCAAACCCATTAACAAAGCCCAGGTCATCTCCAGGGATAAAATCTGTTGGAAGAGAAGCTCCTAGATAAATGGTGGCAGCAACGGAAGCACATCCGGCAAGGACGGTTATCAACCGGTGTTTAAAAACGACATTGAGTCCTTTTTTATAGACGTTAAGAAGAGATATGTTGAGTTTGTTAGAGATTTTTTCGATCCAGTTTTTCTTCTTATTATGGGAGGCTTGAGAAACAAAGCGACTACAGAGCATGGGGGTTAAGGATAGGGAGATAAATCCCGAAATAAGAACGGCTGTTACGATGGTAATTGCAAACTCTCTGAACATTCTTCCCATGATTCCAGCCATAAATATTAAGGGAATAAATACGCAAGCAAGGGAGAGGGTCATGGAAAGGACCGTGAAGCTGATCTGTTTAGATCCCTTAAGAGAGGCTTCCCATGCCGTTTTCCCCATTTCAACATGGCGTTGGATATTTTCGAGAACGACAATGGCATCATCAACAAGGAACCCTACTGATAGAGTGAGGGCAAGAAGTGATAAGGTATCGATGCTGAATCCGTAGACAAACATTAAGGCGAAGGTCCCGACGACAGACATGGGGAGGGCTAGAATCGGAATGACAGCATCTAGAAATTTTCCAAGGTAGAAGAGAACGACTAAAACAACTAGAATGAAGGCTACAATCAGAGTGAGCTCAACATCATGGACAGATTCCATAATGAAGATTGATTGGTCAAAAAGATATTCAAGCTTAATAGAGGCGGGGAGTTCCCATTTGATCTGTTCAATCATTTTTTTAACGTTTTCAATGGCCTTAATGGTGTTAGCTCCAGCTTCTTTTACGATCGCAATGACAACGCAGGGAACCTCTCCTTCTTTGGTGATGTAGTTGAGAGCGTACTTATCGTTTTGCAAAGAATTGATTGCATTCCCAAGATTTTTGACTTTTAAAAGAGCTTGATTATTGTTTCGAACAATCAGTTCATTATAACCAGCCGCAGTTTTCATCTGCCCGTCAACCTGAATTGTGTATTCTGTATCAGGTCCATAGAGGTTTCCTACAGGGAGCTCTGGATTACTATTGACAATTGAATTGGCAACTTCATTGATCCCGATTTGATGAGCGGACAAATAGTCAGGATCGACTTGAACACGAACGGCAAAAGGCGATCCATAGACATCAACATCGGAGACTCCATTGACCATTCTTAGTCGACGGCCCATCAGTGCATAGGCATAATCATAAAGGTCAGCAAGGGACATGAGATCAGAGGAAACTGAAAGGAAAAGAATGGGGGCTTGAGAGGGATTTGTTTTTTTATAGGTAGGGTAGTTTGGCAAATCAGCTGGGAGATTCGGTTGGGCTTGGTTAATTGCTGATTGAACATCTGTTGCAGCAGAATCAATATCTTTGTCGAGATTAAACTGAAGGACGATTGTTGAGCTTCCATTTGTACTGGAAGAGGCAATTATTTCGATCCCATCAATACTTGTAAATTGCCGCTCTAAAGGAGAGGTTACAGTGTCGGCTATGGTTTGAGGTCCAGCGCCTGGATAGCTTGTTGTGACTTCAATTGTGGGATACTCGACATCAGGAAGGTCACTGACCAGAAGGCCTTGATAGGCAAATATTCCTAAAAATAGGATTGAGACCATGACAAGTGTCGTCATCACGGGGCGGCGGATAAAAGGTTCGGAAAGATTCACAGCTCATCCTCGCTCTGTTTCACAGTTACTTTGGCTCCGGGGTAAAGGTTAACTTGCCCCACAGTAATAACCTTTTCTTCAGCTCTTAATCCTTTAGTCACAACGATGGTATTGTCTTCTTGCATTTGACCAACAGTCACATCTCTCAGCTCTACTGTTTGATTTCCTTTCAGGACATAGATATATTTCCCCTTTGAGCTGGTTTGAACCGATTCGAAGGGGACAATGACTGCATTTTCAAGAACATCCAGGACAATCTTCACTTTGACATATTGATTCGGCCATAGGACTTTATCATCATTTGTGTGACTTGCCTTTAACTTGATCATTCCTGTTGAAATATCGACACCATTATCAATAAAGGTGAGAATCCCTTCATAGGTTGGTGATTCTGGATCATCTACTGTGATATAGACTTTTAAATCATTGTACTTTGCTCTGTATCTCTGGACAGCGGGAAGATCTTTTTCATTGATGAAGAAGACTGAATAGATGGGAGTGATTTGGTTCAGAGTGACAAGAGTCTTTTCTTGATTTTCTAAAATGAGGTTTCCATCATAGATTTGAGTCTCTCCAGCACGTGAATCAAGGGGCGAGTAAACCATTGTGTACCCCAAGTTGATTTTTGCATTTTCTACTGCAGCTTGGTTTTGTTTGACTGTAGCATCATCAGCCATGACTGTTGTGACTAAGCTATCAAACTGGTCTTGCGAAATATATTCATCCTTTACAAGCTGTGAGTTTCTTTCAGCGGTTCTCTCAGCATATCCGAGATTTGCAATGCTTTTTTCTAGTGCTCCTTCTGCTTTTTCAAGGTCTGCTATATAGGGGCGTTGATCTATAAGATATAGAAGATCTCCTCGCTTCACGTCTGTTCCTTCTGTGAAGTAGGTTTTCATAAGATACCCATCAACTTGAGCCATCACATTGACGATTTGGCAAGCTTCCATATGCCCTATTGTTGAAATATATTTTGGTACATCTTTGGCAATAGATTTAGTGGCGTGAACAGGGATGCCCTTTGGTTCATGCGAGGCTTGTTTTTTTGAACACCCTACAAGAGATAGCATGAGTGCTGCGCTAAAAAGAAGGCTTTTCATGTAGATTTTCCTTATCTTCTATAAGTTCTAAATAGGGGGTCTGTTCCTGATCGGCTGGACGGAATAGGATTCCGGTTGCGTAGGCAAGATTGGTAATTGACCTGTACCAGCCATTTTGAGCTTGCGCGAATTGGGATCGTGCATCAGAAACTGCAGTTTGGGCATTGATTAAGTCGGTAATCGTTCCGGTTCCTACGCGGTATTTTTTTAGATTAACTTTGAAATCCTCCTCAGCTGATTCTAAGTAAGCTTTTGCATATTCAATAGACTCTTTAGAATACCCCACGTCACTTCTGTAGTTAGAAACCTCTTGAATAATGCTTAGACGGATTTGATCCAACGAAGCTTCAGATTCTTCAATTGTAGCTCGTGCTTTTTTGATGGTGTTCTCAATGAGAAACCCTTGAAAAAGAGGGAATGTAAGGTTCACTTGTGCAGTAAAATCATAGTGATCATTGACCCCGTGTTGGAAGTGCTTTTTTCCAATATCAAATTCTCCAGTGACGATAGGCATTTTTTTTAGACGGGTGGCATTATAGTTTGCAATGCTGGATTTCACTCCTGCCTCGGCGGCAAAAAGGTCTGGGCGGTTTTCATTGGCTTTGAGGATAAGAGTGTCAAGCGTTTCTAGTTCAAAGAAGACGATTTCATCTGGATAGTTCTGAAAATAGATGGTTCCATCAGAGGGGAGTCCCATGTCGTTGAGTAATTGAGTATAGGATGTATGAATGTTCTGCTTTTGTTTGACGATGGCAAGCTTATGGGACAAGTACTGCGTTCTGGCTTGAACGATATCTGAAATGCCAGCAAGTCCTTGTCGGAATTTTTCCTCAGTAGCATTTAAGGAGACTTTGGCGTTAACTACATCTTGCTCTGTAGAGAAAAGAAGCTGTTTTTGGTACAGATAATTGTAATAGTCTGTCATAACGATCTGAATCGTTTGCTGAACCCGGCTATTATGGGACCAATCGGCATTGAAAAGAGATTGAAGAGCTGCTTCACTCGTCATTCGTGTCTGTCCAAAATCAAGAATTGTATAAGTGAGCTCTAGTCCTCCACCATATTGGGTTTCATAAACAATAGAGCGCGTCGCCCCTGTAAACTGTGCAAAGCGTGTTCGCGTGTAGTTACCTGCTCCTTCGGCAAGTAGGAAGTAATCTTGAAGAGATTGCCCATATTCGGCCGCACTCACACGAGCTGCAGCCCAACTCTGTTTGGTATCTGGGTTTCTGGAAAGGGCGATGTCGATAATTTCAGCAAGGGTTATCGGAGCTTCTTTTGAAAACTCATGATAGTCCTCACCCTCTTTAGCAAGATCCTCCATATTTAGAAGACGTTTTTGAGCTTTTTTAGGAGGTTGCCAAATGGAATCAGGATGGCGAGGAGCATAGGAATAAGGATCGTTGGCTCCCTTGATGTCACATCCTTGAGTCATAAAAAGTAATGAAAAGAAAATAGAAAAACCCAATGCTCGTAGCATTAAAAAAACCTAGTTCGACTTCCTTCTTTGTTTATTTTAAAAAAGGTTTTTAATCAATCTAAGATTTTTTCTTGTGTCTAGATAGTGTAGACACAAGTTTAAATTTGTGCTAAGCTAATTTCTTAAACTTTCAAGGAGAGGTTTAGAGATGACCGTACCAGCGCACAGACGTCACGATATTTTCAGATCGAATTTGAAAAAAACTTGAACCTTATCTTCTAGGAAGAAGAGGGGTGTGGGGAGGGGTAGCACAAGATAATCGGCGATTTATCAACGCGGTTTTTTGGATTATTCGTACCGGAGCTCCATGGCGTGACTTACCTTCAGACTATGGGAACTGGGGAAATGTGCATCGTCGTTTTATCCGTTGGAGGAATAAAGGTGTCTGGGAACTTCTTCTGGAAAAAGTGGTGGACGATCCTGATTACGAGTGGTTAATGATCGATGCAACCCATATCAAAGTTCACTTTCCCGCAGCAGGTGCACAAGGTGGTAATCAAGATATGGCTCGAACAAAAGGGGGTTCAACACGAAATTACATTTGGCCATGGATTCGCATGGTATGCTGGTCAGAGCGATTATTACGTCAGGTACTCAATCAGACTACCTTCAGGCCAAACACCTAATAGAGAAAATTAACGCCGATTACTTACTAGCAGATCGGGATTATGACAGCGATGCAATCGTAACTCAAGCGATCTCTCAAGGAATGAAGGCGGTTATCCCTCTCAGAAAAATAGGAAAAGCAAGAGAGCTTATGATAAGCATCTCTATAAATTGAGACATCTTGTAGAAAATGCTTTTTTACATTTGAAGTGATGGAGAGGAATTGCTACACGCTATGCTAAGCACACATCTTCTTTCTTGGCTGCGGTTCAGATCAGATGTTTGGCTTTATGGGCAGAAATCTCGTGACTACACTATCTAAGAAGACTTTCCAAAAAATAAGCCTGCTTACTTGTAATTGGTTCTTTTTGCGCCTTGTTTTTCATCTCTATTTGCTTATTTATCAGATACGTAATCGTTTGGCTTGCTTGGTTTATTCCCATTTCTCTGAGGATTTCAATCCTGGGGAGTTTAGTTTCTGTTTTCTTGGACAGTTTTTTGATGAGATCGATTTGCTTTTCAGAAACATACCGATTCTCTACCTTCCAGTTTTCATGAACAAGTAGATTCTCTTAGATCATTGCTGAGGCATTGAGCTCTATATTTAGAGGCTTATAGAGTTGATCACTAGAAAAGCCGTGCTACCAGTAAATATCATTAAACAGCCTCTTTCTGAAGGACACTCTTTTGAATCTCTAAGGGCCTCTCACAAGTCTTCGTTTTTTACAGATCGGCTCATTGAAAAAGAACGAGAAATTTTTACTTTCAAATCTAAGCACTAACTCGAAGATCTCGATGAAGAGCACTTAGAAAACAGCTCTTTGACGACTGAAGAAAAAGAACATATTGAAGAACTGCTTCAGGAAAAAGAAATCATTGAAGAGATGCAAGTCATTAGTCAGGGCATTTACACCGGCTATGATTTAAGAGAAAATGGCAACCCCACTGAGCCTATTAAGATAGAATTCAAGGGAGGAGCAATTAGCGTATTAGCAGCTCCTACATCTCATGGGAAAACGATGTCATTGATTAATTTTGCATTGCCTATATTGGCATAAAATTATCCAGAAATAATCGTAGATCCATCAAACACTACTTTAGAAGTTCTCACCAAACATCAGAAGACAATCCTTACGAATATTTTATCAATGGAGACTCTATTTCTGTTGATGAATATACAGATTTGTCTACCGAAGAGTATTTTGAAAGGGAAAAGCAAAAATTTTTCTCTGAGCTGATAGATACTGGAAGATTAAATATTGTGTATTGCGATTATGGATCCCAAAAGCTTTTTGAAATCATTCGAATCCTATGAAAGGGACTCAAAAGCTCAAGTGAAGCGATCGAAGGGGGGCCACCCTTAAATAAGCATTCTTTTTTATCTTTAATGTGGTTGGTTTACCCACGAAGAAAATCTTTAATTTCTGGTATCTTCCTACCTACTCATGCAACATATGTTATAATAGAGACGAGGAGAACAAGATGAGCATATCAACCACACCAAAAAACAGCACCACCATTTCAACACAGACAATGTCCTTTGACGAAATTCTTGAGCACGCAATGCAAGAAAAAATGAAGACTAAAGAGTCTGAGATAGAAACAATGGTTAAAGAAAAAGCAAAGCGACGTAAAACTATGAGTGAAAGGCTAGTTAAAAAACTGAGGCCTCTTTGTAGGGAATTGCCTGATTGTGTTTTGGATCCTGTAACATATGAACCAATGAAAACGCCTGTATCAATGAGATGTAGTCATTCTTTAAGTGCCGACACAGCAGCAAAAATAGCAGCGGCGAAAGGACTAACAAAAAAAGATAAGATACCTTGTCCAATATGTAGAACTGAAACCCAAGGATATTTTTTCTTGTATGAGCAATCTTTTGATGAAACAATTCAACACTTAGAAAAAATAAAAAACCTTTTCCAAGATTCAGAGAGAAAAAATGACACAAAAAAAGTATCGAAACATTCCGTTCAGAGAAAGATTGTTAGGAAAAAGAAGAAACATAGCAACGAATCCTTATGGCACAAAAAGATCTAAAAATCCTCCAGAAATAGCTAATCATGTAACATATGTTATAATAGAAACAAGGAGAACAAGATGTCAGCTATATCAAGTATTCAAAATAACACTATTTACTTTGAACAAGTTGTTCGAGAGCAGATCAAAACACAAGAAATTGAAGCAAGGGCAGAGCTGAAAGATCGAGAGGTTGAGATGCAAGGAGTGCAGAAGAACCTAGAGTCCATGAAAGCTCAAAAGACATTGAGTGATAAGATCGTAGAAGAACTCAGGCCCTTATGCGAAGAACTACCTCCAGATGCTATGGATCCCGTTACTCTGGAGCCTTTTGTTAAGCCCATGGTTACAAGATGTGGGCATACAATTGAAAGGCAGTCTATTGTGGAAATATACCGAAGGTCTAAGAGAAGTAGAGACGATCCTTTGCTAGATTGTCCTCTATGCAAAAGAAAAATTTCGGTGAAAAACATATTTTATGATCATTCCTTTAAAGAAGTAATCTCTCATTTAGAAAAAATTAGAGCTGTTTTCAAAGAGAGTTTATGTGGTGACCAATAGAGTCTACCCCTATATGGGGGGCCACCCCTAAATAAGCATTCTTTTTTATCTTTAATGAGATTGGTTTACCCACGAAGAAAATCTTTAGTTTCTGGTATCCTCCTACCTACTCATGCAACATATGTTATAATAGAGACAAGGAGAACAAGATGTCAGCTATATCAAGTATTCAGAATAACACTATTTACTTTGAACAAGTTGTTCGAGAGCAGATCAAAACACAAGAAATTGAAGCAAGGGCAGAATTCAAAGACAGAGAATCTGAGATGCGTGAGGTAAAAGCTCAAAAGACAATGAATGGAAATATAATAGAAGAATTGAGACCTCTTTGTGAGGAACTTCCAGAAAGATTAATCGATCCTATAACTCTTGAACCCATTAACAAACCAATAATAATGAGATGTTCCCATGCTTTTGACTCATTAGCTTTTTCAAGAGCAATGAGGGCTAAAAACCTAACAAAACAAGACAGAATACCATGTCCAATTTGTAGAACAGAAACAAAAGGGACAGCAATTATTCAAGACATTTACTTGATGGAGAGCATTTCTAGATTAAGAAAAATAAAAGGAGTATTTAAATATTATGCCACCCAAGAGACAATCAATAAACGACGCCTTAAAAAGGCCAAAATGGGATGATGATGATGTTTATAATGATAATGATTTTTTTTTCCAGAATCAAGGCAACTTCCCTCCTTTTGCAAGTGAAACAGATTCAGATGATGAAAAAAACGACCTTGAAGGAAGTGAAGAATCTGATAGAAAAATGATAGCTTTTAAGGAGAATGATGAAAGAGAAAAAATAAAACAAGATATGAATCACTATCGAGCAATCACAAATAGCTTTGCAAACGAACCAATAGACCCTAGAGATTTAACAGTTGGATATTTTGAAAATAGATTACCAACTATAAATAATCAGAGGACTACATTTCCTAGAGATGTAAGGAGAAACATATTAGAATACATAGAAGGAACAAGATCTGATTCACGAAACAGAGGCATTCCCATGCCGGAACCACTTCCAAACAGAAGACATCCAGCAGACAATGATTTTTTAGATTTCCTTGGAGGTGATGATGACTTCAAGTATTTTTATGATTCTGATGATGGGTTTGTATAGCCTAAACTATCTCAAACCGTTAAATTCAAAAAAAACTACAAACAGCCCATTTAGCAAAAAGTTTGCTATAGGCTTCTATCATCATCCAGATAATCATTCCTGTCACAATAGCACCAATTAAGCGATTGTTTATGGAAATTTTGTCTTTAGATTTTGAGTAGAATGTAAAATATATTGTAGCGGCAGAAGCAATAGAAAGAGACACTACATCGTAAAATAGAATAGGAAATATATTAAATATACGAAGAAACAAACAAAAACAAATACCACTAAAATTAACAATTATTTCTTCTTTACTGGTGTTTATCAAAGCTCGTTTTAAAAATCTCATGCATAATCTCTTATATTATTAGACAACGAAGGGTCTAGCTGTTTTCTTTTATACTGCTCGTCCATGATATCAAATCCCGAAGTATCCAAAGGCTTCCAAGGTTCAAGAATTGAATTTTTTGTAAGTTCTTCAGTGTTTCTTTCGTAATCATCGTACCAAGTAACAAAAGTCACATCTTCTAACTGGGTTCCAGAAGTTTCCATTGCCTCTTTAAACTCTTCAACACCTTTCCAAACTCGCTCTGCAACAACAAAAACCATCCAACTTCCCTTTGCAGGATTATGAATGAAAGTTGCAATTCCAATAACAACCCCAACCATACCTGTTGCCATCATTTCAAAAGACTTCTCTAGATGTTTTTTAGACTCTTCATTGTTGCACCGAATATGGTATTGATATACAGCAATATCAAACTTATTTTGTTTTTTTGCTTCACTATCAAAATATCCCCAAAGTGGGCCTTTTTTTTCTGAATTGTTAGAAACATCTCCACGATAATAAACTAGATGAACCGGGGATGGAGCCTTAAGGTATTCTAATAGCTTATATTCTAAGATTTCTTTTTTTGACGTAACCTCTCTTCTATTCCACGATACAGGTGATTCTTCTGAAATTTCGTGATCATAGTTTTCAATCAAACCAGAAGAGTTGCATGTTGAAAATTCTTCTACTGACACTCTTTTTCTTGCCTCTTATTTTCATCCATAATAAAAAAACTATATACCTGGATCACTTTTGAGTCAAAAAACTACCTCGTGCACACTATGTTATAATAGTAATCATGAAAAGAATATCCCCGATCAGCTTCCTCTTTCTTACAACGATCAGCTGTTTTTGTTCTGAAACATTCATTGGACCGACAGCAAGAGTCAAACATGATTCAGAAGGTCATGGCATTTACAGCAACGTCATGGAAATTTCTCCGTGGCACCATAGATTTTTAAATACTTACACCGCATTCATCCCTCCTGACTATACATCAGCAGTAAAATGGAGCGCAGATTTTCTTCTGCAACGACTTAATTACAAAAAACTTACAAATAATCACAACTACCTAACACCACAATTAACGACAGCGATTTCTTTAAATAAAATTCTCGCAAATAGGTTCTTGGATAGTTGTAAACTAGATATTTATGCTTCCTATTCTTGGGGAAAGCTTCTCAAAGCAGAAGGGATTTATTTCACACCCTTCAGTGGCTGGGGTATCCAGGGGGGGATCGAGAAGCGAGTACCCTTTTTTCATACAAATATTGGAAGATGCGTTATTTACGATGTTGGAAAGCATCACCTAAAATATGGAAAAGACAAGCTCTTCAAAGGGGCTGGGATGTCTGTTTTTGTAGAACAACCGATAGGAGAAAATGTTTCTATTCGAAAAGATTTTATCTGGAGAGCACCATTTAACCATTATGGACTTCAACTTCAGTGGAAACCAAATCCCAAGCATGGTTTTGGAGTTTTTGGAAATAGAACTGTGGGAAAGATTACTAACGAAAAGCTTTCATCTAAAAATGTTGGAATTGAGTGGATATTAAGAATTCCTCCTATGAAGAAGAAAAATAAACTTTTCTATCAAAAATGTGCTGGTAATGTGCCAGAAAAATTAAAAAAATGGGCAAAAGACTCAGAAACATTTTACCCGCAGGTTCAGCCTAGAGTTGAAACCATTCCAGAAAAACCTGTTCTACAAATAGAAAACATTGCCTCTTGTTACGACGAAATTTTCACGTTAGAAAAACCAAGCTACGGAAAGCTTTGTATAAGAAACAATAGCTTTGAAGACGTTGAAATTCAAGATTTTTTTCTTGTAAACTCTCGCAATCAGACTTTTTATCCGCTACATAAATTTAAAGGTTTTCACATTCCGCCTAGGTTGTGTTGAGAAATTTACTTTAACCATTGGAGAGCCGCGATAAAATGAAGGAATGCCTTGAACCTTGATGCTAACTTCTCGAACCGAGAAAACAATCGTCTATAATGTTTGAGGAAGCCAAATAAACATTCGATTTTGTGTCGTTCTTTATATATGTCTTTATCATGCTCTCGATGATCAATGCGATTTTTCTTTGAGGGAATGATGGCAACAGCTCCGATGCTCTTTACATGATCAATGATTGCATTGCTGTCGTAGCCTTTGTCAGCCAATAATCTTTTGTAATCCCTACCCTTGAGCAAAGGAATAGCTTGATGACAATCAGCTGCTTGACCACCTGTTAAAATAAAATCAAGTGGATTACCTAATGCATCACAGATACTATGGATTTTAGTCGTAAAACCTCCGCAGGACCGACCTAAGGCCTGCTCGTCTTGACCTCCGGTTTTTTTTTACTGGCTCCTGCGGCACAGGCATGAGCGCGGAGGACTGTACTGTCGATCATAATATATTCCATGTCTGGATCATTTGAAAAATAGTAGAGCATCTTGTACCACACACCATGTTCAGCCCAGTCTGCAAAACGATGATAGACGGCATTCCAGTCTCCATATTCCTTTGGTAGCAAACGCCATTGTGCTCCGCTCTTGGCAATCCAAAATACAGCCTCTACAAAGCAACGAGTTTTCTCTTTGTTATTTGTGTGTATTTTGGGGTAATTACTCAGATATTCGTAAAGTTTCGACCAGGCGTGGTCATTTATTTTATGCGGGTATAGCATATAGATCTCCTTCTTCAGGAAGTCAGCTTGCACCATTTATGGAAATTTCTCAACACAACCTAAGGGTCTGTTAGAAGAAGAATTTCTAGATTATCACCTGGAAGGAGAATACCACATTCTAACACCTAAAAAGTACTCTTTAGAGATCACCTTTGAAGGAGATCCCCTTGAGTAAAGTTCAAGTGTTAGAAGTTCAAAAAGGCTTCCAGGAAAAAATCTATAACTGCGAGGCCGACATAGCCATAATCGGAGGGGCGATGGGAGCTGGGAAAAGCTTTGCTCTTCTATTAGAGGTAATGAAACATATCCATGACACAGAATATCGCTGTGGGATATTTCGAAAGCAACGCGCTAATATTTTGTGTACTGGTGGTCTTTGGGAAGAATTACTGTATCTCTGCGATATGTGCCGTATCAAAGTTAAAACCAACCGTCATGACTTAAAAATCACATTTCCGAGCGGGGCTGTTGTTCAGTTTGGGCATGCAAGGGAAAATCCAGAGGCTCTAAAAAGACATCTAAAAGGAACCCAGTATACCTGTTGTCACCTCGATGAAGCCGATGAATTTCCCTATGAAGGATTTCGATTTCTCCTTGCCAGAATGCGCTCCAAAGCACAAATCAAACCCTATATGAGGATGACAACCAACCCAAGTGAAGGGTGGATTAAAGACATGATCAAGCCATTTTTGAGTGAAGATGACTACCCAAACTCCTCGGAATGTGGCAAGCTTAAATATCTCTACTTTATGAATAATAAACCGATTGTTCGTGATACTAAGGAAGAGTTCATCAAAGAATTTAACCTATCTAACGATGATCTTAAATATCTCAAAACGTTCACGTTCATTGCAGGGCGCGTTGATGAAAACAAAAAGCTCCTTCAGAACAACCCAGAATATCTATCAAATCTAAAGACTCTTTCCGACTGCGAAAGAGACCGATTTCTTTATGGATGGTGGGGAGAGCTTCCGAAAAACGGAATATTTAAAGAGCAGGATTTTCAGATTTATACAGGGATGCCAGAAGAGATGGATCGTTGTGTTATAAAAGGATTTTCAGTAGGCAAGAAGAGCTCAAATCTATCTGCTTGGATCTTAAAAACTGCGCCAATGATACAGGGCTTCCCATATTTGTTGCGGCTCAATTTAACCGCGAAGTGCAATCGTTTTCAGAAATGCATGCCACAAAAATTGGAGAAGCTGGAGATATCGAAAGGATCGCGAATCTCATCATTGGAATGTGGAACATGAAGTTTAAGCCATTTTCAAAAACAACAGAGAAACAGCAAGCTTTTATCTCAAAAGAAGAAATCCACATGGAAGTTCTCAAAGGCAGAGAAATCGGTGTAGGACATAGCGCGCATTTCAAGTGCGATGGCAACCTGGGGAAGATTGATAAAGAAAAACAGTAGCAAGAATCTGTGCAAAAGGTTGAAGCCAAGAGGGGCCTTAACGATGAAATTGACTCAATTAAGTAAGGGTGCAACATGTTTGAATATACAGGATCTATTAAGTTTATTCCTCTTCCGACCGGAGAAAATAAGCTTGAGCATGAGGTGGTTTTTTGACTCAAAAGTGATCCAGGTATATAGTTTTTTTATTATGGATGAAAATAAGAGGCAAGAAAAAGAGTGTCAGTAGAAGAATTTTCAACATGCAACTCTTCTGATTTGATTGAAAAATATGATCACGAAATTTCAGAAGAATCACCTGTATCGTGGAATGGAAGAGAGGTTACGTCAAAAAAAGAAATCTTAGAATATAAGCTATTAGAATACCTTAAGGCTCCATCCCCGGTTCATCCAGTTTATTATCGTGGAGATGTTTCTAACAATTCAGAAAAAAAAGGCCCACTTTGGGGATATTTTGATAGTGAAGCAAAAAAACAAAATAAGTTTGATATTGCTGTATATCAATACCATATTCGGTGCAACAATGAAGAGTCTAAAAAACATCTAGAGAAGTCTTTTGAAATGATGGCAACAGGTATGGTTGGGGTTGTTATTGGAATAGCTTTATTGCCAGGAAAGTATGGTGTAGGGGCTCTTTCTATTTTCAGTTGCACCGACAGAGTATGGCAAGGAGTAGAAGAATTTAAAAAGGCAATGGAAACTTCTGGAACCCAGTTAGAAGATGTGACTTTTGTTACTTGGTGCGATGATTACGAAAGAAATACTGAAGAACTTACAAAAAATTCAATTATTGAACCTTGGAAGCCTTTGGATGCTTCGGGATTTGATATCCTGGACGAGCAGTATAAAAGAAAACAGCTAGACCCTTCGTTGTCTAATAATATAAGAGATTATGCATGAGATTTTTAAAACGAGCTTTGATAAACACCAGTAAAGAAGAAATAATTGTTAATTTTAGTGGTATTTCTGTTTTTGCTTTACTTCTTTTTTCAAAAGCTATTCCGCGGCTTGTGTATGATGTTTTATTTTTTTCTTTTGCCTCTGCATCTATAATATACTTTACATTTTACTCAAAATCTAAAGAAAAAATCCCTATAAAAAGTCGTTTGCTTGGAGCCATGGTTGGTGGTGCATTCATTTGGCAACTCATAGAAGCCTCAAGCAAACTTTTTGCTAAATGGGCTGTTTGTAGTTTTTTTTGAATTTAACGGTTTGAGATAGTTTAGGCTATACAAACCCATCATCAGAATCATAAAAATAATTGAAGTCAAGAGGGGCCTTAACGATGAAATTGACTCAATTAAGTAAGGGTGCAACATGTTTGAATATACAGGATCTATTAAGTTTATTCCTCTTCCGACCGGAGAAAATAAGCTTGAGCATGAGGTGGTTTTTTGACTCAAAAGTGATCCAGGTATATAGTTTTTTTATTATGGATGAAAATAAGAGGCAAGAAAAAGAGTGTCAGTAGAAGAATTTTCAACATGCAACTCTTCTGATTTGATTGAAAAATATGATCACGAAATTTCAGAAGAATCACCTGTATCGTGGAATGGAAGAGAGGTTACGTCAAAAAAAGAAATCTTAGAATATAAGCTATTAGAATACCTTAAGGCTCCATCCCCGGTTCATCCAGTTTATTATCGTGGAGATGTTTCTAACAATTCAGAAAAAAAAGGCCCACTTTGGGGATATTTTGATAGTGAAGCAAAAAAACAAAATAAGTTTGATATTGCTGTATATCAATACCATATTCGGTGCAACAATGAAGAGTCTAAAAAACATCTAGAGAAGTCTTTTGAAATGATGGCAACAGGTATGGTTGGGGTTGTTATTGGAATTGCAAGGTTACTTCATAATCCTGTAGGAGGTGTTTTTGCAGTCTATAAATGTGGCAAAGGCGTCTGGCAAGGTGTTGAAGAGTTTAAAGAGGCAATGGAAACTTCTGGAACCCAGTTAGAAGATGTGACTTTTGTTACTTGGTACGATGATTACGAAAGAAACACTGAAGAACTTACAAAAAATTCAATTCTTGAACCTTGGAAGCCTTTGGATACTTCGGGATTTGATATCATGGACGAGCAGTATAAAAGAAAACAGCTAGACCCTTCGTTGTCTAATAATATAAGAGATTATGCATGAGCACGTCGTTCAAACAATCTTTAAAATATACTAGTAAAACTGAATGGATTATCGTTTTGCTATCCTTAGTTTTTTTTGAGTTATTATATCATGTGTTAAAAACACCTAGAATAATTATAGATCCTTTGTTTTTCCTTTGTGCTTCTGCCGCTACAATATATTCTACATTCTACTCAAAATCTAAAGACAAAATTTCCATAAACAATCGCTTAATTGGCGCTATGTTCGCGGGAGCATTTGTTTGGCAACTCATAGAAGCCTCAAGCAAACTTTTTGCTAAATGGGCTGTTTGTAGTTTTTTTTGAATTTAATGTTGCTCGTTTTTTAAGCTAGGAGTGATCTTCCCCCGTTTCTGTAGACATTTTTAACATAGACTATTCTCATGTTTTTCTTCAAATTTCACCGGGCTCAAATATCCCAATGTTGAATGTCTTCTCTTATTGTTATAGTAGCATTCTATATAGTTAAATATTTCTGTTGCTAAGTCTCTTAAAGGAAAAAAGTTCTGCTTGTAGATTCCGATGATCAGAAGTCTGCTCTTACTTGGTCCGAAGCAAGAGACAATATTCAAGAAAATGTACCATCAAATACTCAAATTAATGTAGTGCATCTTTCAGGAAGCTCTGTTCTAACGTAAGTCAAGAAGTTATCTAACGATTATGACGAAGTAATCATTGGTGTGGGTGGTCGAGAAATATCCTCTTTACGAGCGGCCCTTTTAGCCTGTGATATTTTCCTAACGCCATTCAGATCAAGAAGTCTGGATATCTGGAGCATTGAAAAGCCTGAAGAAATACTTATAGAAGCTCAGACAATGAATCCACATATGAAAGCATTTGTTGTTCTCAATCAAGCAGACTCTCGCGGAAGTGACAACAAAGACGCAAAGCAAATTCTCAAGGACAGCAAACTTATAAAGCCCATGAATTGTATTAGGTTGTGTTGAGAAATTTACTTTAACCATTGGAGAGCCGCGATAAAATGAAGGAATGCCTTGAACCTTGATGCTAACTTCTCGAACCGAGAAAACAATCGTCTATAATGTTTGAGGAAGCCAAATAAACATTCGATTTTGTGTCGTTCTTTATATATGTCTTTATCATGCTCTCGATGATCAATGCGATTTTTCTTTGAGGGAATGATGGCAACAGCTCCGATGCTCTTTACATGATCAATGATTGCATTGCTGTCGTAGCCTTTGTCAGCCAATAATCTTTTGTAATCCCTACCCTTGAGCAAAGGAATAGCTTGATGACAATCAGCTGCTTGACCACCTGTTAAAATAAAATCAAGTGGATTACCTAATGCATCACAGATACTATGGATTTTAGTCGTAAAACCTCCACAGGATCGACCTAAGGCCTGCTCGCTTTGACCTCCGGTTTTTTTTTATTGGCTCCTGCGGCACAGGCATGAGCGCGGAGGACTGTACTGTCGATCATAATATATTCCATGTCTGGATCATTTGAAAAATAGTAGAGCATCTTGTACCACACACCATGTTCAGCCCAGTCTGCAAAACGATGATAGACGGCATTCCAGTCTCCATATTCCTTTGGTAGCAAACGCCATTGTGCTCCGCTCTTGGCAATCCAAAATACAGCCTCTACAAAGCAACGAGTTTTCTCTTTGTTATTTGTGTGTATTTTGGGGTAATTACTCAGATATTCGTAAAGTTTCGACCAGGCGTGGTCATTTATTTTATGCGGGTATAGCATATGGATCTCCTTCTTCAGGAAGTCAGCTTGCACCACTCATGGAAATTTCTCAACACAACCTATTTCACAACGCAAGGTGTTTGCTAATGCTATCTCAGAAGGGCTAGGCATATTAGAGTATAGACCCATAGACAAAAAAGCTGAATTGGAGCTAAAAAAAATGATATCGAAGTTATATTGAAATGATATCTTAATGATATAAATATGATATTAAAGTGATATGATTTAACAGAAAGAACCTCAAGGTAAAAATGGTAGTCAATAAAATCCTAAAGAAACAAGAAGCTTTCATCGAAGGTAAGCAGGAAGCAAAGAAAGAGAGTCAACCTCAAAAATTCAGGCAGCTGCATAATGTATTAGATAGTGTAAACACAAGTTTAAATTTGTGCTAAGCTGGTTTCTTAAACTTTCAAGGAGAGGTTTAGAGATGACCGTACCAGCGCACAGACGTCACGATATGTCAGGTCGAATTTGGAAAAAACTTGAGCCTTATCTTCCAAAAAGAAGAGGGGTGTGGGGAGGGGTAGCACAAGATAATCGGCGATTTATCAACGCGGTTTTTTGGATTATTCGTACCGGAGCTCCATGGCGTGACTTACCTCCAGACTATGGGAACTGGGGAAATGTGCATCGTCGTTTTATCCGTTGGAGGAATAAAGGTGTCTGGGAACTTCTTCTGGAAAAAATAGTGGACGATCCTGATTACGAGTGGTTAATGATCGATGCAACCCATATCAAAGTTCACCCTCACGCAGCAGGTGCACAAGGTGGTAATCAAGATATGGCTCGGACAAAAGGGGGCTCAATACGAAATTACATTTGGCCGTGACGAAATTACATTTGGCCGTGGATTCGCATGGTATGCCGGTCAGAGCGATTATTACGTCAGGTACTCAATCAGACTACCTTTAGGCCAAACACCTAATAGAGGGAATTAACGCCGATTACCTACTAGCAGATCGGGGTTATGACAGCGATGCAATCGCAACTCAAGCGATCTCTCAAGGAATGAAGGCGGTTATCCCTCCCAGAAAAAATAGGAAAAGCAAGAGAGCTTATGATAAGCATCTCTATAAATTGAGACATCTTGTAGAAAATGCTTTTTTACATTTGAAGCGATGGAGAGGAATTGCTACACACTATGCTAAGCACGCATCCTCTTTCTTGGCTGCGGTTCAGATCAGATGTTTGGCTTTATGGGTAGAAATCTCGTGACTACACTATCTAGGGCGTGGCTAAACAACCTGAGTTTTGAGATAATATTTTTCTTTTCTCTCTAAGATTGGTTTCAAATATTTCACTTGGACTTGATTTAAAATAAGTTAAGAGATTTTTTTAATAATTAGTTCTTTAACAACATTTGGGGATGCCTTACCTTTAGAGAGTTTCATCACCTGCCCTACTAAGAAGTTAAAGGCTTTATCCTTCCCATTCCTAAAATCTTCTATAGATTGCTGATTAGCACCGAGGATCTCATCGACGAAGGGCTCGATGGCGGAGGTATCATGAACCGCCTGGAAATTGGGGTTTTCATTGATAATGATCTCGGGGTCTCTTCCTGGGTTCTTGGCCATGATATCTGCAACTTCCTTGGCGATACGCCCCGTGATCTTCTTTGAATCGATAAAGGAGACAAGAGCTGCGATATGCTCTGAAAGAACACCGGACTTGTAAAGGGGAGTGCCTTTATCTTTAAAGCGACCGACAAATTCTACAGTTACCCAGTTGCAAAGAGCGTTTGTATTTTTGCATTTTTTGAGAGCTTCTTCATAATAGTCAGAAAGTTGCTTATCGTTGACCAAAATAGAAGCGTTGTATTCTGTTAACTTGAGGTCGTTGATATAACGCTCAAATCTTTGATGGGGGAGCTCAGGAAGATCGTGTTTTACCTTTTCGATATACTCCTTTGTCAAGATAATGGGAGGTAGGTCGGGCTCAGGGAAGTAGCGGTAGTCTCTCGCTGCTTCTTTAGAGCGCATAAGGACCGTCTCTTTCTTATCAAGATCAAGACGTACTGTGCTACTTGGAACGACAATATTAGGGTCTTCATAAGGGCGCTCAGTATAGGCACGAACCTGTCTATGAACCTCTGATTCAATTCCCATTTCCATATAGCTAAAGGAATTGAGGTTTTTAATTTCGACTTTGTTTCGCAATGCTTTATCTCCCTTAGGTCGAACAGAAATGTTGGTATCGATTCGCATCGATCCTTCTTCCATATTGCAGTCAGACACATCGAGATATTCCATGATTGCCTTTAGCGTTGTCGCAAATGCTATTGCATCGGCTGGGGAGGTCATACAGGGGTCAGAAACGATCTCTAAGAGAGGAACGCCCGCTCGGTTATAGTCAACTCCAGCAAAGTCTGAGAAATGCTTCAACATTCCTGCATCGTCTTCAAGATGAGCGTGGTGAATTGCAAATGTTTTTGATTTCCCCTCAACATCTGCTATGACTTCTCCCCCAATAACAATGGGCATATCGAATTGAGTGATTTGGAAGTTTCGGGGAGAGTCGGGGTAGAAGTAGGATTTTCGATCAAACTTACTAAACTCAGCAATCTGAGCATTAACAGCGCATCCAAAACGCACTGCGAGCTCTATAGCCTCTTGATTCAGAACGGGGAGGGCACCAGGCTGCCCGGTATCAACGACTTCAATATTTGTATTGGGTTCATCACCGAATCGGTTGGGAGAGCGGGCAAATATTTTTGAACGAGTCTTTAGCTGCGCATGAATCTCAAGACCAATGACGGGCTCCCATTCTTCATAAGAGATGTGGCTCATACTGCAGACTCCTTGTCAAAAAGGGGAGGAATGAATCCCGTTAAGTTAAGCGCTTTTTCAAATTGGTAGGCAAAGTGCATGACTTTTCCGTCAGACATTTGTGGCCCTAGAAACTGTAGGCCATGGGGGAGGTCATTGCCATTTTTTCCTGAAGGAACACTAATTGCTGGCAATCCCGCTAAATTTGCTCCAACTGTATAAAGATCTTGTAAATACATCTCTAGGGGATCACGAATTCCTGCAATTTCAAAAGCTGGCGAAGGGGTGACGGGCATTGTTATGAGGTCACAGATCTTAAAAGCTTTCTTATATTCTTGAATCATAAGTGTGCGAATTTTCTGAGCCTTTTTGTAATAGGCCTCTTGAAATCCTGAAGAGAGGACAAAAGTTCCAAGAAGGATTCTTTGCTTCACTTCAGGCCCGAAACCTTCTTCTCGAGACAGGTCATAGATTTCATCTAAGTTCCTTGCATTTTCAGAGCGCTTTCCAAAGCGAACGCCGTCGAAGCGGGCCAGGTTTGTTGAAGCTTCTGCAGTCGACAAGATATAGTAGATTGGAATCGAATACTTTAATTTAGTAAAATTGATTTCAACGAGTTTTACGCCGAGCCCTTTTAGGACATCTAACGCCTCTTCAAAGATTTTTCGGGCGCCATCAGATAGCTCATCCAAAAAGCCCCAGGGTACACCAACTGTCTTCCCCTGAATCGAGGCTTCTAAGTGGGCAAGATAGTTTTCTGGAGTTTTTTTTACGTTCGTTGCGTCAAAATCACAAGGGCATCCCATCACTTCCATCATTAGAGCGATATCTTTTACGGAGTTTGCAAATGGACCAATTTGATCAAGTGAAGAGCCAAAGGCAACGAGACCATAGCGGGAAACCCGCCCATAAGTGGGTTTGAACCCTACGGTTCCTGTAAATGCAGCAGGCTGGCGAATCGAGCCACCTGTATCGCTCCCGAGTGCTATCGGTACAAGTCTTCCGCTGACAGCTGCGGCAGATCCTCCTGAAGATCCTCCTGGAGCGCAGGAAAGATTCCACGGGTTTCGCGTCGTTTGATATGCTGAGTGTTCTGTTGATGAGCCCATTGCAAACTCATCCATGTTGGTTTTACCGATAACGAGACCATCCTGTTCTTCAATCAAGCGGACTGCTGTTGCATCAAATGGAGCGACATAGTTCGATAAGAATTTGGAGCCACACGTGGTGATTTCTTTTTTAATCTGGATGTTGTCTTTGATAGCAATAGGGACCCCAGCTAATTTTCCAACAGGAGCACCAGTTGCGCGCTTCACATCGAGTTCTTTAGCTTTTGCCATAGCGCGGTCCAAGAAAACATTTAAGAATGATTCGAGGTCTGAATCCAGTGTTTGAATGCGTTGAAAATAATAGGATGTGATTTCAGAGGCAGTAAGCTCACCTTTTATGAAGGCGTCATGAAGTTCTAGAGCAGATTTACGATACATGGTTACTCAAAATTTAATGACAGTTGGAACGCGGATCATCCCACCAACGTGAGAGGGACTATTATCGAGGAATGTTTTTCTATCAAGAGATTGATCTGGCTCATCTTTTCGCGCAACCGACTCTATTTCGTCACTGACATAGTTGCACACAGGAACACCCTCGGTATCAACCTCTTCCATTTGGTCGATATAACCCAATATAGATTGGAGATTACTAAGAAGAGTTTCTAACTCTTCTTCGCTGCAGTTAATCCGACACAGCTTGGTCAGATCGATGAGTGTTTCTTTATCTAATTTTGTCACAATGCAAAGTTGTAATTGAATTCTTCTATAAAGTCAACAACGGAAGCTCCCTAAAGAACTTCCGTTGTTATGAAAAAAGGTTTCAATCATTAGTAGTGATTTTGGTTTCCCAGTCCCCAATTGCATTCAGGGAAGGGTGTTCCATTAGGGATGGTGGTGAAATCATGTAGGACAATATTGTTAACAGGGGTTTCTAGTTCTCCTCTTAAACTTTTGAACAAAGGCTGCATTAAAAAGCCAAAGCTATTCCTTTGGTTTTTATGGCTAAAGCTCAAAAAATCAAGGAAATTGTCAAGATGCCAGTTTCCAAAAAAACGTCCCTCATTTGAGTCAAAACCCGTACTAAACACATAGTAGATTCTTGTCCGAAGGAAGTTAGAAACGCTAGGGGTAACCCATGAGACTGGAGTGGCAGTCACATAATACTCGGCTTTTTCAACATTTTCGGTTGTACTAAACGTCGAGGTGAGCTTTAAGCGTTTATTGCTTTCAGGTTGAGAAGCAATAACTTTTTGAATTCTCTTTGAAACATAAGGGGGGCGTACTTCAATTGCTCCACCTTCAACAACCTGTCCCTGCATGTATTTTTCTCCTCCAGTTCGAAAAAAGGTGTACAGACCGGAAACTTCAGAAGTTCCCTTAATATTGGAGATTTTTCCAGGTCCTTTTACAAATGGAACCCCTCTAAAGTTTTTTCCCAGGCTTAGCACCAAATCATAAATAGCGCTTTGATTGTGCTCTGCAGGATCTGGTAATACAGAATGGTTTTGATAGATTGATTCTACAAGGCGTTTATCTGCCATTTTTAAATAGACTGCATCAAGCAATGGATGATTAACATCGCTGCGCCATTCTGGGGCTAAATAAGAGGGTCCCTCAGATGGAAAATTTGCTGGGGGAAGTACTCCAATGTCATCTGGCTTTTGACTGCGCAGGTCTGTCCTCATGGGGAATCGCCCTAGGTTACAAAATGCCATGTTTTTTTGATCTAGACCTAGATAGACAGCTATTCTCACGTCAGAGTAAGGGTTCTTTGGAAGATCCTCAGACGCGTTGTATTTGTATTGATCAAGGGTATTGATGATTAGCTGTAAGCTTTCTTCTTCAAGGTTCTTTGGGTCAATTGTAATTCCTCGTACCAAGTACTTTATTTTGCCAGAAGGGTCAGACATTTCATTCAAAAATGAAACCCAAGCGAGCTTTTGCTTTAAATTTCGGAACTCTCCAAGAGGTCTTTCGATTCTTAGCCAAGTAGCAGCGTACCCAAAAATTCGGTCCGTCCAAGATTGATCTCCGATATCAAACGCTTTTGTATCAAAAACCGCTTCGATTTCTGCATATAGACTTAGTTGCAACGCCCAGTAGTAGAAATTGTCATCACGAGTGGCATCGTAGTTTTCAGTATTAAAAAAATCAAATTCAGCAGGATTTAGAATTTTGACAAGAACGCGTCTTGTATTGTAGGTTTTTGCAAATTTAACCTTATCTTCGAATAGCTTCTGTAGTTTATTGGTTTTCTCTTCTTGAGAAAGCCCGTCAAACTTCATTCCTGAATAGTCTGTCCAAACACTAAAATTGAAACGCTTAAGGGGATTCGCCTCAGCACCTGCGGTCAGCGCAAGAGCTAGACAAATCATTGAAATTAATGATTTAAATGTTTTCATAAGCTGTTATCTGCTCCTTCTTGTTTGTTTGAGGCTGTTGAAAAAGTCCACTCCTATATCCTTTGCTCTCTTTTCGGAAAAATCATCATAAAATATGTAGAAAACGACATTCTTAATAGTCCTGTTAGGGAATTTCTTCCAAGTGAATGAAAAACCTTATTTGTCATTCCATTAAACGTCAAAACATTTTTTACAAATCATGAGCCTACCCCTACAACCAACTTCCGGTAAATTGGTTGTAGGGGTAGGTTCATCTGAGAAATAGCTAGCAAAATTATTTTTTTTTAGATACATTAAAATTGAATAGGATAGGAGGTATCACCTATGAAGATAATTAACCTTATTGCACTGGTTCTTATTCTGGTAGGAGCCATTAATTGGGGTCTCTGGGGTTTTTTTCAGTTTGACCTAATCGCATGGCTTTTTGGAGGCGATGCCTCTTGGTTTTCTCGCTTAGCTTACGCTATCATTGGGATTGCAGGAATCTGGGGCTTTAGCTTTCTAGGGAAATGCAAGACTCTATGTTGCAGCTCCTGTAAGAAAGATTAATCACATAAATCGCAAGATATTCATAGCTTGCGATTTTTACTTTAAACCTTGAGTTAATCTATATTAATATCTATACTTTCCGTAAAAACATTAACACAAGGATGGCATAACATGAGAGATTATTTTTTAAATGTCCGGGGTGCTTATAGGCAGCCGATCGAACAATTCTTTAACAGCGTAAAATCTAGTTCAGCCGTTAAAAAATCCGACAGCGATGTACATGACCTTGGAATGAATACTCTGAAACTCTGTGCGCTTCCATTCCTTACAGCATCCGCATATATTATCGGGAAGGTTGCTTATACCAGGCAGTTTTCTTACAAAGGGCTTCTTTTAGCAGGCACAACATTTTCAATAGGTCACGACCTGTCAAAAATAGGTGATGTTTATGACAAAGAATTTTTCATCTGCCAAAAAAAGGATAAAAAACCAGACGTTCTGATAGATGCTCTTACTTGGATTATTCCAAAGTTTATAAGTACTGAGAGTGCTAATGAAGATACTGCTGAGAGTGCTAATGAAAATCAGGGGAATAGTATTAAGTCCAAGGTAACTGAAGCTCTTGATGGGACTATTGCTGAAAACATCGAACTTGTTGTAACTGATTTTATTTTGGGATAAAGAATCATTTTGCATTAAATTCTAGGATCTTGTAGCAATTTCCAGTGTAATAACAAGGTCCTATGCTTGAAAAGACAAAGATTGCCATTCGGTTTAAAATTCTAAACCTTTTCTGGGTTAAGCTAGTTCTGCAGTATGATGCGCATAAAGACAATGAATCATTTTCCTGAGTGCGTCGTGCGCATTCGAGTTGGGCCTAAGCGTCTTTGTGAGAGTGGTTATAATTTTCATTACCCAAACTTCTGCCAACCTCTAGAGCATGTAACATAACTCTTGCATCAATTTTTTTTGTGTTGTACACTCTGCGGTACTATGGAAACAATAAAAAACATACACCTTATTTCCTCTCGAGTAATTATTGTGCGCCCCTAGGCGCATATAAATCCCCCCCCATCCAGAATATAGTACTATTAATTCGAAAATTAAGGAAAAAAAGTGAATAAATTAAAAAGCACATCATTATCAACAGGCCTTGCAATGTTCTCCATGTTTTTCGGAGCAGGAAATATTACATTCCCTCTGATTATTGGGCAGACTGTTGAAGGGGGATTGATATGGGCGCTACTCGGTCTTGTTTTGACAGCTATATTGATTCCATTTAGTGGTTTATTATCTATCAGTCTCTATGAAGGAGACTATGAAAGTTTCTTCAGCCGGATTGGCAAAGGACCCGGCCTTTTTGTCATCATACTTTTGCTTGCTATGATTGGTCCTTTCGGGGGAATTCCCCGTTGTATTACGCTGACCTATTCAACTCTTAAAGTCTATTTCAGTGGGATGCACCTCCTAACCTTTAGCTTACTTAGCTGCTTGATTGTCTTCCTCTTCTCCTGGAAAAAGAACAGAATCTTAGACCTTATCGGTTACGTTTTATCTCCTATACTAGTCCTCTTTCTGCTCGTGATCATCATCAAAGGAATATTCTTTTCAAATTCAGATCCTGTGGGATCGTCTCATGTAGCGCATCCTTTCTTTTATGGGCTAAGAGAAGGATATAATACTATGGATCTTCTAGCGGCCTTCTTTTTCTCCTCTCTTATTTATAACAAACTTAAGGAGCAGCAAGGGGAGCGAAAAAACGTTTTAATCCCCGTATTTAAGGCGAGCCTGATTGGTGCAGGTCTTTTGAGTATGATCTATATTGGGTTTAGCTACGTTGCGGCCTACCATAGTATAGCCCTTGATGGCACTGGGGCTGACCAACTTCTTGGCCGTATTGGTCAAATCGTTTTAGGGCAACATGCAGGCCTTGTTGTGTGCATGTCGATTGCACTAACTTGTTTAACTACAGCAATTGCATTAACGGTTGTTTGTGCTGAGTTTTTGCAAAGGCGCATCACAAAGGGACGCTTGTCATATGAGTGGTCACTTGTGGCAATTTTGGTTGTAACCGTTCTTGTTTCAACACTCAAATTCACGGGGATTGTTAAACTCTTGGCTCCTGTTTTGGAAGTTGTTTATCCCTCAATGCTGGTTCTTTGTGTGATGAATGTTTTTCATAAGCTCTTGAACTATCAACCAGTTAAAGTTCCAGTTTTTGTTACACTTTTCTTAGTGCTCTATTTCCAGTACTTTGTATAAATAGTCATCATTTTTCAACTCTCGATGTTCTCTTCGGAAACTGCAATTACAGAACAAATGTTACACTACCCTTTGTCAAAATCTAAGTGGCCTAGAAGGAGGACGTAAGAGAGTATTCAAACTCTCTTAGATTTGCCTTCCGTGGAGCTACTAGTGCCCTTTATTGCTATATGTGGAAAATATTTCCTCTTGTGTAATTAATTTTTTCAATCTAGATTTAAAGATGAGGGCGGCAAATTGAGCAGGGAACTTGATTTTTTGCCTTTCATCAATAGGAGGAGGGGAAATGAAAGAGAAATTAGGACTTAATCCTTGGCTCAGTATCTGGGTTAAGCCTAGAGAGACAATACGAGCGCTAGTCGATTATAATGTAAATTTTCGCTTTATTGTGATGTGTGCAATTTATGGCATTTTGTATATGTTGCAAACAAGTCAGTTTTTGGCACTTGGGCGATCTTCGTCCTTGCTGGTTATTATTATCCTATCAGTAGTTTTAGCTATTCCAGCAGGCTATATTGTTTTCAATATATCGAGCTTTTTTGCATTTCTGCTCGGAAAACTTATTAAGGGAAAGGGCTCATTTAAACAAGTCCGAACGGTAACTTATTGGTCCACAGTTCCTATGGTTGTGACGCTTTTGTTTTGGGTTTTTTGTATCATTATCAATGGCAACAGCTTGTTTGTTCCAGGCTACGAAAAAAGCCTCGTTGGATCAGCTGCGCTCATTAATCTTGTCATAGGCATTGCCCAGTTTGTTTTAGCGATCTGGGGATTGATTATTTATTTACATGCATTAGGGGAAGTGCAAGGGTTTTCAGTGTGGATGGCGCTGCTAAATGCTTTTTTAGCAGGGCTTTCGCTTTTTATCCTTATTTTCCTCGTTAGTTGGGGTGTTGCTACTCTAACACACGTAACTTAAACAAAAAGAAGTAGAGGGGGGAAAAGATGCTGAGTTTGTTTAAAAAGAAGGCGTTTGCAGCGCTGGGAGCAATTTTACTAACGGCAGGGGGCGGTCCTGCGCTTATTGGGGGAGCACCCGTGAAAATGGCTGTTCAGTCAAAGGCAACGATCCAAACCGCGGAGGGGTGGAAGAGATTTCATTCTGTACATGGAAAATGTATGGTTTCCCTTCCTGAATCTCCTGAGCATGTAAAACAGATCATGCCTTTTCCTGAGGAAGGGTATAACCTCCGCTATGATGTGTATGTTTCTGCACATGAAAAGAAAGCGATCTACATGATGCTTATTGCGCAGTATCCTCCGTTTATTAATGAGTCTCATGCCGAAATGAGTCTTGAAAGTTTTCTCAACGGGATGGTAACGCAAAACCATGACAATGAGCTGATATTTGCTGATTTAGTTGTTATTGATGGACATAAAGCGCTTGATTTCTTCATCCAGGCAAAAGGGACTTACTTTAAAGGGCGTGCTATTATGGCTGAAAATCATCTCTATCTTCTAGCAATGGAGTGCGAAGTAACGAACTACTTTGAAGCGAATTTTGATCACTTTATTAACTCGTTTGAACTGGTTAAATAATGCAAAGTATTTTGGATTTGATCTATCTAACGCTCATACAACTTGTTGTAAATTGGATGGTTGTTGGAATCATGTGGTTTTTGCAAGTTGTTCATTACCCACTCTATCGGAAGATTAAGGAGGGGTTTGTAGAGTATGAGCGCGCCCACATTAGACGGGCAGCGTTTTTGATCGGTCCTATCATGCTTATCGAAGTGATTACTTCGATACTCCTTATTGGGATGTCAACAGAAGGGACTCTAAAGAAACTTGCGGGAGCCAATCTGATCCTACTGATCTTGATTTGGCTCTCGACATTTCTCTTTCAACTAAATCAACATCAAAAGCTTAGCGTCTGTTTCTCTCTTAAAATTGTGCAGCGGCTTATCCACTGTAATTGGATCCGCACCCTTCTCTGGACCATTAAGGGCTTGGTTATGCTATTTTTCTGTTATCATCTCTTTCATTTAGGCACCATCGCTAGAAAATTCTTTAATATGTAGCACCATTATTTTTGATAGCTGGTATACCGAGTGTATGCTATGTGAGGAAATAAGGGGAGCTTAATCTGATGCATGATCCTGTCCTTCCAGATGTGAAAATGGTCAATATCAACCACCGAGAATCGTGGGAAGGAGCGATTTCACGTCATTTTCGCTCTCAATTTAAAGTAGGATCACTCAAAAATTTCTGCCTTTCGATCATTACCTTTGGCGTTTATCCTTACAAAAAATACAAGCAATCGAAGAGATCGGTTGCTCAAGCGCTTTCTGCTCGTAAGCTTTTTTTTTTTAGAGCACTTCAAGAACATATTGAAGAACGCCGTAAGGAGCAGACTCATCCTGATCCAAGACAATCCCTCAACGCAATTTTCATGGGTGTTCAATCTGAAAAAGTGGATGAAACAGAGGAAGCCCTAGAGTTTAAAGCGATCTATAATCCTAATGAACTCCTTCTATTTATCACCAATCCTATTCGCGACAATCGTAGTATCCGGCTTCATCGTCACAAGTCACGTAAACATCTTGATTTCTTAAGGATATGGCATGAGCTCAAGAAAAAAGCGCGTATCAATCAATACCGGCAGATCCAAAATATCAACTACTGCAGCCGGACATTAAAGGAAGAATATTGCTTGGCTCCCTCTGGAATTCATGACCGACTAATCCGCACTTCTGTTTGTCGAAAAAGCATTTACCTCACAACCAAGTTTCGTGAGCTTGGAAAGGCTTTCCAAGAAGTTGTTCTTGCATATCAAGATTTTCATGAGCTAAAAGAAACGAATCCTGAGCTTTTTTACCTTCTTGAAACTCTTTCTAAAACCTCTAAAAAAGATATTAAAACCCTTCAAACCTATTTAGCTAGTAGGTATTTAACCCAGGATCTTTCTCTAGCTAACCGTAGACAGTTAATTCAACTCGCAAATCAGCAAGAGGCCCTTTACCGTATGAGCGAGGAGGATCAGTTTGGCATATGTGCTCTGATTCTCAATAAATATCAGTGGGAATTTCTCCTCTCCATTCAAGAAGTTTCGCAAGTGACTTTAGGTCTTTTAGACTGGGCATTTGAAAAATGCCCCTCAGAAATTCAAAAGGAACTGTCTTTTATAGAACGCATTTATGAAGGGGTTGACAAGAAGGTAAATGATGATACCGAAGCATTTCCTACCTTTAATGAAAAGATTTCTGAGGATGAGAGTCTTCGTTTTATGACAGTTGGTTTTGCAAAAGAACTTAATCGAGAGTGGCCTTCTCTCTACCTTTATGACCATGATAAACTCTTATTTCACGCGGACAAAACCGATTCTTTTTCAATGGAAAAACTCATTGAGACTTACAAAGAAATGCAAAAATTATGTCCAGCAGACGAAAACCTTTTTTCTCTCCTACAGCAAGCATTTTCTCAAGTAGGAAGACAAGCCTTCCAATCTGCGATTGAGGATGGAGTGTTAAAGCTGCTAGGAGAAAAACCGCAATACTTTCTTCCGATCCTTTCTAATACTGATATCACAGTTGTTAAGGAAAACGAAACCTACCTTAAGTTGCGCTATACTTTTGAGCAGCTTATTACGAAAAAAGGAGAGGTTCAACATCCTTTTGAAATAGAAAAATATATGGTGATTACCCAGCCACTTATTAGAAAAAATGATAGGTGGTTCTCTCCTGAGGCACAGAAAAAAATTGCTGCGAAGAAGAGGTCTGAATGAGGAAAGTTTTGCGCAGTGTTACACCACCCTTGGTGAGCCTTGTCATTGTGATGTTGGGAAATGGATTCTTCACGACATTTACCAGTCTGCGTCTTGCAGTTGCTGACTATCCTAATTGGATTATTGGCCTGATTAATGCATTTTATTACGCTGGAATTATGCTTGGCTCTATTTATATCGAGAGGCTCATTGAAAGGATTGGTCATATCAGAGCTTTTGCGATCGTAGCGTCTGTCAATTCTGTTTTAATTGTTTTGCAAGGGGGTATGATTAGCGTTGCCTCATGGTCAATATTTCGATTTTTTATGGGATTTTGTGTTTCGGGATTTTTTATTGCAATTGAGAGTTGGCTCCTCCTTTCTACAGGAGTTAAGAACAGAGGGAGACTTCTTTCGTTTTATATGCTTACGCTCTATGTGGCTCAAGGATTTGGACAATTTATTCTGAATTTTTCACCGATCAACAGTCTACTACCCTTTGTCATCACGGTTATCCTAAGCTCTCTTTCTGTGATTCCTGTCTGCGTGATGAAAAGTAATGGTCCTATGCTTCTAGATTCTTCGATTACTAATATCTTTCAAATTATCCGAAAGGCTCCTCTTGGTCCTATCGGGTGTTTTGTTTCGGGGATGATTCTAAGCTCCTTTTATTCTCTTGCTCCGATTTTTGCTAAGGAGATCAATTTCTCCGTGATGCAAATTTCTCAAATTATGGGTTTTACTATCCTAGGAGGGCTTGTGCTTCAATGGCCTATTGGACATCTTTCTGATATATTTGAGCGTCGAAAAGTGATTATTGGCGTAGCCCTAGCTTTAATGTGTGTGACGTTTGCCCTTTATCATAGCCTTCACTTCCATTATTACCTTCTCCTTGGTTTAACGATCTTATTTGGAGGGGTCTCATTCACCCTATATCCTCTTTCGATCACGTATACGTGTGACCATTTTTCAGATAAAAAAATTGTGGGGATCACCTGCGCCCTTCTGGTAATTTATGGAGTTGGGTGTATTATCGGCCCCCTTGTTGCTCCATTTTTCATGACTTTCTTTGGTCCTAGCGGTCTATTTCTCTATATGAGTATTTTTTGTGCTGTCTTTATTCTTATTTGTCTATGGAGGGTATTTCATGCCAAATCTCGTGGTGATGAGGAGCAGAGCGATTATCTCCCGCTTCCTAGAGCGACATCTCTAGCCTTTTATATCGACCCTCGAAGTGATCTAGGGGATGATGAGCTAGATGATGAGGATGAAGATCTTTACCCCTTCAGTCAGGAATATGAAGATGAGGATGAAGATGATTAATTATAAAACATTTGAATTTCCAATATTCACGCTCACTTCATAGAGATATTTTGGTAATATCTTGCTTAAAACTTAGGTTATTAGGGAAGAGTTGCTGCGCGGATTTTGCTTGCGAGTGAGATAACCACTTCGGCAGCTTGCTTGACTTCTTCAGTGGTGTTAAAGCGGGAGAAGGAGAAGCGTAATGAGGAGGAGGCTCGTTCGCGGGAATAACCCATTTTAAGAAGAATTCGAGAAGGTTCTAAAGCGCCAGACGCGCAGGCTGAAGCATGAGAAGCAGCAATCTTGTGCATATCAAGTGCAATTAGCAGAGATTCTCCATCAACTCCAGGAAAGAATAGATTAGAAGTATTAGAAATTCTAGGACCTTCTCCATTAATTTCTACGTCTGGAAAGGCCGAAAATATCTCTGATTCAAAGAGCTCACGAAGAGATATAAGGCTAGCCGCGTTTTCATCTTCATCAATTAAAGTAAGTGCGCGGGTCATACCGACGATTCCTGGAAGATTTTCGGTTCCACTTCGAATTTTTTTCTCTTGTCCCCCTCCTGTCACAAGGGGAGAGAGCTTGAAGTTTGAGGAAGCAAAAATGAAACCCACTCCCTTTGGACCATGGAACTTATGAGCAGAAAATGTGACCCCTGACACTCCAGGATAAATAGCAAAAGGCTCTTTTCCGAGGAATGAGACGCCATCGACAATGAGAGGAACCTTGGATGATCGGGCAATGGCAGCCATTTTTTCAAGGTCAATTTTGATCCCTGTTTCACTATTGGCTGCTGTGAGGACGATGAGTTTTGTATCGGGACGGAGAGCTTTTTGTAGGTCATTAGGATGAGGAGCTCCGTAGGTGCTGACTGGGAGGAAAGTGACATCAGCTCCCTTTGCCTGCAGATCGATTAGTGTACTATATACGCACGAGTGATCAATAGGAGATCCGATGATATGGGCTTTGGAATTATCTAGTGAGCCTCGGATCAGAAGATTCATCCCCTCTGTTCCTCCTGAAGTAAAGAGGATTTCACTAGGTTTCACACCTAAAAAGGAAGCGATTTGAGAGCGACAGTCAGAGAGCACTTTTTTCCCTTCCTGACCAAAGTGATGGACGCTTGAGGGATTCCGAGGGGGAGCAGCAAGTTCCTCAATCATATCTTCTATGACTAGAGGATCGATTTGTGTTGTGGCATTATTATCGAGGTAAATTCTCATCATCTGTTTTCACAATTACTACAGTTACGTTGTCCAGCCCCCCCTGTTCTTTAGCTCTTTCAACAAGCTGCGTAGTTGCGCTCTTAATATCTTTGCTATTTTTCAAAATCTTAGTGATTTCTTCATCCGAGACCTGATCAGTGAGACCATCACTGCACATCAAGTATATATCATGAGGGTTTACTGGGGCAATATGGATTTCTGCTTCTACATCCATCTGAGTTCCAATCGCTCGGGTTAAAATATTTTTGTAGGGGAGAGTTTGCGATTTTTCTTTTGATACTTGCCCTTTCTCAATCATTTGATTTGTGAGGGAGTGGTCAAGGGTCAGTTGATCAAGGAGTCCTTGTCGAAAGCGGTAGATACGACTATCTCCTACGTGACCATAAATGAGTGAATGTTCGTGAAAAAGAAGGGTACATAGGGTGGTCCCCATCCCTGAGTAATCCTTTTTCTTTTTGCCTAGGTGATGAACCCAGCTATTAGCATTTTCAATGCAAAGCTTATTAAAAGAAGAAAGATCAAAAATATTCCACTCCCTCTTTGCAGAAACAAAGAGCTCTTCAATTGAGGCACAGACAAATCGGACAGCTTCCTTTGCTGCGACTTCCCCAGCGTTATGTCCACCCATTCCGTCGGCAAGGGCAAAAAATCCATATTCATGGAGATTAAGAAATATATCTTCGTTATTTGTGCGGACATGGCCGACATCCGTAAGTCCATAACAAGATAGTGGAAAGGCGTAGCGGTTCAAGATGATTTCCCTCCTGCTATTTTGGTGATTCCTGTTTGAGATGGGTCCTGACATTCTCCAAGAAAAAGGAGGAGTTTAGTGTCAAAGTCGTAAACAGCATATAAGAAGGGGCGGTTCGCAATAAATTGAGCTGCATCGTTCCTTCTAGATGATTTTAAACTAAAGGATGAACTCGTTGTTGCTGTTGCGAAAATCCCTCCTTCGTCTATTGAGAGGACACTTTGCTGAAAGGCTTCACTAATCATTAAATTTTTTGTCCCATCAATTCCAGAAAAATTAGCTTTAGACGAGAGGGCATCATTAATTCCCAGCGATCGGTAGAGAGGAAGTAGATTGAGTTTTTGTGAAACAATAAATTTCGGGATTGAGGTGATGACATAGGCTTTTTTAAGGTGCTGAAGATAGGAGATAAAGCCTTCAGGTTTTTTTTCATCTTGAGAGTAGTAAAAATTGTAGAGATCATCAGGTCTTTTTTTCGGGAGGAAGATGACAAAAGCAAGGTGCGAGTTAGGATTTTCAATTGGGAGGGCTACAATTTGCGAATCATCATTTTCAAAGTAGTAGACCTCGGAAGATTGACGCATCATTTTGCAAGAGACAGAACTTCCGTCCTTTTTCAGGAATGGCTGTTGCCCTGTATTTTGGGTAGGAAAGGGAGATTCCCATGAGCCTTTTAACATGAGGCTATTGATAAGAATCATTTGAGTCGATTTAGAGAGGGTAGATGGATTGATGAAATTCGAAATCTTTCCATCCGATTTTTCATAGACCCACCTATTCATGCTTTTCGCCGCAATTAGAGGCTTACGAAAATTGGCGCTATGGATTGATCCATCGAAGTCTCTTGAAATAAGCGATTTATAGGATCCTAACACATTAGATTTCTCATCTATCCACATGGTTGCACCAATCTGGACCTTATCTCTACCGCTAGTTAGATGATTGGTTAGGGATAAATAAGCAGTAGAGGCTTCTTTTTGCGCTATGGTCAAGTGAAGACTCGTTGCAATCTGGTGAGCGGTATTTCCTTTAGCTCCTATATAGGTCATCAAAAGAGAAGTACTAATTGCCAGGGGAGACATCACGGTGTTCTGAGATTTATCCATAATATAGTAGAGGAACATTCCAGTGTGATTAATGCTCTCTGCTAGCTCTTCATTGACAGCATAGGCTCGAAAGGGGGTTCCTAAAGTGATGAGGGTCAAAAAAAGACCTTGTAACAAAGTGCGCATACCACATTCTACTAAGTTGAAATTAAAAGTATACGGATAACACTTATTGAATTGAATGTCATGTGTAAAGCGATTGGAGCAAGAAGGGAACGTTGCCTTTCATAGAGGAATCCTAAAAATAAAGCTAAGAAAAAGAGAGAAGACAGCAGGGCAATATTGCTCACTCCTTGATCGGAGGAAAAGTGAAACAGTGAAAAGATAAGAGCAGAAAAAATTATTGATTTAACCATCGAAAGTTTTTTGCGAAGGTAAGTATATAGAAACCCTCTAAATACAAGCTCTTCGATGACTGGAGCGGCCACTAATATCATAAAGAGAGCAATTGATAATAGAACAGGGGACTCTTTTGCCATTTTTAGGTAGCGGACAGCAATTTGATCAACCGGTGATAGCCCTGTTAGAGCAAAAGCAATAAACTCCATCATTTGACTTACTGCACCTACAACAGGAAAAGCAATAAGCCATGTTAAGATTCCCAGGCCAAAATCTTCAAGGATGCAAGAAAAACGGTTTCGACTTGGATGGACCCACATTGCATGAAGGGCGGTTTTGTCTTGCAACAGTGAGAGAGAAAAAAGATAAGCAATCACCCATGAAAGGGAAACGATTTGAAGAAGGGTCATGAGTAAGATTGGGGAGTGCTCAGCAAGATCTTGCAAGTACTTCCCCACTATACGTACACTGAGAGGGGCAGTGATAAAAAAAAGGAGGAGGTATCCGATAATTCCAATGATTGGATACCTAAGGTCTGCCGTAGTTCTTGGCAATGCTTTGACACGAAAAAAGCGAAAGTGTGCTGCCACCCACAAAAAAACGGCTCCGACTATTCCTAGAAAGAACCCTGATGTTAGGTGATTCATTGGCTCTTGGAGAGAAGGATATAATCCTCAACTCGCTTGATTACCTCTTTGCTAAACTGCATATGAGCACGTCCCATAGGAGAAACAATAAATGTCATTTTTTTCCACTTTTCAGGGCTTGGTGTATTAAGGCTCGAAGGTTTAGGGATCAAGTGATCTTGATGGATAAATTCTTGCAAAATGACTTCAGGGTGAGAACCTCGTAAATCAAACACACGAACTCGCATGGATAGTGAAAGTTCAGAAGAGGGAGTAATCTTGTCAATAAAATTCCCCTTAAGGAGCTTTGAATGAATGTCATGTTCAACAAGCTCTGCGAAAATTACGAATTCATGACGATCAAAAGCATCTTTAATCCAGTCAATATTTGTGCTAAAGGGACTATCTTCAGCACTCAAGTTAGCAACAACCTGGTTAATCTCATCAGGAGTGTTGAGGTAAAAGCTGTTTTGTTTGTGGAGACGTCCGCGGAGCTGATCTGTAAATTCGTCTGAGAGACTCCAACCTACTTGAGCGTTTGAGCGATCAAACACCGGGATAAAAGCAACAACAGGTTTGGCACGCCCATCATCATGGAAGCGAGTCACTTGATCATAATTACTATTCGAAGAACACCCAAAAAGGGTAAGACAGAGGGCAGAAATAAGTCCAAACCGTTTTAACATAAATAAGATCCCCATTGGTGTAAAAAATGAGGATAACCGATGTAGATTTATGTGGCAATGAACAGAACACTAGTAAAGGGATAAAGGGTATATTCATGAGAGTAACTTCCCTCTTCTCCGTGCGTGTCAATAATCCGTTTCCATAGGCCCTTTGGAAGAGGCCATGTGAGAGTTTTATGGGAAGGATTGAATGCTACTAATATGGAACGATTGATTATGAGAGCAAGAAAGGGAAGATCTAGCCACTCTGTTCTTTCTATTTTTTTAAGATGAAACTTTCGAAATGCAGTGAGTTTAGAAAGAAACTTCTGAATTCCAGTGCGTTCCCATTGAAAGTAATTCAAGGCATTGTCTTGACACCAGGTATTGTTGTTACCTAGTTTAGAGTGGCCATATTCATCGCCCATAAGGAGCATCGGAATTCCCTGAGAAATCATTAAAATCAAAAAAAAGTTCTTCATCTGCCGTGTTCTTAAAGAAAGGATTTCAGGTGCATCTACAGAACCTTCCACGCCGCAATGCCAGGAGATATTATGATTAGAGCCGTCTTGGTTTCCCTCACCATTTTCCTCATTATGTTTTTCGCTATATGAAACAAGATCATGGAGGGTAAAGCCATCATGAATAGTGACAAAATTGTAACTCTTTGAGGGAGCATTATAAATATCAGGAGAGCCTAGGATCCTTTTTTTGATGCTATCAAGATTTCCGTCTCCTCTGATGAAGTGGCGGACATCATCGCGATACTTGTCATTCCAGCCTCCGAAACGGTAAGAAGGGAATGTGCCAACTTGGTAAAGACCTGCAGCATCCCACGGCTCAGCAATGAGTTTTGTGGGTCCTAATATTGAATCTCGATTGATCATTTCAAGGACTGGTGGGTGCTTTAACGGTTTTCCATCCTGTCCACGTGTTAAAATTGGAGCTAAATCAAAACGGAAGCCATCAATGTGATATTCGATGACAAAATGACGAAGAGAATCGACAATAAGCCGGGCTGCTGCTGGATGATTACAGTTAAACGTGTTTCCACATCCAGAGTAGTTATGGTATCCATTCTCATCGACTATGTAGTACGAAGCGTTATCAATGCCTCGAAATGAGTAATAATACTCTGGAAATGAACCTTCATTGGTATGGTTATAAACCACGTCCATAATCACTTCAATCCCTGCATGATGGAGTGCCCTGACCAAGATCTTTAGATCCTCTTGAGAGCCGTAGGGGCGCATAGGAGTAAAAAAATTTGCTGTAGAGTAACCCCAATAGTTTAAGAGTTCCCTTCCTGTTCCAGGTGTTGTTTTTTGATTTTCATTTTTGCTAAAAGATTGAATAGGAAGAAGTTCTACAGTGGTAACTCCAAGGTCTTTTAGGTAGGGAATTTTCTCTATAATTCCTAAAAAAGTCCCAGGATTTTCAACGCCGCTACTAGGATCCTGGGTAAAGCCGCGCACATGTAGCTCGTAGAGGATCATTTCTTCGGGTGGAATCATTGGGCGGGAATCTGCCTGCCAATCAAAATCTTCTTGGGGAATGATAACAGCTCTGGGAGTTTTTTTTTGGTTATTCCAAGCAGGTGATTGGTTTAGGAGCGTTGCATAAGGGTCAACAAGATCCATCTCTTTATTGAAAAGATGCCCCTCTTCAGGTTTATAGGGTCCATTGCATCGATAGGTATATTCATAAGTCTTAGGAAGATTTTCGAGAGTAATTTCCCAGACATCTCCCTTTTGCTGCAGATCAGCTATATGAAATGGGTCATTTCTCTCCAGTTCATAAAGGTGCAAGCAAACTTGTGTAGCATGCCTTGAATAGAGTGCAAAGGTCGTCTCTTCGCCTGATTTTGTTACTCCCAGAGCTGTCATATCCTCCTTTTAGTTATATGCAAGATTTTTGGCCAGAAAGGTAAAAGGCTATTGCATTTCTATGCCGTAGGGACTATCATGAAAAAATAAATTGTTCTTTGTATGAATTTTTTGTTGCACTTTTTATCTAAGCCTGAAAAATTTCTTTTCGAAGAACTATATAAGAATTTATTAAGGAGGAGACATTAATGTCACTGCAAAACGCTGAGGCGAATCTCAATGAGTTTGGAAAAGAGCTAAACTTAGAAGGGTTGGCCTTTGATGAAAATCACACCTGTATTCTGGGGATCGATAATACATTTTCGCTTCACCTTACCTATGAGCCGAATTCTGATCGTCTCTATCTCTACGCTCCGATTCTGGACGGTCTTCCGAAGGATGATGCTTCCAAGTTAAAACTTTATGAAGCTCTTCTTGAGGGCTCGATGCTTGGCGGCCAGATGGCTGGCGGTGGTGTCGGTGTAGCCGTCAAGGAAGAATTGATCTTGATGCACTGCGTTCTTGAAATGGGATCTGGAGCTGACGCTTCGTCTCTTCAAAGATTTGCTCCTCTTTTTGTGGAGTCTGTCGAAAAGTGGCGTGAAAGGGCTAAAGACATCCTTGAAGGACGCGATCCAGGAGCAACAGGCATTCCTGGAGGTGGACCAATGACTCCTGGTGGCCAGCTGCAACATGGAAAGAAGGGTGGTGAAGATCCTAAACCAGGCGATCGTTTTATCAAGATCTAAGAGATCATTCGTTTTATATCTGAAAGAGGAAGGAGAAATCCGTCCTCTTTTTTTTCGATTCCAGCCTTTACCCGTTTTACACTTGTCATAACTGTTGAATGATCTCGAGAAAAGAGGCGCCCAATCTTCAAAAAGGGCATATTCAGGTATTTTCGGCAGAGGTACATCGCAATCTGTCTTGGAAGAGCTTGCTCTTTTCTTTGTCCTTTTCCTAAGATATCCTCTATTTTGATTCCAAAGGTGTTGGCGACGATTTTTAGGACTTTCTCAGGAGTGAGGAGGGTTTTATTTTCCTTTTCTAACAGGTCTTTGAGGTAATATTTGGCAATTTCTAAGTCTGGTGGGGTTTTTGCGTGAGGGAGGCGGAGTGCTAGAGCCTCTAGCGCTTGAATAAGTGAGTGGAGGTTTTTGAATGAGTGCAGAAGAAACTCGATCAAAGGGGGATTAATCGGAAAAGTAAGAGCATCGGCGCGTTTTTCTAAAATTTCTTTTTTTATAACCTCGCTTGGGTGCGTGACTGAGAGAGTAATTCCCCATTCGAAGCGGCTAATAAGGCGGTCTTCTATTTCCTCTAGAAAACGAGGAGGGACATTCGATCCTAGAATAATCTGAAAACCTGTTGTATGGAGGCGATTAAACGTGTGGAATAGCTCCTCCTGTGTTGCAGTTTTCCGTGAAAAAAGTTGGACGTCATCAATAATAAGAACTTCAATATCACGGTAGGTCTTTCGAAATTCTTGAAGAGATGCCGAGCGAAAAGCGCGAATAACGTGCTCTGTAAAGGTATCAGCACGGACGTAACAATATTTTTTTCCCATTTCATGAAAAGCTTGAGCTGCAGCCATTAAAAGGTGAGATTTACCACTTCCTTTTGGTCCATAAATGTAAACTGGATTGTAATTCCCAAAAGCAAGCTTTCCGTTAAGAAGCTCTTTAATAATGTTGTAGGCAAGATTCTCTTCAGATGAGGGGATAAAATTATCAAATGTTGCATGAGGTTCAAGAGAATTAGGTGCAAAAGGGTTGTTTTTCTTTGGAGTGTCAATTTCTTTCACATTATAGGGATTCCCCCCAATTAAGAAATGAACTTTAATAGGCCGTCCACTCCCTGTTAAAAACTTGCGGGGAAGGAGAGGAAAAACATACTCCTTAAACCAATTGATCTGGAAAGAGTCTACAGCGTCTAAAAAAATATTTCCGGCATCAAATTTCACCACTTTGAGTGTGCGGAGCCATTTATCAACCGTATCTGTTCCTAACTCTCTATCTAGCTGTTTTAGGAAATTACTCCACTGATTCATTTACCTAAACGCGTCATTTTTTTTTTGGCTCTACAAGGAATTCTCTCGAATCTTTACTGGGCTTTAACTTTCTCTGTGACATGTACCATTGCTGCACAATCTGCAGTAGCATTGAAGAAAGCCAGTAAAGGTTCAATCCAGATGGGAATTTATAAAAAAGGAGAGGGAAAATAAGAGTCATGATCATTCCCATCTTTTGCTGTTGCTGCTGTTGATCTGAAATCTGTCCTTTTTTCTTATTTTGAGCTTGCCCCAGTTTTTGCTGGAAGAACATGACTATTCCAAGAAGAATAGGGAGAGCGTGCAGTGAGGTTCCAATGAACGGAATAGGATACCCCCATGAAAACACTACATCAGGAGCTGTTAAATTATCGATCCATCCAGGAATAAAGCTCGCTCCTCTAAGAGGAAAAACCGATTTTAGGAGGTCAAACATTCCAAATAGGAACGGCATCTGAATGATAAGAGGGAGACATCCTCCAAGAGGATTGATCTTATGCTCTTTATAGAAGGTCATCATCTCCATTTGAGCTTGCTTTGGATCTTTGGCTTTTTTCTGCTTTTCCTTCATTTTTTCGAGCTTTGGTCCAAGCTCCTGCATCTTCAGTGTCGACTTAATCGACCAAGCGTTTAGTGGGTACATCATGACCCTAAGGACAACTGTTAATAAAATGATCGAGAATCCCCATGACTCAGTGACTGAATAAAAGAAGTTCATAATGAAGTAGAGAAATTTTGCAAAGGGCTCAGAAATAAAGGAAAACCATCCATGAAAGCTACGCGTTTGCGTGTAGTTGGGATTATATCCTGTAACAGGATTTGTGTAGGTGTCATCGACTTTTTGCAAGATCTGTTTTTCAATCGGACCTGCGTAAAGACGGAAGTTCATTGGTTGTGACGAGCGTCTGAGGGGAATATGCACTTCATACCCTGGATATTTACTCGTAGGGTAGAGATCGTGAACTGAATCGATAACCACGATTCTTGATGGATCAATGTTTCCGGGAACATTATTGGCTTGGAAACCCATTCCTACTTCTGTTAGGGGATCCATAATCAACGTAAAATAACCATTAGAATTTGCTATCCAGTCAGGTTGAAAAGAGCTCATTGTTGTTGAGGTTTTGGAAGGGATAGTTTTTCTACAACGGGTTTGCTATTTCGAACAGTACTGTACTTAATAATTGGAGCAGGGCTTCCAGAAATAAGCTCGACTTCAGGAACTCCTGATCCAACCCAAAGACCTCTAGAATCTCCTTCGACCTTAATAGAGACGTTTAGGCAATAAGGAGCATCGTTGCCTTCTTCAGGGAAGGTATAAGTCTTAATGATGCGTCTGTTGGGAAAATTTGCTTCAAACTGAATCATTTTATCATCAAAACGGAGGAGCTTATAAAATGTCTGAGAGGTTTCTGAGTCTTCAGAAATTGTATTAAATGCGTAGTACTGTGGGGAGAGAGAATGAGGGGGATATCCACTGTCTTTTTTAATTCCTCTTCGAAGTAGGGGGTAGTAACCACCTAGAACAGGATTTTTTATAATTGTTTGACCTGACGGATCTACTGCATGATAAGAATGGTTAGGGAACATCCCATTACTAGGATAACTTTTGTCAATCGTGCGGTCAAAACCTATTGGCAACACGATGCTTTCGCTATCATTTTCGCTTTTGAAAGGAAGGTTAATTTCAGCAATTGCTCCTCCTAAATTGGAGAAGACGACTTGCATTGTATCGTTTTCTAGGACGAAATACTCTTGATTGCCAAAATCTTCTTTAGGAAACGATTCCATTCGATAATTGACCAAGTCAGCAAAGTGCTCAAGTTTTGAAAGCGGAGAGAAAGAGCCGGATCGCTTTTCATAGATTCCAACAGGTAAATAAGCATCTTCTAAACGATAGAGGACGATTCCATTTGCTTGAGGAAGGAAGGAAGGAAAAAACAGTTGACCCTCATCATATTCTCCTAGAACAACCAATGGATTCAGTTCATCAGATATCGAAACTACCTGAACGTCATGCATTCCCATTTGGGGAAGGTATGTTGAATCGATTTCAGGCTTCCCCCCAGTGTTGTATAGTGCAAAATGGTCATTGGTTTTAAGCAAGTGAGCGGCCTTTCCATCTACATAGAGAATCTCGGCCCATTTTCCTGCCCAGGAGGGTGAAAGATATAACCCATTGCCACAAGCAACAACCCAAGTCAACGGCTGCTTTTCATTGATATCGGTAAACGCTCGAAAAAGAGGAAGCTCTTTGGCAGAGGCTGTTCTTTCTTTGACATTGATTTCATGATCAAATTTTTTCTCCTCAGTCATCACTTGCTGTTTTTGTTGGTATGCATCATATTCCGCTTGCTTCTTGGAAGTAAAATATTGATTCACAAAGAATAAGATCACTGACATTGAGATGACAAAGAGGAAGAAACGTTTATTCATAATGGGGTAAACCTTGATTTTTGATAAACGCCGATCATATCAAAAAAAAGAAAATTAATAAAGCTCAATACGCGACATGCACCAAAATAGTTTTTTTGGGAATTGGGCACGATGCGGGAGTTCTTGATCATAAAGTGGGTTGTAATTTAAATTTGCGTTATGAAAATTTTATCGCGACTTCTCTTAACGTTTTGCTGTCTTGGCAAAACTTAAATTTTCTGTGCTTCGGGTCAACAGTACCTTTTTTCTAAAATCTAATGAATACGTCATTCAAAAAAGTATAACTAAAACAAAATATTTTAGCTATATAACAATAAGAGAAGGCATTCAACATTGGGATATTTGAGCCCGGTGAAATTTGAAGAAAAACATGAGAATAGTCTATGTTAAAAGTGTCTACAGAAACGGGGGAAGATCAGTTGTTGAAAGGGTCCTTAAAAGCTCTGCATGTCCTGTCTGGATCTGCTTTAGCGCTCACTGAAACTCTTTTATAAGGTGGCATGCAACGCTGTGTCCAGGGGAAACAGTGCGGAGAAATGGACGTTTTTGGAGGCAAATGGGTTTGACCTTTGGACACCGGGTGCAGAAAACACATCCTTTTGGAGGGTTAATAGGGGAGGGGACTTCCCCAGTAAGAAGAATACGGGTACGTTTTTTTTCAATGAAAGGATCGGGAATAGGGATTGCAGATAAGAGCCCTTGGGTGTAGGGATGTTGAGGGGTTTTATAGAGATCGGCACTAGGTGCAAGCTCCATACAGTGACCCAAGTACATCACAACAACACGTGTTGAAAGATATTTAACCATGGCCAGATCATGGGAAATAAAAAGATATGTGAGACCCATTTCCTCTTGCAAATATCTTAGAAGGTTAATGATCTGAGCTTGGATTGAAACATCAAGGGCTGCAATAGGCTCGTCGCAAACAATGAAGCGGGGATTGAGAGCGAGTGAGCGAGCAATTCCAATCCGTTGCCGCTGCCCTCCACTAAACTCATGAGGGAAGCGACTCATATACTCAGGGCGAAGTCCGACAAGCTCAAGGAGTTCTTGGACACGTTTTTGTTTTCCATAGGAGTTTAATATGTTATGGATAGTAAGAGGCTCTGAAATAATCTCACCAGCAGTCATTCGGGGATTTAAAGATGTAAAGGGATCTTGAAAAATATATTGCATATCGTGGCGGAGTGCTTTGATCGCTTTTCCTTTATATTTAAGGATGCTCTCTCCCTTAAAAAAGATGTCGCCACTACTGGGCTCATATAGACGCATAAGGGCTCTTGCAAGAACCGTTTTTCCACACCCACTTTCTCCAACAAGGCCAAGAGTCTCTTGAGGAAAAACATCAAAGGAGATTCCATCAACGGCGCGCACAATCTTTCCTTTATGTTCAAAGTGTTTTTTTAGATTCTTTACTTGAAGAAGAGGCTTTGTCACTTTAAATCTCCTGTCTCTGTATTCGAGGGTCAAACAGCCAACAGGCAGTATGATGATTTTTCGAGACTTCTATGGATGAAGGACAGGCATCATGACACAGTTTCATTGCATGGGGACATCTCTGAGCAAAAGCACACCCTTTGATTTTATAGGAGGGGTCAGGGGGGGATCCATGGATGGAATAAAGCTGGCGCAAGGGGGGAAGATCAAGGCGTGGAATGGAGTTTAAAAGGCGGCGAGTATAAGGGTGTTTTGGGGATCTAAAGAGTTCTTCAACAGAAGAGCTTTCAACAATCTTTCCTGCGTACATTACAACAACACGATCGCAAAATCCAGCAACAATGCTGAAATCATGAGTAATCAGGATGATACTCATTTGTTCTTTTTTTTGAATCTCCTTCAAAAGGCCTAGAATTTGTGCTTGTATGGCTACATCAAGTGCAGTTGTGGGTTCATCAGCAATGAGAATTTTAGGTGATGAAATCATGGCAATTGCAATCATTGTCCGTTGCCGCATTCCTCCACTAAGCTCATAAGGGAACTGGGTAAGGCGCATTTCTGAGTCTGAAACCCCAACTCTTTTTAAGAGTTTAATCGCGCGTATTTTCATCTCTTTTTTTGAAGCTGATGGGTGATGGAGGGCATACCCTTCTATGATCTGATCACCGATTCGCATAGTGGGATTAAGAGAGGTCATGGGATCTTGAAAAATCATTCCAATTTCCTTTCCCCGAATTTTTCTAAGCTCTCTTTCTTTTTTTAGGAGAAGGTTTTCCCCCTTATAGTAAATTTCCCCCTTGTCGATGCGTGAAGAAATGGAAGGAAGAAGTCGGGTAATGCTCTTTGCCATTACGGATTTTCCACATCCCGATTCACCAACAATTCCCAGTGTTTCTCCCTCCTTTAGCTCAAAGTCAACGCCTCGAACAGCAAAGACTTTTTTAGAGAGAGTCGAAAAGGAAGTATGGAGGTTTTTCACTTCTAAGAATTTTTTCATGTACGAAGCCTTGGGTCGAATGCATCTCGAATACCGTCACCCAGCAAGTTAAGGGCCAGTATTGTAATACTGATAAACCCTGCAGGAAAAAAGAGTCTCCAGGGATAATATTGAAGTGCTGAAAGACCCTCGCTGGCCATTGTTCCCCAGCTAGCTATTGGGGCTTGCACCCCAAGCCCTAAAAAGCTTAAGAAAGCCTCGGCAAAGATTGCAGTAGGGATGGTGAGAGTCATCGTTGTAATGATCGATCCGATCGAATTGGGGATAAGGTGGCGAAACAGAACTCTCCATCTACTCGCTCCTAGTATATAGGCGGCCATCACAAAGTCATTTTGCTTTATTTGAAGAATTTGTGCGCGCACAATACGGGCCATATTGATCCATCCAGTAATTGTGAGGGCTATCAATATTGTTGTGACTCCAGGTTTCATAATGACCATTAAAAGAATTACGATGAGGAGATGGGGAAGAGAGTGTAGAATATCGGTCAGGCGCATCATAAACTCTTCTAGCTTTCCTCCAACCATTCCAGCAAAGGCCCCATAGAAGACTCCAATGACCATATCGATTACTGCAGCGGTAATACCAACAAAAAGAGAGATTCGGGCTCCCCACCAGATGCGGGTAAAAAGATCGCGCCCAAGCTCATCAGTTCCAAACCAAAAGGTAGCACAGGGAGCATTGTTTTTGAGGGCTAGATGGGTCTCATAATAGGTATGAGGACTGAAGAAAGGGACGATGATCGCAGAGCCAATCATGATGACTAAGACGGTCAGACCAAAAATTGCAGGGCGGTTTGATTGAAGACGGATCCAAGCATCTTTCCAGTAGGAGACCCCCTTTTCTGGGAGAGATTCAGCGAATGGTGGTGGGGTTGCTATGAGTACGTCTGATTCCTTCACGCTTCCACCTTTTTTTGATTTTCAAAACGCATTCGGGGATCGATTATTGTGTACATTAGGTCCACGGCTAAGACGCATAGCATCAGTAATGCGCTGTAGAAAACAGTAACACCCATAATCACTGTATAATCTCGATTTGTAATGCTGTTTACAAACCATCCTCCTAGTCCAGGGATTCCAAAAATCTTTTCCACTATAAAACTCCCTGTAAGAATCGCACTGGTCAAAGGCCCTAAATAGGTGAGCACTGGAAAGAGACTATTTTTCAAAACATGCTTAAGAACAACCTGACGGGTTGACAATCCTTTTGATCGAGCGGTTTGAACATAGTCCTGCTCTAAAACCTCAACCATATTTGCCCGTGTTAGTCGGGCTATAAAAGCAGTGGGCAAGGCTGCCAGAGAGAGAGCAGGCAGGATTGAGTGAACAAGGGAGCCCCAACGAGCAACAGGAAGAAGGTCCATTTTCATGGAGAAGAGATATTGCAAAAAAGTTGCCATGATAAAGTTAGGAACGGATATTCCCACAACAGCAAGGATCATTGCTAAACTATCCTGCCATCTTGAGCGTTTTACAGCGGCAAGTGTTCCTAAAATGATTCCTGAAAAAAGGGCAATTGTGACCGCTTCAAGGCCTAAAATAAAAGAAACGGGGAAACCCTCTCGAATGATGTCATTTACTGTTCTCCCTTCATATTTGAATGAGGGACCGAGATTCCACGTAACAAGGCCCTTAAGGTATTTGAGATATTGGATGTACCAAGGTTGATCCAAGCCATAATGAGCATACATACTCTTCATGATCTCTTCAGGAATTGCTTGCTCTTGCATAAACGGATCACCAGGAGCCGCTTGCATTAGAAAAAAGGTCGCGGTTGCTACAATGAACAAGGAGAGAATCAAAAGAAAAAATTTTCGAACAAAATATGTGTGTTTCATTAAATTTAGTGTTTGGCCTCTAATCTTATGTGAGTCCCAATAAATTTAAGGGGTACTTGGAATTTTGTCAAAGATTGCAAAATTTTCGATTATAGAATATAATGGTGTAAATTATTGAAAGGAGACCTCCCTATGGATTATGCAGAAATTGAATCTCTTCTTGGTTCTAAAGGAAAATTGCTTCTAGAGCATTCCTGTAAAACCCTTTCTAAGAAAGAATTACATCTACCAGGTTCTGATTGGGTCGATCGAATTTTTGCTGGAAGTGACCGTTCCATTCGTGTGCTTCAGAGCATGCAAGAAATCCTCTCTCATGGAAGCCTTGCTAATACAGGGTATATTTCGATCCTTCCTGTAGATCAAGGAATTGAGCATACTGCGGGTTCTTCCTTTGCCCCGAACCCTGCTTACTTTGATCCTGAAAACATTATCAAACTTGCGATAGAGGGGGGATGTAATGCTGTTGCAACGACCTTGGGCGTTCTAGGCTCTGTGGCTCGAAAATATGCTCACAAGATTCCATTCGTCTTGAAATTTAATCATAACGAACTCATGACTTATCCCAATACCTATGGTCAAATCCCATTTTCTTCGATTGATAAGGCCTATGACATGGGATGCCGCGCTGTTGGAGCAACGATTTATTTTGGATCTCCTGAAAGTGACCGCCAAATTATTGAAGTGGCACAGGCTTTCGAGCATGCTCACGAACTGGGAATGGTCACTATTCTTTGGTGCTATCTCCGCAATCCTGCTTTTAAGACTGATAAAGAGGATTATCACAACGCTGCAGATCTCACTGGGCAAGCAAATCATCTTGGAGTTACGATTGAAGCGGATATTATCAAGCAGAAATCTCCTACCTGCAACGGGGGATTTAAAGCCCTTAAGTTTGGAAAGGCAACAGAAAAAATGTATACTGAACTTTCTTCTGATCATCCTATTGACCTGACCCGTTATCAAGTGATAAATAATTATATGGGGCGTATGGGGCTTATCAATTCAGGGGGAGCCTCAGGGGAAAATGATCTTGAATCAGCCGTTGAAACAGCCGTGGTTAATAAGCGCGCTGGCGGAATGGGGCTCATCTCGGGACGTAAGGCTTTTCAAAAACCTATGAAAGATGGTGTTAAGCTTCTTCATGCGATTCAAGACGTTTACCTTTGTGATAAAATCACCGTAGCCTAATATTTGAGATAACCTCAAATTAGCTTAGTTTCTGTAGATCCTCTTGAAAGAATGGCCAATAGTCGAAGATGCTCCAACATGTCTTTAGAATTCTTAAGGCAATTTGAACTGACTTTAATTTTGTATCCCAAGACTCTGGATTTTCCTCCAGTGACTTAGCTCGGTTTATGGTTGAGGTTGCCAAGGAAATGGAATGTTTGGAGGGGGGACGTTAGATTGATCATCAGCAAGGTTTCCGACTGCGCCAAGGACTTGTCCCCAAATCCCTGTTTTTGGAGCGATTTGCTTGCGAGCGACAAGGAATGCAATCTTCCCTGTCGCAGCAACTGTGTCGATTTTGACATTGCCAAAAAGGCCTTCAACGGGAACCTTCAAAACATAGTTATCATCGATTCCTTGGATTCCTAATGCAGAACGGAGTACTGGGGCAGTTAGGCCAAGGGTCATATCAACATAACGCTTTGGGAAGTTAATGCCTCCCCATAAGCAGATTTGATATGCATTGTTATAGAGAATTTCAGTTCTGTCAACATGCATCTTTCCTCGATTCATATTGAACCCTGCAGGGGCAAACCAAAGGGAAACGTTTCCTCTGTTTTCGGAGCTAAAAAGCCCCCCTACTTCTGAGGTGCTGCCAGTATTCTTGCAAAGGATCTGGCCGAGATCGAGTTGTCCATATTTAAAGCTCATATTTTTTATATGGAGATCTTTTAGAGGAATATTAAATCCCTTATCGTGAATATAGAGAGTGATAGGTTTTTCCATCGCCACGACGACCAGCTTGGCACTTTTTTCGAGAACATCATTAAGCTGAGGGGTGATAGTAAAAACTGCTTTGAGTGGGTCTTGAAGATAAAGAATTTCATTAGAAATGATTCCAGAAAAATTGGCTCGGCATGCTGATGCGTTAATATCCATCGTGATTTTCCCCTGGCTCTTTTCAACTTCTGCATCAAAAGTAGCATTAAACAGATTACCAAGAAATGATGATGGGGGAAAGTCGGAGACCTTGTCAAATTTCGAAAGAGCATCGACAAAAACACTGGGAAGATTTTTGACGCTTGCATGGATCGATGTAGAGACATCTTTAAAATCAAGGGTTCCAGCGCTTGAGAGAAAATCTGTTATTGTTCCAGAGCCTTGTATCACACCGCTTTTTCTGTCTCCATCTGGAGATATATCCCCATTAAAATTAAAGGTGAGAGGGTTGTTTCCTGCCCGTTTTTTTGCAATATTGAAATCAAATTTTTCAAGCACAGTAGTAACGCCAGTTCTGCTCTGTTTTAATTTGAGATCATTAACCCTCACCTTCGCATCAAAGTGGCTGCCAAAGAGATTGAAATCAAATTTAGGGAACCCTTCGCTCTGATCCTTTAAAGGAACAGAAAAGGAGGAGATTTGCATTTTAAGCACTCCCAAATCATCATCATCGACAGTAAAAAGTAGATTATTGGACATAATCTGTTGGTTGGGGTTGCGCCATTTGCGGAAGGCATCGTATGATTTTTCGCTTAAATCCCAGCGAATTTTCAATGGTTTTCGGGGGCTGCGGAGCTCCAAAGTTTCTCCCACATAAAATGCACCGTCAAGAGTCAGGCCACGGCTTTCTATTTGAATATCGAGGTTTTGCCTTCCCAGAGCTTTTTCCGTTGCATATTTTAACTCAAGAGTGGGACCGATTAAATCGGGGAGTTGTCCTTGCGTTTTGAAAAAAACATCAGCAATTTGTGAGGAGAAATCGCTTAAAGATGCTCTCATGGTACTAAGAGAGGATATAAGCTCAGATGTTTTTCCATTTCCAACTAATGTGAGCTCTAGCTTTCCAGCGCTGCTACCATTTTCAAGAGCACTTCCTTCAAAATGGACGGTATGTGCATTTTTCTTTCCGTCGAGATCAAAATCCACTTGAACATTTTCAAATGTGAATGGATAGCGATTTAATGGGTTCACCATATCGAGGTTGGCAATCTTTCCAACTCCTTTTACAGATAGAGATGCCCCCCCCCCTTCCTTTAGAGGGATTTGACTTGGTTTAATTTCTAGCTGAAGAGGGGTTGTTTTAGTCAATAGAGGGTATTCTCTCTCTTCAGAAAGGATAGGGTTTATTTGTGAGGGCTCCAAAAGAAAATCTATTTGTACTCCTTTTGTCAAAATGAGGGTGCTTTTCTCTATTGCAGCTGTAATATCTCCTTTAAATTTCCGCCCATCTAGGGAAAGATTAAAGGGTGAAATTTCAAATTCATCACTAACTTTTGTTTTTCCTTTAGCTTTAACACCTACATTTTTTCCTAAAATCGAATATCCCCATGTTTGATCCTGATAATCGAGAGTTGTGGCTCCATTAAATTGAAAGGCGGATAGAGAGGTTCCCTTAAGGTTTACACGAAGGGAGGGGAGATTAACATTTCCTAGCGCAAAAAGATCACTTATTTCTATTTGTCCAGAACTGAGATTAAGATCGAAATCAGAATCCTTAAAAACAAGCCCTTCTTCGTTTATAGGAATCGAAAGAGCGTTTAACTCTCCTTGTACCTTAAAGAAGCCCGTAAGATTTTTATAGAGATTTGGTGTGACTACGTAGGTAAAAGTTGAAGGCTTTGTAAGCTGCGCAACCTCGCTGAGAATAAGGGAAGTGTTTTGCAGGTTTAGAAGAGGAGTTTTTCCGTTTAAGGTAATGCTGCTTTGGTTTTTAGCAATTTTTCCGGAATAGGTATCTCCAAGATAGACGGCAAGGGAACTACTTAAAAAACTGTCAATAAGGGACAGGGGGAGGTCATTAATACTTAAATCAAGAGCTGGATAGGAAGCTTTTTTTAAGATATTTTGGATCGAAAGAGTTCCATTTACAGAAGGTTGGGCCTCTTTTTGGTATCGCATGGTGCTTTTCAAACTCATTTGAATGAGCTTATTTAATGCTGCTGTTGAAAATTTTGCATTGAGTTCATCAATATTAATAATTCTTTGAATTTTATTTAAGAGAAGCTGTCCACCAGAAAAATAGAGATTTCCAACAACTGCTGCCTCGCTAAAATCAAAACTGTTTCGAGTCAATGGGAGAGAACCTTTCTCAAGCCGAATCTCGGTTTGTGCATTATTTTGGAGGGAAATGTTCTCATTGAAGTAGTTAAATAGAAGAGGTTTTAAAGTCAAATCTACTCTTCCTGGAGAATCTAGAACAAGTTTTCCATTTTTATAGGTCGGATTAAAATCTACAAAAAGGCGAGGTGAGCGCACGCTTACCTCAACCTTTAACTCTTCTGCAACAGGAGTTGATTTTAGGTTCGCATTTACAGTATCACCAAGTGTTGCAAGAAGAAGACCTTGATATTTAGGTGCAAAGATAGAAATAACTTGGTCTAGACCCTCGACAGGAACATTATCAAGCGTTGCCGTTCCCTCCAACGAGGCATTCCAACTCCCTTGGGCAAAAAAAGTTCCTACGAGCTCATTTTTTCTTATTTTCCCCTCGAATAAAAATGAGTTAGCCTCTCTAATATCAAGATCTACTTTTATCCCATAAATGGATATGGAGGTGTTTCCTCCATTTTCAATTGAGATTTTTCCATTTGAGAGCGTGAAGTGGCCGCTAAAGTCAGACCAGAACGTTCCTTTGGTTTTTTCAATGGCCTTCCCAGACTTTTTGAGGGTAGCGACCTTTTTTTGAGATACTTTGGGGTAGGCTGAAATATTAAGGTTTTCAATGTGCGTATTACCGATACTTCCATTCCGAAAAAGGAGATTCGAAAAAGAACAGCCGCTGGTGAGAGAATCAAACGTAACTTCGAATCCTTTCCCCTCATTAAACTGAAGTTTGTCAATCTGTTGTTCACTCGTCCAACTAAGCGAAAGGTCTTGAATTTTGAGCTGACCGCCCGTACTTCTCTCAACTATTTTGATCAGAAAGTTTGTCCCAGCTTCGGAGGATAAGATTGTAGGAAGGAATGTTACAATTAGAGCAACTCCTCCTAAAATAGCTACGACTGCCCACACCCACTTTTTTATTTTAAGGTTAAAGGTCATTACATCTCTTCCTTCCTTTATTGATGGTTTTTAGACCCTTGTTTAATTTCCAGCTTTCCTCTTTCATAGAAAACAAGCTTCCTTAAAATATTCACCTTTATAAGAATAGGTGTTTTTATGTGCTGAAAGAGGTGTTGCAGAAAATAGGAGGACAATTCTTAGTATCTTCATAATCTTGAGGGTAGCGCTCTTAAAGATTTTATTCAACCAACTAAGGGCAGAGCTAGCGCACTGAAGAAAAGGGAATATTCAAACCTACTCTCTCGATCCATATGCTCAAAAAACCTTAATCAATTCGAAATAATTCACGATTAAAACACTCTTCCTGAAGAATAACACTTGCATTTTCAAGCAGTTTTTTTTATTAAAAAAAAAGAAATACTCACAGGTACAGTATGAAAAAACAGACAGTTAATACTATTATCACACTTTCTAACTTTGGCTATATCGCGGCTTGTATCGTTCTCTATTTAATCGCTCTTTGTATTCTTATTTCGGCTGTTTGGGGTATTGTAGCAGACATGCATTCTGGAGCCTATACTGTCTATAAGTTACTTGACGAAGTAGGTTTGATTGTCTTCTCAATGGCTGTGATCGATGTAGGTAAATACCTCATGCTAGAAGAGGTAATTCGAAAAGAAAAGAATGAATATCATCCTGCACAGACACGAAAAACCCTGACAAAGTTTGCGATTATTATTGCTTCGGCCCTTTCTTTAGAGGGTCTTGTCCTAACGATTGAAGTCGCCAAGCAAGATATCACAAAGATTCTTTACCCAGTTTGTGTGCTAATTACCGCAACAATCTTTATTATTGGGATTGGGATATATCAATTTCTGAACTCTCGCTCTGAGATGAAAAAGTAGGAGCAAAATTTTCGATAAAGTTAGCAAGCTCATCCTGAACCTTGTCATGGTGCTCTAATAGGTAAGTCATCTCCACTTTGTAGAGAATATTCCCAACAAGCACTAAGGTTCCTGCCGTCTCAGTCGTTTTACCATAATGCTCGTAGTCTAAGGCAGGAAAGGTTTTGAAAACCGTGCTTTTTTTCCCTACAAGTTGGACTTTTCCAAGTTCTTTCATTACCACTTTAAGTGCTCCGCCAAGAACCAGACTGTTTCCATATTTTAGCCACCCATCAGGTAACGTTGTATAGCTGACTGAGAAACGCTTACCTCCGTCAACATCACAAATATATTCTTTATAGGGAATGGAGTCTTCTCCTCCAGGAATTGGCAGGTCTCGAACAGTTTTCTCAGGTTTTTTTGGAAAAGATGCTGTAAAACTCTCTTCCTTAGTGGTAAAAGCAATCCATTTTTCAAATCCTAAACCTTTTTTCACTGCATGATGAAAATTTAATTTGTGGCTATGCTGTCTTAAATTGATATAAACATAATAACCACCGAAACAGATAAAAGTCACAAAAATAATAAAAAATATTTTCTTCATCATTAAACCTAAATTGTTTTTTATGAAATAATAGATTAATATCCTAAAAATTACAACTCAATAAATATGTATTAATATTAAAAATTAGAGAGTGTTAACCAAAAAAACGAGATTGCTAAATCCTTTTTAAAGAAAACTCTAGAAGTTTTGTCATGAAAAATGGATACCTAGCATTCCTTAAGTAAACATTCTCCATCTTTTTAGCGCATATAGCGTGAACCACTTCTTAGGCTACAGAGCGCTAAAATATAACAGAGCAGAAAAAAAACAAAAGTGACAGCTCCGGCAATGCCAAGGTCTATATCAGTACTACCGAGCATTCCATAGCGGATTCCATTGATAATAAAAAAAAGAGGGTTAAAGTGGGATACAGATTGCCAAAAGAAGTGCATACCTTCGAGACTAAAAAAAACACCACCTAGATAAATTAAAGGAAGTAGGATCAACATGCTTACAGCTCCGACATGTTCAAAACTCTTAGACCACATGCCAATGGCAATTCCAAGATTTCCAAAGGCGAGCCCTCCAAAGATTAAAAAATAGATGAAAACAAGAGGGTCAGCAATGAGAAGAAAGTGACCCATTTGGAAATAGTAGAAGGCTTGCCCCACCCCGTAGGTGATAAGCCCGACAAAGAGCCCTCGCGTTAGAGATGAGAGTGTTTTAGCAGCGCATAATTGCTGGAGCGAAAATGGAGCCACCCGAAGGTCTTGAAGCTCATTCACATACTTTTGTCCCATGATTGCACTTGTTGAATTGTCGAAAGTGTTTTTAATAAGAGACATGGCGATTAGCCCAGGGATCAAAAAAGCAAGATAGGGAACGTTATTTTCTAAATGGATGGAATGACTCAAACTGACACCAAAGATCAGAAGGTAGAGGATTGAGTTGACAATAGGAGCTCCCACTGTTTGAAGTGGAACCTTCAAAAAACGAGCAACCTCTCGCTTATAGAGACCCTGAATTTGCAACCATCGGTTCATCACTTGTCTCCTGTCAGGATGGTTTGCATCACATCTTCAAGAGTTCCCATTTTGATATTGATATCTTGAATGCAATTCATAGGAATCGAAGCTTCTTGAAATAATTGAGAGAGAGGCATTTCATTAGGGACTTGAAAGTCAAGAAGATGATCACTTTGAGCTGTAAGAAGTGGATGGGGTATCTCTTCAAGTGGAGAAGATAGGGTTATGCTCACCTTTTTTGAAGAGTATTCTTGCAGCATTTTCTCTGTTGTGTCTACCTTCCTCAAGCGACCGTGGTCCAGTATGCCAATTTTATCGCAAAGAAACTCAGCTTCCTCCAAGTAGTGAGTTGTTAAGAGAATGGAGAGGCTATCTTTTTTTAGTTCTTGAATAAACTTCCAAAGAGAGGCGCGCAATTCAACATCAACTCCTGCTGTTGGTTCATCAAGAAGAAGAAGTTTGGGTTTATGAAGAAGCGCTTTAATGATCAAGAGGCGCCGTTTCATTCCACCGCTCAACTGATTCACCAGTTTTTTTCGGTGATGATAGAGGTGAAGTTTGTCAAGGAGGTACTTTAGGCGTTCCTTGTCGAAAGGAATACCAAAGTAAGTTGCATGATATTTTAAGATCTCTTCCACAGTAAAAAAACCGTGATGGATCAGTTCTTGCGGAACAAAACCCATATGAGATTTCGCAATGCGGGGGTTCTTTTGGACGTCAACTCCAAAGATTTTAATCGAGCCCTCTGAAAAAGATTGCAGAGTCACAATATTTGAGATAATCGTTGTTTTCCCCGCCCCATTTGCTCCTAAGAGACCGAAGACTTCCCCTCTTTGAATCTCGAAAGAAACCCTTTCTGCAGCCACAAGCCTTCCATATTTTTTGGTGAGATTCTTAACGACAAGAGGAGTCATTTTACCTCTTTCATATCAAGTAGAAGGTGGCCCCAATCGGCTAGGCAGATGCCGCCTAAACCGTAAAAAATGAATGGCTTATAATGTTTGTAAAACTTTAAAATGGAGCCTTTTGTCGGGAGTACATTGTAAACAATAAGGAATACAAGGGCTCCCCATGCTAAAAGCCATACGATGCGGGTAAAAGACCCAAGAATCAGATTATGGGAGAGGCCTCGATGGATAAAAACTTTTGAATAGGAGCGAAAGGGGATGCTTAAAATTCCCCGAATAGACATTAAGCGGATTTGATTCGCAAGGTCCATATCAGGGTTCATAAAAAGAGTGCTGTAGGCAAATGTTCCGGAAAATATGAACATGAGATTCCTTGCAGGGTGAAGAAAAAAATACATGGCCCCTATAAGTATAGGAAGAGCTATAAAGAAATTGAATTGAGCATGTTGCTTATACATTGCCATATGGACTTATCCCTCGACTTCTCTAATATTTAATAAAAACTCCCGGCTATTTTTAGTGCAAGGCAGACGTTTAGTGCAAGGCAGACGTATATAAAATATATAGTGCTTAAATTAACGGCAATGACTTTCTATAGACAGATCAAGATAGGGAGCCAGTTCAGGGTGGTTTTTTTCGAGATAATTCTTGAGATCAAGCGTTACAACTGTAAGCTCCTCTCTGCTTGGAGATTCAGATACTGTTGGGTAAAGCTCTCCAATATCAATCTGTATAATCTTTCCATCTAAAACCCCTAAATTCCCTTCGCAGTTGATATTATCATTTCCGATTCCCCGCTCATTTCTTAAGGTTAGATAATCTAAAATTGCATCGATTGTTTGTTTTCCCTTTTTAGGGGATTTTTTTAGCACATCAAAGACATGGTGGGCGTTCTTTTGAATCAGAAATTCCATGTCATCTAACTTAAGCACAAGCTTTTTTCCTTGCGAAGAAAGCAAAGTAATGGACTTTTTGAGATAGTTTGTTTTTGTGAGGTGAAGGTAGAGAACTCCACTATGATCTTGAAGTCTTTCGTGAGCAAGCTGATAGCTTTGGTAGAGATATAGTCGTCGGTGGTGGTGACGGTTTAACATTTCATTTCGGATCATTCGAATACGTTCAGATAAGGGAAGGTGGTTCAAAAAATACCGCGTTCTCATATGCTTTTGCTTAAAAAATTTCACGACAATCTCACCATCTTCGGAGACAAATGCATAGCACTCCTTTCCACTTTCAAGAGGAGAAAAGGTTTGTGTGGAAACCCGATCAAGGAGATCTGCTTGCTCAAGGCTTGGCAGCCCAAAATCCCAACGGGAATCATATCCATAAAGGGAATGAATTTTCTTATAAGAGAACCCTTTAATTCTCATGATGCAAGAGATATAAGTCAAGACACATAAAAAAACTCCAAGGGCAATAGCGGAAGATAAAATGTATTTTTTCATTTGTACTGCTCAATTTGATCGACAATTTTACTTTCAACTTTCGAAAGATGTTTTGGGGCGTGCATTTTTAAAAAATCGTGAATTTGGTAAGAGAGAGTTTTGAGCTCTTCATAAGTAGGTCTGGGGGCCTGGTTTGTGCGAAACTCTCCTATATCGATTTCAATCGCTCGGTTATTCACAAATCCAAAGTTTTTGAAAAACTGGAGATCCTTGTCATAAATTCCTTTTTGGCTCCGTTTTGCAACAACCTCAAAGAGAGAAAGAATCGCTCTTTCTGCTTCCTTGGATTGCCCTTTTTTATACAAAGCCTTGAGGTGATGAAAGACCAGCGTTGCTTTTTTTTGAATCAGAAATTCCATTTCATCAAGAGAGACTTCAAACGTTTTTCCATTTTGATCAATTAAGGTAAGGGAGAGGTTGAGCGTATCGGTCTTATTAAGGTGGAGGCAGAGCATCCCGGTTTCTTCTGGAAGCTTTTCAAAAGCAAGCTTGTAACTACTAAAGGAATCCTGCCTTTCCTTTGTTCTTTGATCAATCTTCCGTACTGAGTGAAATATTTTTTTGACAAAAATAGAGAGCGAGTCCGTCCCTGTTTTGATTCTCATGTGTTTTTGCTTAAAAAACTTGATAACGGCTTCATCATCATCAGATACAAAGGCATAGGTATGATTCCCACTTCCAAGGTAATGGCATTGCGATCCCATTAGAGAAGCGAGTTCCATGCGAGACATTGTGTTCTCTACTTCCCATTCAGGAGCAGAAGCATGATGAGACGTAATTTTTTTAAGAGTAAATCCTTTAGGGCGATCGCACCCGACAGAAAATACAATAATCGAAAAGACAAGTAACCATTTCTTCATGTAGATCAGTTTACACAAATAGGGCCAAAGCGTCTAGGACTTCTGCTGCTCATGCTTTTGATTTAGGAAGAATAAGGCCAAGCAAGTGAGGATGCAAACCTTAGGGACTTGGATTTCACTTTTGATCTCCTTTGGTAGATGTTTTTTTACAGTTTCAAATCCTCAATCTGAAGAGATAAAGGCTTTGTGGAACTGGATATCTCCCATTGGGGAGATGGAGAGACCTTGAAGGTGGGAATGCTTTACGTAGACAAGATGGAAGTGGTAAAGAGGAATAATGGGCATTTCATCCATGAGTAGGGACTCAGCCTCTTCAAGAAGAGCGACTCTTCCTTCTTTGCTTGCGTAGTAGGAGGACGAAAGGAGTTCAGAATAGTAGGGGTTTTCCCATCCACTATAGTTTCGAAAAGCCTCTTTTCCATTAAAGCGTTCAAGAAAGGACATGGGGTCGTGATACTGTCCCACCCAAGACATTTGGGCAACTGAAAAGTCATGGTTCTCTAGTTTTGTAAGGTGCGATTTAAATTCTAGAGCTTGAATACTAATATCAATGCCGAGGACAGATTTCCAATAGTTTTGAAGGGTAATTGCTAAATTTCTGTGAAGCTCAGATATGAAGTAATAATAGGTGATCTTTGGAAACTCTTGCTTCGTAATTCCAAGCTCCTCAAGCCCCTTATGAAAATGCTGCTGAGCAAGAGCCTTTTGATGATCTAAAAAGAAAGTGGTTACGGTTTCTTTAAGAACATGAGGAACAGGCCCCGAGGCAACATCGTCATACATTTGAAAAAGGTTTTCTGTGATTTCCCCCCGATCAATCGCTAAGGAAAAAGCCTTTCTAACATGAACATTATTGAAGGGGAAGCGGTTCACGTTGAAAGTGCAAAGAGTGGTTCCCGCAATCGGCCTCTGTCTAATCAAGTCACTTTTTTTAAGGCTCGAAACCGCATCAAGAGGGAGCGTAGAGGTTAGACCACCAACGATATCAAGCTTTCCTTTTTCAAAAAGGTTAAGCGTTGTTCCTTCATTGCTTACCATCAAGATCGTTATTTTTTCTAGGTGGACCTTATCAGCATTCCAGTAGTAGGGATTCTTAACTGCAACGATTTTATCGTCATTTTTCCAGGACGTAATTTGAAACGGTCCACAGGAAAGGACTTCGCCGGTTTGGTTAGGATGGGGGACTTCATCACCATGAAATGGAACTGGAAAATAGGTACAAAAAGAGGTCAGCTCCAAGAAATATGGAGTAGGACGTTCAAGGCGCACAAGCAGAGTTGTTTTATCAAGGGCTTCTATCCCCACCTCATCAAGAGAGCATTCTCCATTTTTAGCGCGCTCCGCATTTTTTATGGGGAAGAGGAGATGCGCAGATTTTGAAGTGAAGTCAGTGTTAAGCGCAGCCTTCCATGCAGCTTCAAAATGATAGGCGGTGAGGGGAGATCCATCTGACCACATCGCTGGCCTTAAGGAAAAGAGGTAGTTGCGTTTATCTCTTGAGAGATTGACATGCTCTGCTAAAGCGTACGATACCGTCCCATCTGCCTCTAGGTGCGTGAGTCCCTCATAGAGCATGAAATTAAGTGTTGTGGTGACAGGGTCTGTGCATTTTCTGGGGTCAGCAGTAAAGGGGCTATAGCTAAAATTAATCACTATTTCCTGGCGCAGTCTGCCATGATCCTTCTTCTGGCACGAGGCTGCTGTAAACAAAAATAAAATAGGGATAAAAAAGTGCCTTATCATTAAGTAGATAGTAGGCTTTGTCTCTAAGGTCTGCACTATATTTGTATTCTTTATAGGCCGTTAAATATCATCGGTTTAATTGTCAAGGGTATTTTACGGCGTATATTGAAAAAATTCAAATCTGCTTCTTCGCTGTCAATGTTCATGAAAAATCTTCCTAAAATTGGAGCCAGTGAGTAACCGGCAGAGGCTAGGTATCCCACTTTTTTCTTCACCATGAAGGAAGAAAATGTTGGGGTTAGCGCAGCTCCAAGAATTGCCGCAATAGCCAGTGAGCTGAGTTCTTTATTAACCTCGTTCAAGCCGTATTTTTTTTTATTAAGTTCTTCTTTTGCTAACGCGAATGTTGGAGCTAAAATGACCGCAGTGGGAATACTTCCCTTAATTATAGAGAATGTATTTCTAAAGGCGAAGATGCTCTTCATGCCGAGGCAGACAACAGCGTTTGCTATTCCAGAGGCTACTCCAGAGGCTATTCCAGCATAGATCCCCATTTTTACACTCTCATTCCACTTAGGGTTTGTAATTTTTTCTTGAGAGGTGACAGCAACTGCAAAGAGTGATGTAATAGCTGAGATGCTTGCATAGGAGAAAGCTTCTGATAGTGACATCTGATGCGAGTTAAACTTACTGTTCAAATACCGAACAGTAAGAAGCGTTAGCACAAACACACTGGTTGCCACGACAATTGATCTTTTCTCTTTCTTCTGAGGCTCTGCTGGAATCACGCTATACTTATAAGTCAGGCCAACCGCTGTTCCAGCAGGTGTGGATCCTACGAGATTTTTGGCAATCCACTTTATGGCGTTCCAAGAGTGAGATAGTCCCCAACTTGATACAGAGTAAAAGCTCTTTCCAACATGCCAAGAGGCTTTTGCAGCAAGGACTGCGGTGGCTGTACCAATAATGGTTGCTTGACCGCAGTAAAGTAAATTGTTTCCATAAACTTGTAAATTTCTTTGAGTCATTCTAATACTTCCCAAATTTTGAATTTATAATAAAATTAGGAACATTATACCAAATGTTAATAAATTATAAAAGGTAAAATATTAATCTATCTTAAGCAGGTACCTTATAGCTCTGAAGTTCTTCTTGGGCTATAGGAACAAGCTCAAGGTAGTTTTCTTGGAGCCAGGGAAGGAGTTTGTGATAAATTTTTTTGAGTTCGTGATTGTAGAAATATTCAAGATTTTTCTTTGGGTCTCGATGAAACCCCCCAATATCGAGTTCTACAGCTTTTCCATTGATAAAGCCAAAGTTTCGAATCAGGTGAGGATCTTTATCGCTAAATCCTTTTTTGGCGCGCATCTCTGTAAAAGCAAGGAGTTCTTTTAAAGCCTTCTGTGCTTCTTGGGTTTTCCCTTCTTTTTTTAGGGAGAGGAGATATTCTCCTGTTGGAATCGCCTTTTTTTGAACCACAAACTCGACATTTTTGAGTTGGATATGGTGCTTAAGGCCAATCCGATCTTTTAAAATAATTGTATGATTAAAAAGGGTGTTTTTATTAAGGTGGACAAAGATGACCCCTGTCTCATTTTTAAAAATTGTATAAGCAATTTTGCAGCTTCCAAAGGTTGATGCGACAGTCCTTTTCTTCTTGAGCTTCCACCGATCCCGTTTTTCAGCAATTTTTTTTGGGAGGGGGAGCTTTTCATAGAGGGGATTCATCCGCCATCTTTTGTGCTTAAAAAATTTGAGAACATAGCTGTTGTCTTCGCTGATAAAGACATAGCTTTGCGAGCCACTTTCTAAGTAGGAGAAGGGTTGGTCAAGGGCTGTTTCTAATTCCAAAAGATCTTCAGGTTCAAAGGTGATATCCCACTTCGGATTGTAAGGGAGCGAGGAAGTAATATTGGGATAACTAAATCCGTCTGTTAAGGCATGAGAAAAGCGCTCTACTCCGACAATTGCAGCAACGATCAAAAGTCCTATCAGGCATTTATTGATAAATGATTTCATTTAATTCCTCAACAAATGGGTCTAACAAAACAGGGTGATTTTCTGCAATCCAAGATTCAAAAGCGCGGGTAATTCGGATCATTTCTGGTCCATAAACTTCTCGTTTTTTTTCTTGTTCGTATGGGGAAAGCCTTCCGAAATCTATTTGAAAAGGAGTGGTATTGATATACCCAAAATTGGTGCTAAAGTCTGGATCCTTATCGAAGATTCCTTTTTGACATCGGTCCTTTGCAAGGCGCAGGAGAGAGCAGATTGCTGTTTCTGCAGCCTTTTGATTTCCTTCAGCCATCCAGCGATCTATTGCGGTATAAGCAAGAGTTCCCTTTTTCTGAAGGAGGAACTCCACTTGGTCAAGATTCAGGAAATGCTTTTTTCCAATTCTATCAATAATCGTGATGGTTTGCTTAAGGTTTGACGTTTTTGCTAAATGGAGAGTAATGAGCCCAGTCTCTTCTTTCATCTCGTCGTATGCTAAACAGAGACTATCAAAGGTCTTTTCCAAAATAGATCGTTTCTTTTCTCTTTTTTTGCCTAAAATTCCCACGTTGGGTAGGAAATTTATCAGAGGAGGCGTTCTCATATGTTGGAATTTGAAAAGTTTAAGAACTGTGGTTCCATCTTCAGAAAAGAAGACGTAGGATTGACTTCCTGAACCGAAATAAGTGAAGGTTTGTTTAAGGAGATGCCCTGGAATATCTCCTTCGCGATGCCACTTTTTATTGTCTTCAGTTGGAGCATACACATTGACTAGTGCAAAGCCATCTGTTGCTTTGTGGCAGAAACGTTCTGTTGCAAAAAACAAAAAAACACTCAAAAAAAATATGAATAATCGCTTCATTACCGTATATGAAAAGTTATAAGCTTGAGATATAAGGTATAGTATTAGATGAAGACCATTTCTGAAAAGAAAAGAAAACGCCTCATTCTCCTTGCGATGACAAGCTCCACCTCACTCATCTTCTTGAATGCTACGCTCCTTCCTGTGGCATTGCCAACGATTCAGAGGGAACTTTTGGTTTCCATGAGTGGATTACAATGGATTATTAACGCTTATCTTTTGGCAACGGCGGTTTTTGTCATTGCAGGGGGGCGCTTAGGGGATCTTTTGGGCCATAGGCGCATGTTCTGTATTGGTGTTGCAATCTACTCAATTTCATCGGTGATGGGAGCAATGGCAGAAACAGGATGGTGGCTTATTATGAGCCGAGCAATTCAAGGGACGGGGGGCGCGCTGATGTCCCCTGCTGGAATGTCTATTCTCATTCATTCGTTTTCTGAAAAGGAACGGGGGAAAGCCATTGGAATTATGGTGGGAATTGGCTCTTTATTCCTCTCTTTGGGCCCTTTTATTGGTGGGGCTTTTACTCAATATCTTTCCTGGAGGTGGGCATTTTTGATCAACCCCCTAGTTGCTCTTTATGGGATTCTGATGGTTATAAAATCTGTTCCAAAATCTGAAACGATAAAGGAGAGCTTTGATTTTCCAGGGTTTATTTCTCTTTCTCTTTCCATTTCCTGTTTAACGCTTGCTTTGATGCAAGGGAAGGTTTGGGGGTGGGGCTCCTGGCAAGTGGTTTTCCTCTTCCTTCTTGCGGTGTGCTTTCTCTTAGCTGTTCGAGGGTTGGAGCGGTTTGCAAAACATCCATTTTTTCAATTTAGCCTCTTCAAAAACCGTACTTTTTTAGGTGGCTGTATTTTAATGCTTTGTTCTCAGTTCATTCTGATGATTACCGTATTTTGGCCCATATATTTTCAGAAGATTGTAATGGACTCTCCTATGGTTGTGGGGCTTATCACGGCAATTGCAACCATCCCTCTGATGCTGTTTGCTCCAATTGGTGGAAATCTTGCGGACCGCAAGGGAGCGCGTCTTCCGCTGCTTGTGGGCTTTACGCTCCTTTTTTTCAGTCTTATATGGTTTGCTTACTTCCTATCGTATCAAAATATTTCCCTCCTTTTTCCCGCACTGTTTGCCTTTGGAGCAGGGATTTCTTTTGTGATGGCTCCAGCAAGTGCTGCAACCCTTAACGCTGTTCCAAAAATGAAAACAGGGGTTGCTACGGGGATGTATAATATGCTCCGTTTCACGGGAGCGACAGTTGGGGTAGCTGTTCTAGGAGCAGTTCAGGTCAATGTTCAAGATAATCTGTTTAGTTCCTCCTTAAAAAATCGTCCTGATACGGCTTCTTTAAACCCTGATCTTTATGAAGGACTCTTAAATAGATTACCCGGTTCGCTAGAATCATCAAGAAGCATTAATTCTGAGACTTTTGCCTATGTTAAAGGGTCTCTGATCAAAGCTTCCATAGTCGCTTTTTCTGCAATGAACCTTGTGACTGCCGCCGCGGCTGTTCTTTCCTTTTTTATCACCCTGGTTTTTTTTAAAAAAGCAAAAAGGTAAGAAGAAGATAGAGGTGATTATGAAAAGGCTTTTAGGATTTTTTGTTTTTTTTGCAGCAGCACTTTATGGCATTAATGAAGTAAGGGTTGTTCCTACTGTTTCAACTCCAGAACTCAATACTGTAGCTACGAAAATCGTATTTCCCCGTCCTTATGAGAATAAAAGGAAAACCCCTGTTAATGTGCAGCTTAGAGTGGAAGGGTTTCCTTTAGGAGTGATCACTCAGAATGATCTTTTTAAAGAGATTTATGACGATCCTGAAGGGCAAGCGATTCATGTCATTATTGATAATGAGCCTTATCTTGTCTATAACCAGTCCTTTGAAGATTCTTTCGATGGAAATCGGGAATTTCATGATAAAATTGTGAGTTTTCACATTCCATTTACGCTTAAGCCTGGGATGCATGTTTTGCGGGTATTCCCTGCTCGTTCTTATGGGGAGAGTCTGAAAGGAAAAGGTCTTTTTTCGGCTGAGATTTTCTATTTTCAAGATCGCAAGAAAAGTGATGACCTTAATATAGATCTCCAAAACCCCTACCTTACTTATAATGAGCCGCAAGGAAGATACCCTTCTGGCAAGGGAGATCCTATTCTTCTCGATTTCCTCCTCTCTAACTGTGAGTTAAGCCAGGATGGATACAAAGTGCGACTTACAGTTGATAAAGAGGTTATTTCAACACTCACAAAATATACTCCTTATTTAATTTATGGCTTAAGCCCAGGAAAACATATCGTTAAGCTCGAACTTCTTGATAAAGATAACAAGATCGTTCCCGGTTTTTTTAATGTGACGCAGCGGGAAGTGGAGATTGATAATAATCTTTCTGACGCCTCATAATAAAGTTATAGGAGGGCGTTGTGGCAAAGAAGAAGAAAGATCAAGAAATGTCCATCATGGACGCGGTCGACAATCTCTCAGGAATGGCAGAGCTCGATATAACCGCACCAAAAGAGAGTGAAGCCCTCGGTGTTAAGAAAAATCTCCACAAACTTAAAGAGTTAGAAAAAACAGAGAAGGAAGAAACCCTCTCGACCATCAAAGGGACTTTCAAAACAGTCCACAAATACCTTGAACACGTTTATTACAAAGACAAAGAGCAGCTGAAAGACCGCGACATGCAACGGGGAATTAAAGCGATCATGGTTTTGGCTGATGAAGCTGCTGATAAGCTAGATAAGTGCACCTCTCTTTTTAAGCATACCTATGAAGAGGGCAAGATCTCTGAGATCAAGGAGTACAGAGACCTCCGCAATTTCTACAGTAAAAAGATCCTAAAACGTTTTGAAGAAGTTCTAGCGACAGAAGCTGCCTGGCAGGAAGAGTGGGCATCCGAAGATGAGAAGATTAATATCGAGCGCCAGGGTCTCAAAGATTTAGAGATGGTTAAAAGGGATAAGAAGTACGAACTCTTCTATATCCGCAAGGATGATGGGAAGCCGTTCTTTAACCGGAATCTTTTGCGGCACATTAAGCTTGTGAGTGACTTCGATGAGGTGATCATGGAATTTGAAGGGGAAGACCCCCTTCTTCGCATCAATATTCTTCTTGATCATGAAGCTCAAGTTGTTGCGGAAGAAATTCTAGATATCGCAAAAAATGAGCTTGGCAATTTTTATGCTGATGCTTTTCACCACAAAGAAATTCAGATTGTTGGAGATATGATCAAAATGACCATATCTCTCATGCTTGCTTGTAACCCTCAAAATCTTAATGAAAACACCATGGGGAAGGTTTGCACTCGTTATCTGAAGGACTTCCACAAATTTTTAAGAGAGATTCTTGTTTCGCCTGATTACCTGCGCCTGATTAACCATGCTGTTGAAGAGACAGATCAACTTTCCCGTGCACTTGTTAATCTTGTTCATGCCTTTTCCTTTGCCTTCTTTTGCCATAGTGGAAAGAAACAAGAGATGCTCGATTTTATGAATGACCTGCTTAAACGCTCCAATGATGGAGAACTTCCTATCAGAAAAGATAAGATTGATACTAACGTCTTTTTGAGTGAAGTTTATGACCGTCATGACAGTATCACCGGGATGCTTAAAAAATACCCAAGTGGTCCTCTTTTTAAAACACTTGACATCTTCCAAGAAAGAAATGAAAGGGAAGGATTCGATCCAATCGATCAAGGAAACCCTCCTTACTACCTTTATACTTTTTCGAGCAGCAACTTTGATTCAAAGTGTCTTAAAATGCCTTGCCCAACTCTCCATGCCCATATTAATAAAGCAGAAATTATCGATGAGTTTAAAGGATTTCTACGCTACTTTGAAACAAAGAAGGGGCTTGAAAGACACCTTCACATCAACCTTCAAGACCGCACTTCATGGGAAGAGCATGCTAGGTGCCAGGCCTTAGAAAAACTTCAAAATCAAGCCGAATTCTCAGAGCAACTGATTCTCGTCACCTTTTCTAAGAAGAGTGACTTCTACTTTCAGGCCGAAGATTATCTCAATGTCGATACTGCTAAAGATTTTCTAAAGTTATTAGAAGAGCAGGTGAAAAGTGGGGAAGAGTGCGGCTTCTTTTTCTCTAAACACCTACCCAAGAAAGAGCTTCACGATTTTGTAAAAAAAATTCTTCCAATCCTTCACACGTATTTCTTTAATAAAATGGTGAAACTCAAGAGAAAAGAACGGCTGGATTTCATTGAAATTTTCTATCAATTCTTCACCCTGAAAATCCTTGAGCTCTCAAGACCCGATACCTTCACCTTTTCATGTAAGGATGGAGTGGATGTGGGTTCTACAGCGAGTGCGGCGTTCTTCACTCTCGTGAAGCTGCTTGGGAAAGAGGATAAGTGGTCTCAAGAAGAGCAAGACCAACTCTATTGGATCCTCTGTGGTCCAGCACTTACCGTTCGTGAGCGCCTTGTAGATTATCAGAGATTTAGCCGGATGGCGAGCAGCCTTAGCATCACTGCGCAGATCCTTGCTAAAGACCACGATAAAATTATTAAGACACTTCAGCCTCTTTATAGCACAAAGTTATTCCAGAATCTCAAAAATGAATACTAGGTTTTGTTGAGGAATTTTTATAAATAGTGTAGGTTGTTTCCTTAAACAAGGAGATCTACATATCAAGCCAGCACAGAATAAGTGATCCGATTTGGTCAAGAATTTATGAATATTTGACCGATTACCCTAAAATACACACAAACAATGAAGAAAAAATACGCCCCTTTGTAGAGGGGTCTGAAGCCCAACCGTACGGAAATGTACGCTAAGGACTTAAAATTTCAACTTAAGTAATTGATTTTTAAACAATTTTTATCAAAAGTTTTTTTTACACACTTGTCCATTACACACATAATATATTTATTATCAAATCTTTAAGTATAAAACTTGAGCTCAATTTGCATTATTATTTAACAAGTTGCTTTAAATAAAATAGTTAAGTAATTAATAGTTAATTAAATTTATTTAGTTAACTTTTTATTAAAAAAATGTTATAATTTTATTAAACTTTAAATAAAAAACCAAGGTTAATAATACGAGTATTATATCAATTTTTGGAAATATTCTTAGATGTCTATCCTCCATGGGTTCTGGTATATCCGGTCAAATTAGTAAAAAAGCTCTTATAATTCCAGCAGCCAATAGTAAAGTTAGCCAAGGAATCATATCTAGAGCTCTTGAAGAAGGGCAACAAGTCTTTGCTATGACGGGAAGCCTTCAAAAGTCAAGAGAAATATATGGGAGACACATGGATCACCCTCGCTTGCAAATTGTTCCAGTGGATCATGCTGATTATGCTGATCTTCTGTGTATATCATCGCTTGTCAGAAAGGCAATGGATGGACATACATTCGATCATTTAGGAATTATTAATACTTTAGGAGGAACAAGATCTTTAATAGGGACTCCAGACTCCGAAGAGACGATTGTTCACAAAAACGTTACACAACCAAGAGGGTTTGTAGTGGGTGCTTTAGAAGGTTCTGATGGTCTTGTTGGGGAGGTAGGGGTAGTTCATATTTCATCTATTGCCGCTTCGATATCAGACCGTGATCAGTGTACATATGCAAGGGTCCGTGCTAAAGGAGAAGAGGCTATTACAAATGCAACTGAAGATAAGGTTAAATCTTTAACCCATCTAAGAGTAGGACTTGTTCAACCACATATGCACCGAGATCAATTAGGAAGGCTCGTTCTAGATAGTGGTCATAACCACTCTGCAGAGCACTGGAAAGACCGCTCTATTGTGATGGTTGGAGGTAAAGATGATAAACCTGTGCAACAACCAGTTTCTCTTCAGTGTGTTGCAAAAGGAGCTCTTGCCGCAACTTCTCGTGATTTTGGGCCTGATCTGTGGGTTGTTAATGGAGTAAGCAAACAAAAAATGACACAACGTGAATATCTGACATATTTTACAAGTGGTAAGAAAGTCGTTTGTGTTCATGTTCCGCTAAAGGTTTTACGTGCAATGACAGGGCTTGTTGCAGATGGCCGCTTGCAGCCCTATGCAGTTAGCATTCTTGAGGCGTTAGAAAAAGATCCTAAACTTTTAGACCCGGATGATTTTGAAAAGCTTCTTGGAGAGCCTGCAGAAACCCTAGATGAAATCTATTCAGGTTCTCAAACAGAATCGTTTTTGCATGATCATCCGCATTTACTGCGTTATGTTGCTCAGCTAATAAAAGCAAGTGCTTTTCATCCTATAAGTGGAGCTCATCTTGCTGTTTCAGCATTTACAAGAGAATGGGGTTTATCCGTTATTGACAAAAGTCACTTGCAGTAACCATCACAAATGAGAAAGCAGCCGGTATATTCCTGTGCTTTCTCATATTTTACCTATCATGATTACTGATCATTGTTTTTTATGATGCGATCAATCTTTCTTCGAGTTTCTGCAGCATAAGCTTCTTTATAAATTTCTGCAGCTTTTGGATTCACAATTCCTTGAGGTCCTTTCCAAGAGGGATATTTAACAGTTTGAAGGTTTCCCCATTTCTGTAAAGTGGTGATGCTGAAATTAGAAATCCTATCCATTAATTGTAGGGGCTGGGATGTATGCCCGAAGAACAGACGGTTTGATTGATAAAAACATTGCTTTCCAATAGTTTCTAAAATTGCTCTAATACTCATGTTGCCTCCTTTTGTTAGGATTAGAAGGCATAATAACAATTATCAAAATTAAGATCAAAAATTAATCGTTTAAATAAAATTTTTAACTTTCTTGCATTAATTTATATACAGTTGATCTTCCAATTCTCATCTGCTCCGCTATCTTTGAAGCCCCAGTTCCTTTCTCTATCAATTCCTTAAACTGATTTCTATCAATTGACCGTTTTCGCCCAAATTTTACTCCTTTAGATCTAGCTTCAATACGCCCTTCATTCGTCCTTTCTAATATCCTCTGCCGCTCCGCTTGTGCAACAGCCGAAAGAATCGTCACAACCATCTTTCCCATGGTGCCCTCAGTACTGATTCCATCATCTAGAAAGCGAACGGCAACTCCCATTTCATCGAACTCTTTAATAAGCTGGATCATATCCGACGTATCTCTTCCAAGACGATCCAGTTTCTTTACTAAAATCACATCTCCCTCTTCTACTTTAACACGAAGAAGATGGAGTCCTTTTTGATCAACTTTTGATCCAGAAGACTTATCAGTAAAAATCCTATTGGTCTTCACTCCTTCTTTTTTCAAGGACTGAACTTGCAGATCAAGTGACTGTTGGCTTGTTGAAACTCGAGCGTAACCAAAAAGTCTCAAAATTTGTCTCCTAAATCGATTTGTAGACCGAGTGTCTAATAATGGTGAGGAAACGATTTAATGGACACTATATTTGGGTTGTTTTAAGCTGTCTACAAATTTATAAATTTTTAGACAGCCAATGCCAATCGATTTTTTAACAGTTGAGCAAAAAGCGGGATATGGACGCTTTTCTTGCAGGCCCAATGAAACACAATTGGCTCGTTATTTTTTGCTCGATGAAAATGATAGGGATTTCATTTCGAGATGCCGTTGAGATTCGAGAAAGGTCTGCTAATCGTCTATGGTGTAGGCTGTCTTCTCTTCCGAGCACAGGACAGAAGGCCCAGCTTGAAACATTATTGCAGTTGAAAGAACGCCAGAAAATTTCTTATCTCGATCATTATCGCAAAGGGCCTGTGACTGTAAGCGGTCCTTCTTTTAATGGAGCCATAGAACGGTTTAAAAGTTTAAAATCTTTTGGAATCCAAGAGATCAATTTTTCTTATGTTCCTCCAGTAAGGTTAAAGGTTCTTGGGCGTTATGCCAGCATGGCATCAGCATACAAGATCTCTAGGATGTCTGATGAAAAACGGATTGCAACGCTTCTCGCTTTTACCAAAGCTTTTGAGATCATTGCTTTGGATGAGGCTCTTGATGTTTTAGATTTGCTGGTTACGGAGATAGCAGGGGAGGCAAAAAAGATTGGACAAAAGAAGCGTTTACGTACTCTGAAAGATCTTGATAGATCAGCACTTTCTCTAGCAGAAGCGTGTCACTGGGTATTAGATGATACTGTTCCAGATGAAAATCTGAGAAAAATGATATTTGCTTCTGTTCCTCGAGAAAAAATGGCGGATTCGGTAAAGACTGTGAATGACTTAGCTCGTCCCCCTGATGATGACTTTCATGATGAGCTTGTTGAACAATACGGACGTGTTCGAAGATTTTTGCCTCACTTACTGAATCACGTTGAATTTAAAGCTGCACCTGGAGGAAAGGCTGTTTTAGATGTGTTTGATTACCTAAAAAATATAGGAATCTTCCGTAAGCATTTTTTAGAAGATCCTCCTCTTGATATAGTCTCTCCTGCTTGGGAGCGACTCGTCATAGATCAAGATGGAAAAGTGAATAAAAAAGGGTATGTTCTCTGTTTTTTAGATCGGCTTCAAGATGCTCTTCGCAGAAGAGATATTTATGTCGAAGGTAGTGATCGATGAGGAGATACCAGGGCAAAACTTCTTCAAGGATCTGAGTGGCAAGCAAACCGCATTCAGGTTTACAGATCTCTAGGACATCCCCTTAACCCAAAAGAAGCTGTTAATGGATTAGCAAGCCAGCTGGATGGAGCTTACAAGAATATCATTGCAAATTTTCAAACTAATGAAAAAGTTCGTGTTGATTATTCTTCTAAGCGACCTTCTTTGACAATCACCCACTTGGATAAAATAGATGAGCCTCCCAGCCTTAAAAAGCTTAAAGAAGAAGTCCAAGCTTTGCTTCCAAAGGTTGATCTCACAGAGCTTTTATTAGAGGTTCATACTCATACGGGGTTTGCTGATGAATTTACCCATGTTAGTGAGTCCAATGCTAAAGCCGACGATATTGCGGTTAGCATTTGCGCTGTTCTGATGTCAGAGGCTTGTAATATTGGAATAGAACCGCTAGTAAAACATCACGTTCCCGCTCTCACAAGACACCGATTAAGTTGGGTGAAACAGAATTATCTTCGTGCTGAAACTCTCGTTAAGTCGAATGCAAGACTTGTTGATTACCAATCCACTCTTTCTCTCCCTAAAAAATGGGGAGGAGGGGAGGTCGCTTCAGCAGATGGAATACGTTTTGTTACACCGATTCGAACGATCAATGCAGGACTTAACAGAAAATATTTCGGCTCAAAAAAGGGGATCACTTGGTACAACTTCATCTCGGATCAATACTCAGGATTCCATGGAATTGTTGTTCCCGGGACTTTGAGAGATTCAATCTTTGTTCTGGAAGGTTTGTTAGAGCAACAAACAGGGCTAAACCCTACAGAAATTATGACAGATACTTCTGGAGTAAGCGATCTGATCTTTGGGCTTTTTTGGCTTTTAGGATACCAGTTTTCTCCAAGGCTTGCCGATGCAGGAGAGGCTGTTTTCTGGAGAATAGATAAAAACGCAGATTATGGACCTCTAGACGAGATAGCGCGTAGCTGTGTCAATACTCGCCGAATTGAAGAGCATTGGGATGACATGATGAGGATCGGTGGATCACTAAAGATAGGGACAGTTCAAGCCTCAGAACTCATTCGTTCCCTATTGAAAAGTGATAAGCCTTCAAGTTTAACTCAGGCGATTATTGATCTTGGAAGGATCAACAAGACCCTTTATCTCCTCAACTATATCGATGATGAAGACTATCGCCGCCGAATACTGAATCAGTTAAACAGAGGAGAAGGAAGGCACAGCATGGCTCGAGTCATCTGCCATGGTCAGAGAGGTGAAATTCGCAAGCGTTACCGCGAGGGTCAAGAAGATCAACTGGGAGCTCTCGGCTTAGTGATCAATGCGGCTGTCCTATGGAACACAATTTATATGGAGGAATCTTTGAAGCATTTGCAAGACGAATTCTTTGAGATCAGAGAAGAAGATGAAGCAAGGCTATCCCCTCTTGTTCATGAGCATATTAACGTTTTAGGTCATTACTCTTTTACACTGTCGGATAGTGTACTCAAGGGAGGGCTAAGACCGCTAAATAAAATGGGTGAATATGTTGAGAAAAACTTTCGAATGTAATTGTTTAAAGATTAATTACTTAAGTTGCAATTTTAGGTCCTTAGCGTACGTTTTCGGTCGGATGGGCTACGGACCCCTAAAAAGAGAAAAAAAATGGCAAAAACAAGAAAAAAATATTCTGCCAAATTTAAGCTAAAGGTGGTGTTCGAAGTTTTAAAAGGAGAGAAAACAGCGGGAGAGCTTGCTGAGAAATTTGAAGTTCACCCTTTAGTTCCTGGAGGGTGGAAAAGGCACTTTAAAGCCACTGCAGTTCAAATTTTTGAGAAAAGCAATAAGCGTTTGATTAGCAAAGAAAAAGAGCAAGAAAAGGGAGGGTTATTTGAGCAAATTGGAAGGCTTAAAAAAGTACACGGCTTTGAGTTAGCTCTGAGAAAATCTCTTATAGATGCAGGTGATAGTGAGCTATCACAGAGAAAGCAATGCGAGCTTCTGGGATTAAATAGATCAACCCTATACTACGTTGAAACTATTTCTAGGGAAGCAGACTTAGACTTAATAAAAACAATTGATAAAGAATACCTTAGAAACCCATTTTATGGGAGACGTAGGATGACATTAGAAATGCGCGACCAAGCCTTTTTTGTTGGAGAAAAAAGAGTGAGAACTGCCATGAAAAGAATGGGATTGGAAGCGATTTATCCAAAGCCTAATTTGAGCAAGCCACATCAAGACCACAAGAAGTATCCATATCTAATGAGGTCTGTAAAGTCAGGTTGATCCTTTTCGTAAGGTGATATCATTACTATTTCAGAAAAAACATTTCCAATGTCATTTGAAATAACAACCCCTATTTTCCCGTAAAGAGCCCCTCTTTTGGATAGCTGAATTAGACTAGCCTCAGACCTCTTAGTAGAAAATTTTGGATATTTTATCCTTTGCTTACCCGCAAACTTTCCGTGTGCTGTTTATTTCTTTGTGGGCAATATTTTTTAATCAATTCATATAAAAACACTTATGGAAAGCACAGAGAGCAACCAAATTCAAATCTTTTTTGAAGGTTCGAGATAGGAAAGAAAGCGGAAGATCTCTAAGAGGGTTAGTTTAGATCGAGATTTTCTGGTATGAGGGAGAGGGTTTTGTATTTCCCTCCCATTTCCCGAAGGAGGGTTTGCCAAAGGGTTTCAGGAGGCGTTTGAAAGAGGTACTTGCTTTTGGCAGGGCATAGGTACCAAGCACCATTGAGGAACTCCCGTTCTAGGACACCTGAGTCCCATCCTCCATAGCCAAAACAAACGAGGGTAAGGGGGGAGTCTCTTTCCTCTTCTTGAAGCATTTCCATATCTCCATTTAAATAAATGCCAGCGCTAACTTGAAGGCTTGTCTCATCTTCATATCCTTGGTTTTGAAGGAGCATGATCTGATTGGGTTGATTGGGGCCACCAGCGCGCATTTCGACAGGACCTTCTCCATTGCTGATTCCAAGAAAATCATCCTCTACTTCAATGTCTAGGGGTTTATTGATAATGAGACCGAAGGATCCTACAGCGCTATGATCACACAAAAGGACTACACTGCGGTAAAAGCTTCCACTTTCAACATCTGGGCTGGCAATAAGAAAAGTTCCCTTCTTAAGCTTTGAGTAAGGTATGTTCTTCATAACTTACCCATAGCAGAGAAGTCTATTATTGTACTAGTTCTTCGGCACTCTGGAGCTGTTCATTATAGAGCCTCAGATTGTCGTAAAGAGCCTGAGATCGACGCATAAGTTCTGCGAAGTCTCTTTGGAACGCGTTGGTATCAAAGATTTGCTGACTATCAGGACTATTCTCAGCCCGTTCGACAAGCATGGAGAGCCGAGACATTGAGGTATTGATGAGGTCAACTTCTTTATTGAAGTAGTTGCGGAAACTTTGTGGAGTATTGAGAGCATTGAGGATAGTTGCCTGTTTGAGGCGCGTTCTTTGCCACTCTTTATTGAGGTTGAAGAAGAATCCGTAATGGTTAACATCGTTCATGGTGGTGTCAAGTTTGCTGAGGATGGCGGTGGCGCGGAGGTAGGTATCTTCATCCATAAAGAGTTTACCGAGGGTTCCCTTTCCGCTGGCAATAGAATTCATCACGTGGTCAAAGGAGTAGCTAGCTTTCTTAGTATTGCGAAGCGTAACGGCAAGGTTTCTGAAGGCATCTTCGCTATTAAGATCATCCATAGCCGAGTGGATATCGCGCATAGCGACAGCAAAGTTTTGAACACCGAGTTTGACTTCATCGATCAAGTGGGTTTGGTTGACGCGGGTAAGGGTGGTTGTAGCTTCGGTCATTGCATCGTCAAAGGCTCGGATAGCGCTGCCAAGTTCATGCCCATTTTGGTCAATCCAGGCAATCACTTTATCGAGAGTTTCCTCGACTTTATCAGAGAGTTGCGATAACTCATTAAATGCACTTTCAAGAGGGTCTACTGATTCGGCATAGATGGGGGTCTTTGAGGTCATAAGCGTGGGTTTGACTCCTTTTGGGGGAGTGCGAGGAATGATAGCAATCGATTTTTCCCCAAGCAGGCCAGAGGTTTGAACGGTGATTTCATCTGTATTGTAAACATGGACGCTCGAATCGAGATGAAGGATAAGTTGGTAAAAGTAAATTTGGCCGAGTTCATCAGTAGGCTGCTCGCGGGCATGAGGAATCTGTTGGATTGCAACTACTTCTCCCACAGGTTTTCCGGCAAACATTACACGGGTTCCAAGAGATAGGCCATTGACATTGGAGAACCGAACAATGAGGGTTTCTTTCCCATCACCGACACTGGGTTCAAGAAAGAGAATGATGCCCACAACAAGTGCGCAGGCCACCACCACAAAAAGCCCAATGAACATGTTCTTCATATAATCAATCATCTCATTTCCTCCTAAATGTCCTCGGATCCTCTGATATGGTTTTCCGTAAAAATTCTATAATCGGGTCGTTGATTTTTAAAAATGTGTCAGGTTCATCGATATACGCGATTCTTCCATCCTTGTGAAGAGCTAAGCGGTCTCCAACGACAAGAGAAGAGATAATATCGTGAGTGACCACAATGCTTGTTGCTTTTAATTCTTCTTGAGTTTTAAGGATGAGTTCATTGATCTGCATCGCCGTAATAGGATCGAGTCCCGTAGTTGGTTCATCATACAATAAATACTTTGGGCGGTAAACAACTAACCGGGCTAGACCGGCGCGCTTCTTCATACCACCCGAGAGATCCGAAGGCATTTTTTTTTGAGTTCCTTCTAGATCAACCATACGGAGGGCTTCATCTACGCGATCGTTAATTTCACTCTTCGAGTATTTTTTTCCTGTTTCGATATCTCCATGTTGGCGCAAGAAAAAAGCGGTATTGTCTTCGATATTCATTGAATCAAAAAGAGCTGCCCCTTGGAAGAGCATTCCCATTTCGAGATTTGCTTTATACCGCTTTTCTCCGCGCAAATCAGAGATTCGGACTCCATCCACCTCGATGTATCCCTTATCGGCGTGAGAAATTCCAATGATATGCTTTAGCAGGACACTTTTCCCTACCCCTGAGCGTCCTAAAATAACAAGGGTTTCCCCTTTTTTGACAGTTAGGGTAAGCCCTTTCAATACTTCGTTTCCTTCAAAGGCTTTCCACAGATCATGAATGTCTATCATGCGAACCACCCTGTCGCGTTTTGAAGCATATTAAGGCCAAGGGTAATGAGAAAGTTAGTAAAGAGAATAAAGGTATAGCAAACAACCACGCTATTTGTAGTAGAGCGTCCTACTCCTTCAGCGCCTCCTGAGGTTTTCAACCCTTTGTAGCAAGAAATTGTTACAATTAAAACCCCGAATACAAAAGCCTTTACGATACCGATTAAGAGGTCAAAGTTGGTGATATAGATCGGCATGGGGTCAAAATACGTTGTCGGAGGGAGCTTAAAGTAAAAGACCGAAATCAAATACCCACCAAAAATTCCCATAAAGATGCTGAAGACGGTCAAAAGTGGCATCATTACCATTCCAGAGATAAAGCGGGGAGAGATAAGGTAGCGATTGGGATCAACAGCCATGGTTTCGAGGGCATCCACTTGCTCTGTAACACGCATGGTTCCTAGCTCGGCGCACATTGCAGCTCCAACGCGTCCTGTTACCATAAAAGCAGTAAGGACCGGTCCGAGCTCGGTAATCATTGCTTTTCCGACCATAAGCCCTGTTGCACCAGCAAGGCCTTTGTCGCTGAGCTGAAAAAAGGATTGGGCAGCCAAAACAAGCCCAGTTGAAAACCCCGTCATCGCAACAACAGGAAGAGAGAGGACCCCGATGTTATAGAGTTGTTCGCGAATAAGGGCCCAACTTGGGGGGCTCTTGAAAGTGGCCACTGTGACATTCCAGATGAGGAATACAAACTCACCCGTTGCTTCTAAAAAATTAAGTTTACTTAGTAAAAAGCGCATGTGTACATCATACTATTATCATGAACCTCAATGCAAGTTTGAATTTTATATTTATGGTTAAATGAGCTGAGAATTGAATTGCGCGTCTAGCAAGACGGGGGATGTATACAAGAAAGGTGGTCTTGTCAAAGAAAAGCCACAATTACTTGTGGCTTAGAAGTTGTGTATCAAATTATCCCGCTTTACCCATTAGGATCTCACCTTGAGCTCTAATGAGCTGTTTTGCTGTATCGGACGCGTTATCAACAGCTTGCTTATCGGAAGTCTGTTGTTGAGAGGTATTCTGGTATTCAGATGTGTGGGTCTGAACTTCGTGTTGAAACAGAGAATCTTTAGTTCCAAGATTATACTGTTCCGCTTGAGTCATTGCTGATGCAAAATCAGACGCTCCTTTACTAAGCGAGCCAGAAAGCGGCTGAAGAGAATCTTTAATTGCATTCTCAGCCCACTCTTTACCTTTTTGGAGATTCACTTCCTTTCCATCGGATAATCCCTGTAGATTTGCACCAAAAGTATTCAGCATTTTAAACCAACCATTCTGATCAAAGTGTCCTAAAGCTTTGCCTAATGGGGTATGCCATCCATTGCTTACACCAATACTGGCAAAGGTATGGACTTGCCCTGCCATTACAGCCATAAGTTGCCAATTTTGGTTTCCATTGATATTTTCCTTAGACTGAAGATTATTTGCGGATTGTTTGTCAGAAACAGCTTTCCATTCCTTTTTAATGAGCTTATTTGTTTCTTTGCTTGAATCAGAAGATTCTCTGAGTGTTTCCATCACAATTTTCATGATTTTAAAAGTTGTGATCATGCTGTTTTTTGCTTTGGGAAGCGAAGCTCCGTGTGTTTTTTGAGCGTCGGCTTTAGCGACTTCCATTAGGGCATCTTTCACACTGTTAAAGTGCGTCATAGTTGCCGAATCAAGAGCCAATCCTTTGACTTTCTCTTCATCTCTTTCAATCGACTTAAAGCCGACCGATTGAACGGTGTTTTCTGTATTAGACATTGTTTATCCTCTCTATGACAATTTAAGCTCTTGACCCTAGTGCAATGCGAGATTTAACTTCGTTTTCAGTGCGTAGGGCTTTGGTTGCTGCTCCAAGAAGATCGGAGCTTTCTTTAGAGGATGTGAATCCTCCAATAAGTTTCCGCATTGTAGTTTCATTATCTTCCCGTTGATATTGCAGGTTAATGTTTTTTGCATTCATTTCAAATCGACTAGCATTATTCTGATTGACTTTTCTTTGAACTGCGTATTGAGCAATTCCACCAATTGAAGCATTGGCAAACCCAAATGCTTTCAGCGCACTGTCAAAGTCTTTTACACCTTTGGCTATTCCATAACCCGAGAGTAGATTACCGGCTAAGTCTATGAGTGGCGTAATTTTATGTTCATCAAAATACCTAGAAGAAATATTTCCTACTAAAGAGATGGCGCTACCAGCAAGCATTTGTATGCCGGGAATGGCCGATACACCACCATTAGTAAAGCTAGTACCAATCATAGCTGAGCCGGCTACGATTCCTGTGGCCGCTCCCAAATAACTGAGAAATTCTAAGCGGTAGGACCAGGTTTCCATATCTTTGCGGTTGCGGATTTGTTCTATTAAAAGTTCTAATTCTTTTTTATGGATCTCTTCTAAATTGGAGCTTGTTGCACTAAAGACTTCAAGCTGAAGCGACTGAGTTGTGGCTTGGTAATCAGTAATCATTCCAATGAGTTTTGCAAGGATTGCCCCTCCTTGTTTAGGAAGGTGAGCAAGCTCATCTTTGTCCCTTTGAGAGGAAACTTGATTATTGACTCGGTAGTTGTATCCAATCAGAGGCTCTGTCTGAGTAGATTTTGCCGCGACTGTGGGCTTTGGAAGGTCTGGCTTATTCTCTTTCTTCGCGCGCGGGGCGGCGAAAGCAGGTTGATCAAAGTTCACTGCAACTTCTTCTTCTGTCAAGGGGAGCATGCGCTGAATCTCTGGAAAGAGATCCGTAGATTGATCACCTTTAGAAGGTTTTAGAAGATCTAGAGCATTTTGATTTTCAATAGACCTCTTTTTGAGAGGGATCTTGTACCCCAAGTCTTGCTCATAAGTAGGCTTATTAATCGCGAAAAGGGGGCTTTCTACGCGTGCTTGATTCATTAGGCTCCTTTTTGTTCTTCTTGTTTCCAAGATGCATCTAATTCTTCTAACTTTGTCAGAAGGTGGGAATGTTCAGCTTTCAGATAGCTCTTGCAAGTATCCATTGCTTTCCTCCCTTCGATTTCATTTTCAAGAGCAAAATAACATTCTGCGGCATGCAGGTGGGGAATGGGGTCGTGTTCATTTAAGATCGATGCCATAGCCCAGGCTTTCAAGGCTTCTTGGTAATTTTTTTGCATCTGCCAGCAGGCACCAAGCCCCATCCAGTTCCTTTGAGAAAGGGATTCATGGCTTGCAAGACGTTGAAAGACGCGGATTGCCTCTTCATAGTCATCACTCTGATATAGGGTATAGGCGACTGAGTAAAGAACACTCAAGTCTTCGTTTGAATAACTCTTCGTGCGGTCTCCGTGGAGCAATAGGCCTAGGTTCTCCATGGCCTGTTCCACTTTAGCTTTACCCTGCGGCGTTAACATTACATTCCTCTAGAGGCTTGTGCAAGTCTTCCTAAGTGTTGCGTGTGGGATTTTTGGCTTTCATTCAAACAGTTGAAGATCGCAAGAGACATATTCACTTTCAAGAAGAGCATCTGAGTAGAGTCTTGAGTTTTTGTTTTGTGATTCGTTTCTAAATTATCTACATGGGATAGAATTTCAGTAAGCTGCTCTTTAGTAACTGCTTCGAGCTTTTCTAAATCGAGATCCTTAATAGTGAAGGTTTTTCCTTCGCCATAGGTTTTTTCAAATAAATTTTTGAAATCTAGAATAGCATCGACAATACGTCTTCCGTCAGCCATATCTCCAGTGAGATCAAAAGGGCCATCTTTAGTTTTTTCTTTCGATAGATGTGTTTTTAGGGGGAGAAGAATTTCAATGAGTTCTTGATTGAGTCTCTCAACGTGTTTACCGATTTGGGTATACTCTTCAGTCTCGAGATCACTTTTTCGCATTCCTAAATTAGCAACTTCTGCAGCTAAGCATGGCATAACTTGTACCTCTCAAATTATTTAAACATCTTTTCAGGATTTTTTATTGGGCGAGTTTTATCAGTTAATTTTATTATGCTCGATCCCTGCCTGCAGTTAAGATTATAACCAAAATTCTATTTACTCGCTATGTAAATGAAGAACCTAACGGATTAAAAAAAAACATTCACCTCTAGATCTTAGTAACTCATTTATATTTAATAGCTTGAGGAATTTAGTGTGAAAAATGTTTTTTTTGAAAAAAATTATCGAGATTAACGCATCATAATAAATTTTATACTTAATAATTCATATTAAGATTAAAATCTATCGAGAATCAGAAGATGGATTAAAATAATTATTAGTTACAGTAACACTTTGCACAGTTGTTTGGACAAGGGCATTCCGAGTGCGTGCATCCACATTCTGAGTCAGTACTGGTTGTCGGGGCTTCTGCTTGAGAGCAAGCAGCAAAAAGAAAGATTAAAGGAATAAAGAAGAGCTTTTTCATAAAACATCTCGGGTTAAGCTTTTTCCTTGATATACGATAAAGTAGAAAAAATTGCAAAAACTTCTTCAATAAGAGATGGATTCTAGAAAATTTTATTCCTAGAAAGAAAATTTTAGCTTATGCAAAATGACAGGAGCGAATAGATGGCGCTTTGGAGTACTAAATTTAATATGGGATAGGCTCATGGATGCGAAACTAAAGTTAAAGGGAAAGGAAATCTTCGAAAAGTCATTGGAAGTTATTCCAGGAGGTGTCAATTCACCGGTTCGGGCGTTCACTGAACTTGGGATGGATCCTTTAATTGTAGAGAACGGAGCAGGGGACACGATTACTGATGTTGACAATCGGACTTTTATCGACTATTGCATGAGTTGGGGGGCTCTTCTTCATGGGCATGCCCACCCTGAGATCGTAGAGGTCGCTGCAGAGAGGATCAAAGGAGGAAGTTCATTTGGGGTTGCAACTGAAGTTGAGGAAAAGCTTGCACGCGCAATAACAGTGGGGATAAACTGCGTCGACCAGGTCCGTTTTGTCTCCTCAGGGACAGAAGCTACTATGTCGGCAGTACGACTTGCTAGGGGATATACTTCGCGTCCTATCGTGATCAAATTTAATGGGAATTATCATGGGCACTCAGATGGTTTTTTGGTTAAAGCTGGTTCTGGTGTGTCCCAAATAAGTAATGACTCTAGCTCCGATGGGGTCCTAAGGGAAGTGGTAAAAAACACAATTTCTCTTCCTTACAATGATATAGATACCTTTAAAAAGGTGATGCGGAATCCATTTTACTCCCAGTTTGTAGCAACTGTTGTTCTTGAACCTATTGCAGCGAATATGGGGGTAGTCCTCCCATCAACTGAGTTTCTTCAAGCTTTGAGAGAGGAAACAAAGCGGATTGGAGCTCTACTGATATTTGATGAAGTGATTACGGGATTCCGAGTGGCTTTTGGAGGAGCGCAAGAGCTCTATGGGACTGAGCCTGACATAGTCTGTTTTGGTAAAATTATTGGGGGCGGATTTCCAGCAGCAGCATTTGGTGGTAGTCGAGAAATTATGAGTCGATTAGCTCCAATGGGGAAAGTCTATCAGGCAGGAACTCTTTCAGGAAATCCTGTGGCGATGGAAGCTGGTCTTAAAGCCATTGAGATTGCTAGTGCAGAGGGATTTTATGAAGAGATTGAAAGAAAAACAAAGGTGATCACTGAGCCTGTCAAGCGTGCACTAAAGGAAAAAGAGATTCCCTCTTGTATACAAGATGTGACAGGAATGTTCACACTGTTCTTGGGACCTAAAGAGGTGACATGCTTTGAAGACCTAAAGGAGCTGGACAAGGAGGGGTTTAATCGGTATTTTCGTTTTATGTGGGATCGCGGAATTTACATTTCCCCTTCTCCATATGAGGCGTGCTTTATCTCCTCAGTACATACAGAGGCTCACTTAGAAAAAACGCGCGATGCAATTTTGGAATTTATAGAGACATGTTAAAAAAAATCATTATTTTTCTTCTTTTTTTTGTTGCTCTTGCTTTTGGGAAAGACAACTATCTTTATATGCGAGGGTATCTAGGAGCTGAATTGATTGATGCGGCTTCCGAAAGCTTTGAGGAAGGAAGGGCTGCGAATCGGATTATTATTCAGCTGGATTCTTCTTCGGGAGAGCTTCGGGAGGTGTTCCCCCTTGCAAAAAAAATCTATGATCTCAAGCTTAAGGAAGATAAATATATTGTTGTATACATTCAGGGGAAAGCTGTAGGACCCGCAGCCATCTTCCCTTTTATTGCTGATAAAGTCATTACAACCCCGCTTGTTGCTTGGGGAGACATCCCCTATAGCACGAGAAATGAGATGACCTCTAAACAGATCTCATTCGCGCTAAAACCTTTAATAAATCAGGATCGAGGGATATCGTCTACGCTTGAAACGCTCGTTGATGCAATGGTAGACCCTCACTATCAGCTTGTTTATAAAGGGGGCACAGGAAAAATTGAAAAGGATAAAGCTCCTCATTTTGATCCACTGATTCTTAATTTAAAAGGAATGCAATCTTTGGGGCTTGTAAGTCAAGTTTTAACAGACGATACTTTTTCAAGTAAGTATCTCTCTGAAAAGCACCAAGGAACTTATAAGGCAGCCCAAGAATCAAAAGAGGAACTCAATCATGAGTTCCGCAAATATATTAAATATACTGAAACGGGGGGGAACTACGTAGGCTATATTCATATTGGCAATGAGCGCCCCATTGATCAATCAACCTATATCTACATGAAATTTGCTTTGAAAGATTTTGTTGAACAAGGGGTAAGCTTTGTTGTTCTAAATCTCAATACACCTGGAGGTGAAATCTTGTCAGCACTTAAGATTGTAGACCTTCTTCAAAAGCTCGATGTTCAACATAAGATTCCTGTAGTAGCTTTCGTTAATAATTGGGCTGTCTCTGCCGGGGCAATGCTTGCCTACGCATGCCGCTTTATTGCAGTGGAATCAAACTCTATCATGGGAGCAGCAGAACCCGTTATTTTAGGGCAAAAGGGGGAGATGGTTACAGCTTCTGAAAAAGTAAACTCTGCTCTTCGTGCTCAGTTTGGTACTTTAGCAAGCTTTTATGGCAGAAATTCTTTGATTGCTGAGGCCATGGTCGACAAAGACCTTGTTTTAGTTCTTCGCGATCATAAAATTATTCGCTTAAACAATATCGATGAAGTTAGGAGTGCAGGAGCTCATCCTGATATGCTGATTTCTGGAAAGGGAAAGCTATTGACATTGAGTGGGCAGCTGCTGCTTGATCTAGGAGTTGCAGACTTCATGGTTCCTACTGCCCCCTCTGGGGTGATTACTGATAAAGAATGGAAACAAGGGGTTTGGCCAGCGAGTAAAAATTTAGTTTTTCAAGAGCCATTTTTCGCTCAAATTCCGCATGCTGTGATGGTCGACTATCATGATTGGCGTGTCGGTTTCTTTACCGTCCTAACCCACCCTGTGATTGCCTCACTTCTGTTTATTGGTCTCGTAATAGGGCTTTATATTGAGATTAACACGCCAGGATTTGGGGTACCTGGTTCCATTGCTCTAGGCTGCCTTACCCTAATTTTGCTTTCAAGTTTTGCGAGCCATGCGATCAATTGGATTGAAATTATCATCCTCACCGTTGGTCTCATCTTTCTCGCCCTTGAGCTTTTTGTGATTCCTGGATTTGGGATAACAGGAATCTTAGGGATTATTTTGACGATTATTGGTCTTTTTGCTTTAATGCTCCCAGGGATTGACAAGCTTAACTTTCTTGAACCTGAAACCTTTCGTCTCGTTGGCGAGACATTTGTTGAACGTTTATCCTGGCTTTTCGGGGGGCTCGTTTTTGCCATTATTGCGATTGTTTTGATGGCCCGCTTCTTTTCCGACCGTTATTTTCGTTTTTCGAAGCTGATTTTAAAAGGAGAGCAGGAAGGATATGTATCGGGAATGCCAAAAGAAATGATGCCTGAAGTCGGGGCGCTAGGGGAAACCGTTACCCCCTTGCGCCCTTCTGGAAAGGTCCATATTGGAGAAAATATGTTTGATGCAATGTCTCAAGGGGATTTTGTTGAAAAAAACACTCCAGTTGAAGTGCTGAAAACCGAAGGAAGTAAAGTGATTGTTAAAGCAATTAAAGAGCACAAGGATTCTTTATGATTGTTGCAATTGGAGTAGGGATTCTTGGTCTTCTCCTTATCTATTTAGAATTTTTTGTACCAGGGGGGATTTTAGGAGTTCTTGGAGGCATAGTTGTTCTGATCTCAATTGTTTTGTTTGTTTGGGGGACTGGGAAGCTATGGTTTTCTATCCTATTCATTGCAGTGACGATTTTCCTTCTTATTCTGACAATTAGGCTTGCTTTATGGAAGATTAAGCAGAAACCTGAAATGTTTGCGCAGGATGAGCAATCAGGTTATGTGGCGTCGAGTTTTGACAAGGCCCTTGTCGGAAAAGAAGGAGAAGCTTTGACAAACCTAAAGCCATCGGGTCATGTGATGGTTGAAGGGGATCGGCATCAAGCTGTTTCAGAAAGCAGTTACATTAAAAAGGGTGAATTGGTTAAGATCACTGGTGGCGAAGGGGCACGTTTAATCTGCAAAAGAGTTTAGGAATATATTAATTCACGGAAAGGTTCACTCATGGAAGACTCAACACTCGGTATTTACGCTCTTATTATCCTCTTAGGAATCATTGGGCTAATCTTTATTATTATTCTTGGGAAATACATCAAGCTATGGTTTCAGGCGTATGTCTCAGGAACCCCTATTTCTATTTTTAATATTATTGGAATGAGCCTTCGAAAGATCCCTCCACAAATCATTGTGAATGCTAGAATTAATTCTTATAAAGCAGGACTAAAGGGGATTTCTGCTTCTGATCTTGAGACTCATTTTCTAGCTGGTGGACGAGTTCTTGAAGTTGTTCGTGCAATGATTGCTGCTGATAAGGCAAATATTCCGCTTGATTGGCGTCAAGCGACTGCAATTGATCTGGCAGGACGAGATATTCTTGAGGCCGTTCGTACATCAGTTAACCCTAAGGTTATTGATTGTCCCAGCCCTGATATTAACCTGTCGATTACCGCAGTTGCAAAAGATGGAGTTCAACTTCTTTGTCGCGCCCGAGTAACTGTTCGAACCAACATTAAGCAGCTAGTTGGGGGTGCAACTGAAGAAACAATCATTGCCCGTGTAGGTGAAGGGATTGTTAACTCAATTGGAGCTTCTCAGACCCACGCTGATGTTTTAGAATCTCCACAGATGATTACCCAGCTAGTCCTTGATAAAGGACTCGATGCGCAGACAGCCTTTGAGATTCTTTCAATTGATATCGCTGATATCAGTGTCGGGGAAAATATTGGAGCGAAACTTAAGATTGATCGTGCTGAATCAGACAAGCAAGTGGCTCAAGCAAAAGCCGAAGAGCGGCGCGCAATGGCTGTTGCCGCAGAACAAGAAAATCGCGCTAAAGTTGTCTTGGCAGAGGCCGAGATCCCTAAAGCAATGGCTCTAGCTTTCCAGTCTGGAAATTTAGGTATCATGGATTACTATAAGATGAGAAATATCCAATCCGATACAAAGATGCGAGATGCTCTTTCTGAGTATGATGGTGAGGATAAAGATGGAAGAAAAAAATAATTTCGACGCATTTTATCCTTTCTTCATTATCATTGCCGTGTATCTGGTGACTTTCTTCAAAAAGCGCGCTAAAATGAAAAGAGATGCAGAAGAGAAAAGAAGAGCGCCTCCAGTGCCCATTCGGAGAGGGGCTCCGCGCCGCGCGGCAACGCTTCCCACGCCGATTGCTACTGTTAAAATTATTAAGCCTACAGCTCAGAAAAAGGCGGCTCCTATTGCAAGAAATAGGCAGCCGCGTATTTTCAATCTTGTTCAAGGTCTAAAGTCTAAAAAAGAACTGATTCTTTTATCTGAAATCCTTTCCATAAATTCCCGTGTAAAGTAAATTATTTCCTTTTCAATGCGAGGTTTTATGACTGTTGAACTTTTAAAAAAAATTGTTGATGCTAGCTATCTTGATAATTGTTTTGAGTATGGAATCGGAAAAATTAAAAAAAGAGATGAGGCAGATTTTGAAGATACTCGTAAATACCATGGCTATCGGCCACTTCCTTACAGTGATTCTCCCTACATTTTTAAACACTACCAATTTGCTAGGGTGAAGGAAACGAACGACTGGAGAAGGGCAACTGACCCTAGGAGTATTGGGAGGCAATTAAGTATTTTAGCGCTTACAAACCCTGTTGTCTATCTTCTAACGACAGTTAAACGGGTTGCAGAAGCGGTTCTTATTTTTGCAGGCATTTTTTTTGATACATTTTCAGACCTTTATCCAGAAGAAAGAACTGACAACCTTACAAAAGCATTCATTATATCCTTAAATACCAACCTTAGAAAAAGGAAAAAGGAATATTCAGAGCTTTGGGATGCTGTAAAAAATGACTTTCATTGCGCTGCAGTGATGGAGCTTGCTGCGGCTCATGGCCTTTTAAATGCTAAGGACGCAACACGCATGCAATTCCTCTTTTCCGATAAAGAACGTCAGTGGAACAGATACAAGGAAGCTGAGGCTTTTAAGCACATAGAAGTTGATGAAACGCCTCTTTACGGTGTTTCCTTGTTCTTTTCACAGTCCTACAAGACGACGTCTCCGCTGCTTTGGATCTTCATGGTGAAAGAAGCTAAAAAAGATAGCTCTGAAGAACTTATAGAAGTGATTCTTGAGAGTAATGAGACTACATTGAGCTCAGATCTTGAAACAAGAAATCAACAGGTTATTGAATGGTTAGAAAATAATGTGGATTGCATAACTGAAGCACGAATTAAAAATAGCGATACTGTCTTATTAAATAATCTGATTGATGACTCTCTTAAATTCAAAACAATGGGTATTAAAGAGATTACTGGTTCCTCTCAATTAAAGCTTTTATTTTTAGCGAAGTCTTTTTTAAAAATAGCAAAAACTAATCATAGTGGGTTTATTCAATGTCAGTATGCATACCCTCTATCCACAGAAAAAAAAGACAGGGTCGAAATAATGGAGCATACTATTGCTGACTCAATTAAGGAATCTTGGAATAAATTTACACCTGAGTAATAACTACAAATCTTTGTCGCTGCCAAGCCAATCCAAGGTAGCGACAGTGCGTACTTCAAGCTGAGATTCAGCAATAAGGACTTGCTTTCCGCTAACTTCAATGAGATAAAGCATAGACTTGGGGCTTAGGGGGCGTTTCTCTAAGATCTTGACAGATTTGAGATAATTAAAGGTCTGGAGACGCCCGTTTGAGATTCTTTTGAACATCCAGACGGTTAGAATCACAAGGACAAGAAGCCCGACAAGGACAACGATTGTCTTAATGAAAGCTGTTTCATAAGATTCAGTGGTTTTGTGAACATCAGCTTCACGTTCAAGTTTCTTTTCTCCATGTTCAACCGTTTTTTGAATCTCATCCGTATGTTCCACTTGTGCTTTTTCAGTGGGAGGGGGGTACTTCTCTTTATCCTCACTGGCTAGGAGGGGAAGGAAAGTGAGAAGAAAAAAAAGTTTTAGTATTCGCATGAGACAACCATTATTTATTTATTTTTATTCTGAGGAGAATCATCTTTTTTGTCTATAAACCTGAGCTTTAGGTTTGTTTTGCTTAAATTTTCTCTTATTTTGGCGCAAGAAAGAGAACAATAGGCCCTTTTCAAGCCAAAAAGATCAGAAAGAAAGTAAAAAATCTCTGAGAAGGAGTGAAATAAACTCAAAACTCAGGTTACAATGCTGAGTATGACTGGAACAATTGCACTAGACATTGATGGAACGATAACCAGCCGGGATTATCTGATTCCTGATGAAGTAGCCCACTACTTTGAAACTCTTTACAAAGAGGGTTGGCGTTTTATCTTTGTCACGGGGCGCCCTCTTTCCTTTACGATGGTGACCCTTCCCAAGCTTTGCTTTCCGTACTTTTTAGGAGTGCAAAATGGTTCTGTTTTATTTGAGATGCCAGAGAAAAAAGAAATCGAGAGATATTATCTACCTCTTGAAATGGTCCATACCCTTGACAAACTTCATAAAAATGTCGAAGGGGATTTTCTTGTCTATTCAGGGTATGAGAAGGGGGACATTTGCTATTTCCGTCCCGATTATTTTTCAGGCGAAATGCGAAACTATCTTAAGAAAATAGAGAAAGTTTCAGACGCGCCATGGATCCCTTTAAAAGATTTTGATATCCAGGAGCAAAATACCTTTCCCCTGATTAAGTGCTTGGGCCTAAAAGAAGAAATGGAATCCTTTAATCAAAATCTTCAAAAGCTGGAGGGGATTAAAACGACCCTGATCAAAGACCCCTTTTCTAAGAATCTCTACCTAATCTTGATTACACATTCTGAGGCAGATAAAGGAATTGCCATTCAAAAAATCATCAAAAAATTTTCTCTTCCAGAGCCTTTGATTACCGGAGGAAACGATAACAATGACATCCCTCTTCTTCAGCATGGAGATCAGAGAATCTCAATTAAAGGAGCTCCAGAAGCACTCACAAAGCTTGCGACCGTTATTGCTCCTCCAAGTGAAGAATGTGGGATTATTGAGGGACTAAAAAAGGCAATGGAGAATTTATCATGACTGTTACTCAAGAAGGGCGTGACAGGCGACAGCTCGTTGATCTTGCCATTAGTGCTGCTCGCAAAGTAGAAAGCGCCCAAACAGGACTTGTTCACTATCCGACGCGAGATACGATCCCTTTTTACCAAAATTTTTGCTTTTGCTTAGCTCTTTTTCGCTCGCTAGTTAGAGATAATGTCCAAGAAGCTAAAAAAAAATTAACCCATCTCTTTTCCTTTATGGATGAAAGGGGGCTATTTCCCACCTATATGCACGAGTATCCAAAAGCGTGTTCTTATGCCCGTTCTTCTTTTCCCCTTAAATTGATCGAAAAGCACTTTGGCCATATTCTTGGGTGTGAAACTCGCACAAAACTGCAAGCAGTGGCTCCTATTCCTATGCCCCCAAAGGAAATTCTCTCCTCTAGAGATGCGGGAGCCGCTGCTCTGCATCTTAAAGATCTTACTCCTTTGACACCTTACTGGGATCCAGAGCTAAATATTTACAACGGCCCTCTAAACGATGAAAGACAAAATGAAGGGGAGATAGACCTCACCCTTTTTGACCTTTTTATGGGAAATTCTTCTCGCATCCTCAAGCCCCATCCGGTTCATATAGAGGCCGCTCTTGTATTTTCTCCAAAACCCATAGAGTTTTCAAATGCGCATCACCCAGTGCCGATTCCTCACGGAAAAGGGTATCACCTCTTGCGCAAAGTTTGGAACGAGGGAGACCATTTGCACACCTTCGTTTGCCAAGAAAAAAAAATAGCCTTTGATAGCGATATTTTGATCTATCCAAAAGAGATTCCCGATGAAAAAAATCGAACGGAGCTTTCCTTTTTTGTGAATTACCATCCTTCGAGTACGATCCTGGTTAATAAAGAAAAAGGAACCGTTTTTCGGCTAGGGGACATTCTTCAGATCGGAGACCGTTGGAACCTATCCTTTGAGAAAATCGATGGAGAAGGCGACCTTTTAGGGCATATCAGCCGTGGAAACCGCCCAGCGCAGCTTGATACAGATATTACACATGCCCATGACTGGAAAATTTCAATTCGCACCCTAAGAAGGACCCCTAACCTTAAGATCCGTTTTAAGAATAATCTGATTATTTGAGTTAAGCAAGCCACAGCAAAATCGAACGGATTTTTAAGTTAAGGCTGGTTCTTCAGCAGGTTTAAGTGCAGGACTATCAACAGCAACCCCCATTGCGTGCATCCCATTGTCGACATATAGAGTCACACCAGTGATTGCCGAGGCTTTATCCGAAAGAAGAAATGAAGCGGCATTGCCAACTTCTTTCGATTGCAAGTCTTTTTGAAGCGGAGCATTATGATGAGCATACTCGATCATGGCGCCGATGAACCCAATAGCTCTTGCAGCGCGACTTCCCAGGGCGCCTGCAGAAATTGAATTGATTCGGATGTTCCATTTACGTCCAGCTTCAAAGGATAGCGTGCGTGTATCACTTTCTAGTGCTGCTTTTGCAGAACTCATACCACCCCCATATCCAGGAACAGCTCTTTCTGAAGCAAGATAGGTAAGGTTAATCGCAGAACCTCCATTAGACATGATCGGCCCGAAGTATTTCACCATGCTTACAAATGAGTAAGCAGAGGCGCTGATTGCTGACAAATATCCTTGGCGCGTTGTTTCAAGAAGAGGCTTTTTGACCTCAGGTCCATTAGCAAGCGAATGGACAATCATGTCGATATTTCCGAAGTCTTTTTTAATCTGAGCCGCAACCTCAGAAACAGTATAGCCATCATATTGTTTGTAGCGTTTGTTTTCTTTGACCTCTTTAGGAACCTCATCAGGAGTGTCAAAGCTTGCATCGATAGGATAGAGTTTGAGGTATTTCATCATAGAGCCATCTGAAAGCTGCCTTGAAGCGTCAAACTTCCCAGCATCCCATGATGTGGTAAAAATCTTAACAATGGGTGCCCAGGTTCCAATCAAAATCTCACAACCCGCATCCGCAAGTTGTTTAGCGATTGCCCAGCCATACCCTTGATCATCACCAATTCCAGCAATAAAAGCCTTTTTACCTTTCAAACTCATACGTAACCTCATTCATTTCGTGAACTGGATTCTAGCACACAAAATCTATCTTGACAATACTTACGATCGACGGCTCCAACCTTCAGCGGTGAGAATACGGCCAACAGGAATAAGGATTTTAACACGCTTAACAGGTGCTGGGGGTTTCTTAGGAGTTGCAACAACTTTCTTTTTTAGAGGCATTTTCTTAAGTGCAGGCTTCTTAGTAATAACTTTCTTTCGAGTGACAACTTTTTTCTTAGAAACGGCTTTTTTCCGCGTAGGAGCCTTCTTCTTAGAAGTAGAAGCTGTTTTTTTTTCTTTTAATTTTTTTTTTGATAACCATGAGCATTTCAAAATCAATTTGATTGCATTAATAATAAGTTAGTTCGTTATTAATCGCAAGTTGTTAATTATTAAAAAATAATGATTACTTATTATGTTCGTGATTTCTTAAAGAGTCAATGCAAAGCCTGGAGTGAATAAGCGTTGAGTTGAACTCAAATCCAACGTATAGATTAGGCTCTGTCCCTAAAGATAAAAATTGATTAGACTTTCATAGAGCAAACCTAATCGAATTAATTACTTTCATTGGGAGTGACAGCATCAGGTGATAAAAACTTAAGCATTGCTTATAGATAAAGTGACTTAAATTAGTTATTGTCAGTACTCCCTGGAAATCCTATCTATTCCATATCACTTTAGCCATATTGGCCAAGGAGAAGCCCTTTTTAAGAGATGACTGCTGTAGTTTTTTGCTTGCTGATAGGAGGATATGATAGTGATCCATTAGGAAAATCTTAGCAGAGAAAGGGATTACTCCAATAATTCCTGAGGGGAAAGTATTTCTTTCGCTTTATTAAGGGCCGTAGCGAGTCCTTGAAACCCATCGTATCTAGAGTTTTTATCTTAATGAAAAAAAACATAAACTTTCTGTAGTTATTCTTTTGTTCGCTTCTGTTATCAATGGGAGCAAGAAGAATATAAGCAACTTGTTCCTTTGTCCAATGTTTTTATCTTGTAAATCATCTCTGTTCTTAGGAGTATATTCGGGCACTAGTTTCCCCGTGACTTTGTTATAAGATTCTTTAAAAGCAGCCCATGAGTTACGATTGCATCGCTGTCATAACCCCGATCTGCTAGTAGGTAATCGGCGTTAATTCCCTCTATTTAAGTGTTTGGCCTGAAGGTAGTCTGATTGAGTACCTGACGTAATAATCGCTCTGACCGGCATACCATGCGAATCCACGGCCAAATGTAATTTCGTGTTGAACCCCCTTTTGTTCGAGCCATATCTTGATTACCACCTTGTGCACCTGCTGCGTGAAAGTGAACTTTGATATGGGTTGCATCGATCATTAACCACTCGTAATCAGGATCGTCCACCACTTTTTCCAGAAGAAGTCCCCAGACACCTTTATTCTTCCAACGGATAAAACGACGATGCACATTTCCCCAGTTCTCATAGTCTGGAGGTAAGTCACGCTATGGAGCTCCGGTACGAATAATCCAAAAAACCGCGTTGATAAATCGCCGATTATCTTGTGCTACCCCTCCCCACACCCCTCTTCTTTCTGGAAGATAAGGCTCAAGTTTTTTCCAAATTCGACCTGACATATCGTGACGTCTGTGCGCTGGTACGGTCATCTCTAAACCTCTTTCTAGTTATGGACTAGTTTCTTGTAGGAAGAAAAGATAGAATTTTCATTAGAGATTCCAATAATAAAATCTAACAATAGATTATGTTCAAGTTGATAGGTTTATGAGAGAAGAAACACCCCAGCTTTTTGACATGATCCAGCAGCAGCAAGGAGAGATTTCAGAACAGTGGATAAAAAAAACTATATGCTCTTGGGGGTAACCCATATATTTCTAGAAATAGAGCTCATACCTTGATTTTAAGAGCGATTAAATTCCTGGTTTAACCTCTCAGGAGTATTGACAGATTGAGCTACTTTTTTCCTCATGGAATAGGGATGACACCACCTAAATTTTAAATTCTCAAGAGAGGAAAAGAATTAATGATTGCACTGGAGTGCTTGGGCATGTTAAAATTCCATTTTTTAGTTAGAAGGAGTATGGTCAATGGAAATCAAACAAGAATTACTAGATATTGCTGGATATGAAAAGGTGATTAAAGTCACCGAGGAAAAGACAGGACTCATAGCGATCATTTCAATCCACAATACAACTCTAGGGCCTGGCCTTGGGGGAACGAGAATTTACCCTTATAATACGTTTGATGAAGCCCTTACTGATGCACTTCGCCTCTCTAAAGGAATGACTTATAAATCTGCAATTGCTCAAGTTGGTGTTGGGGGAGCTAAGAGCGTTATCATCTCCAATCAGAAAAACAAAACCCCTGAAAAGCTAAGAGCTTTTGGCGCAGCTGTTGATCAGTTGCAAGGGGACTATATCTGTGCAGAGGATATTGGATGTACCCCTGCCGATGTAGATGTGATCCTGGAGTCTACGAAATATGTTTGTGGTGTCCATAACTTAAGAGGAAGTGGAAATCCATCAGCTTTTACTGCTCATGGAACATACCTTGGGATTTTATCTGCTTTACAAGAACTTGATGGCAGTACTTCTCTAGAAGGAAAAACAGTTGGGATTCAGGGAATGGGAAGTGTCGGGAAGCGCCTCGCTGAGCGCCTTTTTTGGTCAGGAGCAAAATTAATCATTTCAGACCTCAATGAAGATGTCATTCGTCATTTTGCTCATGAATTTGATGCACAGATCGTTCCTGCAGATGAAATTCTATTCGCAGAGTGTGATGTTCTTGCCCCTTGCGCAATGGGGGGAATCATCCATAAGGATATGATTCTAAAACTCAACTGTCGAGCTATTGCAGGGGCTGCTAATAACCAGCTTCTTAAACCAACGGATGCAGATCACTTAATGGAAAAGGGTATTTTATATGCTCCTGACTTCGTGATTAATGCGGGTGGTTTGATCAATGTCATGAATGAGCTTCGTCTTGAAGGCTACAATGCAACACGTGCCCGCAACGGTATTAAGCAAGTCTATCATCAACTCCTTCAGATTTACGAAATTGCTCAGCAAAATGGAATCTCAACACATCAAGCAGCTGTTAGCCTAGCCGACCATCGCCTTGAAAAGAGAATTGGCAAAAGAACAGAAAAACTTTGCTTTCCTTTTGCGGAGTCTGCTAAGTAAAATTTTCAGCCGCCCACACAACCTAACAGAATCCCATTAGAGAAAACAAAGGGTAGTCTTCTTTTATAACGTCTGATAATTAATGTTATGTTAGAAACAAGAGGTTGAGCGTCAGACAAGTCCGAAAAATTTCAGATAAGGATCTGTGTGCTGCATCTAAGATTACTTATGCTTTAGTGGCAAAACGTTTTGGCGTAAGCATAAATAGTGTGTTTCTTTGGTCTAAGAGACTCTGGAGCCGAGGCGCACTAAAAGTAAGACCTGCAATAAAGATTGATAGAAAGGCAAGGAGGATCAAGGCTGCAGGCCATACGTTGGAATATCTTCATCCATGTGGAATAGACGAACTTTTTAAGGAGTATATAACCTACTCTTAGCCTGGAGATCCGAGAGGAATGCTCAGTGTCGGAGTTTCTTTCTCTTGCTGCTTTGCTTGGAGGTTATAGATCTGCTGTAAGAGAACAAAGGTTCTTTTCGAGTTGACATCACCATCATCAATATAAAACCAATTGCCGCGATAGGCTACCGCTAGGTAGGAGTTTGAGGGGTAATGAGGGCTCCATTTCACGTTGAATAAATCCCCTACAACGTCTCTCCAGTCAAAAAGAGTGCCATCAGAGTTTTGGGTCATTGCCACGGTTCCAGCCTCTACATCTCTTGAAGGAACACTAACTCCCAAGCTGAGGTAGTACATCGTACTTAAAAGAGAGCGAGTCATGATTCCGATTTCTGCTTCTTCGTTGAATGCTTGTCGCATGTTGAGGACGTATCGCCCTTTGGACTTTTTAATACCCTCTAAGAGATCAGCAAGGCGGTCAGAGCCTTCCCCATTCACAGGAAAGGAAATTTGGATGGCATTAGGTCTCTCTTTGCATGCGTTGTCTTCCGAAATATACTTCTCTCCAGTGGGGATGTAGCGAACACCGATCTGAAGCTGTCCAAGAGCCTGAAAATGCCGAAGAAGATGAAGGCATTCGAAGAACTTTTTGTAGTGTGGCGGCTTCAAAGGAATAGGTCCTGAAGCTGAGCTAGCGTTTGAAATATCAGCCATCTGCTGAATCAAAAGACGAAAAACCCGATCAACATCCCAGCCGGTGAAGAGAAGGCCCTGAATGACGCGCAAGTCAAGGGGCTGCATTAGTTGTATGGCAAAATCCTTTCCTTCAAGAGGAGAATACTGGATTGTGGGTTGATTCGACCACCCCATTTCTGCACCAAAAGCAGCAGGGTTATTATTATCGAATCCGGGAATTTTGATCGATGGAAAGACCTTTCCAGAAAAATTAAACTGAGTTGTAATTCCATTGAGTTCTAAAAAATAAGGAGTATCAGAGTAGCGGAGGCGAACTAAATTAAGAAGAAGCTCTTGGTTTGTAGTGTTTTGTGCGGCAATGTTGTAGGACGTTCGTCCTCCACTCCCATACATTGAAGTGCGGCTAGAAACGTGGCAACCTGTAAGCAGTAGTGTGCTAAGAAGTAGACCAAAGATGATTTTTTTCATTTGCGATAAGCTCCGAAACTTTATTAAAAAGTTATGATGTTAGCAAATAAAGTTTTTTTTTAAAATCAATATAAGTAAGAATTCAGTTTTAGGTACACTGCCTATACAAGGAGCCGATGTTTCATCTGGAGTTCTGGGTGGTTCCAGCTCGAAATTTAGTTACTTAATTTTAATATGTTTTACGACTCCAGATGAAACGATTACTGAGAACTCCAGTGACCCAGATAATACTGCCTCCCCAAAGAGCCCCCCAAATGCTGGTGATATGGACTCCATAGGAGATCTCACTGGCCAACCAGAAGGTGAAGGCATTGATAATGAGCAGAAAGAGACCTAAGGTGAAAATGGTAACAGGAAGGGTTAGGAGAGTCAGAATAGGCCGGACGCTAAAATTAATCACGGCGAGTATGATACCGAAAAAGACAGCGTCTAATTCGTTTTCAACATGGAGGCCAGGCAAGAGATGGCCACAAAGAAGGACCACTATTGTCGTGACAATGACTCGAATAATGAAGAGGATCACTTATGCTTCTCCAACGCAATATTAATGAGACTTCCTGCAAGGATCGAGGCACTCTCTCTTTGGGTGAGATTATGAGCAACCTTGTAACTCTCATTTTTTGTTTTATTGAAGATCTCGAATTCATTGTCTTTTTCAATATGTTTCTGAACATCCTTGATTTCGATAATGTCTTCCTGAGAAATTTTATCGTGATCTGAAGGATTCACAAAAACCAGTGGAAGGATTCCAAAGTTACAAAGGTTCTTGCGATGGATGCGGGCATAGCTCTTAACAATAACCGCTTTTACTCCCAGGTATCGAGGAGAAATGGCGGCATGTTCTCGACTGGAGCCTTGTCCATAATTACTACCACCAACAAGAACAGAACCTGATTTTTGGAGTTTCATTGCTCTATCATAGTAGCTTTCGTCAACTTGCCCAAAAGTAAATTTACTAATCTCAGGAATATTGCTACGGAATGGGAGAACTTTGGTTCCTGCAGGTAGGATTTCATCAGTGGAAATATTATCCCCCATTTTAAGAAGGACAGGTCCTTTGATATGATCCTCTAACTTTTCAAAGGTTGGCAAAGGCTTGATGTTTGGCCCCATAATGAGTTCCATCTTTTCTCCCGGAGGAGAAATCTCATCAACAAGCTCTATCTTTTTTGGTTCTTTGTACTTAGGATAGGGCATATCCAAAGTCCGTGGATCAGTAATCACACCAGTAATTGCTGAAGCAACAGCTGTTTCTGGGCTACACAAATAAACTTGGTCTTCCTTAGTTCCTGAACGACCTGGGAAGTTCCTAGGATTGGTTCTAAGGCTAATCTTTCCAGAAGCGGGAGCTTGCCCCATCCCAATACATCCATTGCATCCCGTCTGGTGAATACGGGCTCCAGAACGGATCAAGGAGTTAAGATACCCCCCGGCTGTTAAGTTTTCTAGAATTTGTCTAGAAGAAGGATTGATATCAAAAGAGACTTGGTCTTGTGACTTGCGACCTTCAATAATCATTGCCGCAATAGCAAAGTCACGCATTCCTGGATTTGCAGAAGAACCAATCATTGATTGGAAGATCGGCTTTCCAGCAACTTCTGATACTGAAACAACGTTGCCAGGGCTAGTGGGGCAAGCAATCAGGGGAATCAATTTCGAAAGTTCGATTTCATCATGTTCGTCATAGGTAGCATCCGGATCTGCTTTTAGCTCGAGCCAATCCTTTCCTCTCCCATGAAGCTCCATGAAACGCTTCGTCTCTTTGTCCGATGGAAAAACGCTTGTGGTAGCTCCAAGCTCAGCTCCCATATTTGTAATGACATGGCGGTCCATTGCTGATAAGTTGTCAAGACCGGGGCCATAATATTCTATGATTTTCCCCACTCCTCCAGAAACGTCGTGTCTTCGTAGCATTTCCAGAATTACATCCTTAGCACTCACCCAATCAGGAAGCTTTCCTGTGAGTTTAACCCCCATAACTTTTGGCATGCTCACATAAAAGGGTTCGCCAGCAATTGCAAGTGCTACTTCAAGGCCTCCTGTTCCGATTGCAAGCATCCCTAAGCTTCCTGCTGCAGGAGTATGACTGTCTGATCCTACCATGGTTTTACCTGGGATACCGAGCTTTTCCATGTGCACGGGATGGCTTACACCATTTCCTGCTTTACTAAACCAAAGACCAAACTTTCGCGTTGAACTCCATAAAAATAGATGATCGTCAGGATTCTTATAGTCGTTCTGAATAATGTTATGATCAACATACTGGCAAGAGATTTCAGTTTTGGGTTCTTTCAGCCCCATGGCTTCAAGCTCCAACATGACCATTGTTCCTGTTGCATCTTGCGTCAAGGTGTGATCAATTTTAATTCCAATCTCCTTCCCTGGAACCATTTCCCCTTCAACTAAATGACTTTCGATTAACTTTTGCGCAACATTTTTGCCCATTTGCTTTATCACCTATTTTCCTGATATTCCGCAGCATAACAAAGAGAGTTTTTTTCTCTAATAAATTTCTTTTTTATCTATAAGGGGTCCCTAAAAATGACATATTCACTATATTGTGTAGACTCAAGTTTAAATTTGCGCTAAGCTGGTTTCTTAAACTTTCAAGGAGAGGTTTAGAGATGACCGTACTAGCGCACAGACGTCACGATATTTCAGATCGAATTTGGAAAAAACTTGAGCCTTGTCTTCCAGGAAGAAGAGGGGTGTGGGGAGGGGTAGCACAAGATAATCGGCGATTTATCAACGCGGTTTTTTGGATTATTCGTACCGGAGCTCCATGGCGTGACTTACCTCCAGACTATGGGAACTGGGGAAATGTGCATCGTCGTTTTATCCGTTGGAGGAATAAAGGTGTCTGGGAACTTCTTCTGGAAAAAGTAGTGGACGATCCTGATTACGAGTGGTTAATGATCGATGCAACCCATATCAAAGTTCACCCTCACGCAGCAGGTGCACAAGGTGGCAATCAAGATATGGCTCGGACAAAAGGGGGCTCAACACGAAATTACATTTGGCCGTGGATTCGCATGGTATGCCGGTCAGAGCGATTATTACGTCAGGTACTCAATCAGACTACCTTCAGGCCAAACACCTAATAGAGGGAATTAACGCCGATTACCTACTAGCAGATCGGGGTTATGACAGCGATGCAATCGTAACTCAAGCGATCTCTCAAGGAATAAAGGCGGTTATCCCTCCCAGAAAAAATAAGAAAAGCAAGAGAGCTTATGGTAAGCATCTCTATAAATTGAGACATCTTGTAGAAAATGCTTTTTTACATTTGAAGCGATGGAGAGGAATTGCTACACGCTATGCTAAGCACACATCTTTTTTCTTGGCTGCGGTTCAGATCAAATGTTTGGCTTTATGGGTGGAAATCTCGTGACTACACTATCTAGAGTGTTTTTCCTGTCTAAACTTCCATCATCTAGAAGACTCAGGTTATAAAGGAGAAGGGGCAGACCGGGTTCGCCAATACAGGGGACCGTAACAATATGTCATTTGGGTCCCTTTCGGAATAAACTTGTTAGAGAAGAGGATGATGTGAGTGATTCCATTATTGATCACCCATCGGGAAGTAAGATTTGGGGTGTCACTATGGTTAAGAAAGCGCGTGAAATTGCCGATTGACTTAGCATCGATGCTCCAACGTGTTGCTTTCCCGCAAAGATCGTAGCTAAAAACATAGTCATTAAAGCGGTTTTTACGGTTGTTCTTCCTTTCTACAATTCCAGTATACTCCCCTATGTAGGTATTAGCAGGAATATCAGTAGCAGCATAAACGCCATAGCCGAGATAGCGATTAATCCAACGAACATAATAGAAGTTTTCTCGATGAAGGCCTATTGATTTTTTATGGAGACAAAGAGTCCAGTGATTCATCTGTCTGAGATTAGTTTTCTTCATCTTTCGGGCGCATTTTTTAGCAACTTTGTAAATCATCTCAGAAGAATCAAAGATTAGAGAATCAGAATAGGTCATTTCGAGCCGCTCTTCAAATTCTTTTATTGGCATGGGGAATGTTTTTTCATCCCGGTTGCGGTAGACGAGAATTGAGCGGTCTTCTTCTTGCACAAGAGCATTTTTTTGATTCAGAAACTTGGTCAAAGAAAGGGGCGTCAGCCCCCATTTATCAGAAAGAGATTTAGCGCCTTTTTTGAGAAGGAATTCGACTAAATCTGGGCGATTTTCTATGACAGCAAGATGGAGAAGGGTTCTCCCCTTCTTTGTCTTTTGATTGACTCCCCACTCCCCTTTCTTAAATGCCGCAAAAAGGGAGGCCAATTGTTTCATAGATGTCCAAGAATCTTCCACCATCCTGTCCCGATAGTGAAGTATATAAGGATGTTGATAAGACTTGCAAAAAGACCAAACTTCCACCAATCAGTGATTTTTATATATCCAGATCCAAAGAAAATCGGTGCGGGGCCGCATCCATAGTGGGTAATTCCTCCCATCATGTTACTAAAGAATCCGAGTGTTAGCGCAGAAATCATGGGGGGGGCTCCAAGAGCAACCATCAAAACCAAAAATGCTGAATACATTGATCCGATATGTGCCACGACGCTAGCAAAGAAATAGTGGCTATAAAAATATACTAAAGCAAGTATGATAAAAGCTGTGAACCAAGGAAACCCTTGGACATGTCCTTGAACAAACCCACTAAACCATGTGGTTAAACCCAATTTATTGAGGTAGGTTGCCATCATGATAAGGGTAGCAAACCACATTAATGTATTCCAGGCTCCTTTTTCTTTTATGACATCATCCCATGAAAGAACTGAGGTCAGAAGGAGAATCACAAGACCAATTAGAGCTGCAATCACAGCTGGCATTGCAATAAAAGGGCCTAAAATCCATAGAGTGATAAGGAGGACAAAAGAAAAAATCATGATGCATTCTTGAACACGCATTTTACCCATTTCCTTAAGCTTTTCAACTGCAAATGAGCGCGCATTCGGAGTTTCTTTCACCTCTGGGGGATAAACTTTATACAGAAATAGTGGAATTACTCCCAAACAAACCAGCCCTGGAACTGAAGCAGCAAGGGCCCAACCGCCCCAAGTAATATTTACTCCTATTCCTCCTGCAATCTCAGCAACAAGAGGATTACCAGCCATAGAAGTCAAAAACATTCCACTTGTGATAATAGACCCTTGAAACGTCGCTTTCATTAAGAAAGAACCTAGTCGTCTAGGGTGGCTATAAGGTTCACTTCCAAAGGCCTTAGCAAGCGAATTCACGATAGGATATATAATTCCACCTACTCGGGCAGTAACACTGGGGATTGCTGGGGCTAAAACCAGATCTGTCAAGATCATCCCGTACCCCATTCCTAGTGTGCTTTTTCCAAGGTATTTGATGATAATATAAGCAATACGCTCACCTAGACCAGTCTTGATGAACCCTCTAGAGATAAAGAAGGCAATTACAATCAGCCAGACAATAGGGTGAACAAAGCCACTAAAGGCCTGATCAAAAGTCAACGTTTTTGACGCAGCAGTAAGGACTAGCCCTACAAATGCAAAAGTCCCTATTGGAACGGGGCGTAGAATGATTCCGATCACGGTAAAGATAAAAATTGCAAACATATGCATTGCTTGCGAAGTGACTCCGTTAGGAGGCGTGAGGTTCCAAATAAATGCACCAATAATGATACTTAGGGCAAAGGAAAGAATTTTTTTATTAAAGACTCTAGACATATGGTTAACAACTTCTGTAACATTAGCAAAAAGACAAAGTTTAGAAAGCAGAAATATTTTACGCAAATGAAAAATACACTTTTTATCCCAGAACAGAAAACTCTACACTTTTATCTGCCTCCTCATACGGTGACTTGGAAACAAGATTTTTCTCACCTAAGGAAGGGGCTTTTAAAGAATGACCTGGAGACCTTCTTAGTTCTTTATTCCTTAGCAGAAACAGATCCAAAAAAAGCTAAGAAAGAAGCCGAGATTTTCCAAAATAACTATCCTGATCATCCTGAAGTACTCAATCTATTGTCTTATTTGAATATTCGTAGAAAGAGAATCCGACAAGCTGAAAGGCTTATTGATGAGAATTTTCAAAAAAATCCAGACTATCTTTTTGCCCGAATTAATTACGCTGATTTGTGTTTAAGACGTAAGAAACTTCAAAAAATCCCTGAACTTTTCAATTTCAAATTTAATTTAAGAGATTTCTGCCCGGATAAAAAAATGTTTCACATCTCCGAGTTTCGGGGATTTATGGTGATGATGGGGCACTATCATTTACTGATCCAAAAACGCGAAGCTGCAGAGTGTTATCATTATTTGGCGCACCACGTAGATCCACGCCACCCGAATACAAAAATTCTACAGAAAAAACTTTATTATAAACCTTTCTATAAAAGGTTAATTCAAAAGCTTTCAATTCCTTGAATTGAAAAACAAACTTGTAAACAATAATAATTATAACTATATAAAAATTATTTATTACCTGTAAATAACATCCTTTATCCTATTTTAGGAAGAAATTAGAAGCCTGGGCTCTAAAGGCAGAAAAAATTTTCAATGGATGAAAGAATAGATTCCTCGTCTAGCGGGCGATCAAGCCAACCTTTGAGTTGGCGGAGCGCCTGCTGAGAAAACATCTCATAACCATAGACAACTTTTCCCCCTTTGTTTTGACCGACATTAAGAAATTTTGTCTCTTTTGGGCTCATAATCACATCAAAGATAACTTTTTTCTCTCCGATTTCTTTAGCAGCAATAGGAAGGCTTTGAATATTAGGAGACATTCCAATGGGGGTTGTGTTGATGATAATATCGTAATCAGGGACTTTATCAAGAGAAATGGCGACTCCTCCAATTTTGCTAGCAAGAATCTCTCCTTTCTTTTGCGTTCGATTAGCAATCATTATCTTTCCTCCTCGATCTGCAGCAGCATGAGCAATGCCCATTGCCGCTCCTCCAGCGCCAATGATTAAAAGAGTCTTTCCGTGGACCCCGCCTTTTTTTTCAAGCGCGTCTAATGCTCCTTCTCCATCCGTGTTGGTTCCATACCAGTTTTTCTCTCTTTTTATGAGTGTATTGACCGCTCCCATGGATTTTGCCTTTGTGTCTATCTTCTCAAGGTGAGGAGTAACATGCTCTTTAAGAGGCATAGTCACACTAAATCCAAAGAAGGGCAGCGAGGAGATCTCCTTAAAAAAGAGAGGGATTTCCGATGGATTTATTCGAAATTTCACATAAACAGCATTCTCTTTTTCCTTCTTGAAGATATGATTGTGGCACAAGTGACCAATACTTTTGCTTACAGGATCTCCAATCAGGGCGTAGATCCTCGTTTCTCTATTGAGCTGATGGAAGTGGTAGAGTTCGCAAAGCTCCACTATCGAAGTCTGCCCAGAAGCTACGGCTTTTCCAATCGATGCATAAACCAATGGAGAATCAATAACGGGACCCAAAATTCGAGTAATTTTCCCCTCTTCCCCCATGCACATTCCTGCAACTCCATGCTTTTTAGAAAAGTTAAGCATTCTGAGAGAATCGATAGAGGAGTTAGCCATTGTAGAAATTTTCTTTATTACTGCGGGAAATCGCTCCATTTGAGCAAGGACTTCCTCTAAATTATCTGGCGTTTTTTCAAAGTCATGATACGAGGAGATGATCGAGATACCTGGGATTTTATCAGCAAAGACGCAATCGTATTCCAAATCGACATATTCTGGCTTCAATGTGAGAAGTTCGAGAAGTTTTTCTTCCCTCTCACTTTCGCTTCCAGAAAATGCCCCACCCTGATCCTTGCGCCGCAGGGTGAAAATCAAAGGAAGTTTCGAGAGATTTTTAAGCTTAGAAATATGGCCTAAATCATTTTTCTCTAGAAGATCGAGGCGAAGTTCAATGAGTTCTCCATATCTTTGACCTTCTTGAATGGATTTTTTTGCTTCATCAAAACTTCCCTGAGCTGAAATAACTAACATGTCTTAATTCTCTTTCATTGTTTCAATAAAACAATTCGTCATTTTTTGCCTTTCCCTAAGGATTTCTTTCCCTAAAAAGGATTGGCAGTTATAGAAGAATGTCTCAAACGCCTGAGCATCCTTCTTTTTAACAATCTCTCGAAGGGTTTTAAAAGCCCCTTCAAATGACTTAAGCAGGGAGACAAAGTGTGGGTTTTCAAATTGGATGGCTTTATAAAGCTCTAGTGATTGACCTAAGATTCTCCCTGCGATATGAAGCTGCATTTTGTACACTAGAGTAGCCATTTGTAATAGCTCTTTTGGATCAACTCCCTTTTGGCGGAGGGTTTCTGCAAAAAGAAGCGAGCAAAAATGGACTAGACTCTGAACGAGTGCCATCATTTCATCATGCGCCTTGGGTTCAATTTCAACCCCTTTTGCACCCTCAGTTTTGATAAGACCTCTGATCCAAGGAAGCCACGTTCCAGGGCGGAGTGGGCAAAGAATGATTGTCTGACCCTCAATAGAGGAGACGCTAGGTCTAAATAATGGATGCAATCCAACCACTGACCCCTTAGAGCACATCATGGCCTTGCAAGGCCCTTCCTTAAGGGATGTGAAATCCATGAGCAAATGGCTCTCTTTGATGTGAGGCAGAAGCTCCTCAATCACCTTTTCTATAGTCTCGATAGGAACGCTGAAGACAATGATATCACAGGATTTTGCAGTTTCCATTGGATCTAAGTAAGTTATGACTTCATCAACATGACGCTCAAAAATAGGGGTAAATAGCTTCCCCATCTTTCCTTCGCCACCAACGATCCCTAATCTCATGTATCACTCCCTTGACTATTCCGGCTTTTTATGTTACAATAATGTTTATAAATAGGAAGGTTTTTGTGAAAAAACATGAGAAGCACCAGATTCGATCCTCTCTAGCAGCAAAAGGGTCTCTTTTTGCTAGCGCTTCTTCTTATTTCTATGGCGCTTAAGCGCGCCTTTTAAACTATACCCCATTCCAGATCTATACTTTACCACTTAGTATCACAAACCACAGCTTGCAATAGTCATCGTTGGATTACTCAAATATGAGGAAAGAAAAATGTTAATTACTCTGAAAGAAGAAGCGCTAAAAAGAGAGATAGAATCGCTCATTCTGTGGCTTGTATCCTGCGGGCTGCACCCCCAACTCTCACAACTAGATGAAATGCCAATTATTGGTATTGAGAAGAATCTTTCTGAGAAACTTAATAATGAACTGAGAAGCAATCCGATTGTTGCGGATCTTATTGAGACAAACCTCCCCTACAAAATGGTGAGTCGAGCGGTTAAAAACACACCGACAGTCATCCAAATTGGAGACGCTAAAATTGGAGGAGATGAAATCACTATAATTACAGGTCCTTGCGCTATTGAAAGCGAGGAGCAACTCGTTCAAACCGCTCTAGGACTTAAAAAATGGTGTGAAAATCCTTAGAGCTTCAGCCTTCAAACCCCGCAGTTCACCTTACAGCTTCCAGGAGATGGGCGTCGAAGGGCTTAAAATACATAAGCGAGCCAAAGAAAAACACGGTCTTCTAATTGAAACAGAAGTCATGGATCTCCGCGATGTGACAATCACTGCTGATCATGTTGATATCCTTCGTGTTGGAGCACGCAATATGCAAAATTTCGACCTTCTTAAAGAACTTGAAAAGTGCAACAAGCCGGTCATTCTCAAAAGAAGCATGTCAGCAACAATCGAAGAATGGCTTCTCAGTGCTGAGTACATCATGGCTCATGGAAACCACCGTGTGATTCTATGTGAGCGTGGAATCCGCACTTTCAAAACGGCAACAAGAAGCACACTGGACCTTAGCAGTATTGCGATTGTGAAGCAGCTAACGCATCTTCCAATCATTGTCGATCTCTCACATGCAGCAAGGCGTAGTGATATTATCCCGGCACTTTCTCTGGGTGCTATAGCAACAGGGGCTGATGGTCTTCTCATAGAAGTCCACTACAAGCCAAAAGAGTCTCGATGCGACCAGAGGCAGGCATTTTCTCTTGATGAATTCCATGCGATTGCAACCGACATTGAAAAGGTTGCGAAAGTAATGGGGAAAAAATATAGCAGGAGAGAAGTAATGGAACTTGAAAAAATGCGTGAACAGATAGAAGGGATCAATGGAGAAATCATTACCCTTTTAGCAAAACGAAAGGCTCTGACACTGAAGATTTCTGAGCTAAAAAAGAAAGAAAAAATGCCTACCTATGATCCTGTCCGAGAGAAGAAACAAAGGATGGCGATTAGCATCAAGGCGCGGGCAAACAATCTGAATCAGGAAGCAGTTCTTTCCTTTTTTGATAATTTTGTCGCCTATTGCAGACAAGAAGTGGAGAATCATTAGGAATCATTACACTAGGTCCTGAAGGAACATTTTCACATCAAGTGGCAATGAAGCTATACCCAAAGAAAAAACTAGCGTTTGCTTCATCTATTGATGAGATTTTTATAAGACTTGCAGACCCTCAATTTTTGGAAGAGATTGTTCCCATGGAAAATACGGTATCCGAGTTTGTTGAAGAAACGATTTTTAATCTCATGAAATACGATTTCTCACTTGTCAGAAAAATTATTTTTCCCGTTTCCTTTAACCTCGTTGGCGTAGACGAAGAGATTGAGTACCTTTATGCGCAGCCCCATGCTCTTATGCAGTGTCGAGCATCAGTGAGAAAAAAGTGCCCTCAAGTGAAGATCCTTGAAACTCTGAGCAATGCTCTTTCAGCAATTCAGTATCAGGCCAACCCTAAAAATAGCGCTGCCCTTGTTTCTACGTTTTCTCAACAATACTAGGTTGTGTTGAGAAATTTCCATAAATGGTGCAAGCTGACTTCCTGAAGAAGGAGATCTATATGCTATACCCGCATAAAATAAATGACCACGCCTGGTCGAAACTTTACGAATATCTGAGTAATTACCCCAAAATACACACAAATAACAAAGAGAAAACTCGTTGCTTTGTAGAGGCTGTATTTTGGATTGCCAAGAGCGGAGCACAATGGCGTTTGCTACCAAAGGAATATGGAGACTGGAATGCCGTCTATCATCGTTTTGCAGACTGGGCTGAACATGGTGTGTGGTACAAGATGCTCTACTATTTTTCAAATGATCCAGACATGGAATATATTATGATCGACAGTACAGTCCTCCGCGCTCATGCCTGTGCCGCAGGAGCCAATAAAAAAAAACCGGAGGTCAAAGCGAGCAGGCCTTAGGTCGATCCTGTGGAGGTTTTACGACTAAAATCCATAGTATCTGTGATGCATTAGGTAATCCACTTGATTTTATTTTAACAGGTGGTCAAGCAGCTGATTGTCATCAAGCTATTCCTTTGCTCAAAGGTAGGGATTACAAAGGCTACGACAGCAATGCAATCATTGATCATGTAAAGAGCATTGGAGCTGTTGCCATCATTCCCTCAAAGAAAAATCGCATTGATCATGTAAAGAGCATCGGAGCTGTTGCCATCATTCCCTCAAAGAAAAATCGCATTGATCATCGAGAGCATGATAAAGACATATATAAAGAACGACACAAAATCGAATGTTTATTTGGCTTCCTCAAACATTATAGACGATTGTTTTCTCGGTTCGAGAAGTTAGCATCAAGGTTCAAGGCATTCCTTCATTTTATCGCGGCTCTCCAATGGTTAAAGTAAATTTCTCAACACAACCTACGACCTCCCCATTCTTGCTGAAAATATGGAAGACGGTGAGGAGAACTTTACGACCTTTTTTGTTATTGGTAAAGCCCCTTCCCTAAAAGGGAAAGGGAAGTATGGAACCTGCTTTCTACTCTTTAGTGAAGAGCTAGCAACAATTACCAAACAGATTGCAAACCAATGTCACAACACGAAAGTTCCTCTCATCAAATTAAAAAATCTCGTTTTACAAGAAGGGCACACTCCTCTATATTTTATTGAAGTAGAAGAACACCTCCAAGAAAAAGAGGTTCTACGATTTTTCAAAAGCTTAAGCGAAAATTTTTTGATCAAACACTTGGGATCTTACCCTCTATGAATATTCATTTTTCCTATGATCTTCTAGAAGATGTAAATTTACTCAAAATTCTAGAAAAACATTCTGGATGTTTTGCTCTTCTTACCGACGAAAAAGTGGCGTCTCTCTATGCAAAACCCTTTCTTGCCTTTATGAGCCAGCATGAGCTTTCTTGCGACTTAATCACCTTCCCAGGAGGAGAAAAGAATAAAAACAGACGGACAAAGGAGCAGATTGAAGATGCTCTTCTTGCAAAAAAGTTTGCTCGAGACACCTTTCTCATTGTGATGGGAGGGGGAGTTGTCACCGATATTGGAGGGTTTGTTGCAGCTACCTATTGCCGTGGAATCCCCTATCTTTCGATTCCCACCACTTTGCTTGGAATGGTTGACGCAAGCATTGGAGGAAAAACGGGAGTCAATGTGAAACAGGGAAAAAACCTCGTTGGAGCAATTTACTCCCCAGAAGCGATTTTTATCGACCTCTCTATGCTTAGCACTCTTCCGGAAAGCGAAATGCTTAGTGGAAGCGCTGAAGTCGTCAAATACGGCTTAATTGCCGACAAATCAATCATTGCGACAGTGAAGGAGAACCTCGACAGTTGGAAACAACGTGATCTAGACCTTTTGAAGAAGGTCATTAAAGAATGCGCCACGATTAAATCAAAAGTAGCTGGGCGCGATCTAAGAGAATCCGGAGAAAGACGCATTCTCAACTTTGGTCATACCATTGGCCATGCTATTGAAACACTTGAAGAGTATTCTCTCTCCCATGGAGAAGCGATTGCCATAGGAATGATCATAGAATCGCTTATTACCCATAAAATGGGGCACCTTAAAGAGTCAGATTTTGATGACATTTATGAGCTTTTTAAGATTATGGGCTTTTCTTTAAAACTCTCCAATCGCGTTACCATCTCCGGGATATTAGAAGCAATGAAGCACGATAAGAAAAGAGAACTAGGAGTCCCTCGCTTGATCGTTCTCCGTGGAATAGGTCATGTCGAATCCTACAAAGGAGCCTACTGCACTGCAATTGATCAAGAACTCCTCGATGAAGCCCTCGGTTGGATGGTTGCGGAGTTTAGAAAATGAACTATAACGTCAAACCAGGCAGCCTCAGCGGAACCATTGAAATCCCCCCCTCGAAATCTCATACCCACCGCGCCCTTCTTTTTGCCCTTCTGGCAAACGGAACCTCAAAAATCCATAAATATCTAGACTCCCCTGATAGCGCAGCGATGCTCAAAGCCATAAAGGCTCTTGGAGCTACAATTATAAAATCAGAAGATACTCTTGAAATCACAGGGGTAGGACCTCATCTTAAGCCCTCAGACGATGTAATCAATGCAGGGAACTCAGGAATTGTCCTCCGCTTTATTGGCGCACTATCCGCCCTTATTCCAGCTTATACAGTGATTACTGGAGACCACTCAATCCGCACACGTCGTCCCGTCAATCCTCTCCTCGAAGCTCTTGAACAACTCGGGGTCTTCGCTAAAAGTATGAGAGGCGATGGATATGCTCCGATCATTATTGCAGGGCCGCTCGGTGGAGGATCGTGCACCTTGGATGGGCAGGATTCTCAACCCATCTCGGCGCTCCTTTTTGCGGCGTCCTTTGCCTCTAAAAAAACTGAAATTCATGTCACAAACCCTGGTGAAAAACCTTGGATTGATCTTACCCTTTCATGGCTTGATTTCCTAGAACTTCCTTATGAAAATCATGAGTATATCCGTTATGCCATTCCAGGTGGAGCATCCTACTTAGGATTCGACTATACCGTTCCTGGAGATTTTAGCTCTCTCGCCTTTCCTCTTGCTGCAGCTCTCGTAACAGGAAGCGAAATGACCATCGAAAATGTCGATACAACCGATGTGCAGGGAGATAAAAAGCTCCTCGATGCTCTGACAAAAATGGGGGCAAATATCACTTCAGAAGGGAGTACCCTCCATGTCAAAAAAGGAGCGCCCTTGAAAGGATGCACCCTTGATATCAACGATTACATCGATACCATTACCATCTTGGCTGTGATTGGATGTTTTGCGGAAGGTGAAACAGTCCTTAACAACGCCGCGATTGCGCGAAAAAAAGAGTGCGATCGTATTCACGCAATTGCTACCGAGCTGAAAAAGATGGGAGCTGATATAGAAGAAAAAGAGGATGGTCTTGTCATTCGCCCTTCAAAACTGAAAGGGGCAATTGTTGATACCTACCACGATCACCGGATGGCCATGTCTCTCACGGTTGCCGCCCTTGGCGCAAAAGGAAACTCGCTCATCCGGGATACTCAGTGCGTTGCAAAGACCTATCCTAACTTTAAAGAGCATATGACTCGACTTGGAGCAAAACTAACATGAACATTGTCCTATTTGGCATCAAAGGGTGCGGAAAAACCACCTTTGGAAGAATTCTTGCAAAAGAAAGAGGGTGCGCTTTCATTGATACAGATCGCCTCATTGAAGAAGTCTATCAGATTAACAGGCAGAAAAAACTCACCTGCCGCCAGATTTATGAAGAAGCCGGAGCTGTAACCTTCCGTGCTCTCGAGTATGAAGTCGTTCAATCTCTTCAAGATGTGCAAAATTCTGTGATTGCTGTTGGTGGAGGCGCAATGCTTCTCTATGAAAACATTGAGGCCCTTCGGAAAAATAGCCATCTCATTTACCTCTACTTCGAGAGAGAAAAGCTTAAAAAGCGGGTCCTTTCAGAAGATCCTCTCCCCACCTTTATCAACCCCGATGATCCCGAATCATCCTTTGATAAAATGTATGACGAGCGAGAAGATTTTTATCAAAAAATTAGCGCAGAAAAAATAGATGTTACCGAGATGAAAAACAGCGCCGTGGTGAAGGAAATTTTCGAGGTGACAAAAAATGGCAAGTAATAGCTTTGGACAGCTCTTTCGTGTCACCACATGGGGAGAATCCCATGGGAAAGGAATCGGCGCCATTATCGATGGATGTCCTGCTGGAATTCCTATAACCGATGATGAAATCAATGAAGAGCTTGAAAGGCGGGCAGGTGGCAAAACTCCCTATACCACTCCCCGCTCAGAAAAAGACAAAGCAGAGATCTTCTCTGGAGTTTTTGAAGGAAAAACAACCGGAGCCCCCATCTCCATCATTATCTTTAATAAAGACGTTGACTCCACAAAATACGAACCGATTAAAGCTCTGATGCGCCCAGGCCATGCAAACTTCACCTACCTAGAAAAATATGGAATCTTCGACTACCGCGGAGGAGGACGCTCCTCTGCTCGAGAAACAGCGTGCCGCGTCGCCGCAGGAACAATCGCCAAAAAACTCCTAGCCCTCTCAAATATCCATATTATCGCTTACATCCACTCCATCGGAGGCATCTCCATCAACTCAGTCAACTTTGAAGCAATCACCTCAAGCCCTATTTTTTGTCCCGATCAAGAAGCTGGCAAGCAAATAATGGAAGCGATCTTAAAAGCAAAAGAAGAAAATGACTCGCTCGGCGGCATTATCGAATGCACAACAACCGGACTCCCCATTGGTCTTGGCGATCCTGTATATGAAAAACTCGAAGCCAATCTCGCAAAAGGAATGCTCAGTATTCCCGCTACTAAAGGATTTGAAATTGGAGAAGGATTTAACGCCGCGAACCTGAAAGGATCCGAGCATAACGATGGTTTTACAACCGATACCTCAGGAAGCATCGTTCCTGCCACCAACCATGCTGGCGGCACCCTTGGAGGAATCTCAACGGGACTCCCCCTTACATTTCGTGTCGCCTTCAAACCTACCTCCAGTATCCAAAAGTCTCAGAAGACCGTCGACACCTCAGGTAAAGCCCAAACTTTCCAACTCCCTAATGGATCACGTCACGACCCTTGCGTAACGATCCGTGCCGTCCCTATCGTTGAAGCAATGGCTGCCTGCACCTGCGCCGACAGCCTCCTTTGCTCCCTATCCTCCAAATTTTAGAGGCTTTCCTTCTACAGTTCGATCTTTATTCTCATATACGAATTTTACTTTGAGTGGTAAGCCCCTATTGTGGCTATTTTTTTGCAAAAAGTTTCTTATACCGTTAGTGAGCTTACTCGCGCTGGCCATACTAACCACCCCTAAATTTAGAGTTCTTAAATCATCTGCAAATAGAGCCTTAGTCACTAAATCTAGAGGATTATCTTTAAAATCTTCCTTCAATTGATCACAATTCGTAACATTTAACTCGTGGAGTGGCAGGGTATGCATTGCTTCAAAGTTGCTTAGATTGAATATGTTATTTCCAGAAAAATCCGCGTAACGCAAACTATGGAAATTTTGTTGAATTGAACGAATAATATAGTTTAGCGATCCTGCACCGATATCAAGATCCTTCAGGTAGGAAAAGTTTTGAATAAAGCAGCTAGCGGGAGAAATAGGGTGACACTTCTTAACAGAACCTTGTTTTACTTCGCAAAACAATTTCTCAATAGCATCTATGCCATCTTTTTTTGCCTTATTAATTGCCTTATTAATTGCCTCTAAATGAAGTTGGGCATTATTAGTTTCCTTGAAAACAACAATTGTCTTTTCAAGAAAACTCTTACTAAATCCCTCCTGAATATTACTCTCTCTTAAATCAACAGCTTTGAGATTGGGGAATTTTTGTGCGATTTCTTCAATATTTTCAGCCTCAATATCTCTGACCTTCCCCCTAATAGATAAGAGATGAATTGAGCCGACTACCTTAGACTTCTTCTTATCCTTCTCCGAATTCGATATTAGATTTAAAATACCCTTAATATCAGAGCACCCCTCGAGGACTAAAGCATCGATCTTATCTGTTTTGCTAAAGATTTTGGGAAGAATCTCAGTACAAGAAGAATCCTTAAGATGCACGATAAACGTTTCTAAAGGATAAAGCAAGGCATCTAAGTTCTTATCATCCAGCTTAAACCCCTCTTCATCGAATCCTTCCTGTTTAAGATCGGACAACTTCAAAGAAACGGGGGAGCCTTCTAAAGCCTTAGATGATTCCTTTACGCAATAGTAAGCAAATTTCTCCACACCATCTAAAATCTCCATGGGCGTTTTTGTCTGCGAAGCACCTATGTCAACAGGTGAGGTCTCTTGCACAGTACTTGTGCTCTGGGAGTCTTCTAGTTTTCTTTCATAGATGTCAGGCCTAAACAATGGAACCAACGCTATGTCTACAAGGAGAGTTGCAAAAAAAGCTATGGCAAGCTTGTATATTGTTGTTGCTGAATCGTTAATATTCCCATGCCCTTTTTTGAAGGTGCATCTTATTATGAGTTCACTACAAAGCGTTGTTGTTTCCTGTAGAATGGCTGTGGCAACAGCTACAGGCATTAGGAAAGCCTCTACCGATGAAGTAACTCTTTTATAAAAGTATTCGGCTCCGCTGGAGTCCTCAAAACTACGAGTATTTTTTGATATCCAGTTAACTAAATGCGACGCGCAGTTATCCTTTTCTTGCAAAAGATATAATTGGCAATTTCTGGCCTTTTCAATAAACTCAATAGTCATAATTACTCCTTTATTTTTTAAAGATAGATTTTAGGACAGAATTGCACATAAAGTAAACGAAATTGTTTTCCTTGCGAAAAAAACTATTGTAGAGACATTATGTTCTTCTCATTTTAGATAAAAAACAATTAAGAGGTATAAAATGTCATCAATATTTTGTTGCTGCTTTTCCAGAAACGGAAATGAGAGTATTACAGAAGCAGACCACCCCCGAAAAAGCAACAACAACACAAACGCTGTTGCACAAAACATATTTTCACAGGGTACGAATTATGGAACCATGAGTAAATCAGTACAATTTAATGACGAGCCCCCTATAAGAAGCATCCTTAAATCTAAAACAGACCAAACTACTCCGCGTAGCAAGAGTATAGACTCTCAAGTGAGCAGAGCGGAAAACGATTGCTCTCTATCTCCTTCTTTTACTGAAAGAGAGAGCAACGCCAGTACTGCGAGAAGCAGAATGGAAAACGATTGCTCTCCAGCTCCTTCTTTTGGTTCTCCAGAGCGTTCTTGTGATTCTCCTTAAGGGCACTTATAGATAGATTGGGGAAGCCCTATTCCAGCGAATCGTCCAAAGGGTGCACCCGGCATAGACGCCAGGAAGCCAGAAGATCCATCCAATAATTGTTGTGGTGAGGATCATGCTGAGCATTCCGGAGATAAGGCCAGCTGTGAGAATAGGAAGCGCTTTTGATTTGAGAGCTTGTATCCGACGGGATACAGGCTCTCCTTGTATTGTGAGGGAAAGGTCGCAGGCGTCAATGATCGCAATGTGTCCCATTCCTACTTGAGCGAGGAACATGGCAAGGGGGCCAAAAAAGAAGAGGGAAACAAGTGTTGCGGCTGGCCAAAGAAGGCGCCAGCCTAGCGTGTGAAACATCACTTGGATGCTTGAGGTGACGGCTTGAAGTGCTCTTTCTCTTTTGATAGGTACGCGCTCATTATGCAAAATCTTTCCAATCATATTTTCAAAAGCAAAGTTCAAAATCACGGGAAAGACGGAGACCCATAGGGCCACAAGTGCAAGCGATGCATAGCCCAGGGATTTAAAAACTCCCCAGGTGTAGCTAAGCCAGCCAACGGAAGGATCAGGCCAGCTGATGTATGCTGCAAGAAAAAAGGCTGCAAGAAGGACAAAGAAAGAGATTAAAGCGGCAAGCAGAGGGGCAAGCCACAGGTAAGGGCGAGAAATAAAGTATCCGAATCCTACGATTGTGCAGTTCGATGCTGTAACGTCTTTTGCCATAGAAAAACCTACCACGTATTATTCGAGTTTGAAATGGGCTTTTAGGGTTGCACCCACCTCTTGAATAGCGAGGCGCGCATCATCAAGGAGGCCTGCCATTTGAAAAAAACCATGGACCATCCCTTTATATCTTTTTAGTTTTACGGGAACACCTTTTTCTTTGAGTTTTTGGGCGTAAGACTCCCCTTCATCGCGCATGGGATCGTATTCAGCGGTCAGGATTAGGGCTGGGGGCAAGGATGAAAAGTCAGGAGAGTAAAGGGGCGATATTCGGGGATTTGTGAGGTCCTGATCACTATCAAGGTACTGTTTGCGGTACCACTCGATCGATTCTTTTTCAAGAAGGTATCCGGATCCATATTCTAGATGTGAGAGGCTGCTGCATGTTAAGTCTGTTTGAGGGTATATAAGAACTTGGAAGGAAATGTTTGGGTGGGGCTCGTCGCGTGCTTCTTGTGTTAAGACTGCAGCGAGGTTTCCTCCAGCATCTTCTCCACCAATTGCGATTCTTCCATCGGAGGAAATTTCTTTAGGATGGAAACTGATCCAATGGAGAACACCTTTTGCGGCATTTAATGCTTTTGGAAAGGGGTTTTCAGGAGAAAGGGGGTAGTTCATTGAGGCAATAAGACAGCCACTGGCATCTGCGAGGGCTCGGCAGGTGGGATCATGCGCATCAATATCCCCTTTGACAAATCCTCCAGGGTGGAAATAAAGAAGAACAGGGAGAAGGGTGCTTTCTTTGGGGTAGTATAGACGAACAAGTAGATTTCCTTCTTCATGATGTATGATGTGGTTCATGACTTTTGCAAGAGGTTTAGGTTCACCCGCAAGCGGACGCATTTTCATGGGCCCCTTTCGGATTGCGGTTAGAGGTGTCCGCGAAAGTGGGGGGTTATTCGCCGCTTTTGTCACAGTGATAATTTCTTTAAGAGTCGGATGCAATGTCATGAACCTCATTATGAAGTTAAAGCACGTATATAGACCACTTTTTTTTCTAATGCTTTTTGCGTATGAATTGATCTGGATGTTCACAACGCGAGTCTTTTTTCTTTCTTAAAAATTTATTTATAGATTAGACTTTCAATCAAAATCAATCACTTGATGGAGTTATGATGAGAAAAATCTTAAGTACTATTCCTTTGTTTTTCTTGGTAGGAACACAGCTTGCTGCGTGGCAACCTCTACCTCCAGGAGCAGAACCTCCTGCCCCTATTGTCCTATTAAATACAGGAGAACATCTTCTCTGTGGAAAAAGTCGAGATGGAAAAATAGAATTGCAGGATGGAACACAATTTAAGGCTCTATCTATTGAGGCTATGAAGGTTTATGAAGAGTGGGATTACCACGATCATTTATCGATAACTAGAAACACTATGCCTATGGGTGGATCTGAATACTATATAACAAACTTGGATAAAGGCGGCGAGTTTGTTCATGCAAACTTCCTCTCTGAACCCTATAAGGGTAGCCCCTATACTCAGTTTATCAACCATATTGATCCTTTTGATGGAGAGGTTTCTGTTTTTAACAATAATGGAAATGAATTCTGCTGGCAGATTGATGAAAAAGATCTCCTTCTTTTAGAAAAATGGGAGAAGAATGATAGAGTTCTCATAGGAAAAAATGACCTGTGGGTCGAGAGGCTGCGTTCTAACTGCGAGTTTGTGATGGTAAATGTCGACAAAAATTACCTTCCACATCTCCGAGTGTCACCAATTTCTAATAATCATTGACCTGAAGGGTCCCTCATTTTATCTTAAGGGTATGAGGCCTGTTTATGAATCAAAATGATTTTTCGCTTTCAGCTCAAAGCTTTAAGTATTGGGAGATATTTCTCTCATGGCTCTTTAAATATGATTCTCGTTGCTATGCGCTTAAAGAAAAAACTCTTGTCTATGAAAATCCTTCAGAAGATTTGAGCCATTTTGGGCAGACCTATCGCGAAAAAATGGCTTCGAAAGGGATTATCTGTCGCGTAACTCCTCGATTTGAAGATATTAATAGAACTTCAGAAGTGTTGAAGATGATCTATGAAACGGTAGAAAGTCCTCAAATGTGTGAATGGGCGGCATTCGAGGTTTTAGCTAAAGTTATGGCATATCGCAATCTTAAGATGGGGCATACGATCCCTCTACCTGTAATGGGAAAAAGCGGGTGTATCGAGATGGCAACTTTTGTTGTTGACCGGGTGTTTGATCTGTGGAATAAAATTAAAGCCTTTGGATTTATCCGCATCGATTCAGAGAAGGGAGCGCCAATTCTCTTGTTCCGAGGGACAGATTTTTCCTTCATGACAGAGGGCGGTAGAGCTTCTATTATCAGTGATCTAGATCCAAAGGGCCCTGGGTATAGCATATTCGAAAAAGGGCAAAAACCTCTTCACGGTTGGCTCAAAAAAGGAGAACGCCCAGGACGCGTTATTGGACATAGTTTAGGGGGGGTCGTTGCTTCCTATACCCTGATTCACGAGGCAGAGCTTATTAGCCAAAATCCCTATGAATGCTCTTACGCTTTTAATTTCCCTGGGGTTTCTGAAAAGCTTGCTCAAGATTGGATGGCTCTTAAAACAAGACCCAATTTTCAGGGGTTTGTATGTCGTGGAGACTTAGTTTCAAAACTGGGGAATCTTTTCGGAGATGTTTATGAAGTTTCACTGGAAGATCCTCTCTCTCCAATCAGAGCGCATGAGATGCTTTTCTTTGCAGAACCTAGAGGGTATCTCCATGAAGTGGATCTTCCTAAGGAGAATGCCTCATCATCGCGCCACTATTACTCGAAGCTGCAAAAACAAACTTCTTCCGTGATATATGAATTTGGGTTAAAATTTCTATTTCCTAACTAACGGAGTGCGTGCAATGCTTGATATGGATCCAGCCTTAATAGAACCCCCTTATTTTAACGAAATGCAGATTAACGGAGACGTGAAGTCTATTGGCTCTCTTGTTCATATCTATGATGATATGTTTGCTGTTGTTTATCAGGAATATGAAACGGAAAAACAAGGTCAGAAAGTGAACGTAGAAAAACCAAAACTTTTTCTTTACACACGATCAACGTGTCCTTATTGTAAAAAGATCAGTGCTTACCTAGCCTCAGTGAATAAAGCAATTTCTTCACTAGATATTGGGGAAACCCCCGATGCTGCCAAGGATCTCATTAAAGTCGGTGGAAAAAAGCAGGTCCCTTGCTTAGTGATTAATGGAAAACCTCTCTACGAATCCAATGAAATCATCAAGTGGCTTAAAAACAACCCAAGTAAGTTTTAAAACAACTAAATGGCTTGATATAAAAGAGAATAGGGAATAGGTGGAGCAGTAGGATACCTATTCCCGATCCTCAAATAGCCATTGAAGGAGGACCGAATCCATCCAGTGGAATCCCCTTTTTTGGCCCGGAATGCCTAAAAAACCTAAATGCCCCCCATTTTCAGTGATAAGGATGTTAACGTTCTCTGGAATCTCTTTAAAATTAACAACACTGCAGTCGACAATCGGGTCATCAAGGGCAAAAAGGATATGGCAATCAACAGCAATATTGTGAATGAGCCTTCCTGAGCTGCAAGCATGGTAATAATCTCGAGCATTATCATGTCCTGACTGAGGAGCAATGTACAGGTCATTAAATTCTAATAACGTCATTTCGGTTGATATTCGGATAGGTGGCAAATGGTCAAAGGTGTCATGAAGACACGCAACTTCTTCTCTTAATATAGCCATAAAATAGCGCTCATAGAAGGTGTTTTGTGAGAGAAGCTCAATACTAGATTGCATATCTACAGGCGGATTGATTGAGATTACTTTGTCAACAAGGGCTTTAGCTTCGTTGCCACGCTCTCCTACTGTCTTAAGTACGACATTTCCTCCAAGTGAGAACCCCATTAGGGTGATGGGAGAATGAGGTGCATCTCTTTTGATTTCCTTCAACGTCTCCCAAATGTCGTCACTTGCTCCAGAATGATACAGTTTGCTCCCATGACCACGTCCGCCTCCACATCCTCGGAGATTGACTCTAATGGCACGAATTTTTTCTTTGTAAAGCTTCTTTGCTATTCTCAGCATGTATGTGGACTTAGTTGATCCACAAAGACCGTGAACCATAACAACTGTAGGATCACTGTCTTTCCACCTTTTAGGTGTTGAGATTTCCATGGCGATCTTTTCCCCATCAGGAAGGTAGACAAAACGTTTTAAAGAGGGCAGCTTTCCTGATGCAAAAAGAAAAGATGCGGCAATTGTTTGAGCATGGCAACCTGTACAAAGCGGGAATGGCTTGAATACAGGCTGTTTTGACATGCGTTCCCCCCCAGAAATACATTACGCATAGTGGTAGCGCAAGGAGATTTACAACTCCTTAAAACCACCACTGAGCAGTTAAAATCAGCTACTATCTTTTGGTAATCAGACCATATGTGACATATTGGTCGGTCCCCTATATGTATTTTACAAACGACCAAATTTATTAATAAAGGGTTTTTGCAACTATTTTTCGGGTTCTTAGCATAAGAATGTTACGGAAGCGGAATCGAATAGAAACACACAAGGCACTCAGTCCCAGGGTTTTTAAATCCTATGCTAGCATTTGACATGTGATAGAACATTGCTCCAAAGCGAGATTCGTTCTTGAAGCGATAGGAAAGCTCTGCTGAAGAGCGAAACTCTAGAGGGAACCCCAGTTCCATTTCTCCCCCCTTTATGTAGATACCAGGGGCAAAGCTTGGGGTAAATACAAGATGAGGAAACAAAAAAACATCGAAAGCAATTCCTGCATAGAGATATGCAGATCCTTTTGCCGTTGCCATAGCTCCTATTAGGGGCCGGAAAAAGAGCATCGAATTGCGATAAAAAGCGTAGTCAAAGCGATACTCTACTTGAAAGTTCACACTTTTTTGATTTCGAACGATATTAAACACCCCGATGCCCATGTTAAGGAGCTTGGAGTCTTTAATTGAAGGTTTGTCAACAGCAATTAAAATAAGAGGAAGAAGTAGTAATAGGAGGAGTCTTTTCACGATAATGCCTCAACAATTTCTTTTCCAAAGAAGGACTATCTTGCCAGATTGCCCCAGCCTTTTCAAGGTTATCTTTAATTGTTGTTGTTCCTTTTATTTCTTTATTATTTTCACTTTTGAAAGTTATTATTATAATCACTTATCCATAAAAAATGAGCTAATAGTAATTTTTTGTTTCCAGAAATCATTCTCTATTTAAACTTAAAATGATGTAAAATCTTATTTTGATCCTATTTTTCTATCAAAAATTTCGCTTGAAAAGAGATATTTTGGTATCATCCGACCCATGACAGCACTACTTGATAGAATTTCATTAGAATTCCCAGACAGCTCAAGGTCCACTCTTCGGAAGTGGCTAAAGAGCGGACGCATCCTAGTCGATGGCAAAAAGGTAAAGGAACCTCATGCTACCATTAAGGAAGGAGCGCAGATCTCTTTAAAAGAAAAACAAAAATTTCTAGACTTAGATGTCGAAGTCTTATATGAGGATCGAGATCTTGTTGTTGTAAATAAGCCTGAGGGAGTGCTCAGCGTTGCCACAGTATTCCAAACCGAAGATACTGTTCATGGTGTTCTCAAAAGAGCGTATCCTCGTGCTTTTCCAGTCCACCGCCTTGATAGAGAAACTTCAGGCGTGATGGTAGTGGCCCTAACAGAAGAAGCTCGAGAGGGGCTAAAGGAACAATTCCATTCTCACTCTATCGAAAGGAAGTATGTTGCAATTGTTCGAGGAAAGCTCGAAGGGTCTGGAACGTGGCAATGTCGCCTTCTTGAGGATCAGAATTACTTTGTTCGTCCTCACCCAAAAGGTGCGGTTGCCATTACTCACTACAGGGTCCTCAACACTCGAGGAAAAACATCTGCTGTAGAGTATACCCTAGAAACAGGTAAGAAGAATCAAATTCGAGCACAATCTCTAGCTGCTGGCTATCCAATCCTTGGTGATCAAAAGTATGGCGATACGGCAAATGGACGTCTCCACCTTCACGCTGCACACTTGGCATTTACTCATCCTGTTACAGGGAAAGAAATGTCGTTTCAAGCTCCCCCCATGTTTGAAGTTTAAAAAACTATCAGCGATAAGAAATCTATGAAGCGTTTATATCGAGACAGGTGGGATAAAAAGGTTGCAGGAGTCTGCGGAGGCCTGGGGCAGGTTTTAAGCCTTGACCCAACAGTTGTTCGACTATTGTTGGTCGTCATTTGTATTTTTACGGGAATTCTTCCCCTCATCGTCCTATATATTATTGCCTGGATGCTTATTCCCCTTGGACCTCCTACATATATTCAATTTGAATGTAAACGCCTCTATCGCTCCATTCGTGACCGAAAAATCGGTGGGATCTGCGGAGGAATCGCAGAAAGTTTAAAAATTGATGCGACGATCGTTCGAATTGTCATGCTTTTTGCAATGCTCCTAACTTGGTTCTTTCCCCTTCTTATTGTCTATATTATTGGGACAGTAATTATTCCAGAGAAACCCGAAGAACAAACCTAGTGCTAGGTTTAACAGTAATCATGGCTACTCCTGATTTTTTTTGTCCTGTACTAAGAAAATTTTTACATGTTATAGTGGTTTAAACTTAAGCGACTATAAAATATTTTTCCTTATTTGTATTAACTTTATGCGTGTTTAAAATGGAAAAAAAAACCTGTGGATCTTGGAAGTCTCCTATCACTTCATCGATGATTCTAGAGTCTGCGATTAAACTTGGTGAGGTTGTCATTGATGGAAACGATTTATACTGGAGCGAGTCTCGCCCTGAAGAGAAGGGACGCTCTGTAATTGTAAAAGGTGGGAAGGATATTCTTCCTGAACCTTATAATGCACGAACACGCGTTCATGAATATGGAGGGGGGGCCTTTACGGTTTCAAATGGAGATCTCTATTTCTCCAATTTTAAAGATCAGGGTTTTTACAAGCGCGATCAAAAAGGGAAGGTCAAAAAGGTTTGTGGTGGAGAGGGAATGCGTTATGCAAATCCCCTTTGTGATCACTCTAAAAATGTGATCTATGCCATCCAAGAAGAGCATCGCTCTGAACATGACGTTGTCAACTCTCTAGTAAGGATTGGAGATAAGGTTGAAGTCATCCATAGAGGACATGACTTCTACTCTATGCCTGCCCTGCATCCTAAAGGAACCCACCTTGCTTTTATCACCTGGGACCACCCAAATATGCCTTGGGATGGTTCGACACTGTGGGTAGGAGAGCTTACTGAAGAAGGCTCTCTTAAGAATGTAAAGGCCTTTGCAGGAGGAGAAAGTGAGTCCATCTTTCAACCAGCTTGGAGCCTTGATGGTATTTTGCACTTTGTCTCGGATCGCTCCGGATGGTGGAATCTTTATCGAATGGGCACAGATGGAGTTGAAGCTCTCTGTCCGATGGAGGCAGAGTTTGGCCAGCCTATTTGGGTCTTTAAAATGTCTAATTATGGGTTTCTACAAGACGGGAGAATTGCATGTGTCTATACTGTTTCGGGGACTGATTACCTAGGGATTTTAGATCCTGATAAAAAGTCTCTTGAGAAAATCGATCTCCCTTTCACAAGTTATTCAGCTTTTACTGTTGCAGGAAAGTATCTATATTTTACGGGGGCTTCCCCTGACGAAATGTGTACATTGATCCGTTATGATGTGGTCTCTAATAACATAGAGCGAATCCGAAAATCAAAGGATCTAACTATCAATTCTGGATATCTTTCTGTCCCTGAAACATTAGAATTTCCAACTGAAGGTGGGAAAACCTCTTACGCTTTTTACTATCCTCCAAAGAATAAGGACTATAAAGAAACAAATCTTCCCCCTCTAATTGTCAAAAGTCATGGAGGTCCTACCGCACGCGTTTCAGCGAGCTTGAATTTAGAGATTCAGTTTTGGACCTCAAGAGGCATTGCTGTCTTGGATGTTAACTATGGAGGAAGTACTGGCTACGGCCGTGCGTACCGAGAGCGCCTTAAAGGTAGATGGGGAATTGTTGATGTTGATGATTGCTGCAATGGGGCCCTTTTCCTTGCTAAGGAGAGACGTGTTGATAAAAAGCGCATGGCGATTAAAGGAGGAAGCGCAGGAGGTTACACGACTTTAGCGGCTTTGACCTTTCGGGATATTTTTAAGGCTGGAGCAAGCTACTATGGGGTGAGTGATTTAGAAACTCTTGCAACCGATACCCATAAGTTTGAATCAAAATACCTCGATAAACTGATTGGTCCCTATCCACAGGAAAAAAAACGCTATATTGAGTTGAGTCCTATTCACCATACTGAAAAATTATCCTGTCCGGTGATCCTATTGCAGGGGGCTGAGGATAAAGTTGTCCCTCCCGCCCAAGCTGAAATGATGTTCAATGCTTTAAATAAGAAAGGCATTCCTGTAACTTATCTTTTATTTGAAGGAGAGCAGCACGGTTTCCGTGTATCTAAAAACATTATGCGCGCCTTCGATGCTGAGCTTTACTTCTACGGTAAGATCTTCGGCTTTATCCCCGCTGACACCCTTGAACCCTTAACCATCCACAATTATCCATGAGATAATTTATATTTCTTCTAGCCTTTCTAGCTTTTTCTTTTTTTCTTCTTGCTACTCAAGAGGCAGATCAGGGATCTCAAATAACTTCTCTATTTCTAGCTCTGGGGCACTAGGTTAATTTTACTTAAAGACAAGAATTCTCTATCAATCTAAAAATAAATAATTTATGAATTTTTACTTCTTCATTTTTAGCCATTTCTTACCAAAGCAATACAAAAAATTCTATTTTCTATCTCTCAAACTTGTTAAGATCTAAACTTCTTTAACCATTAACGTTCATAAAAAGAATGAAACATAAGATATTCACTTCTCTTTTTCTTCTCTCTCAACTTGGTGCTCCCTTAGCTGGTGAAGGAGTTCTTCATTTTGATACGACACCCCCAGAAAGTGAAGAAAAATCCTTGACTGTCAATTTTCAGGATGTTTCTATGTTGGAATTTCTCCGGTTTGTAAGCTCTGTTGCAGAAAGAAACTTTATTTATGATGAGAAGATCCTAGACTTTAACATTAGCCTAGCCACGGGGAAGCCGACTGATCCCGAAAACATTTTAAAAATCATGGTTGAGCTCCTCGAAAAACAAGGGATTCGTACAGAAAAACGCGGCGATTACTACCTTGTCGAGAAAATGGAAGAATGGGAACTGGAAGAACAGAAATCATTGAAGCTTGCGAAAATACGCAGCCAAAGGGATGGAAAGGAAGAATTTCATTTGGTCAGTGACAAATCAGGAAACCATTTTATTACTCCTCATGAACATGAAAAGAAGGGGGAATTTCATATCTATAAACTACAATACCATGTAGGAAATGAAATTCTCACAGCGATCAAAAGTGTCGCTATTAGTATGAAAGCAAGCCCCAGTGCATCACAAGAGCTAGTCCAAACAATTGGATCGATGCAGTGGGTAGAATCTACGAATTCTATCCTCTATTCTGGAACAGAAGAGGGTATCGAAGAGCTCACATTTCTTATTTCGAGTTTAGATGTTCCAAAAAAACAAGTCTTTATCGAGGTTCTCGTGATCGAAACTGACGTGAAGAAAGGGCTGGAGTTTGGACTCGAATGGGGAGCAGGTGGGCAATATCGTAACAAATTTGGGTATGGACTTGGTAATTTCCCGGCCGCTCCGAAACAGGCACCTTTTGCAAACACTTTGCAACAGATAAATGCATCGAATACCCCCACAGGAACTGATCAGTTCCCACTGGGGCGCGGGTTTGATCTCGGAGTGCTCGGGGATATTATCCTCCATAAAGGACAGTCGTACTTTTCACTAGGCTCCCTTGTCTCGGCGCTTGAGGCTGATAGAGACAGTACAATCATCTTGAATCAGAAAATTATTACTCAGGACAACAAACTTTCCCGCATATTCGTGGGAGATAACATTGCCTTCACGGGATCTGTCATTGAAACTGTGGGAGCAAGCCAACAAACCTCTGCGAATATTGAATACCGCGATGTTGGAGTAAAACTTAATATCACTCCCCTTTTGGGTGATGAAGATGTGATTACATTAGAAATTTCAGAAGAAATTACCAATGTCATTCCTAACCACAATATTGTTGGTGACTCCGTTAATGGAATTAACACAACCAAAACCGATATGGCAACGCAAGTTCACGTCCCTGATCAAAGTTTTCTCGTGTTAAGTGGCATGATCCGTAACACAAAGAGGGAGAGAAAATCAGGAATCCCCTGTATGGGAGGCCTTCCTCTCGTCGGTGCAGCCTTTAGTAAAACAACGACTGATGATGAAAAGCGTAATGTGATTGTCTTTGTCCGTCCTCAGATTATTCACTCCGGACAAGAGCATCGAAATGTAACAGCCTACCAAGAAAACCAGTTCAAAGATCAATCAGCAAATCCTTCCGATTTTCAGATGGGAATCGACATGCTGAAAAAAGAAGACGAAACATATGGAACCAATCAACAACCTCCTAAACTCGGAATCACAGCAGACTCAGCAAGTAGTCGATCGTGACCCCGCTCCTTGGAAAACCTTTATCTCTCAGTTTTCTGAAGTTCAGCAAAAAGTCTTTCTAAGAAATATGACTCAACATTTCTCTCAAATGATTACCCGCGATTTAAGAAAAATGAAGGAAACCCTCCGCAAAATGCGAGAAGATAATCGTTAAACGATTGCGTGACCTTCTATATTTTTCTCTTTGTTTGCTAATCCCAGTAGAGTTAGTCAGAAGAAACCCTTCGGACTAGTTAAAATCTATAAATAAAGTGAGACAGTTGGAAGATATTCTGCGCTGTCGGTGCTTTGATTCAAGGAGTTTCCAAAAGCATGAACAACAGGGCGTGCAAAAAGGGGACTGTCATATACCTGGCCCGATTGGAAGAAGGTGACTCACAAATTGTTGGTAAATAAAGGATCCAATGCCGGCGCCAAAAAGAGGGCCAACAATAGGCACCCATGCATAATCCCAATCAGAATCCCCTTTTCCTTGAATCGGAAAAAGTGCATGAACGATTCGTGGTCCCAGATCGCGAGCAGGATTAATCGCATATCCTGTCGGGCCACCAAGGGAAAGGCCAATACTGAAGACAAGCAATCCAACGGCAAAAGGTCCTACGCCACTTCCGATTCCATTATGGGTATTGAAAATGCCAAGAACACCAATCAAGAGCACCGCTGTTGCAATAACTTCGGTAATAAAGTTCCATGATTTATGACGAATTGCAGGCTGCGTACAAAAGATTAGGAGTTTATGGGTTTTGTTATCGCTTTTGCCAAAGTGCAAATAATACGATGCCCAAACAAGAACTGCCCCAATGAAAGCTCCAATAAGCTGAGCAATAATATAGGTGGGAACAAGATTCCACCCCGTCTTTCCAGCAACGGCAAGGCCAAAAGTGACTGCTGGATTAATGTGTCCACCACTCGCCCATCCAATCGTATATACTGCTATCGAAACAGCAAAACCCCAACTGGTACTGATAACAATCCATCCTCCTTTTTCCCCCTTGGAGTGCTTTAATAATACGTTTGCTACAGATCCATCTCCTAGTAAAACAAGAAGGAGCGTTCCAATCAACTCTCCCCAAAAAACACTCATTTCCATGAACCTATCCCTCTAGCATAAATGTCATAATAAAAATTTTTATTGACATATAGCACATCGAAATGAAGAGTACAAGTTAGGGATGATTATGAAATATATTTTATCTTTAGATCAAGGAACAACAAGCTCAAGAGCCCTTGTGGTAACGCAAGAAGGGGCGATCATTGGTCGAGCTCAAAAAGAATTTCGACAAATCTTCCCAAAACCTGGTTGGGTCGAGCATGACCCAATGGATATCTGGGCAACACAAGCCTCTGTCATGACGGAAGCAATGAGCCGCGCACGCCTTACGATGAGGCAAATTGCTTCAATTGGAATCACTAACCAACGTGAAACTACGATTGTTTGGGATAAGAAAACCTCAACACCTGTTTACAATGCCATTGTCTGGCAAGATCGACGTACTACTCCCCTATGCAAAAAGCTAAAAAAAGATGGTGTTGAACCCATTTTCAAAAAGAAAACAGGACTCCTTCTAGACCCCTATTTTTCAGGAACAAAGATTCGATGGATATTAGACAACGTTGCCGAAGCAAAGGGAAAAGATTTAGCTTTTGGAACAGTGGATAGCTGGCTTGTTTGGAAAATGACGGAAGGGGCTCAGCATATTACCGATGCCACAAATGCATCCCGAACACTTCTTTATAATATTCATGAAGGAAAATGGGATCAAGAGCTTCTCAAAATCCTCGATATTCCTAGAGAAATGCTTCCTGAAGTGAAGAGTTCCAGTGAAATCTATGGTGAGTGTAGTAAAGACGTTTGTTCGACAACTATCCCCATTGGAGGGATAGCGGGAGACCAACAAGCCGCCCTTTTTGGTCAATCTTGCTTTGAAAAAGGGATGGGGAAAATTACCTATGGCACAGGATGTTTTATCCTCATAAATACAGGGAAAGTAGCTCCACCTCCCAGCGAACATCTTCTAACTACAATTGCATACCAATTAAACGATGAGGTCCACTATGCTTTAGAAGGAAGCGTTTTTATTGGTGGAGCTGTGGTGCAATGGCTCCGTGATTCACTGGGTATTATTGCCCGATCTGAAGACGTAGAATCTCTTGCAAAAGGTGTTTCGTCCACCGAAGGGGTTGTCTTTGTTCCTGCCCTTGCTGGCCTAGGTGCACCTCACTGGGATCCTCAAGCTCGAGGGGTAATTCTGGGAATCACCCGAGGAACAACAAATGCTCATATTGCAAGAGCTGCTCTTGAAGGAATCGGATTCCGAGTTTCTGATATCTTAGAAGTCATCGAAGAAAGTGTGGCAGTCTCAGAACTCCGCGTTGATGGGGGAGCCGTTTCTGATGACCTCTTAATGCAACTCCAATCCAACCTTACAGACCTTCCTCTCATCCATCCTCAATTTAAAGAACTAACAGCCCTTGGCGCTGCCTTTTTGGCAGGACTCAGCGTTGGCTATTGGAAAGATCTAAAAGAGTTAAAAGGTCTTTGGAAAGAAGACTGTCGCTTTGATCCCGATCTTTCTGAAAGGGATAGAGTCAAAGAGAAGAAAAAATGGAAGCATGCAATTGAGTGCACAAAAATGTGGGGGAAGATCTATGAGTGATACCGATAACTTTAACCACGCAGATTTAGAGGTAAATGAGTGAAACGGGACAAGATGATTCAAAGGCTTGGAGAAAAGTGGGATGTCCTTATTATTGGAGGAGGAGCTACCGGGCTCGGTGCCGCAGTCGATGCCAGCTCCCGAGGCCTTAAAACTCTTCTTGTGGAGCAGTCCGATTTTGCTAAAGCTACCTCAAGTCGAAGCACTAAACTCATCCATGGTGGCCTTCGTTATCTCCAACAAGGAAACCTTGCCCTTGTCTTGGAGGCACTGCGGGAACGAGGGCGCCTATGCCAAAATGCTCCTCACCTCATCTATCATCGTGCTTTCTTTGTTCCAAGTTATCATTGGTGGCAAGGTCCATTTTATGGGGCTGGCCTCAAGATTTACGACATGCTAGCAGGAAAACTTGGGCTAGAGCCTTCACGTCATCTTTCTAAAGAAGAAACGCTCGATGCTCTCCCTAACATTGAATCAGACGATCTTTATGGTGGAACCATTTATTATGATGGACAGTTTGATGATTCCCGCCTCGCAATTGCCCTTGCCCTAACTGCCGCTGATCATGAAGGGGCTCTTATCAACTATATGAAAGTGACAGGGCTCATCAAAGAGAATAACCATGTTGAAGGAGCTATTCTTCATGATTCAGAAACGGGAGAGATTCATGAAGTTCGCGCAAAAGTAGTAATCAACGCCACCGGGGCTTTCACAGATGAAGTACGCCGTATGGACGACCCTAGTGTGCAAAAAATTATCCAATCGAGTCAAGGCGTTCATATCGTTTTAGATAGCTCATTTTTAGAAAGTGAAACGGCAATTATGATTCCTCATACAGCAGACGGAAGAGTCCTCTTTATGGTTCCTTGGCTGGGAAAGATTCTCGTCGGCACCACAGATACTCCCGTCAAAAATTCTTCCCTAGAGCCGAAACCTCTCAAAGAAGAAATTTCTTTTATCCTCAAAGAAGCAGGAAAATACCTCGCAAAACCTCCCAAACATAGCGATATTCTCAGCACCTTTGCTGGGCTTCGCCCTCTAATTGCAGCTGAAGGAAGAAAAGAGACCGCAACCCTCTCCCGTGACCATTCTATTCTAGTCTCAAATGCTGGCCTCATTACCATCGCTGGAGGTAAGTGGACCACCTACCGAAAGATGGCTGAAGATGTTATCGACAAAACCCTCCTTGTTGGGGGCTTTGAAGAACGCGCCTGCAAAACAAGAACACTCAAACTCCACGCATTTCTAGAAGACGCAGACCCCCTTAACCCTTGGAGCACATATGGCAGCGATAAAGAAAGAATCGACAAAATCATTAAAGAGGACCCTAGCCTCGATCAATTCCTTCATTCTAAGCTTCCTTACTTAAAGGGAGAAGTAATTTGGCATGTTCGAGAAGAAATGGCCCGCACTGTTGAAGATGTGCTATCCCGCCGCACCCGCTCTCTGCTTCTTGATGCCAAACTGGCTGTTAAAGTGGCACCCCTTGTTGCCTCCCTAATAGCCCAGGAGCTTGGTCTTCCAAAAACGTGGGAAAATACGCAAGTCGCATCCTTTAAAGAGCTAGCTTCAAACTATATTATCTAGGCCACAATCTAGTATCAAAGAGCTGTCGTAAATACGCTTCTTTCTTCTTTTGAAATTGAAGGGGTTGGCAGAGAGGGCGAGTCCTTAAAAAAGATTGCTACCCCCAAAAGGGGACAGCAATCTTTATGGATTGAGGTATGGTTTGTTGCGTTTCTAAAACTGTATGTGGAAGAGGAGTCTGTGATTTTGAATTTTGATGATGTGGGAAATGGCCGCTGCCATTTTTACTCCTGCCTTAGAAAAGATTTACACGAACTTTATACTGTGCGCTAAATTTATTCAAACTTTTTATGAAACCTTTGAGATTCCCATCGATAAAAGCCCCAAAATACAAGCAATAAGCATGAAGAAAAGAAGCGACGAAATGTTTTTCTGTTTTTAAATTCACGCCAACAACTTATAGCTAGTTTCTTTTTACCATTCATACTTTATTTGATTGTATTCTCATACGGGTATTGTAGGTATATTGTCCTGTACTAAGCCATTAGATATTAGATAAGAACACTGCCGTTGCTTGTGAAACATTGAGGGAATCAATCGATCCTTGCATTGGAATCATCACGTGGAAATCTGAATTTTTTGAAAGCAAAGGCTGTATTCCACTTCCTTCAGCCCCCATGATTAACAAGGTTTGACTCGGAAATTCAAAAGAAGAAAGACAGTGCGCTCCAGGGGCCACTTCCGCTGCTACCGAGAAATAGCCTCCTGTTTGGAATTTCTTCAAAGTATCGGCTAAGTTCGATACTGGCATCAAAGGAACGATTTCAGAAGCGCCCACACTTGCTTTACTCACCACAGGGGTCAGAGCTACGTTGCGGTTCTTAGAGTAGATCACAGCGTCTACACCAAAACATTCAGCAGCACGGAGGATCGCTCCAAAATTCTGCGGATCATTGATCGAGTCAACCATCAAAACAACGCCCTTCTCAGGCGCAGTTTTTAGAAACTCTTTAGGGACTAGAAACTCCCTTTCCTTCACTTCTGCAATGATTCCTTGGTGCGATTCTGAACCTGCCATCGCACTAAGCTTCTGCTTTGAAACAACAGTCACGTCGATTCCTAGATGATTCTTTTTTTTATGAGCATAGACTCTAATTAGTCGTTCAGGGTTTCTCTTTGCCACCTCTTCAATGGCATGTTTCCCCATAATCACTCTCATTGCTTAAACTCACTTTCAATAATAATATTTTTCTTCTGCCCCGAAATCGAGTAGCGTGTCAAAAATTTATTAGGGTTAACCCAATTCCACTGGAGGAAATATGAATCGCTTTTGCACTTAGCAAGCCCTTTGAGTTCTCCATCAATAATAGGGAGCCTCATAAAAAGACGCTCATCTTCTTCTTGATAAAAGAAAATCAACACCTGCTCTAGCGTAAAGTGATATCGGTAAAATTTTGTGGCAAACAAGAATTCTTCGTGCTGCGTTTCATGACACATTTGTTCCTGGTATAGGAGCTGGTTTTCTTCATAAATATCGAAGAATCCACTCCCCCACATTCTCCCTTTAGATGTCCCATCAAAGGCTGAAATGTTCCTCTGTATCCTCCACTTTCCAATCAAATCTTCTTTCTTCATATGAAGAGTATAACATCTTTTAGAGGTATAATGGAAGTTTGATTTGTTGCTAAATAAAAAATTAGATATAAGAGTGTAGATCTAAATTTTAACCCCAAGGCACCTCTATGGAAGTCCTCGTTGTAGTCTCTAAAGTCAAAAAAATGATTAAGGAAAAATCTGGAATGAACACCTCTTCATCTTCAATGGAGGCTCTAACCCAAATTATTCACAGCGCATGTGAAAAAGCGGTAAGCAATGCTCAAGCTGACGGGAGAAAAACTGTCATGGATCGCGACTTTGAAGTTTAGGATTTTATTTCTCTTATGTTTTTAAGCCCCTTCTTTTTGCTTCCTCAATTGCAGGAGCTTCAGGGGGCTACAAAAATGAGGAAGCTTTAATCATTTGCCAATAATAGCTACTACAAAGCTCTCTCTCACCTTAAAATGCTTAAGAAAGGGCCTTAGCTCTCTGCATGGTTTGACAACCCGCACCACCTTCAACTTTTAAAAACAGAAAACACTGGTAAAATAATTTTTAATCAGAAATAGTTCGAATAAAGACTAATTATATGGTGCTATGTATGAAAAAGGCTCTCATTATTATTTTCGGAATTATTGTTGTTTTAATTCTTGGAGGGATCCTTGTTTGGAATATGCTTCCTACAATTGTTTCTCACAAATTATCAAAACAAGCAGGGGTATCTGTTACGATTGGAGGCATTCAAGTTAGCCCATCTACCGTTCGAGTTGACTCAATTCGTGTGGGAAATCCATCCGAATATAAAAAGACATCTCGTGCTCTTTCAGTAAAAGAATTGGGGATCAATGTTCCACTTACTCGATTCTTTGATGATAATATAGTGATTGATGAAATGACAATAGATGATGTTTATGTGGGCCTAGAATTTGATTCTCCCAAAAGTAAGAATGGGAACTGGACAATAATCATGGATAATATAAGCAAGTCTGCTAGTGACGAAAAAGATAAGGCAAAGAAAGCAGGAAAATCAACCTCAGTTCTTATTAAAAAGCTAATTATTACAGATCTTAAGATTGAGCTTGCCTATAAAACTGGTGGGAAACTCACCCAAAAGCTGCGACCTATTGGTTGGATTGAGCTGACAAATATTAGTAGCGAAGGCGGTATTCCTACCTCGCAAATCATGAATATCGTTATGCAAGAAACGCTTCGCAATATCTTCAGCACAGAGGGACTTCAAAATATGCTTGAAGGTGTTCTAGATCCAAGCGGTTCGGGAGAAGGTGTTATGGACTCCATAAAAGGACTCTTCTCTGATGTTATCCTTCTAGATAATGATTGGAAAGATTATGAAGTGGAGTTTGAAGAGGCTCAATGAGAGAAATATATATCATCCGTCATGGGGAAACGGAGTGGGCTCGAGATGGGAAACATACGGGCCTAACCGATATTCCTATTACAGACGTGGGAGAATACCAGGCTGCTTCTTTAGGGAGGCGCATAGAATCTATTAAGTTTAACCATATTTTTTCGAGTCCTCTTAGACGAGCACTTGACACCTGCAAAATCTGCGGATTTGATCCACAAATTGACAAAGACCTTGTAGAAGTAGATTATGGTGCTTACGAAGGGATGACTTCCAAGGAAATTCATGAAACAAACCCAAAGTGGAATATCTTTACTCATGGTGCCCCAAATGGGGAATCTATTGAAGCACTCCTAGCTCGTGTAAATAAATTCATAAAAAAAGTAGAGGGATTAGAAGGAAAAATCGCCGTCTTTACTAGTGGTCATTTTTTACGTACCTTTGTCACCCAATGGCTTGAACTTCCGATAGATAGTTCAAGACGTTTTTCTCTTGCCACAGCATCACTTTCTATTTTAGGATATGAACATACTAAACAAGCTTTAAAACTTTGGAACGACATATCTCATTATAGTAGAAAAAGCACAGGATAAAGTGGTTCACTTTCCTCTTTCAACTCCTTTTCACATCCTTCTTGAAGAGATTACCAACGAACTAGATAGCGTCTCTAAAGGATCGGTTTAAGTCTAAGTTCTGGCGATTTGCTTCAGACGATTGAGAAGAAGGATATTTTGCTTCAATTTTGGAGTGCATAAGACAAGCACCTCTGCATAACCATCACGCTCAGCAACACGGAGTCCTTCGTATAGATTAGTAGGCTTTAACTGAAAGTGAACTTCATCATTTACAAAAGACGGTTCATCGCTCATAATCAACCGCTTGCTTCTTGAACTGAGTTTAAGATAAATCTTCATCTCTTCCCATGAAGAGAAAAGGCGAACAGCACTGCGCATTTTGGTGAGATTTGAGTTTCCATTCAAAACCAAAGCCAAAGGATGAATCACTACCTTTCTATTGAGTACCCGTTCAATTTCTCTCTGAGGAGTCACACCAAAACGATACAGAGTTGGGCGCGCTGGGTCTTCTAAAGAGATTAAAGTTGATTCCATTCCAAACTTTGCTTCCCCACCATCTACCAAACCTTCAATTTTCCCATTAAAGTCCTCAAGAACATGGCTTGCTTTGGTAGGACTTGGTTTATTCGACTGGTTAGCAGAGGGAACAGCAAGGGGGCAACCTGTCAGTTCAATCAGTCGGCGGGCAATAGGGTCCGAAGAAATTCGAACCGCAATAGTCTCTTTTCCTCCAGTAATAAGAGAAGATAAGTTCGGGCTTTTTTTCAAGATGAGAGTGAGTGGACCGGGAAGAAACTCCTTAGCAAGAGCCTGAGCCTCCGGTGGGATATCTGCTGCAACAAACTGGAGTTGACTAAAGTTAGCAATATGGATCGGAAGTGAGCAATCTTCAGAACGTTCCTTAACTTGATAAAGCTTCTTTAAAGCTCTTTCATTCAAGATTGTTGCTCCGAGCCCATAAACAGTTTCAGTAGGAAATGCGACAAGCCCCCCCTGCTGCAACTTTCGTGCTGCACTCTCAAGCTGAGCCGAAGAACATTCAAGATCTTCGCGATTTACCGGTCCAAAGTATTCGGTGTACATGTGTTCCCATTTATTAACAATTTAGTCAAAGCATTATTACCACTTTACAAATTAAATACAACCCCTGATCAATTTTATACTTTTTCTTGCAATTTCCAAAAAAATGGTTACAATGGTGGAATGGAAAAGCAAGCATTAAAAAAAATTGGATTGGTTACCCTCATTTATGCGCTCTTCGTCTTCTTAGGAGGTGTTATGGGCTTTGCAATGAAGCAAAGCATGCCATCTTTAGTAATGGGTAGCCTATTTGGCCTATCACTTCTCTATTTAAGTATTAAAATTATGACTTTTCATCGCTGGGGATTAATGACTGCAATCGTGCTAATTCTTCTTCTTGATGCATTCTTTTCGTATCGTTTTGTCATTACTCAAACCCTTTTCCCAGCTGGAGTGATGCTACTTCTCACAACCGCAACCCTTCTCATTCTGATGTTTATTCTCAAGAAATTAAGACCTATAGCCAAAAGTCGTAAGCAGATATGAGCGTCTCCTTTGTTTAAAATAGCTTCTTATTTTTTGATTGCGGACCAACAGGATTTTTAAACTGACAGGTAAGGGTTCCAGAATTACACGCGAGTTTTGCAGCAACCTTGATAGAAAGTAAACCGAATCATCGATTCCATCTAACTTCCTCCAAAAAAAAACCGATCAAAAATTAAATTAAACTTTTATTAATATCGATTTTATTACATTTAAAATAATGATTATTATACTGTTGAAAAACAATGATTTACCAATATTTATGTATATGTTATAATAAATTACTTAAAAAGTAATAATTAGGTAGTAAATAATGAAAACTAACATTTCGGTAGATGGCTTAAACCATAGATCTATCTTAGTTCCTCATTTTATCCCCACCGAAGGAATGGACACCTCTACCCACAAAAACTACCTCAAAGTTGCAGATGCTTTTCGTCATCATGTGACTGATCCAGAAAAAATTACACCCTATGAGGTCGCTGGATTTCCTAACTACCCTGGAAGCTCAAACCTTTTGTATTTACCAGTCGATGCCTATCACACTCTTCGATCATTAGCCCACTCAATTGGGCATGGTGACACTGAGGAAATTTGTGATGCCTCGACCCGACTATTAGGAATGCCCGCAAACTTTGTCAGCGCAATCGGATTTCTAATGGGTTACGGGATTGAATTTGGAGTCATTCCAAAAACCATTGCTCCATTCCTTCCCTTTGCCTATGGAGCAGGCGTCGCCCTTTGTATCGTTGAAGGAATTGTAGATGCTTGGTCTTCAAATCGACAGTACAGATTTGAGGACCAATTTGACTTTGACTTTCTCTCAAACCTTCGCTACATGGTGAGTGACTTCGACTCCTCAAAAAGCTCTGAGGCCATTGAAGATATGGCTGAGTTGGTGAATAAGGACCCTAAAAGTCTTCAGCAACTTTATAAAGAACAGTTTGGAGATGTTAAAAAGCTCTTCAATCAAATGAATGAGGAACTTGAAGAAAACCCTTATGATGCAAATCTCATCCTCAAAAAACATGCCTCTCCTCTTGAGGAGATTTCGCGCCTCGCTGTTATGAAGGACTTAAAGCACTTAGAAAGGCAATATCTGCAGCTTAACCCACAAGAAGTGATTAAAATTCATTCTGATATTCTTCAGCAAAACCAAGAGAAAAATCCCGAGAAAATTCAAGAGATTACCATGGAGAAGTTGCGAGAAAAATTAGCGATTAAAAAGAAGAACCTTGCACGACGTGTCCGCCCTTGGATGGTTAGTGAAGCTAGTGAGACAGTTTCCCCTATTCTTAGCGGAGTTGTGCAAAATAATAGTGAAGCTATAAAAGAAGGTCTCCGTCTTGCAGACGATATCCATAGTCAGTCTAAGAAAAAGAAAATCGTTCATGCCCTAGGAATTATAACCCTTGTATTCGCGGCCGCATCTCTAGTGACAATGTGTGTCACTAGTCCTGCATTTCTCCCCTTCTTATTGGTTGGGATTGCAACAATTTTTGCCTTAGTTAGGGTATCTGTCTATTCAGGATCTCTCGAACTCCGTGGATGGACTTTTGAACCTAAAAAATGCATTCCTGAATTTATTCGAAAAAGGATCTGGGGAGAAGCAAAACCTGAGATAAAGCAGGAAAAATTCCGCCAGAAAGTCGTAAACCCTCTTGATTGTGAGTACAAAAATGCCCTGCCAAATTGGTCGCTCAACCCAGAGAAAATGGCAGCTAGCCTTCCATCTTCTTCCCCTTCTCAAGGGTTTGTAAAATCCCAGAAATCACGCCATGTCGGACATTCAGTCTCTCCATCTCGTTTAGACCCGCTATTGTGGTTCCTCCAGGAGAAGAAACAGCATTCCGAGCTTCACTCATCGCTGCACCTGTATGTCTAAGCAAAGCAACTGATCCTTCAATGGTCCTCAATACAAGTTCCCTGGCCTCTACGCTCTTGAATCCAACAGTGATCCCAGCTTGAATCATTGCTTCAATAATTAGATAAATAAACGCAGGGGTTGAGCCCGTCAGAGCTGCAAAAGGGTTCATCAGCTTCTCATCAAGCCAAATTGTAGTCCCCAACCCCTTTAAAATCTGATCGACCTGTCTTTTATCTTCTGCTAACGCCTCATCCTCATCTGCCACTCCAATCAACCCCATTCCACAAAGGAGGGGAATATTTGGAAGGAGCCGAAAGATTTTAGGATTGGAAAAATGGCTTCTCAATCGAGATAGAGGCGTTCCAACAAGAATGCTAAGGAGAAATGTTCCCTTTTCTAGAACAGGGTTAAGTTCTTTTGCAACTTCTTTAAGATCCTTAGGCTTTACTGCTAAGATTACAACATCACAAGAATGTCCAATTTCTTCGAAAGAAGCGCAAAGTGTCACCCCTTTTTCCTTAGCCAAGTCTTTGATATTTTCAGGATGCCTTGTATAAAGAAACACCTCTTCATGATCTTTGATGATTCGGGCCATGGAACTTCCCATTACCCCACATCCGACAATACCTACTTTCATATCGTATCTCTTGCGTTGAATGGGTTAACTTGTTAAATTTTCATATTCTATGAATAACCTAAATGTTCGCAAATCTTTTTTTTTGCTTCTTGTCGGGTGCGCCTCATATTTCTACATCGATCAACAGATGGTGATGCTGGTATCTCCCTATACAAAACCTTATCAAGTCCTCTTTAAAGGATGCTCTCTATTGATTTTCCCTCCTCTCTATTTAGCTCTATCAGCAGGTGGATTTATTATAGCACGCCTGAAAAAAAGCAGGTGGAATCTCCCGTTTTTTGAAATATTGGTCGCTCAATGCCTCTCTGTTGCTTTTGTTCGGGTTTTCAAAATTATAATTGGGCGAGCACGCCCTGATATTTTCCTGAAGAAGGGGATCTTCGGCTTTTATGGCTTTGAGTGGGATCAGCACTTTCACTCATTTCCGTCTGGACATTCAATGGCTGCTTTTACCTTAGCTACCTCTCTTGCTCTCCTCTTCCCCCGATTTCGAATCTACTTCTTTTCCATTGCAGTCCTATTAACCACGAGCCGTATTTTTCTTTTAGGTCACTTCACTAGTGATATTATTGGAACTGCAGCCATTTCTCTAGTAATTGCAAGTGGGGTTCATCACTTTATCAATTCCATTACAAGGAGCAGCGCGTGACCTTGTAGTTCATGGAATGCAAGGTTTTGATTATGAAAAAGCCAAATGTCTTTGTAAACTGCACGATGATTATGCTGTCGAATCAATAATTGCTATAGGAAAACCTGGAAAACAGGAGACCTCCCTCAAAGTATCCAGGGAAAAGAGATTCTCTTTTCTCGCAGGCCCCTTAAAAAACTTACTTATCGATCTAAATAAAAAAAGCTAAGTGGGCGTTTGCCCACCTAGCTTACATACGGATACTAACAAAGCTTAAAGCTTAAGCTTCAGTTTTTTTTCTGCGTCTTCTGCGAACTGGCTTAGCTGCAGTTTTCTTAGCAGTAGTTTTGCGCTTTTTGCGTCGAGTGGTTTTTTTTGAAGCTTTACGCTTAGTAGTTTTCTGCTTAGCTGTAGTTTTGCGTTTTGTAGTCTTCTTAGCAGCTTTAGCCTTGGTAGGCTTACGCTTAGTAGCTTTTTTTGCTGTAGTTTTTTTGCGTCGAGTTGTTCTCTTAGCAGCTTTACGCTTAGTGGTTTTTCTAACAGCTTTTTTTCTAGTTGTCTTTTTTCTAGAAGAAGCTGCTTTTTTTCTTCGCTTAGCAGGCATGTATTGTGCTCCTTATTTGGAATTCCTTTTTGGTGATTTAAAGCTAAAATTTGCAAATGCTTTAAAAACCCTTGCTTTGTCCTACAAACTTAAATATACAATTTTTGTAATAAAAAATAAAAATTATTTTTAACATTTAATTAAATGAAACTTTTTAGTTTTATTAAAAATCAGCTCTGAAACTATTCTGAATACGATTTTGAAAAGAAAATAAATTTTTAAAAAAATTGAAAGTTTTATAAAAAAATGAAAAAAACATGAAAGTTTTGAATAAAAAACGATTCAGACTGAAGTTTTTTTTAATTAAGGATTTACGTATTTCTAAAAATCCAAAAGTATCTGAACTGCAATTATTTACAACTATTTAATAGTTGACGAGCGGGATGACGACGAACATTAGAAAAACGGCGCAGCCGTTTAGCTTTTAGCTTCTCTTTAAGAGGGTTTTTTGTTGTTGGTCTAATATTTTTCTTCTTAATCATTGCGAATCTTCATAATATTTGATGCCGAAACTCTTGTATATGTTGAATGATAATTATCGAAAACATCTTTCCTTAAGATGGTTATTTTGAATATCTTATGGAAAACTCATTCATCTTATCTTCCCAGTTGTTAAGATCGCACTCCCATTTTTTTTCAAGTGCATCCTTCTGATTGATCACTTCTTGCTGCTTTGATGGTGGTGTTTGTTCATAAAATCCGGGTGCAGCCAGTTGTTCGTTTATTTTTTCGATCTTTTCTTCTGAATTTGCAATTTCCTTTTCGAGTCTTTCGATATCTCGCTTTAATCGGTTTCTTTCTTTTCTCTCTTCTTTCTTTTCTTCATAGTTCTTTTGCTTTCCTTCAGACTCTGGAATGATTTGATCTAAATAATCTCTTTCGTGTTCTTCTACAAATTCCTCATATCCTCCCTGAAAATCAACTAAACCTGCTGGCCGGAGCTCGATGATTCGATTAGCCACTTCTGAAATGAAATAGCGGTTATGACTCACCATAACAAGGGTCCCCTTATATTCCTTAAGAGCTTGAATCAATGCATTGACACTTTCCATATCGAGGTGGTTAGTCGGTTCATCTAAAATGAGAAAGTTTTGCTCAGACAACATGAGATGAGCAAAGACCAGCCGAGCTCCTTCCCCTCCACTAAGTGCCTCTATTTTTTTTCGAATCGCATGCTCATCAAAAAGCATCTGTCCTAAAATTTGCCTTATTTTTTGATCTGAAACCCCTTTTGAAACTCCACTAATCCAATCATATAGTGTCATTTCTTTGTTCAAGATGCGGTGGAAATTTTGAGGAAAGTATCCCCATCGAACATGAGGACCCCACCGAGACTTTCCTTGATCAGGGGCAAGATTGTTAGTGATTATTTCAATTAAGGTTGATTTTCCCATCCCGTTAGGTCCAACAATTGCCACTTTTTCAAACCTCTCGACCTCAAAAGAAATCCCTTTTAACACAGCATGTTCTCCAAACGACTTTGTCAGATCTTTTATCACCAGGGCCCTTTGACCTGAAGGACGGGCGTAAGAAAACTGAAAGTGGGGGTGCAGCCTTGTTGAAGGAAGGAGTTGATATTCTTTTTCCTCTTCTTCGAGCTTTTCGATCATCCTTTCTCTAGAGCCTGCTTGGCGCGCTTTAGAAGATTTAGCCTTAAAACGTGTTATAAAGCGCTGTATATTTTTCTTTCTTTTTGCAAAAGATTCGAGTTGCGACTCTTTTGCCGCAACTCCTTTTGATTTTTCCTGAAGAAAATGGTCAAAATTCCCGATATAGCGTCTCATTTCTCCATAATCGATATCTAAAATCTCCTGACAAACACGATTGAGGAAGAACCTATCATGCGAGCTTAGGATAACTGTTCCGGGATAATCAATTAGATATCTCTCGAGCCATCGAATCGAAAAGAGATCAAGGTAATTGGTTGGCTCATCAAGCAGAAGGATCTCTGGCTGAACAAATAGAACTTGAGCAAGAAGAACGCGTAGCTTATAACCGCCAGATAAGGTATCGAGTGACATCCCATGCTTTTTGGTTTCTATCCCAAGTCCGCTTAGAAGCTGAGCTGCTTTTGCTTCTGCGCGATACCCTCCTTGCATCGAAAGTTTCGATTCAATTTCACTTATCTCTTCTGTTTCTCTATATGTGAGTTTCTCCTTGCCTAAGAGAACCTCTTTCCTCTTAAGAACCTTCCAGAGCTCTGTATCACCCATCATTAATATGTCTAGGATTGGCTCAGCGCCAAAACGGTAGTAATCTTGGTCAAGTATTCCAACGCGCACTTCTTTGGGAATCTGGATATTTCCTTTGCTCGGTTCAAAAGATCCGCTGATGATTTTTAAAAAGGTTGTCTTCCCCACACCATTAGCTCCAACAAGGCCATAGCGTCTTCTAGAAGAAAAATGAAACGAAACACCTTGAAAGAAGATCCTATCCCCATAAATCATTGTAAGCCCATCGATAGAAAACATGAAAAGTCCTTTACTTATAGTGCGAAAAATTATATGTCTTAATGTTTTAGAAATCACTTAAAAATTTCAAGGCCCCCAATGGACGATGAACATCGACCGATCTTGGTTCTCTATTATATGCCGACTTGTCCTTATTCAAAGAAAGTTCTTGCGTTTATTGAAAAAAAAGGACTTGAAGTCCCTTTGAAAAACATAGATGAAGATGCAAAATCTATCGAAGAACTCCTTCATCTAGGCGGCAAATTCCAAACTCCTTGTCTATTTATTGATGGCAAACCTCTCTATGAATCTCAAGATATCATCGATTGGTTAAACGATAAGAAGGATCTATTAGAATGATAGGCCCTTCAAACCCAAAAAGAGTGATTTCAGTTTTTGTCCTTGCGATGTTGAATATTTCAATGATGGCAAGCCTCCGAAATCTCCCTCTTGTTTCAGAGCTGGGGTGGGGAATGCTTTTTTTCTTCGTTGTAGTAGCTGCTATTTTCCTCGTTCCTTGTGCCCTTGTTTCAGCTGAGCTAGCAACAGGATGGACAAAATCAGGGGGAATCTATGTTTGGGTTCGAGAAGCTCTTGGAGATCGATGGGGATTTTTCTCAATTTGGATGCAGTGGGTCCACAATGTAACGTGGTATCCAGCAATTCTTGCTTTTGTAGCTGCTACTCTCGCCTATATCATCAACCCAGAGCTCGCGGCTAATAAGATCTATATTCAGGCAATTGTTCTCATTGTTTTCTGGGGTATGTCTCTCATCAACTACTTTGGAGTGGAAACCTCAGCGATTGTTAGTACGGTTGGAGTCATTATTGGAACAATCATCCCTGGGCTATTTATTATCGGATTGGGTGTGACTTGGGTTGCTCTAGGAAGACCTATTGTAATTCCCTTCCAAGCAGAGAATCTCCTTCCTAACTTTAGAGAGCTTGGGAGCCTTGTCTTTCTTGCTAGTCTTTTTCTCTCATTTGCGGGTTTTGAAGTCGCTGCGGGTTATGCAGGTGAAGTCAAAAATCCTCAAAAGAATTTCCCTCGAGCCATTATTATTGCGGCAGTTGTCACCTTTTTTCTTGTCGTACTAGGTGCTCTTTCCATTGGAATTGTAATTCCAAAGGATAAAATGAGCTTAGTGGCTGGTCTTATGGAAGCAATGAAATTATATTTAGCAAGTTATGGCCTAAGTTGGCTACTGCCGGTGCTTGCAGGGCTCCTGGTGATAGGCGCCATTGCTGAGGTGAATTCATGGATTATGGGGCCTGTGAAAGCGCTTCATACTACTTCTGCTCATGGAAACCTCCCTCCATTTTTTCAAAACCTTAATAAGCATGGCATGCCCACTCACCTTCTCTTATTCCAGGCAATTATTGTTACCATTTCATCATTCATCATTGTGTATATGCCAAGTGTGAGTTCTGCCTATTGGATTTTAAGCGCCTTGTCAGCGCAAATGTACCTTATCATGTACGTCTTCATGTTTATTGCTGCGATCCGATTGCGCTACACGCATCCACACGTTCCTAGAGTCTACCGTATCCCCCATCCCCATAAGGGAATCTGGATTGTTTCATGTGTTGGAATTCTAGCATCCTTATTTGCGATTTTTATTGGGTTTATCCCCCCCCTTGGGTTCGAAATTGGAAACTTCTTTGCTTATGAAGCCCTACTCATCATCAGCCTACTCACAATGGTTGCCATCCCTCTTATTATTTATCAGCTTCGGAAACCCTCATGGGTCCCTGAAAAACACCGAAAGTGATATACATGTCACCATGTCTATTCCACTCGCTGAACAGTTAAGACCACAATCTTTTGATGAGGTTGTAGGCCAGGATGCCCTTGTCTCCCTCCTTTTGAAGGTTATTGAAAAAGGACGCCCCTTGTCTATTTTATTATGGGGTCCCCCAGGATGCGGAAAAACAACCATTGCTCGCCTTTATGCAAAGGCATTTAACTGCCCTTTTATTCCGTTTACAGGTGTAATGAATGGAATTGCTGATATTAAGAAAGCAATACAAGAAGCAAAGTCCCGCCCACTAACGCATGGGAACCTCATCCTTTTTATCGATGAGATTCACCGCTTTAATAAAGCGCAGCAAGATGTATTTCTCCCCTGCATTGAAGACGGAACTGTGATTTTAATCGGGGCAACAACAGAAAATCCTTCCTTTACAATCAACAATGCCCTCCTCTCTCGCCTCCGCGTTTTAACTCTAGTAAACTTAGCACCAAAATCCCTCACAAAAATCATTACACGCTTTGAAGCGAGCTCACAGAAAATCTTCCTTACACCTGAAGCTAAAAATGCATTGATTGGATTTTCTCATGGTGACGGACGCCACCTCCTCAATGCGCTAGAAAACCTGCAAACCCTCCAAGAGGGAGAGATAGACCTAAACACCCTCTGCGCTCTAGTACAGAAAAAACCTGCGGCCTATGATCGCCATGATGACAGTCATTTTAATTTAATCTCTGCCATGCATAAGTCCGTTCGAGGATCTGATCCTGATGCGGCACTTTATTATTTTGCACGGATGTTAGAGGGGGGCGAAGACCCTAACTACCTTGCCCGACGTATTGTTCGAATGGCAATTGAAGATATAGGATTAGCTGACCCCCAAGCTCTACCTCTCTCTCTTGCAGCATGGCAAACATATGAGAGACTAGGCTCTCCTGAAGGAGAACTAGCTCTTGCTGAAATGATCCTTTACCTCGCCCTTTCCCCAAAAAGTAATGCTGCTTATCAAGCGTTTAAAAAAGCTCAAAAATCAGCTAGAGAAAGCTCCCATCTAAATCCTCCTAATACGGTCCTGAATGCGCCCACGGAGCTGATGAGAAAACAGGGATATGGACAAAACTACAAATATGACCACGATCTCCCTCATGCTTTTTCAGGACAAAACTACTTTCCTCTAGAGATGGAGCATCAAAAGTATTATAGCCCCGTAGAGAGAGGATTTGAAAGAGAGATGGAAAAGCGATGTGTTTTTTTTGAAAATTTACGTAAAAAACTTAACAACAGTTAATTACTGTATTTCAATAAAGCTACTCTTTTAAACCTTTATTTTTTTTTTTATATTTCATAAAATTTATGCGAAATCGGAGAAAATTTTATGACCAAGTGCGTTTTTGATAAACCAACTCTCAACGAAATGTTTGACAGAGCAAACGGGTTCAAAATTGTGTGCCGCATGTATAGCGAGGCTGTGGTAGCTTTCTTCACACATGCAGTAGCAGCTTATTTGATTGGTCAGAAAGTTCTAAAACCAGGGCTAATCGGAGGATTATCTATTTTAACCGCCTATTCTCTAACTATCGGAGACCACCTTTATTTTAGATCTGAGGCAAAAGTGCATCAACGCTTGCATGGGTTTATCCGTGCTGGTACAAACATGGGAATCATCTATTTAATTTCTCGCCATATCGTAGCTGTGAACTGGAGGTGGTCAGTAGCCTCTATCTCGTTAACAACCTATTTTTGTGAATTTGAAAAATCCAGAGCTGCCCGCCGCAATTAAGGCATTAAAAAACCTTCAAGCTCCCGCGGCTCACTAGGATTCTTTCGTCTCCTATCAAGCACGCAGTCGCATTGAAGGTCCGAAGCTGCGTTGATCCTCTAGCTAAGTCCAGGTTGAGAAGCCGTAGCCTCAATCTAACCTTTCGTCTCTATAAGAGACATGATGACCAGAGTCGCCCAGGAAATGACCGCTTCAAGCGGGTCTCTGAGAGCAACGCTCTCGATCTGAGGCTGCAGCCTCCCTAGAACCCTAAGATTCTAACTTTTGCCAAAACTCTTAATGAGATTTATTAACCTCCTGCTCGCCATTCAGCAAGCTGTTTGTTTGGCATCTAGTTCTACACTTAATTTAGCATAGAAACGATTAATCAATTAAGTTTTTTATTTAAAAAGCCTCATAAAACATTTATATTCAAACAATAAAAAATTAAAATTATTATAAACCTATAAGATATATTTACTTTGGATTCAAGATGTTTTGTATCAATAGGATCTGCTGAATTTTCTGAAAAATAATAATACTTCGCTCATTGAACCCTCTTTAGAAATTGTTCTATCTCTGAAGAAAAAACTTTTCCTTCTCCACTTTTTTCTTGAGGTTGTTCTTTATTTTCTCCCTTCCGGTACAGACCATGGCGAGAAAGAGAAACTAGAATCTTCCCTTGTTCATCGATAAAGAGAAGACTTGTAGGGGCATTTCCATGAATTAACATCCCTTCTTGTCCCTTTGTGGGAACAATAACAAAATGGGGAAGCTTATTTGCGATCCCCATTGCAATATTTGGCTCACTTGATTCATGGTAAAAATTCATCATAGGAGAAGACCCTCCCCGAATGAATGTGGCCATATTTCCTTCCCGATCTCCTAACCCGACCGCAGCTCCCCCATCTTTTAAGGGGAAAAAAGTACCAACGATTTCCTGCTGTTCATTTTTCATAATTATTGCAGGAAATGCTCCTCCTTGTAATTGGAGTCGAGGGTTTCCCTCTACATCATTTAAAGTCAGTAGGGTATTTTCATCATCTCCCTGTAGAATAATATTAGGCGTCCCATTTGTCCCTTTTAATACAATTCGACGTGCTTCTAGAGTTCCATCTGATTGAAAAAGATTAGGTCTTACGTAAGCAAAAAAACAGATCATCGCAATAAAGACACAAAGATTCGCAATAAAAAACATGCGATTAAATCTAATAATTTGCCTTATCCTCATAAATCAGCCTATTGTTATACCTTACTCAGAAAGTAATAATTAACTTTATTTAATTAAAGAAAATAATAATATTTTTGTTGATTTATGTTTCTACGCTTGTTAGAACTGAAAATATGGAAAAATTTGATGTGATCATTATTGGTTCAGGTGCAGGAGGAGGAACTCTTGCTTATACGCTTGCTGAAACAGGAAAAAAAATTCTTATTGTAGAGCGAGGAGATTTTCTTCCCCGAGAAAAAGAAAACTGGGAACCCCACTCTGTCTTTATTGAGGGTCGGTACAATCCTGGTGAAGAATGGCTCGATAAAAATGGAAAAAGTTTCACTCCAGGTACTCACTATTTTGTTGGTGGAAACACCAAATTTTATGGCGCGGCCCTTATTCGTCTTCGAAAGGAAGATTTTGAAGAGCTAAAACACTATGATGGGGTTTCTCCAAAATGGCCACTAACCTATGAGGATTTCCAGCCCTATTACCTGAAAGCCGAGGAGCTATATTCTGTCCACGGCCTTAGAGGCGAAGACCCTACAGAGCCACCCGAGAGTTCCCCCTACTTCAATCCCCCCTTATCTCATGAACCCCGTATTCAAGAGATCTTTGACCAAATTAAAGGAAGTGGGCATAAACCTTTTCCACTCCCCGTTGGGATCCGCCTCAATGAAAAAAATCGCGAAAAGAGTCAGTGCGTCAGATGTGACACCTGCGATGGATTTCCTTGTTTGGTGGATGCTAAAGCTGATGCCCATACAACCTGTATCCGTAAAGCCTTAGAACATGAAAATGTCACTCTAAAAACTGGGGTAAAGATTAACCGCCTCCTGACTTCAGGAAGAAAGGTCACAGCAATCGAAGGTGAAGAAAGTGGCAAGCCCATTATATTAGCAGGAGACCTCATCGTCCTTTCCTGTGGTGCCATTAACTCGTCTGCCGTCCTTTTAAAATCAAAAAACAACGAGCATCCCAACGGACTTGCAAATAGCTCAGGTCTTGTAGGACGTAATTACATGTGCCATAACAACTCCGCCATTGTTGCAATTTCGACTAAGAAAAACCCCACGCATTTCCAAAAAACTCTCGCAGTCAATGATTATTACTTTGGTGCAGATGACTCAGAATATCCCTTGGGACATATTCAACTCCTTGGAAAGGTAAAAAAAGAGATGCTTGAAGGGGATGCTCCTGCTCTGATACCAGGAATAGCTCTTGAAGAAATAGCAGATCATGCAATCGGATGGTGGATCACATCAGAGGACCTCCCCGATACGGAAAACCGCGTCGAAATCTCCGCCGAAGGACGGATCATCCTTCATTACACGGAGAATAATATGGAAGCCCACGAGCACCTGTTGAAAAAGCTAGAAAAAATGCTTGAATCCTGTGGGCCTCATACCCATATCTTTCCTAGCAGCATTTATCTATCTAAGAAAATCCCTTTAGCAGCAGTTGCCCACCAAGTTGGAACCTGCCGCTTTGGAATTGACCCAAGCTCTTCAGTCCTCGATACCAACTGCAAAGCGCACGATTTAGACAACCTATATATCGTCGACGGCTCCTTCTTTCCTTCTATTTCCGGAGTGAATCCAGGATTGACTATAATCGCGAATGCAATTCGGGTGGGTGAACACCTGAAGAAAGTTCTATAATTTGATTGATTTGCTCATGAATTTGCAGGAGTGTCAGCATGGACAAATCACATTACCCATACTTCCGTAGAATTTATTTGAGTATCAGTTCTTTTATCTTAGGTTCAACCCAACGATCATGGTCTTTTATGAGCTGAATCAATCGAGCAACGGCTCCGGAGTAGTGAATCCCCCGCTCAACGCATGTTTTACCAACATAAAGGTCTATCTTCTCTCGCCCAGAACCAACATAACCAAAATCCGCATCAGCCATTTCTCCAGGACCGTTGACGATGCATCCCATGATAGCAATTTTAACGCCGGGAAGATGCTCTGTCTGAGCACGGATTTTTTTTGTGACCTCTTGCAGGTCAAATAAGGTCCTTCCACAGCTTGGGCATGCAATAAATTCGGTTTTTGTCGCTCTCATTCGGCATCCTTGAAGGATATTAAATGAGAGTGAAGCTGCTTTTTCTGGACTGAGTTTAGTTTTGAGAAGGAGTCCTTCCCCAAGTCCATCCTCAAGGAGAGCTCCAATCTCTGCCGAAGCGTGAATCACTGTATCTTCCTCTGAAAGAGGGTAGTTGCCAACAAGAATAACTGGAAGATCAAGCTTCGCTTCCTGGATCCATTCAAAAAAATAGCGTCCTTGATGAAGAATCGATTCGGTAAGCTCTAGCATAATGAACTCTGCACTCTTTTCAAGCAGCTTCGACCAGGTTGTAGGATCACCGTCTTTAACATAAACGACAGCTTTCTCTCCATCAAGATCGTTTATCGAAACAACTGGAAGAATCTCATCTTCATAAAAAACTCCCTCTCCGTTGAAAAATGCATCAACATTGATTTGATCGTCTTTTTTTCCCCACAGAATAACAGAACCATCACGATGAAGAGGAGCAACATGGCGCGTATAACGCCTTTTAATTTCGCGGATATCTCGCTTAGTTTCGATAAAAGGAATTGTCCCTTTCCCATGATAACTATTTGAAAAATCGATCAGTCGCTTGCATGGGTCAATCTCAAGCCATGGGTCTTCTGTAAGGGAAACACGAATAGTATCCCCAATTCCTTCTAGAAGTAAAGAACCGGTTCCAATAGCAGACTTAACACGACCAGATTCTCCATTACCAGCTTCGGTCACTCCCAAATGCAAGGGGTAATCCCACCCCAGCTTCATCATTTCGGCCACCAAAAGACGATAGGATTGAATCATCACAAGAGGATTGCTTGCTTTCATTGAGAACATAAAATCATGGTAGTTATAGTCACGGCAAACACGGGCAAATTCAAGGGCTGACTCGACCATTCCAAAGGGAGAATCTCCATAACGATTCATAATCCGATCCGATAAAGAACCATGATTCGTTCCAATCCGTATTGCTTTTTTGAGCTTCTTGCATTTTTCGACTAAAGAACCAAATATTTCCCGAATTCTATCGAGCTCAGCAGCATAGCTCTTGTCGTCATAATCAATTGTTTTGAACGTCGCACGCTTGTCAACAAAGTTGCCAGGGTTCACCCGAACCTTATCGACAAATTCTGCAACAAGCATCGCAGCCGGAGGGTAAAAGTGAATATCTGCAACAATAGGAATGGTGTATCCTTTTTGGATAAGGGTACTTTTAATTCCCTCACATGCTTCAGCTTCTTTCTTTCCTTGAACAGTAACTCGAGCAATCTCGCACCCACTATCAGCAAGGCGGATAATCTGATCAACAGTAGCGTCTATATTGCTGGTATTAGAGTTCGTCATTGACTGAATGCGAATGGGGTGGTCTCCCCCTACGCCAACGCTACCGATCATGACCTCCCGAGTTCTGCGCCGTTTAGTCTGATACACTGATTCTAAGTATTTCATGGATCATAGGATACTCCACAAAAGAGGCAATCGTCAAGGAGCTAATTCAAAATTTCATCCCTATATAATAAATATCTCAAACTCAAGAAACTTTCTGATTCTTGCAGAGCAAGATAAACTGCTTCTCTATTTGAACAAACTTCTCTTCTCCTCGTTTTTACTGAAAAGAGGGAATATGATTTAGGTTAAGAAATTAGTGGAATAGTTTCATTATATTCTCGTATTTTTTTTAAAAAGTTATTAAATTATAAAAATGATTTCAAGAATTAAAGTTTTTATTAAACTCATGACTCTCAAGGGTTTTATTTTGAAAAATGATTGCCTTAATTTCTTATTTTAATTTATAAAGACCTGCTAAGCAGAACATTTTTTGAGGTGACATGGCTAAACGCTCCTTACTCGCACTTACCCTTCTCCCCATTGCATTAATGGCAAAACCTTCAGGACCAGATGTTATCCAGGGCGATGCAATTTTTGTACATCCAGCGAAACACACAATGCAAATTGTAACGGGAGACCAAACAATCATCAATTGGGATGAGTTTTCAATTGATTCCGGTGAAACAACCCGGTTTATTCAACCGAATCATTCTTCGGCTGTCCTCAATCGAGTCGTTTCAGGAGCCGAAAGTCACATTATGGGCTCTCTTTTTGCTAATGGAAAGGTCTTTCTTGTAAACCCCAATGGCATCCTTATTGGCCCTGATGCAACAATCGACACCCATGGATTCATTGCCTCAACTCTCGATGTTTTAGATAGCGAGTTTATGAAAGGAAGAGACCTTCGCTTCCTTGGTAATTCCGAAGGAAAAGTCGTAAATCTCGGGAAAATTCGAGCCTGGGACGGAGACATTGCCCTGATTGGGAGGTTTGTCGAAAACCAAGGGTTACTTCAAGCACCAAAAGGAATAGCAGCTCTTGCCGTTGGAAAAGAAGTCTTATTGAAACCGAGCGATGAGGAGCGTGTGTTTATTTGTGCTTTGAGCCAAAATTCTAGCAAGAAAGGAACAGGTATTTTCAACAGTGGTGAAATCGAGGCATTAAAAGTACGTCTCCTTGCTGACGGAAACCCTTATAAGCTAGCCATTAATCATGAAGGCAAGATTGATGCGACTAAAACAGAAGAAAGGCATGGAGAAATCTATCTTGTTGCAGAAAATGGAACGGTAGAAGTCAATGGAGAAATTTGCGTTGCAAAGGGTGATATCAGGGTCCTTATCAGTGAAATGCTTACGGACCTTCACCCCTATGATGAATACTTAGGATGGCTGCTAGAATTCCAAACAGCTTATGCTGCTTTAGAATCTACGAAAATAGATGAGAAGGTAACTTCTAGTTTTCAAGTTATCCCAGACCAGCTACACTACCTTCGCATAAAGAAGAACTTTGATCACAATCAAAGAATTACCCATTTTGTCACGTTCCCCAAAACGCTTAATACAGGAAAAGAATGAACTCCCGTTTTTTGATTAGTGCCGCACTCTTATCTATTTCTCTATTTGGAGTTGACTTTGACCGCGTTAAACCCCAGGAGCTGACCCAGTTTAAAGGTGAGCGGGTCGCGACATATACTCTTGAAGGAATGAGTCCTCAAGTCTCAAATGGAGACCAGGTCGTTATTCCCAAGTTAAAGGGGATCATCGTAACCGACACCCACGACCAAGCCTCTGATGAAGAAATCATGAGAGCTGTTGGTGGAGCTGAAACAATTAACATTCAAGTCCCAGGAACAATCAAAAGCTTCAATTCTATGCTAAAAAAGGAGTTCCTGGACAGCCCCTTAACAAAGCAAGGAATGTTGGATCTTAAGCGAGAAGTTCTTCTCTATTACCGTCGATGGAGACGCCCCGTTGTAACTATTGAGATTCCTGAACAAAAAGTTACTGCTGGCGTTTTGCAATTAGTGATCATCGAAGGAAAACTTGGAAAAGTCGCCACAGAAGAGAATAAGTACTTTAAGAGTAGTACTCTTGAAGGTTATATTCGCTTGGAAGAAGGTCAGGCTATTGACTCTAATACATTGATTACTGATCTTGACTGGATCAATCGCAATCCCTTTCGTCAAGTTGATGTGATTTATGCTCCTGGAGAAATTGCTGGAACGACTGATATCCGCCTTTTGACATTGGATCATCGTCCATGGCGGTCCTATGCAGGTGTTGACAACACAGGATTTGATGAAACCGAAAATACACGTCTATTTACGGGCGCAAATTGGGGAAATGTTTTTGGAACCGATCAAATTCTTTCCCTTCAGTTTACTTGTGCCCCTAATGTTGATCGCTACTGGGCGATTACAGGACACTACACAATCCCCCTCCCTTGGAGAGATATCTGGGTCTTTTATGGAGGATACTCTCATGTTCATGCCAATATGGATACTCCAAAATTTGATAACTCAGGCTATGCCGCTCAGGCAAGTACGCGATACAACTTTATTCTCCCTAATGCTCCAGGATTTCTGCAAGACCTTACCCTTGGATTTGACTACAAGCGAACCGACAACAACTTAGAATTTGGTGGCGAGCATATCTTTAAACACAGCGTGAATCTCACGCAACTTGTTTTTGGTTATAATACAGCTTTTGATAGTGACTACTTCAAAACATCCATGACTCTAGAAGTTTTTTATTCTCCAGGTGACTGGATTCCTGAGCAAAGCAACTCTGATTACAGACGGGTCCGATACAAAGCCAAAAGTCATTACATCTACTACCGTCTTGCCTTTGCTCCTATTATTCGTCTGCCTAAGGATTTTTCTTTTGCCCTAACAATTCGCGGTCAAGGAACCAATCAGAATCTTCTTGCTAGCGAGCAGTATGGCCTAGGTGGGTACAATACAGTGCGAGGATATAAAGAACACGCTGTGAACGTCGATAATGCCTTTCTTTCCTCAATAGAGCTCCGCTCCCCTTCTATAAACTTGATTGGAAGACGCCACTTTAAGGATATGGTTCAGTTTTTAATCTTTTTAGACTATGCAATTGGGCATAACGTCCATACTTTTCCTGAAGATCCCAATCCAGAATATCTATTAGGATTTGGCCCTGGTGTCCGCTATGAGGTTACCCCCTATTTGAACTTCCGCGGCGATCTCGGTTTTCAACTAAAAAGCGTTGATAAAGATGGTTCTGGATTCCGCTTCCACTTTGCCCTAGTTGGTAGTTTCTAGAGTACTAAGCAGAGTATCTAACCTTCGTGAGAAATGAATTCGGTTTCAATTTTGGCAGCAAGAATAAAGTCGCTTTCGCTTAGACCATCAATTTTATGGGTCCAGATTTGAAGAGTCACCTCCGCCCATGAAAGAAAGATATTGGGATGATGCCCCTCTTCCTCAGCAAGAATCCCAATAATATTCGTAAAAGCAAGAGCCTCTTTGAAATTTTTGAAAGTATAGGTCTTTTCAAGCTGATGCTCACCAACGATTGACCATCCTTCAAAAAGTTGTTCAGCAAAAGGTTTGAGTAGGCCTCCTTTAAGCGGTACCGCGCCAACAACGCAAGGTGTACATTTTCTGAGCGCAAGATCTTTCATAAGTCTCCCTTAATGGTTTGAAGGTAAGCCTCCGTTTCTCCCCACGGAAATGAGACAGGGAAGGATTTTCCAATACGAAAAGCATTTTCGTCGTAGTCTGTGAGAGGATAGCTAATGCTAATAATTTTTGTCCCTTTTGGGAAGGCCTTTAAACGATCGACAAGAGATGTGATTTCTTGGTCTTTTAGGCATGTTCCGTAAAGGTAAATGATGGAAGCTTCTGGTATGTTTGCTTGAAGCATATCGGCGCAGATAAAAGAGACTTTTTCAAGTTGGTGCTTTTGTGCTATGTACTTCGAAAGTTTTACAAACTGAGGGATCCGTTCAATTCCAATCACTGCGCAGTGGAAAAAATGATAGAGAAATAGGGCTCCTCTCCCTCGTCCAGACCCTAGCTCAAGAAAGGTGTCTGTTTCTTTTAACTCACACTCTTTCACGATTTTTTCATATGTTTTAAGAGGGGTTTCTCCATAGGTATGAATTTCCCTATCATGATGCTTCCTGAGATAATTCTTGCTGATTGTATAGGGATTCTTGAAAATATAAGCAGTGAGAAGCGCTTTATCAATTTTAGCAAATTCTGAATCGAGGTAATACTCCTCCTTCACCCCTTTCTGAAGCTTCCGATCTATCCAGGCATATTTGATTGCGTCAAGTAGTCGTCTCATCCCCACACATTAACACCATTTTGATATATGAACCTATCCCTATAATGAATTTTTGGTGTTTTTTCTCTTTTCAGCTGATTTTTCCTCTTAATTTATCGACCTTGTCTATTGACAATTCCTTCAAATAAAAAGAAAAAATCTGTAAGAAGATCCATAAAAATTCCAATAAATTGACTCTTAGTATAAGACATTTTTTAACAGGTCTCAAATTTTCCATTAATAATATGTCCTCTAGGGCGCAAGAACCAACACCTAGTCGAATAGGTTTTCCTTTTATGAAATGAAGTATTATCTAGGATACTCAGTACAGGACAAAAAAATCAAGGTAAAGTAACCCGTTGATATGCAACACTTCCATTGAAAAAATGAGGTTGTAATATGCATATCAATTAGCTGTTCAAGACCTTAAATCAGTACTGCAATTTTCACAAGTCCCGATCGGACTGTTTTGCTCAGCTTGTAATAGTGATGATTACCGTTAAAACTGTCAATGTCACACACCTTGCAGCAGCATTTATGACAGAGTCTTTTCCTGAGTCATGCTACAAGCGCATCCAGAGGTTCTTTCGATTTCTTAAATTTGATCTTTTTACTGTAGCCTCTATGGTGATCACGCTTTTTGGTTTGAAAAACAAAAAGCTGAGTTTAGCCCTAGATAGTGTAGTCACGAGATTTCTACCCATAAAGCCAAACATCTGATCTGAACCGCAGCCAAGAAAGAGGATGTGTGCTTAGCATAGCGTGTAGCAATTCCTCTCCATCGCTTCAAATGCAAAAAAGCATTTTCTACAAGATGTCTCAATTTATAGAGATGCTTATCATAAGTTCTCTTGCTTTTCTTATTTTTTCTGGGAGGGATAACCGCCTTTATTCTTTGAGAGATCGCTTGAGTTACGATTGCATCGCTGTCATAACCCCGATCTGCTAGTAGGTAATCGGCGTTAATTCCCTCTATTTAAGTGTTTGGCCTGAAGGTAGTCTGATTGAGTACCTGACGTAATAATCGCTCTGACCGGCATACCATGCGAATCCACGGCCAAACGTAATTTCGTGTTGAACCCCCTTTTGTTCGAGCCATATCTTGATTACTAACTTGTGCACCTGCTGCGTGAGGGTGAACTTTGATATGGGTTGCATCGATCATTAACCACTCGTAATCAGGATCGTCCACTACTTTTTCCAGAAGAAGTTCCCATAGTCTGGAGGTAAGTCACTCCATGGAGCTCCGGTACGAATAATCCAAAAAACCGCGTTGATAAATCGCCGATTATCTTGTGCTACCCCTCCCCACACCCCTCTTCTTCCTAGAAGATAAGGCTCAAGTTTTTTCCAAATTCGATCTGAAATATCGTGACGTCTGTGCGCTGGTACGATCATCTCTAAACCTCTCCTTGAAAGTTTAAGAAACCAGCTTATCGCAAATTTAAACTTGTGTCTACACTATATAGATCGTACAAATTGGAAATTTGGAAAATTAGACATCAATATTCTCATGCTAACGGTAGCCTATAAAGGGATTGCTCTGCTGTTGATGTGGAGTTGCTTCAAAAAAAGAGGCAACTCCAATACCTTGGAGCGGGTCGGTTTGATCAAACAGATTCTTCTCCTTATTGGTTCTGAGAATGTTGCCAACCTGCTTGGAGATCGAGAGTTTATTGGCATGGAGTGCATCAAGTAGTTGGGTGAGCAGAATATCCCCTTTCTTTTCCGTATTCGCAACAATAGTTTGCTTGAAGGGGTTTTGCCAGTAAGCGAATTTTTTAAGAGGCTGCCACCTCATAAAAAAGTCAAAAATGGAAAAACTACTCTATGGGGAAGACCTGTTTATCTGAGCGTAAGATGGTCGTATAAAAAAAATGAACTTGTCACGATTATCTCCAGTCGAAAGTTTCAAAGTCCCTTCAAACTCTATAGAAAAAGGTGGGAAATAGAAACACTTTTCGGGTGCTTAAAAAAAAGAGGATTCTGCTTCGAAGATACGCACCTTATACATATCGCTCGGATAGAGACGCTGATTTGTGTTTTGACAATAGCTTTTTGCTGGAGTCACTTTGTGGGCGAAGCAAAAGAAGAGAAAGCCCCGATCGAAATAAAATCTCATGGAAGAAAGGCAAAAAGCATTTTTAGATATGGGTTTGATGAGCTTCGAAGGGTGTTTTTGAACTGAAGGGGGAAATTCGGACTATTCTTAAAATGGCTTAAGCTACTGGTTATTAATGATAAATTTGAGGTCTCTTAAAAAATGCCCTGTACTCAGATCTAGGATAAGGATCTTCTTAGATGGGAGTTTTGGCAATAAGTTTTCCTAAATCCAACATGACTACCAAAGCAACGCTGTCCTGTTGCCGCTCTCATCAATATAGATAATGCGCCTTCCTAAAGATTCATATCTTACTATCTTTTCTCAGAAGAGTTACCTTTTTTCGCAGGCCTTAGGATGATTGAATGTTTTTTATAGATGGTTCATCTTACCAGTTGATGGTTTGCCCAGGCTCAAGTACCCGAAAACTTTTTGGATCAACCCCTTCCTTTTTTAAAGCACAAAAAAGATCATAGGGGGGTTGTTCAAGTCCCTCACTAGAAAGGCGGAAGGTTTTCCAGTGCATTCCCACACTAAGCAAGGACCCCACTTCATCATGAATCTTAACGGCTTTCTTCGGACAAATATGGACTGGTCCCATAAATTCCCCAGGATCATAGGTTCCTATAGGAATTAGACTGAGATCCATTTCTCTAAATTCCTTTCCAATATTCTTAAAATCTTTTCGGTTATACCCCGTATCCCCGACGAAATATAGCCGCTTTTCTTGGTTTTTTTTCTGCAGAAAATCAACGACATATCCCGCCCAAAGAGTTTTATTTTTATCAAAGAGCCCCCTTCCTGAATAGTGTTGCGAGGGCACTGAGGTGATGATGATCTCCTGTCCTTTGATCCCAATATGAGTTTCCTCCCACCATTGCATTTCAACGATGTGTTGCATTCCAAGTTTCTGAAGTCTCTTCTTCACTCCAAGAGGAACAATCCATGTAATTCCAGGGCTTTTTTTTTGAAGTTTTAGAACCGTTTCACGGCATAGATGGTCATAGTGATCATGACTAATCAAAACAATATCAATTTCCGGTAGGTTTTCCAGGGCCAATGGAGCTATGTGCCTGCGTTTTGGCCCCAGAAATGATAATGGCGAACACCGATCCTCCCAAATGGGATCGGTTAAAAGATGTAACCTTCCAACATTCACGAGGAATGTACAATGGTTGATCCAAGTAACTTTAGGAGCATTTTCTTTGAGTTTTTGTTTAGAATTTGGATATTTAAAATTGTTAGGCCGCGGCTTTCGTTCTTTTTTTTCGTTGTAAAAGCCCAGCTGCCACAAAGCTATATCTATAAGTGACCGTTTTGTTGAATCAATGTGAGGGTTGACAAAGCGTCGCCCCTTCTTATGATATCCCTTCTTCATATTAACTCCCCCCGAGACTTTCTTTTAACCGAAGGTAGAAATATTCAGAAAGGGTTTTCGGAAAAAAAATTTAAGAAATTTAATATCAGGTGAGTAAAGATTTAGGAATTTGATCTGTAATTACAGAATCCCCATCAAACTGAATGGGACCGGGATACGCATAATGATCTTCAACCATCCACTTGATCCGATTTCTGCTAAAGGTTTTAAAAGCAGAGCCTGAAAGATCAAGCAGAGCTTTACGAATCACAGGTTTATCTTGCCCCTTCCTCTTCTCTAGATTCATGAGCGCTGTAATCGGGATTCCACAGATATCCCACTCGGCAGCAGGTTTGGTAAGATGCCTAACGCAGCTCATATAGCCGGTATGGCCATCCCTTATGAGCAGTGCTGCGATATGCCCAAGAGAATAACAATAGGTAGCATCAAAGTTTGTTGGAAGCCCTGAGCGCCCCTCATATCCAAAGAAATGGTGAATCGGGCTGAATTTACCTTTATAAGAAGGTCGATTCTTTAGCTCTTCTTTAACCGCTCGGCTAAAGAGAAGATCGGTTTGAATGTGAGAGACTTGAACATTCCCATGAGGGTCGCGGTCTAGAAGTAGCTGCTGCGCAATCTCTTTCGGTAAAAATTCAAAAGTCGCTTTAGCCTTAGCGCTTAGAGCACCCTCATCTTTTCCTTCTGCTAGAAGGGTATTGAGCTCACTAATTAAGGTCTTCATTTCCGGGATGAATTCAATAAGTCCTTCAGGAATAAGGATCAATCCGTAGTTCTTTCCACTGTTTCCCCTCTTTTGAATCACATCAGCGATCTCTGATGTTACAGCCTTTAGGGTCATTTTCTTTTCTGCTATTTCTTCTCCTATCAGACAAATATTGGGATGAGTATTCAGCGCACATTCCAAAGCAATATGTGAAGCAGAACGGCCCATCAACTTAATAAAATGGGTATACTTTTTTGCAGATAGCACATCGCGTGCAATGTTGCCTACCATCTCAGAGTAAATCGCCGTTGCCGTATGAAATCCAAAAGAAATATCAACAAGGTCATTCTTCAAATCTCCATCAATCGTCTTGGGAACACCTATCACCTTGGTTCTGCACCCTTTGGCCAGACAGGTCTCAGCGAGTACTGCTACATTGGTATTGGAATCATCCCCTCCAATAACGACCAATCCATCGAGTTGAAGTTTATTGAGTACCACAAGTGATTTCTCGAGTTGCTCCTCAGTTTCAATTTTGGTTCGGCCTGATCCAATAAGATCAAAACCTCCTTGATTTCGATACTGCCCCAATAGGTCTTCAGAAAGCTCGCGAATTTTGCCTTCAATTATCCCAGAAGGACCATTTAGAAAACCCACTAAATGAGACTCAGGGTGAAATGTTTTGAGAGCATCAAAGAGACCCGTAATCACATTATGCCCTCCAGCAGCCTGACCTCCAGAAAAAACAACTCCAACTTTAAGCGGTTTTCCAAGAAGAGCCTCTCCCTTTATAGGGGTCAATAATGGGCGTCCGTAACTTTTTGGGAAAAGGACTTCGATCTCCTTCTCATTCGCAATACAAGTTGTTTCCCCTTGTCCTTTGAAGGTAACAACGCACAGGTCTTTCAATATCTTTGGAAGGGTAGGTTGGTAGAAGAGTCGATGTTTTTGTAATGGCGTCATACACAAAAGATTAGTGAATTCAATAAATGGTTGCAAGGATTGATTTGGCTTTAAACTAACCAAAAACCTTAGTAACCTGAGTTTTGAGTTTATTTTTGCTTCTTTGAGTGAAATTGAAGATCATTTTTTGGATAGAGAAAAACAAGAAGAGCCGTTCCTATCACAATCAAACAAAAGCCTAGGATTACCCCTGGAGCAACCCCTTCTCCCCAAATAAAATATTGGATGATCGCACCAAATATAAAACTGAGATAAATAAAGGGGCTCACAAGGCGCATGGGCGCAAATTTTGCAGACAGAGTGAGAAGTGCTTGAAAGATCGCAGCAAAAAATCCCGCCAGCAATGCATAACCTAAACTTTTATCCGTAAAAACTATGTCAGGATCAGGAAAAAGGAATAGAACTAATGCCGTTACAATAACGCTCAGCACAAAATAGTAGGCTGTTATCCGTTCCCAAGGCTCCGTGTAGCTCAGTGTACGAACCGCTACGACAGCAGTCCCTGCAAACATCGCACCAACAAGCGGAATAATAACTAAGGGATCAAACATGTTTTCACCAGGACGAAGAGCAAAAAGAAGACCCAGAAATGCTATCCCAAGCCCCCACCAAAGACGCTGAATGAGTTTGACACGAAGCCAAAGCCTTGAAGCAATTGGAACAAAAAGAGGGAAGGAGTAAAAAATAAGAGTTCCTGTAGCTAGAGAGAGCTTTGTGATACTGTAATAGAAGCAAAAAAGAGCAGACACTCCACATATTGAGCGAACAGCGTGCTGAGTGTAATTTTTGGTTTTAAAAAGCTGGTTGATTTTAGGTGCAGTTGGAGAAATAAAGACCCAAAGAACAAGCATGAAAAGATTGACAAATGACCTTGCAAAACACAGGAAATTCGTACTTAGGTATGGAGATGCAAGCTTCACAAACATTGCCTGAATGGCAAGCATCACCGTTGCAACCACAATAATCAGGATTCCGAGTCCCAGTCTCTTTTTCGGTCTTTCTAAATGTTGAATCATTGCCTTTTTTCTCTATTTGGTTATACTGTTTACCTCATAGCGGAAAAGGAGACAAATGGCAAAAAAATATATTTTTATGACGGGAGGAGTTGTTTCTTCCCTAGGTAAAGGGCTCGCGTCAGCATCGATTGGAATGCTTCTCGAAGCCCAAAACCTCAAAATTGCCATGCTAAAACTCGATCCTTATCTGAATGTCGACCCAGGAACAATGAATCCTTTTCAACATGGGGAGGTCTATGTTACCGACGATGGCGCTGAAACAGACCTAGATCTTGGCCATTATTACCGCTTCACCAATTCCCCTCTCTCCAAATCAAGTAACGCGACCTCAGGGCAGGTTTATGATACTGTGATCAAGCAGGAGCGACATGGAGATTACCTCGGGAATACCGTTCAGGTAATCCCCCATGTCACTAACGAAATTAAGAAACGCATTCACAGGTGTGCTGATCAAGAAAAAGAGATTGATATCATTTTAGTTGAAGTTGGAGGAACTGTAGGAGATATCGAATCCCTACCTTTTCTGGAGGCAATTCGTCAATTTCGCTTAGATCATCCGAGCGATTGTATTAATATTCATATGACCTATGTTCCCTATTTGAAAGCCGCAGGCGAGGTAAAAACAAAACCTTCGCAGCACTCAGTTCGTGAACTTCAAAGCTTAGGAATTTCCCCAGATCTTATTTTATGTCGCTCTGAAAACCCTCTTGGTAAAGAAGTTAAGGATAAAATCGCCCTCTTCTGTAACGTCGCAAAAGAAGCTGTTGTTGAACAAGTTGATGTCTCTGAAACAGTGTATAAACTCCCCCTTACCATGGTAGATCAAAAACTTGATAAGCAACTCTGCTCTCTTCTTAATCTTAAATGTAAGAAGACATATATCTCTCCTTGGGAAAAAATGGTTAACATTCTTTCAAATTCCAAGAAAACGGTTAAGGTCGGGCTGGTTGGAAAATACATTCACCATCAAGATGCTTATAAATCGGTGGTAGAGGCTCTTTGCCATGGAGGCACTTCCCACGAAGTCAAGGTTGAAATCCAAGGCTTTGACTCTGAAAGTGACTCAAAGGTGGATGGGTGTGATGGCTACCTTGTCCCTGGGGGGTTCGGGGAACGAGGTTTCGAAGGAAAGATCAAAATTGCAAAGTATTGCCGGGAAAATAAGATCCCTTATTTTGGGATTTGCCTAGGAATGCAAGTCCTAGTTGTTGAGTTTGCCCGCTCAGTCCTTGGACTTGAAAATGCTAACTCAACGGAAATGAATGCTGACACCTCTGATCCAATTATTTCTTTGTTGACAGAACAAGAAGATGTCTACAACCTCGGAGGCACGATGCGATTAGGGAGTTATCCCTGCTCTCTTTTGCCAAAAAGCAAGGCTTTTGCAGCTTATAAAGAGAAGGAAATTGAGGAGCGCCACCGGCATCGCTATGAATTTAACAACTCTTACAAAGATAAATGCGAGGAAAAAGGGCTTGTTATTTCGGGAACTAATGACTTCCTTTGCGAAATTGCTGAAATCCAGAACCATCCTTGGATGGTGGGCGTTCAGTTCCACCCCGAATTTAAATCAAAGCCAATAAAGCCTCACCCCCTATTTGCTGCTTTTATAGGAGCTATGCTCCATGGGTAGAATTCTCGGTATAGACTTTGGAATGAAACGGATTGGGCTTTCTCGTTCTGACCCAATGAAGATCATCGCATCTCCTTTAAAAACTATTTTTGCTGGGAAAACGCTTGAGGCAACAGCCGAGCTGATTGTAAAAGAATGCGACGGTGTTGAAACCATCGTTCTCGGTCTTCCCCTTCTTCTTTCAGGAAAGGATAGTGAAACAACAACAACAGTGAGAAAATTCGCCTTAATATTAGAGGAAAAAAGTGGACTTCCACTCATTTTATGGGATGAGCGTCTCACTTCTAAACAAGTCGAAAAACTGTTGATTGAAGGAAATGTAAGTAGAAAAAAACGCACCCACCATGTCGATATGATGAGTGCAATTCTTATTCTACAAAACTACCTGGATGGCAACTCCTATGGAAGCTGAAGAACTCTATGAAAAATTGAAACACATTGATGTTGATAACCCCCTATGCACCTATACTATAGAGAGATGTGAGCGTCTTACCCCTCTAATCAATGAAATTAATGCGCTTAAAGAAGAAAAAGACGCTCTTATTTTAGCACACTCCTATGTCCACCCAGATATTATCTATACTGTCGCTGATCATGTAGGAGATTCTTACGGACTAGCTCTAAAAGCTAAAGAGACAACAAAAGAAACGATTGTTTTCCCTGCCGTTCGTTTTATGGCTGAAACAGCCAAGATCTTAAACCCAAAAAAAATAGTTATTGACCCTAACCCTAACGGGGGATGCTCACTTGCTGACAGCATTACAGGTGCTGATGTCCGCCGTCTCAGAAAAGAATACCCGGACCACACTTTTGTCTGCTACATCAATACAACAGTAGAAGTAAAAGCAGAATGCGACATCTGCGTCACCTCTTCAAATGTTAATTTAATCATAGAGCAACTCCCAAATGACAAGATCTATTTTCTACCCGATAAGCTCATGGGACAAAATGTAAAGAACGCTCTTGGTAGCAAAAAAGAAATCCAGCTTTACGATGGAAGTTGCTATGTCCACGAGGAGTTCTCCCGCTTAGAGGTTGACACACTTCGAAAGACTCATCCTAATCTCACTGTACTCGCTCATCCAGAGTGCACAGAAGAGGTTGTCAAAACAGCAGATGTTGTTGGCTCTACAAGTCAAATTATAAACTATGCCAAAGAGCATCGAAAAGATAAAAACCCTTTCTTGATTCTTACCGAGTGTGGAATCGCCTCTCGCCTTCAGGTCGAACACCCTGACCTTAATCTCGTGGGCTCTTGTATGATGTGCCGCTATATGAAGTCGAATAGCCTCGAAGGGATTTTAAATTCCCTAAAATCTCCCCGCTATGTGATAGAAATCGACCCCTCCATTCAAAAGAGGGCTCTTGCTTGTGTCGATGCCATGTTTACTATCGTCTAGGCTTGTTAGTTACCAGTTTGAGAAGGGATAAAAGAACAAGATAAAACCCTATGCATTTCAACGGTTCCATCGACTTTTTTATCAATAACCATGAAACCCCCACTAGAAAGCCGCTCATCATAGCTGGATTTCCTTTTTCCTGCTGCTACAGGAAGAATCAACCGTCCCCCAGGTTTGAGCTGATCAACTAGGGGTTGTGGAATTTCCTCACACATAAAACCCACGGTAATAATATCATATGGAGCTCCTTCCAAATACCCTTTTTCTCCTTCAGTTGTGATAAATGAAATTCTGCTTGCTTCCTTGGGGAGGTACCTTTGAATCGTGTTTGCAGCAGTATGCGTTAATGAATCGTAGTATTCCAACCCATATATTTCTGCGTCGGGCACTAGATGAGCAAAAATTGCGGCAAGATATCCCGTTCCAGTCCCAACATCAAGTATCTTCTTAGCGTTTCCAATAAAGTCTTTGCTTAACTCCAAATACCAGATATGCATGCTAGGGGAGGAGATGCACATCTTGCATCCAATATCTATTGCAGTATCATAGTATGGAGTCTTTAAACAAAACCAACCGCGATCAATTTCCCTAAAAGCTTGCTCGATTATAGGAGTTACAAGTGTATGAGAATATTTAAGGCTCTCAATAAGACTTTCTAAAGAATCACATTTTTCATATAAGGCTGGAAGGATCTTGTCTATGTCAAAAACAAGCCTTGGATATGAGTCAATGGGGAGAGTGTGATCACGAACTCGAACCGTGACCTGATTCTCCTCAATTGATAATATTTCAGCATGATAGTTTTTATTCCTCCAAGAAACTAAGCAACACCCCCCAACACGATACCGTTGCATTTTTTCTATTCGTTTATCTATCACTTTATTTCCACCACAAAACACCACTGAACAAAGCAGAGTCAACACTAAGTTCATACAATTCTTTATCATTCAACTTCCTTTATGGGAGAAATATGCTCAAAAAAATAAATTTTTTCAAGCTTTAATAGTGTTAATAAACCTATCCCTATAATCAATTTCCGGTGCTTATGAGGGAAACTTCTGAAGTTTTCCCCATGAAGATCAGTTTTATCTTTCTTTAAAAAAAATTCGCAATTTTATTTTTTTGGTTAACACTCTCAAATTCTGATAGATTAAAATCGTTTTTTCACTTAAGTTTAAGAAATGGTAAGCGAAGAAATACACCCTTTTGAAGAGCCAGGTCAAACTTCAAGAAGCTTAGACCCTTGTGTTGTTGTTATTTTCGGCGCAACGGGTGATTTGACAGCGCGAAAACTCATGCCCGCCTTGTATAATTTAAAGCGAGAAGGGCAACTCCCCACAAATTTTGCATGCTGCGGATTTGCGAGACGGGAAAAGACCAATGAAGCTTTCCGCAACGAAATGAAAAAAGCTGTGAGTGAGCACTCCCGCGTGAAACCCCTTGAAGAAACTCTCTGGGATTCCTTCCATCCACAACTCTTTTACCACCAGTCAGAGTTTGATGATGATGCTGGATATGAGAAGCTTGCCACGCATTTAGCAGATCTTGACACACAGATGGGAACTCAGGGCAACCGAATCTATTATCTATCAACTCAACCCAGCTTTTTTCCAACCATCATCGAGAAGCTCAAGAAACATAAACTCGTATACGACCATAATACCGAAAAAGAGAAATGGTCTCGGGTTATCATTGAAAAACCTTTTGGACACGATCTAAATTCAGCCTTAGAGCTTCAAAAAGATTTGATGCAACACCTAAGTGAAGAGCAGCTCTATAGAATTGACCACTACCTTGGAAAAGAAACAGCACAAAATCTCTTGGTATTCCGCTTTGGGAACTCCATTTTTGAAAACCTTTGGAACCACCGCTATATCGATCATGTCCAGTTCACTGTTGCAGAGAATATTGGAATTGGAACTCGGGGGAGATTCTATGAAGAGCAGGGACTTGTTCGCGACATCATGCAAAACCACATGATGCAACTCTTCTCACTCATAGCAATGGAACCTCCGGTGAATTTAAGCCCAAGCGCTATTCATGATGAAAAGGTTAAAGTATTAGAAGCCCTCCGCCCTTTTAAGGGTGATGATTTTGAAAAATCAGCCGTACGTGGACAATATGGCAAAGGATTCACGATTGGAGAAGAGGTCAAAGGATACCGAGAAGAAGATAATGTCGATCCCAAATCAAAGATAGAAACCTATGGGGCTGTGCGCTTCTTTATCGATAACTGGAGATGGGATGGTGTCCCATTCTATTTGAGAGGAGCAAAAAGATTACCCAAACGAGCGACAGAGATCGCTGTGACTTTCAAACACCCTCCCGGAATCTTGTTTCACGAGTGTGGACAAAAACACGAATCCAACGTCTTGGCAATTCGAATCCAACCTAATGAAGGAATTGCGCTAAAAATTAATTGCAAGGTTCCAGGACCAAGTAGCCCAATTCAACCTGTAAAAATGGACTTCCGCTATGGAGCATTTTTTGGGCTCACCCCTCCTGATGCTTATGAGCGATTGATTTGCGATTGTATGGCCGGAGACAGTACTCTTTTTGCAAGGCAGGATGAAGTCTTCCATTCCTGGAAATTTTTCACTCCCCTTCTTGATCATTGGGCGAATACAGCTCCTAAAGACTTCCCTAACTATGAAGCTGGCACCTGGGGCCCCAAAGCTTCGGATAGAATGCTCGCACGGGATGGACGAAAATGGCGCTTGATATGAGCCCCATAAACAAGGTATAGTGCAACCCTATGACTCAAGCAATCCACCCAGCCGATATCGAATCTGAATTGGACCGGATTTGGGATTCTCTTCAGGGATCCAATAAAATGCGGGCCTGCCTCTTTAATCTGATTATCTATGCAAAGAAATGTCAGCGCGTTGGTTACCTTAACCAAATCGCCCAGAAGGTCATTGAAAAATTTCCTTCACGAGTCATTTTTATCACTTATGACGACACCTGCTCGAACCAAGATCTGCTAACATCCGTCTCGGTGATGACTGCCGACGAAGGCGAGTATGAAATCGCTTGTGATTTGATTGAAGTCGAAGTCTGCAGCAAGGATCATCCCCGAGTCCCCTTTGTGATCCTTCCCCATATCCTGCCAGATCTTCCCATTTACCTCGTTCACGCTGATGACCCCTCCTTTGAAAACCCTATTGCAGAAAAACTCGAACACTTAGCAGACAGAATTATCTTTGACTCTGAATCTGCATGTGATCTGCCAGCCTTTGCAAAGGCAGTGCTCTCACGCGATCTACGATGTGGCGCTGATGTTGCAGACCTCAATTGGGCCCGCATTGAAGGCTGGAGGCAACTCTTTGCCAATGTCTTTAAGTCCTCTGAGGAACTTGAAAGATTAAAGCATGCAAGCAAAATCTCCATCAGCTTCAATTCAAAAGAAACCGACTACCTCTGCCACACAAACATCCAATCAGTCTATCTTCAAGCTTGGGTTGCGGTTCAACTTGGATGGACCCTCAAAAAGGTAAACTCAAAAGGAGAACATCTCACATTCCTCTACGAAAGTAAATTTGGCAAAATTGAGTCTGTGATTATCCCCAATGCTTCTGAGGAGGTTTCTCCAGGTCGACTTCTCTCAATTGAGATTGAAACAGACCGAGAGTACCGGTATGCTTTTAAGCGTAATTTGAAGTGTCCCCATCATGTGATGATTGAGAAATCGAGTCCCGAGTTTTGTTCACTTCCTGTAAATTATGTCTTGGATAAGGATGTCTCAGGGCAATCTCTCGTCAAAGAAATTTGCCATAAAGGGACTAGCTTTCATTATACGAAAATGCTTCGACTCCTATCCGATATTAAAAATGAGAGTCTGTGTAATGAGTGATAAGCCTCATTTCTTTTCTTGGGATGATAGAAGAGATATTGCCCACCCTGGGGATCGAAAACACACACTCGATTTTGCTGTTGAACACTTTATTAGCTGTGCTAAAGAGGCAATGAAATCCCATGAATATTTTGCTGTAGCACTCTCAGGAGGATCAACTCCAAAACAGATCTTTGAAATGCTTTCCTCCCCTTCCTACTCAGGAGAAATTGACTGGACAAAAGTCTTCATTTTTTGGGGAGATGAGCGGCCTGTTCCTCCAACCGACCCCGACAGTAACTTTCGAATGGCAATGGATGCCGGATTGAAATCTCTATCGATCCCGCCCACTCACATCTTTCAGATGGAGGCAGAAGAAAATATTGTAGAAAATGCCAAAGCCTATGAGGAAAAGATTCTAGAGATTTTAGGATCCCGCCCTTTTGACCTCATAATGCTTGGAGCGGGCGAAGATGGTCACACAGCCTCTCTTTTCCCAGGAACTAAAGCCCTTGAAGAAAAAGCCGCTCTTGCCGCTGCAAACGAAGTCCCTCAAAAAGAGACTTGGCGGATGACACTCACTTATCCTTGTATTAACTCTGCTCGCAACATCGCGATTTATGTTCTAGGTAAAAGCAAAGCAAAGATAGTGAGTCAGGTTTTCCTTAAAAGCCACAAGCCTCCCTATCCTGTTTCCCTCATTGGAACATCTCGCAACAAAGCGCTATGGGTCCTCGACAGCGACGCCGCCGATCCTATTCTAAAGAAAAGGCCGAAGTAATTACTTATTTTCTTTTGCTTCTGCAGGAGAAAAGAATCAAAAAAAATGTTGCAGAAATTGGTAATAGTACATTTAATGCATTCGACTTTGTTTTTTATAGAGAAAAAAAATGTCAATAGAGCCAGTAGATGTAGCATCCAATTCGATAAACAATGAATATAAAGAAGAGGAAGCCCTCTTAACAACCACATGGAATGGACTAGATGTTAGTCCCGAATGTACTGAAAATAAAGTGTTGGAAGAAATAGCTCTCAATTTTTTCAAGGAAATACATATTCAGCCAGGAGTAACAACTTGTAGTTTTTTATGGGGATACTTTGATCCAGAAAATAGAGCTCTTAATGACTTCGAAATCAAAGTTATGATGAATGCAATTCAATGTAGTTCTAAAGAAGAGCAAGACAAGAAACTCAAAGAGCTCGAGGGTTTTGTGAATGGTCTTGTTCTTTCGACCGGAGTTATTACGATAGCGATATTTTCTAAAGACTATAAAACTGCTGCCATATCGGCAACGGCCTTATTTTTTCTGCTTAAAGAGAAATTATGGATGACCCAGGATCAATTGAATATCTTTTTAAAAAAAGAAGGTAAAACATATGAGGATTTACATTTTTGTACTTTAATAGAAGACTACATGAAGAACCAGCAAGAGCTGATATCAAAAGGAATTATTTTAGATATGCTCAACCCAATGTATACAGAAAATTCTCACTATACAAAGAACCCTCATTATAACAAACCTTTAGATCCTAGTTTCAAACCATTTACATCATGATAAATAGAGCAAAAAGTTACGCATATGAATTTTTTCTTTTTGGAATTATTTTTTCTAAAATGGTGGATATTTTAATGGATGATTTTTCTTTTCCTCCTATGAGAATTGGAGTAATATTCTTACTAATATACTCATTTTTCCTAATAAAAAAGAGAGTTCGTTTGGATGAAGTTTAATCTCACGAAAAAAACAATATTTACTGTCGCATTATGCTTAATCAATATTGGTTGTTTTGCACATTTAGCAGACTATTCGATCATTTATGGTGTTTTTGTCAAAACCAATTCTTTAGAAGAGCAAGATAGAATAGAGGACCTTTTTATTTCATTAGAAAAAAAGTACGGCATTCAACTCGTTGTCAGTGATAGTTCTGTGCGACCCAAAGAATTTGAAAAGCTTAAGGGTGCGCTTTTTTTTTGTTAATTTCACCAAATTTTTCTAATGCAGAAAGCGCGTTAAATGACTCGGAGGAATCGCCTAGAAAACTGATAGATAAAATGATATGGCCAGTCGATCCAACAATAGGATCAACTTTTAAATCCCAGGGATCTATCTTCATGAAGACCGGGGAAATATTCTTTGATTCTAATTCAGAAATTGGGGGCAGTGTTCAACCTTCAGTGGTTCTAACAAACATAGAACGGAATTTAGAGAAAACCATTTCAATGCACAATTATAAAAAACCTTTGGTAATTTTATTTTTTTGACTCTTAATAGAAAAGGCCGAAGTAAATAGAGCTCGTCCCTAACCTTCGGCCGAAGCTCAATTAAGTGTTTGCTGCTTCTCTCTGATAGATTCCAAGAATCTCATCAAAAATTCGTGCATCATACCCTTGTCGTTCATTCCTCAAAATTCCCTCTAGAGGAGGAGTTGAGGGAACTGGCTGCATCTCGTAAGTAGGGAAGCGAGGATATAGCCCAGAAGGATCGAAGTACTGTCTTGGAGGCTGCGCACCGGTTGCTACAAGATGAGCTTCTTTATGGAGGTTCGAGATGTGATTAAACAGTGGAACAAGGGCTCAGCACTATTGTGGCCGACTTCTTAGAGGAAGATCTCATAAGTAATGCTTATTTTGCCTTCCTCAATCGGAATCGAGACCAGATCAAAATCCTCTACTTTGATGGAGATGGTTTAGCGATTTGGCAAAAACGACTTGAAAAAGGGAGGTTCCCAAAACAAAAGAAGCCAGACCCTCTTATGAGCAGACAAAACTTCTTGATGCTTCTTGGAGGCATTGTTCCAAAAAGGATAAACAAGCGGATTAATTTTTCTTGAAAAAAAGAACAAAATCTCTTTTTTTCTCTCTATGGGAAAATGATAAAATAGCAGCCATGAATCCACAAGCTTTTCTGCAAAAAACCGCCCAACTTCAAGAGCAAGTTCTCTCTCTTGAAACGAAAGCATCAACGCTTCAAACAGAGAAAGAATCCCTCGAAACTCAGCTCCTTCAAGCCAACTCTCAACTCGAATGGCTCAAAAAGCAGCTCTTTGGAAAGCGCTCTGAAAAGTTTTAACAAAGAAGATCAAGAGCAACTTCTTTTTGAAGGATTTGAGATCAAGGAGCCCCCTAAGGATAAACAAACAAAAGTCAAAGGGCATACGCGCAAGAAGAAGAATAAAGGAAAAGACACAATCATTCTTCCGCCAGACCTACCCATCGAAAAAGAAACCATCGATCTTCCCGAAGAAGAGAAGGTTTGTCCAAGCACCAAAAAACCTTTAGAAAAAATTGGAGAAGAGATCAGCAGTAAGCTTGCCTATCGACCTGGAAGCTACTACATCAAGCAGATCATCAGACCCAAATATGCAAGCCTTGATGGGAGCATCAAAACAGAGCCACTTCCAGAGAGTCTCCTGGATCGCTGCCAAGCTGATGAAAGCCTACTTGCTCATATTATCGTTCAAAAGTACACCGATCACCTTCCCCTATATCGACAAAGCGAAATCCTAAGAAGAGGAGACATCAAGATCTCTCGGCAAACCCTCAGCAAATGGGTGATAAGATGTGGAAAAGCACTAAAACCTCTCTATGAAGAACTCCAAAAGCAAATACTCCAAAGCAAAAACATCTTCATTGATGAAAACCCCATCTCGATGCAAGCCTCAAAAAAACTTAAGCAAGCCTATATGTGGGTCATAGTAGGGGGCAAGGCTCTGATCCTCCCTATAGAGCCTATCACTTTAGACTCAATCGAAAACATGAACATGCTAAAGAACTCCTTAAGGACTACCAAGGGACTTTCCACTCTGATAAATATGGGTGCTACGAACAGTTAGCCAAAGACAAACGCTTTAACTGGTGTCCCTGCTATAGTCACATTAGAAGGAAGTTCTTCGAAGCAGAGGGAGGAGAGTTTAGAAAAACCATCCTTAGAAAAATCCGATACCTCTTCTTACTTGAACGAGTTGCATGGGCAAGAGATTCCGAAGAAAGACTCAGGATCCGAAAAGAAAAAGAAATTCCCCTCATCGAGGAGCTCATAGAACTGGCCCAAGAAAAACTCAAAGACTATCGAGTCCTCCCTAAATCAAAGCTCAGAGAGGCGCTAGGCTACCTGTGTAGCCTGCGCCCTCATCTAAAGAGCTACACCAAACACTCGCAAGCTCGCCTCGATAATAATGTGGCCGAAAGAGCCATTAGACCCCTAGCTCTTGGAAGAAAGAACTGGCTCTTCGTGGGGAGCGAAGAAGGAGGAGAAGTCGCAGCCACCCTCTTCTCTCTGGTTCAGTCCTGCAAAGCATCCGGAATCAATCCCGAGAAATATCTCACAGATGTGATGAAAAGGCTTATGAGCCACAATTCCCAGAAGCTCGTAGAGCTTCTTCCTGATCAGTGGGCCAAATCCCAAGAATCAGACCCTACCTCCTGATCTTCTGTCAAGACGGTTTCCGTTGACGCTTACAAAACAACCGCTAGCATCAGATCTACAGCGGCATCCTATTTGAATTGCTTGAAACATTTGCAAACTCCGGACCCAGGACGGGAGTTTTCTATTACAAAATGGGTTGAAGATGAATCCTCTGATTCATGGCTTTTTCTTTCTTGTGATACTAAAAGCAGAGACACCATGCGTCCGTTGCTTAGCGCGTGGTATTCAACGGCAATGAGATCTCTGATGGCTCTTGATTCTTGTGACGATAGGCGCGTATGGTTTGTCAATGACGAACTTCCATTGATGGACCAAATCAATGGTCTGAGCACCTGCCTTTCAGAGGGAAGGAAATACGGAGCCTGCGCCTTGCTTGCTACGCAATCGCCCTCTCAGATAGTAGATATCTATGGATCTCAGCAGGCGCAAACAATCACTTTGAATTGCCAAACCAAAATCGTCTTTCGTGAGTCCGAGCCACAGAATGCTGAGCAGCTGTCAAAATTGTTTGGTAACCTAGAACTTGAAGAGACAAAAGAGGGGCTTTCCTATGGTGCCAACGATATGAGAGATGGTGTAACACAGAGCAAACAGCGTCGCAAGCAAGCAATGGTATCAGTCACAGATATACAAAATCTTAGGGTGAATCATTGCTATTTAAGAGACACAAAAGGCAAAATCAAGCACTTAAAGCTAAGGATTGCTAAGTAAGTAGACTTTAGATTTACCTTTTAGCAAGCTATAGAGAAAATAACGAATTTTAGACGATTTTTTACTTTTTGGGTATAGATGGGATCAAAAAATAGGCTAAGAATAGGAAACTATACACTTTTTTGTTCAAAGAATAATCTTATTAACTGTAAATTTTTGTTTTTTAGAGAAAATAAGAAAAATCATCTTTATCAAGATCCAAGTAATTTCAAAAAAGACAATCCTAAACCTGCATATATCGTACCAATATCAAAAATCAAGGAAAGATTAGATCTTCATGGATTCACATTAGAAGAATCTGAAAGTTTTGTTAGAATGGTTAGCGAAAATAAATTAAATTTTAATTCTTTTCTTAAAATGCTTTCGTTTATTGACTTTAATCAAAAAAGCTCTGAATTTTTAAATGCCGAAATGATTAAAGGCGACTTAAAAGAGATTAAAAGTTTAGAGTTACTTGGCTATGATATGCAATCCTTATATAGCATAAGATTATTCCTTAATAAAAATAAAAAAGCTATCGACTTATTGAAAAGCTGTAACATTGAAACGAAATTTTTATTTCAGTTAGACGAAATGGACCCATATCTGATACTTAGATGCCTTGCAGAGATAGATATTTTTTCAGAAAACCAACTTGTTTGGGAATATTTTGATCTAGTTGAAGGAGGGTGGATTGATGACCTCGATATTAATCTTAAAGATAGTATAACTTACTTGATATTAACTGAAGGAAAAACAGATAAAAAAATTATATCAGGAGTTTTTAATAAATTTAAGCTAGAATTGAGTGATTTGTTTTCATTTACAGATGATGATTTTCCTTTCGGTGGAACTGAAGATATGGTTAAGCTCTGTAAGCTATTAAAAAATTTGGAAGGTATTGGCCCTGTTATTGTGTTGTTAGATAATGATGGTGCTGGGAATAAGTCATTAAAGAAATGTGATAAGGTAGAAATCCCTAATAATATTCGTGTAATTTCTCTACCTGAACTAAAAGATTTCAATAGTTTTCGAACAACTCAATCAAAGAAAATCTCTAATTCTACCCAGATTACAAAAAAGAACATTAATGGAATCGGTGCATCTATAGAATTGTATTTAGATTTTAAATCGATTGAAGAAGATCCAATGATCATATTGGATTCTCCAACACATGGAAAATTGGATAAGAAAATAAAAAATAAATTACAACGTGCTTTTCATGAAGAAATGGAAAAAAATAGTCAAACTTACAACTACTCGAAACTTCGAATTTTAATCGAATATATCATCTCTAACTGTAAAGACATGGGTAAGTGTGATCTTCCCCCAAAAAAGTAGACAGTTATGATGTAGACTCTTCAAAATATTGAGGAGAAAATAACATGAAAAAATTTGACGCTGATTTTAAGAAGAATGCAGTCAAGCTGGTGATTGAAGAAAAATTACCGATTAAGCAGGTATCTCAAGACTTAGGGATCGGTCATTCAACATTAAATATGTGGTTGTCTGATTACAGAAAAGGAAAATTTTTTAAGAGTGAGAAAGAGAAATTTTAAAAAAGGCCATGGGCATCTTCTCCTCAATGTCAAAAGCAAGCACAGAGTTATGAGCACGGCTTTTGCATGAAAATAATTTCTTTACAGAAAGGGCTGTAGCGGCAGATTTTTACCATAGATTTTGTAACAAAACCCATACCTGAAAACATTTTTCAATACTGCGAAGATCCTAATCATCATTTCTGAGTGAATTTTAAGGAAAAGTGCCGATTTTAGGCATAGTTATTCCAAATGATTCAAGTGTTCTGGGTAATAATGGTGTTTGGAGTACAACTCATTGCTAGTTTATTTTGCCCCTAATTTGTATGAAACGCTTTATTTGATTGCAGATGGATTGTAACCTTATCGCCGTATAGCAACTCATTGCTAGTTTTCCCAGAAAATCAGATGGAAGATTTATGCAGCTAAGTCGAAAATTCACATTGGAGCCGAAAAAATGCTCTACTTCCTCTGCATGGCACGAAAACAGCCATTTTTGGACATGCGAGTGCATTGTCAAAACAAACTGGTCTCGATGAAAGTAGGTTCATTTTGGGCCTAGACACTACAAAAGTGGCGTAAGTTAATGAGTGCAAAAGCGATATACTTCATCCCATAATGATGCGAGCTAATTCTCTCGAATCGTATAAGAAGCCGTTTAAACTTGTCCTCCCATGCGAAAATCCTCTCTATGGTACGGAAGCGTTCTTTAAAAACTTCGAAGTCAAACATGGGCTTGCGACTACTCTTGCTCTTTTTTCTATTTCGTTTGTTTGGATTGATGTTAGGTTTCATTCTCGCATTGAAGATTTTCTTACCGTTTTTACGGCAATCATAGACCCCATCGAGGCTCATGGTGGATCCTTTAATGTTGAACCCCACAGCCTTTGCAATACTCTTCAATGGGCCCATTGCTTCGCGTATGAGGGGAGACTCATTCTTGTTGCCTGGCGCAAAGATCATAGGTGCTATAACATTGCAGTTACGATCACATAGGGCGACAACCTTATCACCTTTCATATGCTTGTGACCGTTGAAACCTATATTATCGCCCCTTTTTTAGCCGTTGTCGTGCTACCATCTCCGTGAATCACATCGGTATTCAATATTTTTTTTGAAAAAAACTGCTGAACGGAACCCACAAATATCTTTTCGAAACAGCCATCCCTATGCCACCGTTGAAAGGTGCGGAATATGCGAGTGTGGTGGATTTCCGGCTTGCCAGATGCATCTTTTTTAATGGGAATTTCTTCCCGTTGGCACCCGGTATGCATCAACTTCAAAATGTAGTTGAAGAGACGGTAAAATGACACCTTTGTCTTAGGTCCTCTTGATCCTTCAGTGAGATGGGGCAAGACAAATTGATTAAATTCCTCTACTGACAAATAGATCGGAATGCTTTGGTATTTTTTGCTTCTACTCATTTTTACTCCTATACGGAGATAAGGTTACAATCCATCTGCAATCAAATAAAGCGTTTCATACAAATTAGGGGCAAAATAAACTAGCAATGAGTTGCATGCAAATCAGAGGGGCTCCATTCGGTATTTTTAGCCCATCAAGATACGTGAAATTCGATATAAGATCATAAAGATCAGTAAGAAGAGCTAAGGAAGATTTATAAATCATGCACTTGATTCAGGCGATTAATATTGAACTTCTTGCTGATTTAGAATCTCCTTTTTGCGGACTTCTAACTTGTCGATCTCCTCTTGATACCGTGCAGCAATTTCCCGACTCGTATCAGCTTCATTCCAGTAGCGACGTGCATCGAGTAGGTTGTGAGACTGAAACTGGAGGCGATCTCCTTGGTTTTGTGACCAAGCAGCATTGGAAAGTTCTTTGTTTCTAAGATCAGTTAGCTTAATGACTGCCTGATCGATGGTTTCCACTTCTTGCTTCCAATTTTCCGACGACTGTTCTTTCACAAGAGCTAGTACTTCTTTATCTAACTGAGGAAGAGTTCCATATGCCATTCCAAACACCGAAAACCCCAATACAATCCAGAATTTCATCCCATCTCCATGTACGATTCTTCCCTTCCACATTTACCCGATCCTCTAATTGAAGAAAAGACCTAGTGATTATACCTACTAATATGAACCTATCCCTATAACCTGAGTTTTGAGCTTATTTTCAGAAAGGGATGTAACGTAAGAAGTAATCAAGCTCATCCAACGAAAGTATAAAATCTTTCATACAACCACTCAAATAGATCGCTAGTATTGCCCAGATCAGCTATAATGACTGCATGAAACATGTTCTTTTTTGTTTTATTTTTACGGTTCACTCCCTCTTTGCTTTTAGCTTAAAAGACCGGTTCTTAGAAGCTGAAGAAGGAACCTATATTGTCACGGAACAAAACCAACTAATCTCCCTTTTGCACCTTCATACAAAAGGGGAAAAACGCTTCTTATTTGAGGAAATTAGTATTCCCCAACACCAAGTCAAAAAAATGAAATGGGATGAATGGGTGAGTAGAGGAGCTCCTGGACATACTTCATGGATCCTATATGAAATCGATCTCGAAAAGAAATCTGTTACCGAATGTTACTCAAGGACTCGCAGAGCCTGGGTTCCAACCGATGAAATGGCGGCTTTCTTAATCCCCCTAATGTCTTTGAATCTTAATTATCTTTCTGAAGAAGAGAGGATGCAAACAGGCCCCACTTCCAAACCTGGAACAATCCAAAATCGTCCTTGGGGACCCCCTCAGGTCCTTGAAGGAAAGAAAATTAAAGAGGCTGAATATGACGTTTATACCGCTAAATGGCCCATAGATCACGCAGACCTTTCTGGAAAATCAATAATCCTCTACTTCGATAAAGAGCGTAAAGATTTCCCTTTTCCCTACTGGCTACAGGTTAGAGATGGGGTGATAAAGTTTAAAATCCGTGCTCTTGATTCAGGAAGAGGGATGGTTTCTCCTGCGCGCGATATCCCCCGTCGCAGACCAGCCTTTACTTCAAGCGTCCACAAAGAAGACGGGAAAATGCAGCTATCGCTCAACTGTCCAACATACTTTGATTCTTTAAATCTTTATGCAATCGATATGACCGAAAGCCCCCGTCTCACCCACGTGATCCCATGCGATGAGAAAAGAAATGGAGAGTCTCTCACCCTCTTAATTGACCAAAATAAAACTGATGCTCTTTTCACTTCTGGCCACGAATACTTATGGATTGTTTCTTCAGAAACTCCTGAAATGGCGATTGAATCGCCGCATTCCTATACTCAATAGAGCTGAAGCTCTATCGGTAACGTCGAAAGTCCCTTCCTTATTTCAAAGAATAACGATATATCCTTTTCACAAAGACTTAATTGCGTTGATTTCAGATGCAACAAACGCAATCTGCTCAAAGTAATCCATAGCGCTTTGTTCGGAATCTTTACGAGAAATATCTCTATCTAGATCCATTACGTGCTTGTGTACAAGACGCATTGCCTCACTGATTAAAGCATCTAAACGATCATGCACATAGGGTGAAACTTCTTGAATATCCTTCATGATAATTTCGACAGTATCTCTCCAATTATACAGATCAATCATAATAGGGGGCTCTTTCAGTTGCTCTCCAAGTTGAAAAAGGAGCAACTGAAGTTTTTCTTTGGAAGAATCATCTTCCGGAATTTTAGTCATTCTAGTACCTCTATTATTGGTAAGTACTATAATCAATATAATTATTGCACTATGAACCTATCTCTAGAGTCAATTTTTATGAACATAAAATAAGATTCAAAAATAATAAAATGAGCTTGAAAAAATGCATCCAACACACCTCTATAGAAAGTTTGTTAATAATTAATAAAGAACATGTTATGAAACTTCAATAATTTCTTTATAAAAATTTTACTTTACATCAATCGAGAAAATGCGATTCTCCTGCAGAAACAGTTATGAACAAGTTTTCCACATGAACCCTGCCACGTGAGAGTCTCACGTGTACATTTATGTTTTGATGCGTTAGAATCTGCTCTATGAAAATATACCGATTAAAAAAATCTCTCCATATCTTCCGTCACATCTTAAAACTCTATCGAAGAAAACAGAAAATCCTATCAGAAAGTCAACGGACGGAAGTTGTCCACACCTTGAGTAATCTCCAGGAACAAATTCTTGAGAAAAACCGCGCGCAAGCTTCAAAAATAGCCCATAAGGCAGAAAAGTTTACGACCCTTCATCTCAAAAAAAGCCCGCTGGAGCGCGTGCGAGATTTTATTGTTGGACTAGGGCTAGCTCTTTTGGTTGCAGTCCTCATTCGAACTATGTGGTTTGAACTATATGAGATACCGACTGGATCGATGCGACCGACGCTTGCAGAAAGAGATCGCCTTGTTGTCTCGAAAACCACATATGGCATTAACATTCCATTGAGACAAGGACATTTCCTTTTTGATCCTAACTTGGCACTCAGGAATGGAACAGTCGTCTTCACTGGTGCAGGAATGGATATCCATGACGTAGATACCTTTTACTTCTACCTCTTTCCTGGAAAAAAGCAGTTTGTAAAACGTCTCATTGGAAAACCTGGAGATATTCTTTATTTTTATGGAGGTGAAATCTACGGAATCGACAAAAATGGAAATGATATTTCAAAAGACTTAAATCCTGAATTCTTAAGCAAAATTGATCATGTCCCCTATATTTATTTGAATGGGAAAATGATGCTCCCTGAGAAAGCAAAGGGTGGTATCTATGCCCCAGTTACTCTAAAGCAAATGAATAAAGCAGTTGCACAACTCTCATTAGAATCTACCAATAAAATTATTGGGGAAATGCTTCCTCCTTTCAAGGGAGCCGTAGAAGATTACTATGAGCTTTGGGGCTTTAGCGATTATGGTGTTTCCCGCCTGTTAACCGATCGCGAGGTCGAGAAATATGCAAGTACCCCCTTGAATCAATTAGAAAAAGCCCCTCTCTATATGGAAGTCATCCACCATCCGACAGTGAAACACCCTAAAATAGAGAAGAACCCCATGGGACGATTGGTCCCTAGCTTAGGAACAACATCCTCTGTGATTCCTCTGTCGCAGGACCATTTAGACACTTTGATGAGCAACCTCTACACCGCTCGATTTATCGTAAAAAATGGTCATGCTTACCGATATGGGTCAAAGCTAAGCCAAGCAAGTCCCAAACTTTCGGGCATTCCAAATGGAACCTACGAGTTTTACTACGGAAAAGGATATCAAGTGCGCTTTGGAGGGATTACAACCGAACTTCCAAAGGATCATCCTCTCTATCAATTTACACCAGAACGGATGCAACTTCTTTATAATTTAGGAATTGAGTGGATGACGTTCTATGCTCCTTATGCAAAGGATCAGTATCTTCTCCCTTCTCGCTATGTTTATTACCGGGATGGAGACCTCTTTGCAATGGGCGCCTCTATGATTAAAAAGGATGATCCCACCCTTTTAAAGTTCATTCAACAAGAATACCTCCGTCAAGAGGCGGCCCCCAATTATCGCCCTCACATCCCTTTTGATGATCCTGGTCCTCCCCTTACAAGTGAAGGGAAAATCGATACAGTTCTCCTCCAGCAAAAAGGGATTGAGATCCCAGTCAATCGATATATGGTGCTAGGAGATAACTACGCAATGAGTGCAGACAGCCGCGATTTCGGGTTTCTTCCTGAAGAAAATATTCGAGGAGCCCCTGATTATATTTTCTGGCCTCCAGGCCCTCGCCTTGGAGCCGTTCTACAAGCAAACCATCCTTTCTTTAATTCTCCTCGTTTTGTCGTTTGGATCCTTGCTTTTGTTGGCTTTGGCACCTACTATGTTGTTTATCATAAGCGGAATAAACTCCCTCAAAAAATCAAATGAGCACCCCAGAAAAACCCCTTAAGTCGCGCAGTTTTTCGACACGCTTTGCTTTTATCTGGATGCAAATTGCGACTGAGCCTTTCATCGCTTTTTATACCCTTCTTTTATTTATATTGCGGAAAGATCTACACGCCACCGCTCTCCAGATCTCAGTTTTAGCGACCCTTCGTCCCGTCCTCTCAGTTTTATCCTTTTACTGGAGTGCAAATCTACTGAGAGAAAGAAGTAAACTTCTCTCTAATTTTATGGGAGCATGGGTTCTCTCTTTTATCCCCTTCCTCTGCCTACCTTTTATTAGCAATGTCTGGTTCGTCATCTTGTGTGCTGGAGTCTATCAGTTATTTTCAAGAGCCTGCATCCCTTCAAAAATGGAAATTCTCAAGCTTAACCTTGAGAAGGAGCCTCGTGAAAAACTCTTCTCCCGCCTGTATGTTCTCGGGTTTATAGAAAGTATTTGCTTAGGTCTCTTTGTAGGGAAATTTCTTGATGTCTACAAAGGATCCTGGCAGATCCTATTTGCCCTTGCAGCAATCCTCTCCTTGACCAGCACTTTCATTCAAATGCGTATCCCCCTTCCTCAAAACCTAAAGCAAGACGGCAACATCCTACCAATCTCCTCAAATCGTCTCTTACAACCGATAAAAGATTCGATCCATTTGATGCGTTCTCGCCCCGATTTTGCTAATTTCCAGTGGGGATTTATGCTGGGAGGATTTGCGCTAATGTTTATGACTCCTGCTATCCACATCTATTATGCTGACACCCTCAACCTTACCCATGATAATTTGGCAATTGCCCGTTATATTTGGATGGGAATTGGAGTCGTTTCCACATCATTTTTATGGAGGCAAGGAATTAGCCGTATCTCTTTAAATCGCCTCACGGCATTTATAATTCTTGGATTTAGTCTCTTCCCATTTACCCTCCTTTTTGCCACGTCCAATATCTTCTGGGTGAACATTGCCTTTCTATTCTATGGAATAGCCCAAGCTGGAAGTAACCTTATCTGGCATCTTTCTGGAACCCTCTTTGCTGCCGATGAGGATAGCTCAAAATTTTCGAGCGTGAATATTCTTATGGTCGGGCTCCGCGGCCTCATTGCCCCCGTTCTAGGCGGCATCTGCTGCAGTTTTTTTTCCCCTTTGACGATTCTCGGAATCGGAATTGTTATTGGTTTAACGGGAGTTTTGTACATGCTACGCCCGGCTCCAAAAGTTCTACCTTCCCAGCACCTCCATCAAGTGCGTAGCGACAATTAAGAGGCAAGGTCACCTGAGACTCAATGTGACTTGATGGAAATCCTGAGATTACTGGGTAAGGAGCATCAGAAAAATAGTCTCTACAAATCTTTTCAATTGTCCATCCATCTTCCATATCAGGCTTGCAATCATCCCATGATGCTAAAATCAAACCCGCTAGATTATCTACCATTCTCGCTTGCCTTAATTGATTGAGCATCCGATCGACCCGATAAATTTTTTTTCCCATATCTTCAAGAATAAGAATTTTTCCTGCAGTATCAAGCTGCCACTGCGTTCCAATATGAGCAGTAATTAAAGAAAGATTTCCTCCCACGAGAATCCCTTCTCCCTTTCTTCCTACAATTGTTTCGCATGCTAGAGGGTTTTCATAAACACTGGTTCTTCCTTCACCTACAGTATCCCATATTCCCTGCTCTAAAAGCTCTGTCTCTTTCGTTGGGTCGAATGTCCACTTTGCGACAGGACCTAAAAATGTGGCAAGGCCCGCCTTCTGCATCAAAGCGATATGAAGAGCTGTGATATCACTCATCCCAATAAAGATTTTAGGATGCTCCCGAATGTAATCATAATCTAAAAGATCTAAAATCCGCCCCGATCCATGCCCCCACGAATACACCAGATTGCTTTAATTTCAGGGTCTTTTCAAACCTCCATTAAAGCTTGAGCTCTCTCTTTATCTGCCCCAGCTAGATATCCAAACCTCTTCTCAAAGTTAGAGGGTAGTTTAACTTGAAACCCGCGTCTTTTCAAAACTGATCTTCCCCCGTTTTTGTAGACACTCTTAACATAGACTATTCTCATGTTTTTCTTCAAATTTCACCGGGCTCAAATATCCCAATGTTGAATGTCTTCTCTTATTGTTATAGTAGCGTTCTATATAGTTAAATATTTCCTTTTCAGCAGCTCCTCTTCCTGAGACTGCCTGCTCTAAAGCTTGTATGATCAGTTCTTTTCTCATATGCTTTTTGATGGAATGTCCAACGATTTTCCTAGAGTAAAGATCCTATTTTCTTTTTTCAGTCGCTTAATCTCTTCTTCCTCCCTTGTCTGCCTTAATCAATTTCTCAGTCGACTATGGTCATGCTTACTGAGCCATATTTTTAGCGTAGAAACACCTATACTCAGATCACTTGCTACCTCTTCTATCTTCAATCCCTCTTCTCTCACTAACTTGACCGCATTCCCTTTAAATTCATCATTGAATTTTCATTTACTTTTACTCCTCTTTAAGTTCGAGAAGTCTATATCATAACTGTCCTATTTTTCGGAGAAAGATCAGAACTCTCAAGATCTTGGGTACAGACTAAACGTAAAAAATGAAAGCAATCTTCAACAGAGTCTAACTCATTTTTGCAAAATGCCCCTGGAATGAAAATCAGGTTAAAGTTGTCCTTCTTGAAAGGAATCGAACTCAGCAAAATCATAGCAAAAGCAATTCACCGAAACTGCGACCAGAAGAAGCGACCATTTCATTGCTTCTCAAGCGAAATCACGGCCCGCTCTCCATTTAAATCCCACTCTTCTCCCTCTGTTGCTTCGAACTTCACTTCAGAAGCTAAAACCTCGTGGATGATAGTATTGCGGTACTCCTCAAAACATTTTCTTACATGAGGTGTTGTATCAATCACCATTTTGACGCGATCTGTCACCTCAAGCCGCATGTTGCGTCTTTGCGTGTTGACTTTGTTCACAATCTCGCGTGCTAATCCTTCAAGCCTAAGAGCATCGTCCAGAGTCGTATCTAGTGCAATTGTCATTGCCCCTTCTGTTGCAGCAACAGATCCTTCCTTAACCTTCCGATCAACGAGGACATCCTCTGAGGTAATGGAAAACTTTTCTCCATCAAGATCTAGTTCATAATTTCCTCCATCCAGGGCACTTGGATCGAGATCAAGAATCGCTGCTTGAACTTTTTTCATTAACGGCCCAGCACGCCGCCCCAGCGTCTTAAAGTTAGGTTTGATTAAAATCTCAACAAACCCCTTTTCATCACTGTGATATTCAACAGCCTTCACATTGAGTTCATCTAAAATCAGATTTTCCTGTCCTTTGAGGAGTTTAATCACCTGAGGATTACTTGAAATCAAGTGGACCTTTAGCAGAGGTTGTCGCACCTTTAATTTGTGCTCTTTTCTCAAAGCATGCCCCATGCTAACAGCCGTTTGCACCGAGGCCATCTCCTCTTCAAGAACCTCATCGCGCCACGTCGCGTCATAACTTGGAAAATCGCAGAGATGAACAGAGATCGGATCCTTTTTTGTTCGAAGATCTTGATAAATGGCATCACTAATAAAAGGAACAAATGGCGCCGCGATCTTTGACAACTGAAACACTACCGTATAGAGAGTCTGGAATGCTTCCGTGCGATCTTCAGTCTCCTCATCTGCCCAGAATCGTCCTCGATTTCGTCGAATATACCAGTTAGTAAGCTCTTCAATAAAATCAACAAATGGGTTGACGGCCTGACTAAGCGAGTAACCATCCATCCCTTTTTCAACATCTAAAACCAGCTTCTGCAGTTTTGAAAGGATCCAGCGATCAATAGAGCACTTAGGCTTTGATCCAGCTGGCTTCCACTTATAGATATTTGCATACGTTGCTAAAAACACATAAGAGTTCCAGAGAGGAATCAAAAACTGGCGAAGAACCAATTCTACACCCCGCTCCGCAAAACGAAGATCATCACCCTGCACGACAGGGCTATGGAGCATATAGAGGCGCACTGCATCGGCTCCATACTTATTTATCACAAGCCCTGGATCAGGATAATTCCTCAGCCGCTTTGACATCTTTGCCCCATTCTCGGATAAGATAATCCCGTTCACAATCACATTTTTAAATGCAGGCTTGTTAAACAACGCCGTCGACAAGATATTGAGTGTGTAAAACCACGCCCGCGTCTGGTCAAGCCCTTCAGCAATAAAATCCGCAGGAAATGCATCAAGAGTCTCTTTTCCATTCTCAAAAGGATAATGATTTTGAGCATAAGGCATCGACCCCGACTCAAACCAACAATCAAAGACTTCGCTTACCCTCGTATAGACTTTCTCATTTTCCTCAAAAGTCAATGTATCGATATGGTGACGATGAAGATCTTTCACCGTTTTACCAGTTCGTTTTTCGAGCTCTTCAACACTACTGATAATAATAATATCCCCATCCGGACTCTTCCATAGAGGAATTGGCGTTCCCCAATAGCGATTTCGACTAATCGCCCAGTCCCGAGCATTTTCAAGCCATTTTCCAAAACGCCCATGCTTTAAATGATTAGGCACCCAATGGATATGTTCATTATTTGACACGATCTTATCTTTAATTTTTTCAACCGCAACAAACCATGTGCTTACAGCCTTATAAATTAGAGGTGTATCGGAGCGCCAACAAAAGGGGTAACTATGACGGATCGTTCCTTGATGAAAAAGTCGCCCTTTCTCTTTGATTTTTTTGATTAATTCTTTGTCGGCATCTTTCACATATTTTCCTTCAAAGTCAGGAAGTTCAGCAGTGAATTTTCCATTCTGATCGACAGGACAAACAAGGTCAATCCCTGCATTCTTGCAAGCAAAAAAGTCAACCTCACCAAAGGCTGGTGCAGAATGAACAATCCCCGTTCCCATATCTTCACCGATTGAATCCTCGCCAATTATTGAGAAGCTATGGGGACTTGCTTCTTCGACAAAGTAATCAAATATTGGCAGGTAATGCTTTCCAATGAGAGACTTTCCCTTAAAGGTATCTATGATTTCGCAACCATTTTTGAAATAAGTTTCGATACGCCCTTTCCCCAAGATATAAAATTTTCCATCCTTTCGGACCTTAACGTAATCAAGCTTCTCCCCTACCATGACCGCTAAATTTGAAGGGAGAGTCCAAGGAGTCGTTGTCCATATCAACAAAGACGTTTCTGGATCATTAATAAGCGGAAAGCTAACTGTAATCGATGGATCATCCACATCCTGATAATTCAAGTTTGCCTCAAAATTAGAGAGGGGGGTTCCAAGCTGAGCTGAAAAGGGCATCACTTTAAACCCTTCATAAACAAGCCCCTTTTTCCATAACTCTCCAAAAACCCACCAAACAGTCTCCATAAATGTGAGATTCATCGTCATATAAGTCTTGTCAAAATCAACCCATCGACCCATTCGGTTGACCGTTTTCTTCCATTCTTCCGAATAACGCATCACAATACTGCGACACTCTTCATTGAATTTCGCGATTCCAAATTGCTCAATATCTGCTGCTCCAGAAAGCTCTAGAGCTTTTTCTATCTCCATTTCAACAGGAAGGCCGTGGGTATCCCATCCAAAGCGGCGTGGCACTCGATATCCCTTCATCGTCTTATAGCGCGGGACAACATCCTTGATTGTTCCAGCAAGCAGGTGCCCATAATGAGGCAGTCCCGTTGCAAATGGAGGACCATCATACATTGAAAATAGAGGCGCATCTTTGCGCTCATCTACTGACTTCTTGAAGACTTTTTCTTTTTCCCAAAGAGCCTGTATCCGCTCTTCTCTTTCCGGGAAACTTTCCTTGCGA